>NZ_CAXYKF010000007.1:0-4016 GCF_964278005.1 uncultured Xanthomonas sp.
AGGAGCGGCGTCAGCCGCGACCGGAGCGCCTCGGTAATGCTCCGGTCGCGGCTGACGCCGCTCCTACGCGTCATTCAGCACAACACGCACTACAGCGCGCGCCAGGCCCCCGGCGCCAACCCGTCCAGACGGTGCGCGCCCATCGCCGCACGCACCAGGCGCAGGGTCGGCAGGCCGACCGCGGCCGTCATCCGCCGCACCTGGCGATTGCGGCCTTCGCGCAGCACGACCTGCAACCAGGCATCGGGCACGCTCTTGCGGAAACGCACCGGCGGATCGCGCGGCCACAGCGATGGCGGCGCGTCCAGCAACGTCACCTCGGCCCGCGCGGTCGGGCCGTCGTTCAACAGCACGCCGTCGCGCAGGCGCTGCACCTGCTCCGGTTGCGGCGCGCCTTCCACCTGCACCCAGTAGGTCTTGGGCTGCTTGTGCCGGGGATCGGTAAGACGGTGCGCCAATGCGCCATCGTCGGTCAGCAGCAGCAGGCCCTCACTGTCGTAGTCCAGGCGTCCGGCCGCATACACGTCGGCGGGCAGGCCGAACTCGGCCAGGGTGCGCCGCGGCGGCGTGCTGCGGTCGGTGAACTGGCACAGCACGTTGAAGGGCTTGTTGAAGGCGATCAGCATCGACGGGAACGGCGGCGGGCCTGCGCCGCACGGCGCGGCGCAGGCATTGTCCCATGCGTCCGCGCCGCGCCGCTCGTGCGCCGGCTCAGCGCTTGACGAATTTCAGGGTCATCCGGTCGCTCTCGCCGATCGCCTGGTACTTTGCATCATCGGCGGCCTCGTGCTGGTTGCTCGGCGGCAATGTCCATACGCCACCCGGATAATCCTTGGTGTCGCGCGGATTGGCGTTGAGCTCGCTCTTGCCGGCCAGCTTGAAGCCGGCGGCCTCGGCCATGGCGATCACCTGCGCCTGACCGACATAGCCGCTCTTGTCGTCGGCCGGCACGTCGGCCTTGGCGCGGTGCTCGACCACGCCGAGCACGCCGCCGGGCTTGAGCACGTTGTAGAAGCCCTTGAACATGCCCTCGGCCTGGCCGGCCATGCGCCAGTTGTGCACGTTGCGGAAGGTCAGCACCAGATCGGCCGAGCCGGGCGGGCCGAACACCGGTGCGTTCGGCGCATACGCGACGATGCGCGCGCGGTCGTACTGCGCCGGTGCCGCGGCGAACTTCTGCTCCAGGCCGGCGCGCGCCTTCTGCTGGTAGTCGCGGCCGCGCCCTTCAGGCACGGCGGTCGGATCCACCACCGCAGCGATGTACTGCCCGTGCTCGCGCAGGTACGGTGCCAGGATCTCCGCATACCAGCCGCCGCCCGGGGTGACCTCGATCACCGTCTGGGTCGGCTTGATGCCGAAGAACGCCAGGGTCTGGCCGGGATGGCGATAAGCGTCGCGGGCGACGTTGGCGCGGTCGCGCCAGCTGCCGTTGATCGCCGCCTGCAGGGACGCGTCCGGCGCCGGCAGCGTCGCGGTGTCGGCAGGCTTGATCGCCTGCGCGGCAGGGGCGAGCAAGGCGGTGGCGACGGCCAGAGTACAGGCGCAGGCGAGCGAGGTTCGAAGCGTCATGGCAGGCATCCGCAAGAGGAGGTGGGGCGAGCCTAGCATGCGGCCCGACAAGCCCGAATGTTGCGCTCCCGTTAGCGCGAATCACGCCGGCGGAACGCTGTTTTCGCGAGCATTGGCCGATCCTTCGACCCCCGGCGACTATCCTGTCGCCTTTCCCCACAGTGGAGCGTTTTCCATGCTGCACACGCGCGAACTCGGCCGCTCTGGCCTGCATGCGGCACCGCTGGCGTTCGGCGGCAACGTGTTCGGCTGGAGCGCCGACGCCAAGACCTCCTTCGCCCTGCTCGATGCCTTCGTCGAGGCCGGCTGCAATCTCGTCGACACCGCCGACATCTACTCGGCCTGGGTCCCCGGCAATCACGGCGGCGAATCGGAAACGCTGATCGGACAATGGCTCAAGCGCAGCGGCAAGCGCGACAAGGTGCTGATCGCGACCAAGGTCGGCAAGTGGGCCGAACGCCCGGGCCTGTCGGCCGACACCATCGCCGCCGCCGCGGAGGACTCGCTGCAGCGCCTGCAGACCGACGTCATCGATCTGTACCAGGCGCACGCGGACGACGATTCGGTGCCGCTGGAAGCCACGCTGGCCGCGTTCGGGCGGCTGATCGAACAGGGCAAGGTGCGCGCCATCGGCGCCTCCAACTACAGTGCCGCGCGCCTGCGCGAGGCGCTGAACGTCTCCGCGCAGTACGGCCTGCCCCGCTACGAGACGCTGCAGCCGGAGTACAACCTGTACGACCGCGCCGGCTACGAGGCCGAGCTGGAGCCGCTGGTGCGCGAACAAGGCCTGGGCGTGCTGTGCTACTACGCGCTGGCCAGCGGCTTCCTCAGCGGCAAGTACCGTCGCGCCGAAGACGCGGGCAAGAGCAAGGCACGCGGCGCCAGCGTGATCGCGCGCTATCTCAACGCGCGCGGCCTGCGCATCCTCGCCGCGCTCGACGACATCGCCGGCAAGCATGCCGCCACGCCCACGCAGGTGGCGCTGGCCTGGTTGATGGCGCGGCCCGGCATCGTCGCGCCGATCGCCAGCGCGACCAGCCTGGAGCAGTTGCAGGATCTGCTCGCCGCCGCGCGCCTGCAGCTGTCGGCCGAGGACATCGCGCAATTGAATACCGCAAGCGAGGAAACCGCATGACCGCCCCCACCCAGACCACCCGCATCGTCCTCGCCTCGCGTCCGCAGGGCGCGCCGGGCACCGACAACTTCCGTACCGAACAGGCGCCGCTCGAAGCGCCGGGCCCCGGCCAGGTGCTGCTGCGCAATCGCTGGCTGTCGCTGGACCCGTACATGCGCGGGCGCATGAGCGATGCGCCGTCCTACGCGCCGCCGGTGCAACTGGGCGAGACCATGGTCGGCAGCACCGTGGCCGAGGTGCTGCAATCCAATTCCCCCGACCACGCACCAGGCGATCTGGTACTGGTGCAGAACGGCGGCTGGCAGACCCATCTGGTCGTCGACGGCGCCAGCCTGCGGCGCAAGCTCGACCCCAACTCGCCGCTGCCGCCGAGCACCGCGCTGGGCGTGTACGGCATGCCCGGCTTCACCGCCTACGCCGGCCTGCACGAGATCGGCAAGCCGCAGCCGGGCGAGACCGTGGCGGTCGCCGCGGCCACCGGCCCGGTCGGCGCCACCGTGGCGCAGATCGCCAAACTGCGCGGGGCCAAGGTCATCGCCATCGCCGGCGGCGCGGAAAAATGCCGCTACCTGCGCGAGGAACTGGGCGTGGACGTGGCCCTGGACCACCGCGCCAAGGACTTTGCGGAGCAGTTGCGCGCCGCCGCGACCGACGGCATCGACGTGTACTTCGAGAACGTCGGCGGCCACGTGTTCGATGCGGTGCTGCCGCTGCTCAACGATTTCGCGCGGGTGCCGGTGTGCGGCACCATCGCCACCTACAACGCCAACGGCGCCTTGCCGCCGGGGCCGGACCGGATGCCGGCACTGATGGGCCAGGTGCTGCGCCAGCGCCTGACCCTGCGCGGCTTCATCGTCGGCGACTTCGTCAAGCTGTACCCGGAGTTCCTGCGCGAGATGGGCGCCTGGCTGGCCGACGGCCGCGTACGCTACCGCGAGCACGTGGTGGACGGGCTGGAAAACGCGCCACAGGCCTTCATCGACATGCTGAGCGGCGGCAACTTCGGCAAGCTGGTGGTGCGGCTGGGCGACTGAGGCGAGAAGGTCCGAGGCTGTCGGGACTGATCCCACAAAATGCACGAGAGTCCTTCCCACATCGTGCCCGGACACTGATCACCGCGAGTCGCTGTAGCAGTCGCGATCGCTTGGCTTTGGATGTTGCTGTTGCCCTTGTTTTTGACTTACTGGGTTCCCTTCCGAAGCGGCGGCCATCGCGGGGAAACACCCGAAGGGCGGCGTACATGGATGTACGCCGTCCGCGGCAGGGGCAGGATGCCCCTTCCGCGGATCCCCGTGATGGACGCGGACCCGGA
>NZ_CAXYKF010000008.1:0-47936 GCF_964278005.1 uncultured Xanthomonas sp.
GATGGTAGTGTGGCTCAAGCCATGCGAGAGTAGGTCATCGCCAGGGGCTTTACCCCAAATCCCCGTCCCACAAGGACGGGGATTTTTTATTGCGCGTGCGAAAAACCAACACGACGCGCCCAGGCGATGGAAGGCCGGGCGCACGCCCCGCGGCGACATGCCGCCCAGGTGCTGCGCCCCGTACCCTCACCCCAACCCCTCTCCCGGCGGGAGAGGGGCTCGGTTCTTCCACGGCCTCCTGGGCGTCTGTTGTCGATAAGCGGCAACCCGGCCTACAACAGCTGCCTGCCAAGGCCTAGTGCACGATCGAACCGACTCTGCGTCCAAAGTGGACAGAGCATGTAGGTGATCCTGTGACTGGTCATTGGACGCATTACGCGCACTTCCTGGTGCGCGTTTCTCATCGATTGCAGATCCGCTCACGTGCAATCTGCCGATGAATGCCGGTCGGCGCGTCCAAATGTCACCGTCAAGTGCATTGGCGTTCAGCCGAACATGTGCGCCAGTCCGCACTCGGTGAGGCGTTTTGACGAGGCGCATCGCACCGTTCCATGTGGCGATGCGTGCCTTTCATGCCCCGCCGCTTAGACTTTTCCACCTCAGGCGACCGCGTAGGCATCGATTGCTCTACATGCGCACCGCCCTTCGGCCCCTTTCACCCACCACGAGGCCTTCCCCATGAGCCAAGCCAATGGATACGCCGCCAAGGCGTCCGATCAGCCGCTGACCCCGTTCACCTTCGAGCGCCGTGCGCTCGGTGCGCACGACGTCAGTATCGAGATCCTCTACTGTGGCGTCTGCCACTCGGATCTGCATACCGCCCGCAACGAGTGGCACAACACCCAGTACCCGTCGGTGCCGGGCCATGAAATCGTCGGTCGCATCACCGCGGTGGGCGACCAGGTCAGTGCCTTCAAGGTCGGCGATCTTGCCGGTGTCGGCTGCATGGTCGACAGCTGTCGGCATTGTGCTTCCTGTGCCGATGGCGAGGAGCAGTACTGCGAGAACGGCTTCGTCGGCACCTACAACGGTCCGATGTTCGGCGGCGAGAACACGTATGGCGGCTACTCCGATCACATCGTGGTCGACGAGAAATACACGCTGCATATTCGCCACGATGCCGAGCAACTGGCGGCGGTTGCGCCGCTGCTGTGCGCCGGCATCACCACGTATTCCCCGCTGAATCACTGGAAGGTCGGCCCGGGCAAGAAGGTCGGCATCGTTGGGCTGGGCGGCCTCGGGCACATGGGCGTGAAGATTGCCCACGCGATGGGCGCGCACGTGGTGCTGTTCACCACCTCGGCCGGCAAGCGCGAGGACGCACTGCGCCTGGGCGCGAACGAGGTGGTGGTGTCGAAGAACGCCGAGGAGATGGCAGCGCACACCAACAGCTTCGATTTCATCCTCAACACGGTCGCGGCCCCGCACGATCTGGATGCGTTCCTGACCCTGCTCAAGCGCGACGGCACCATGACCCTGGTCGGCGCGCCGGCCGAGCCGCATCCGTCGCCGACGGTGTTCAACCTGATCATGAAGCGGCGCCAGCTGGCCGGTTCGCTGATCGGTGGCATTCGCGAAACGCAGGAGATGCTGGATTTCTGCGCCAAGCACGGCATCGTGTCCGACATCGAAACGATCGAGATGGCGCAGATCAACGAGGCCTACGAGCGCATGCTCAAGGGCGACGTGAAGTACCGCTTCGTCATCGACATGGCCAGCCTGGGGCAGGCCAAGCAAGCGGCCTGAGCCGACGGCGACCGTGGCGGTCAGCCGCCGCGGCCACGTCATGCGTCATCGTCATCCCATGAACGCCCGGGCAGCGCATGCCCGGGCGTTTCTGTAGCGGTAGCTCTCGTCGCGGCCGAAGTGCTCTACGCGTGGGCTTCTGATCGGCATTCGAGGCGCTCGGAAGACGTCCGGCAACCGCGCACCGCTGCGTGCGGTAAGCGATTTGCACGAGGTGGTGGCAGCGACGATGCCCGGTGCGCCGCGCGACCGATGCGGGTAGAGACGACAACGGCGCCGAAGCGCCGCTGCCATGACACGAAGGAAGCCGCCGCCTACTTGCCGGCGGCAGGCTCGGCCGCGGGCAACGACGTCGGCCTGCCCATCATCTTGTCGCGTGCGGCCTTGAACGGATTGTCCGCGTACCAGTTCGGCCAGCTGTCGCCGGCGGCCAGTTCCTTGCCAACGCCGTACACCGCCTGCAGGTCGTCCATCACTCCATCGAGCTTCCAGGTCGCCGGGTCGTACTCGTCGGCTGGCGTGTGATAGCGCTTGGCGTACTCGGCTGCCGCACGGCGTCCTGCTTCGATGCCACCGTCGACCAGGTCTTCGCCGCCGTCGATGTACAGCGCCGGCACGCCGGCCTTGGCGAAGTTGAAGTGATCCGAACGGAAGTAGAACCCGCTCTGCGGCGCGTCTTCGGCGTGCAGCACGCGGCCTTGCGCGGCCGCGATCGGCTTGAGCAGGTCTTCCAGCTGGGAGCTGCCGAACCCGTTGACCACCAGGTCCTTGGCGCGCCCGTCCACCGGCATCGCATCGAGGTTGATGACGCCGGCGATCTTGTTCAGCGGGAAGGTCGGATGCGCCACGTAGTACTTGGAACCGAGCAGCCCCGATTCCTCCAGCGTCACCGCCAGGAACACCACCGAACGCTCGGGCTTGGGCTGCTGGTGCGCGAACGCCTCGGCGATTTCCAGGATGCCGGCCACGCCGGTGGCGTTGTCGACCGCGCCGTTGTAGATGTTGTCGCCGGGCTCGCCCTCGTGCTTGCCCAGGTGATCCCAGTGCGCCATGTACAGCACCGCTTCGTCGGCGCGGCTGCTGCCGGGCAGCACGCCGACCACGTTGCGCGAGGTCTTCTCGGCGATGGTGCTCTTCAGGTCCACCGAGAGCTTGGCCTTCAGCGGGATCGGCTTGAAGCCGCGCTTGCTGGCGTCCTTGTAGGCCTGCGCCAGATCCAGGCCGGCATCGGCGAACAGCTGCTTGGCCGCCTCGGCGGTGAGCCAGCCCTGCACCGGAATGCGCGGCTCCGGATCGTCCTTCGCCGGCAGGTCGTACTGCGCGCCGGACCAGGAGTTCTTGACCACGTCCCAGCCGTAGCTGGCACCGGGCGTGTCGTGCACGATCAACGCGGCGGCGGCGCCCTTGCGCGCGGCTTCCTCGAACTTGTAGGTCCAGCGCCCGTAGTAGGTCATGCGCTTGCCTTCGAACAGGCTGCCATCGCCGGTGTGGAAGCCGGGGTCGTTGACGAACATCACCACGGTCTTGCCCTTCCAGTCCTGGCCGGCATAGTCGTTCCACTTCTGCTCCGGCGCGTCCACGCCGTAGCCGACGAAGACCATGTCGCTGCCATCGAGCTTGACCTCGGGCTGGCCGGTGCGCGTGCCCACCACCATGTCGGTGCCGAAGGCCAGCTGCCGTGCTGCGCCGTCGTGGGCGATGGTGAGCGTGGTGCCCGGCGCCGCGGTGGTCTCGGTCATCGCCACGTCCTGGAACCAGCTGTCGCCGTTGCCCGGTTGCAGGCCGATGCGCTGCATCTGGTCGCGGATGTAGCTGACCGTCTTGTCTTCGCCAGGCGTACCCGGACCGCGGCCTTCGAAGGCATCGGAGGACAGCGTCTTGACCAGTTCCGCGAAGTCCGCCGGTGCGATTCCGGTGGAGAACGCGTGCGTGGGCGCCGCAGCGGGTGCGGGCGCCGCGGCCGGTGGCGCGGTGTCGGCGGCCGGGGCAGGCGCTTCGCGTTTGCACGCGGTCAGCGCCGCGGCTGCGGCCAGGCACAGCACGAGCTTGCGGGACATGGGGGCTCCTGATGGCGAGGGAACCCCGGATTCTATAGGCAAGCCGCACGCGCCCGGGCGGGCGCGTCGTCGCGGCATGGCTCAGTTGTTCGGCGCGGTGTCGCCGTCGAAGGGCAGCGCGGTGGCGCCGGTGATCGGCCCGGTCTTGGCGCTGCGATGCACGTACAGGGTCACTTCGCGCTCGAAGCGCAGCGGGCCGTCCACCACCGCACGCGGGCCGACGATGACCCGTGGCTTGCGCGTCGGCTTGAACGACATGCTGAAACTGGGCTTGTTGATCGAAATGCCACCACCGACATGCGAATCGTGGCCGACGGTGATGTCGCCGTTGACCGTCTCGATGCCCTTGTCCAACTGCGTGGCGACCAGGCCGATGCTGCCGTTGACGCTCTCGATGCCGCCGCCGACGCGGCCGCCGCGGTCGACGAAGATGCCGCCGTTGACGGTTTCGATGGAACCGGCGACCTGTGCGCGCTCGCCGAGGGTGATGCCGCCGTTGACCGTGGACAAGCCCTTGGTCTGCGCGCCGTCGGCGACCTTGACGCTGCCGTTGACCGTTTCCACGCTGCCCACCTGGGCGCCGGACTGGACGGTGATGCTGCCGTTGACCGTTTCCAGATCGCCGTACTGCTTGCCGGCGTCGGCAGTGATGCTGCCGTTGACCTTGCTGATGCCTTCGCCCGCGAACGCCGGGCCGGCCGTCAGGGCCAGCGCCAGCACAACCGCCAGATGCATGCGTTTCATCCTTCACCTCCCGGGCGCCGGCGATGCGGCCGCAATCAATCGTGGGGCGATCACAACACGCTTCGCTACAATCCACACCTGCCTGAAGTCACTGGACCCTCGCTTGCCCGCAGCCGCGCCTGTCCCATCGCATTCCGCCGCGCCCCGCGCGGCCGAGCGGCGTGCGCCCGTGCAATGGCGCGGGCCGTTGCGCAGCCTGCTGGCGGTGGCGTGGCTGCTGACCGCCGGGTTGGCCGCGGCGCAGAATCCGCGCGAGGCCGAGAAGCGCCTGGAAAAGGTGCGCAGCGAGCTGAAGAGCGTGGCCGAGGAGCGCCGGCAACTGGAAGGCAAGCGCGGCGACGCCGCACGCCAGTTGCGCGAGGCCGACGAAAAGGTCGCCGTCACCGGCCGCAGCCTGGCGCAGACGCAACAGGCACTGCAGCGGCACCAGCAGACCCTGGCCGAGCTCGAGCGCAAGCGCGATGGCCTGCGCAGTGGCTTGACGCGCCAGCGCGCCGAACTGGCGCAGCTGCTGCGGGCGGCCTATGCCATCGGCGGCAATGCGCCGCTGAAGCTGCTGCTGGCGCAGGACCGCGTGGCCGATGCCAACCGCCTGCTGGCCTATCACCGTTATCTGCAGCGCGAGCGCGCGCAGCGCATCGCGACCTTGACCCACGAGCTGCAGGCGCTGGAACAGGTGCAGCGCGAGGTCGTCGAACAGAAGCAGCAACTGAGCGAGGCCCAGCGCCGCCAGCAGGAACAGGCCCAGGCGCTGCAGCGCGACCGCAAGCAGCGCGCCAGCGTGGTCTCGGAACTGGACCAGCGCTACCAGGACCGCAGCGAACGCGAAAAGGCGCTGGGCCAGGACGCCAAGGCGCTGGAAACCCTGCTCGCCAACCTGCGTGCCGCCGCCGCCCGCGCCGAGGCCGAGCGCCGCGCCGCGGCCAGACGCGAGGCGGCCGAACAGGCGGCGCAGGCCAAGGCCGCGGCGAAGGCCGGGCGTGGCGGCGGCAAGATACCGCCCAAGGTGGTCGCCTCCGCGCCGCCGCTGAAGGTCGGTGGCCTGGGCTGGCCGCTGTCGGGCGACCTGATCGCGCGCTACGGCGGCAGGCTGCCCGATGGGCGTACCAGCAGCGGCGTGCTGATCGCCGCGCCCGCCGGCAGCACCGTCACCGCGGTCGCCGACGGCACGGTGGTGTTCTCCGACTGGATGACCGGCTACGGCATGATCCTGATCGTGGACCACGGCAATGGCTACATGAGCCTGTACGCGCACAACGACACCCTGCTGCGCGACGCGGGCGCCAAGGTCAAGCGCGGCGATGCGGTGGCCAAGGTCGGCAATTCCGGCGGCCAGGGGCGCCCGGCGCTGTACTTCGAACTGCGCCGCAATGGCCAGCCGGTGGATCCATCGTCGTGGCTGCAGCGCCGCTGAGCCACGCGGCTGCGGCGCGTTCAACGCGAATTTAGCTCGGCTTCGCGCATAATCCGGACAACCGCGCCGTGCACGGTGCGGGTCTTCCCCAATCGGAGTGCTTCATGCGCGTAGTCCTGTCCGCAGCCCTGTTGCTCGCTCTGGCGCCGCTGCCGTCGATGGCGCAACGCGCCGAGGCGCAGACGCCCACGGCCCCGGCGGCCAGCGCCGACGATCCGGATTCCACCGAATCGGCCAGTGCCAAGGTGCCGCTGGACGAGATCCGCCGCTACGTGGCGGTCTACAACGCGGTGAAGGAAGCCTACGTCGATCCGGTCGACGACAAGAAGCTGATGCAGTCCGCCATCCGCGGCCTGCTGCTGGACCTGGATCCGCACAGCACGTATTTCAGCAAGGAAGACGCCGAAGCCTTCGACGAGCAGACCAGCGGCGCCTACGACGGCATCGGCGTGGAGTTGCTGCAGCTGCCGGACAACACGCTCAAGGTGGTCTCGCCGATCGACGACACGCCTGCCGCGCGCGCCGGCCTGCGCTCGGGCGACATCATCATCGCCATCGACGGCAAGCCGATCAGCGCGGTCAAGGCGATGGAGCCGCTGCGCGGCGAGCCGGGCAGCAAGGTCGTACTGACCATCGCCCGCGACAAGGTCGCCAAGCCGTTCGACGTGACCCTGACCCGGCAGACCATCCGCGTGGCCAGCGTGCGCAGCCGCATGCTCGAACCGGGCTACGGCTATATCCGCATCAGCACCTTCCAGGCCGACACCGGCGCCGATTTCCACAAGCAGTTGCAGCAGCTGCAGGCGCAGGCCGGCGGCAAGCTGCGCGGCCTGGTGCTGGACCTGCGCAGCAATCCGGGCGGCCTGCTGACCGCGGCGGTGCAGGTGGCCGACGACGTGCTCGACAAGGGCACCATCGTCAGCACCCGCGGGCGCATCTCGGTCAGCGATTCCAAGTTCGACGCCACCCCCGGCGACCTGCTCAACGGCGCGCCGATGGTGGTGCTGGTGGATGCCGGTTCGGCCAGCGCCTCGGAAGTGCTGGCCGGCGCGCTGCGCGACAACAAGCGCGCGCGCATCGTCGGCAGCCGCACCTTCGGCAAGGGCTCGGTGCAGACCGTGCTGCCGCTGGACAACGGCGACTCGGTCAAGCTGACCACGGCGCGGTACTACACCCCCAGCGGCAAGTCGATCCAGGCCAGCGGCATCGTGCCCGACGTGGTGCTGCATCCGGAGGCCAGCGCGGACGATGCCGACAAGCCGGCGGCGATCGCCGACTACAGCGAAGCGACCCTGCCGGGCCACCTGCATGGCGACGACGAGGGCGCCGAGGGCTACACCGCCGGCGACGTGCTCCCGGGCGATGGCCCGATCGCGCAGGCGCTGGCCGAACTGAAGCAGCCCGGCGCGGTGGCGCGGGCGGCCGCGGCGGCACCGGCCGGCAAGGGCAAGGCCAAGCCGGCGCACAAGCCTGCGGGCGCGGCGCCGAAGGCAGCCCCGGCGAAGCAGCCGGCGGCGGAACCGGCCAAGCCCGAGCCTGCCAAGCCCGAGCCTGCCAAGCCCGAGTCCGACAAGAACGGCTCCGACAAGAACGGCTCCGACAAGAACGGGCCTGCGCCGGCCTCCGGTACCTGAGCCGACGGCGGCCCGCCTCGCCATCGCGCGCGGCGTGGCCGCTGCGCGGCGGCGGTGGCCAGCCGCTCAGTCGGCGATGCTGAGGACCTCTGGATTGGCCAGCCGCTGCGGCGCATCGGCGGCGAAGGCCAGCACGTTGTCGAAGGCGGCGCCGAAATACAGGTCGTAGCTGCCCTGTTCGACGTAGCCCAGGTGCGGCGTCGCCAGCACCCGCGGATGCCGCAGCAGCGGATGCCGCGGATCCAGCACCGGCTCCTGTTCGAACACGTCCAGCGCTGCCTGTCCCGGGCGTCCGGCGTCCAGCGCGGCCAGCAGCGCGCCGGGCGCGATGAGTTCGGCACGGCTGGTGTTGACCAGCAGCGCATCGGGTTTCATCCGCAGCAGGTCGTCCAGTCCGATCTGGTGGCGGGTGGCCGCGACCAGCCGGCGATGCAGGCTGAGCACATCGCTCTCGGCGAACAACGCCTCGCGGCTGGCGGCGACCGCGAAGCCGTCGGCGCGCGCCTGCGCACAACTGTCCTCGCTCCCCCATACCTGCACGCGCATGCCGAAGGCGCGGCCGTAGGCGGCGACGCGGCGGCCGATCTTGCCGTAACTCCAGATGCCCAGGGTCAGTCCGTCCAGGCTGCGGCCCAGCTGCGCATCGCCGGTGGCCTGCCAGTGCCCGGCCCGCAGCGCATCGCGGTAAGCGGGCAGGCGCCGGCTGGCGGCCATCAGCAGCGCCCAGGTCAGTTCCGCCGGTGCCAACGGTGAACCGACGCCTTCGGCCACGGCCACGCCGCGCGCGGTGCAGGCGGCCAGGTCGATGTGTTCGCCGATCCGCCCGGTCTGGCTGATCAGGCGCAGCTTCGGCAGGCGCGCCAGCAGGGCGGCGTCGATGCGGGTGCGCTCGCGGATCAGCACCAGCGCCTCGGCCTCGGCGGCGTGGCGAACGAAGGTCTCGCGGTCGGGCGCCAGCGCGGTCAGCACCCGCACGTTGTGCGCCTGCAGCCGCGCGAAGCAGGGCAGGTGGCGCACCGCATCCTGATAGTCGTCGGCGATCAGGATGCGCATCGGCTCAGCGTGGCTTGCCGGGCATCGGGAACGGCGTGACCACCTTCTCGCCGGTGGCCGCGTCGCGGATCGTCGATTGGCCCTTCTTCTCCACTTCCTCGATGCGCACGATGCTCTGCATCGGCAGATGCAGCGTCTTGGTGTCGCCGAACTCCTCGCGCAGGCGTTCCTCGGTGGGATCGATCACCAGCCCGTCGTGCACGTCGAACACCAGCGTGCCGATCTCGGTGAAGCCCCACAGATGGCTGCTGCCCACGTGCTGGCAGTACAGCTCGTAGACCTTGCCGTGGTTGAGGAAGGTCACTTTGTACAGATGCTTGAACATGCGCGCAGTATACGGGCGCCGTTGCCGCAGGCGGCTCAGAAGCCCTTGCGCTTGCGCAGCCGCCGCGCGATCGCCGCGCGCACGTACAGCCCGTAGATCATGCCGAAGGCGAAGCCGGCCAGGTGCGCCGACCACGCCACCATGCCGAAGGCCGGGCCGATGTAGGCGAACACCACCTGCAGCGCCGCCCAGGTGCCGATCAGCAGCGAGGCCGGGGCGCGCACGAATTCCAGGAACAGCCCCAGCGGCAGCACCACGCCGAGCTTGGCTCGCGGGAACAGCGCCAGGTAGGTGCCGATCAGCGCCGAGACCGCGCCGCTGGCGCCGATGATCACCCGGTCCGGGGTGCCGACCGCGAACACCGCGGCCAGGTTGGAAATCGCCCCGCCGCCCAGGAACAGCAGCAGGAACCGCCACGGCCCCAGCACGCGTTCGGCGGGCAGGCCGAAGATCAGCAGGAACACCAGGTTGCCGAGCAGGTGCGACCAGTCGGCGTGCAGGAACAGCGCGGTGAACAGGCGCAGCACGCTGCCGTCCTGCACCGTGGCCAGCCAGTCGCGCGGGCTGCCCACCCCGGCCGAGAGCGCGCCCCAGTCCAGCCACAGGGTCGCGCGCGCCTCGTCGGGGCGGCTGATCGACCACAGGAAGGCCAGCCACATCGCCGCGAACAACAACGGTGTGGCCCAGCGCAGCGTGGTGCGTTCGCGGGAGGGGATGGAAACGAACATGCGAGGGAACGGGGGAGCCGGAGACCGCCAGGGACGCCACGATAACGACTTCATCCGGCTGAACGCACGCCGACTCCACACGAAGCTGAACGCATCATGTCGTTATTGTTTAGTTAACGGTGCGGGGTATACTCGCATACGGCGTCGTATGTCGGGAGGGGACTCCGGCGCGCATTCCTGGACCATTCCGGCCCGGGAAGGCGCAGGCGCGAACACAGACACTCGTCTTCCGGAGAAAGCTAGCCATGCAAAACGCAACCCAGTTCGTCCGTTTCACCGCTCTGGCCGTCGGCATCGTCGGCGCGCTGGCCATGGGCCAGGCGCACGGCGCCGCGTTCCAGCTCAAGGAGAACAGCGCCAAGGGTCTGGGCCGCGCCTTCGCCGGCTCCGGTAGCGCCCCCGGCGATGCCTCGATCATCGCCGTGAACCCGGCCGGCATGCGCCAGCTCGACGGCAAGGTGTTCCAGGCCGACGTCAGCGCCATCCAGTTCTCGGCCAAGTACCAGGGCAACGGCGGCACCTACGCCAATGGCCAGCCGATCTCCGGTGGCCGTGGCGGCGATGCCGGCATGATCGCGCCGGTTCCGGCCGCGTACTTCCACATGCCGTTCGGCGAAAACAACAACATGCACTTCGGCACCTCGCTGACCGTGCCGTTCGGCTTCAAGACCGAATACGACCGCGACTGGGTCGGCCGCTACAACGGCGTGAAGACCGAGCTGCAGGCGATCGACCTGAACTTCGCCTTCTCCTACGACGTCAACCCGTACGTGTCCTTCGGCGCGTCCGTGTTCGCCGAGCGCCTGGACATCGAACTGACCAACGCCATCGACTTCGGCACCGTCCTGGCCTCGCGCCGCGTGCCGGGCTTCGCGCCGGGCAGCGCCGACGGTTTCTCGCGCATCAAGGGCGACAACACCGCGGTCGGCTTCACCCTGGGCGGCCTGTTCAGCGTCGACGAGCACACCCACATCGGCTTCAGCTACCGCTCGCAGGTCGAGCACAAGATCACCGACGGCGACGCCGACTTCACCGTGCCGGGCAATGCCGCCACCGTGCTGGCCTTCGCCGCGCCGGGCACCTTCGTCGACACCAAGGGCCGCGCCACGGTCAAGCTGCCGGCCAGCGCCACCGCCAGCTTCACCCACGACATCAACGAGCAGTGGACGGTGATGGCCGACGTCACCCGCACCGCCTGGAGCAAGTTCGACAAGGTCACCGTCGACTTCGCCTCCAACCAGCCCGACAGCGTGCTGGACTTCTCGTACCGCGACACCACCTTCGTGTCGCTGGGCGCCGACTACCGCATGAGCGACACGCTGACCCTGCGTGGCGGCCTGGCCTACGACCAGACCCCGACCACCGACCAGCACCGCGACGTGCGCGTGCCGGACGCGAGCCGCAAGTGGGTCTCGCTGGGTCTGACCTGGAAGCCGTCCGAGCAGGCCGAGTACAGCTTCGGCTACACCCACCTGTTCACCAACGACCCGAGCATCGCCACCACCAGCGCCACCGGCAACCGCCTGGTCGGCGACTACGACGTGAGCGGCAACGTGCTGGCGGCCTCGGTCAACTACAAGTTCTGATCGCAGGCGCTTCGCAGTTCCACGAAAAAGCCCCGCTTCGGCGGGGCTTTTTTTATGCCTGTCCGCGGCGGCATGGCGCGCGCTGCGGCAGGCTGCGCTCGGCGCAGGTTCCGGGCGGAACGCTGCGCCGAAGCGGGCCGGTCAGTCGCCCAGGGTCAGCAGCGAGGCGTTGCCGCCGGCGGCGGTGGTGTTGACCGTCACCACCTTCTCGGTGGCGAAGCGCAGCAGGTAGTGCGGGCCGCCGGCCTTGGGGCCGGTGCCGGACAGGCCCTGGCCGCCGAACGGCTGCACGCCGACCACCGCGCCGATCTGGTTGCGGTTGACGTAGACGTTGCCCACCGCCACGCGCGAGGCGATGCGCTCGATGGTCTCGTCGATGCGCGAATGCACGCCCAGGGTCAGGCCGTAGCCGGTGGCGTTGATCTGGTCGATCACCGCGTCGAGCTGGTCGGCCTTCCAGCGGATCACGTGCAGCACCGGGCCGAAGATCTCGCGCTGCAACTGCGCCAGCGACTGCAGTTCGTAGGCACGCGGGGCGAAGAAGCTGCCGTGGGCGGTAGCGGCGTCGGTGGCGGCCACGGCGATCGCGCGCGCTTCGCGGTCCATGCGCGCGGCGTGGTCGGTGAGAATCTGCAGCGCATCGGCATCGATCACCGGGCCGACGTCGGTGGACAGCAGGCCGGGGTCGCCGACCTTCAGCTCGGCCATGGCACCGGCCAGCATGGTCATCACCTTGTCGGCGATGTCGTCCTGCACGAACAGCACGCGTGCGGCCGAGCAGCGCTGGCCGGCGGAGATGAAGGCGCTGGAGATCGCGTCCTTGACCACCGCTTCCGGCAGCGACGAGGAGTCGGCGATGAAGGCGTTCTGGCCGCCGGTCTCGGCGATCAGCACGCCGATGGCGGCATCGCGCGCGGCCAGCGCACGGTTGATCGCGCGCGCGGTCTCGGTGGAGCCGGTGAAGGCGACGCCGGCCACGCGCGGATCGCGGGTCAGCGCGGCGCCGACGGTGGCGCCGTCGCCGGGCAGGAACTGCACCACCGCCTCCGGCACGCCGGCTTCGTGCAGCAGCTTCACCGCGGCATGGCCGACCAGGTTGGTCTGCTCGGCCGGCTTGGCGATGACGCTGTTGCCGGCGGCCAGCGCCGCGGCGACCTGGCCGAGGAAGATGGCCAGCGGGAAATTCCACGGGCTGATGCACACGAACACGCCGCGGCCGTGCAGCTGCAGTTCGTTGGATTCGCCGGTCGGCCCGGGCAGGCGCTCGGGCGCACCGAACTGCGCGCGCGCCTGGCCGGCGTAGTAGCGCAGGAAATCCACCGCCTCGCGCACTTCGGCGACGCCGTCGGGCAGGGTCTTGCCGGCTTCCTTGACGCACAGCGCCATGAACTCGGGCATGCGCGCTTCCAGCAGGTCGGCGGCATGTTCGAGAATGGTGGCGCGGCTGGCGGCCGGGGTGCGGTTCCAGGCCGGGTAGGCGGCCGCGGCGTTGCTCAGCGCCTTCTCCACGGTGGAGGCATCGGCCGGCTTCCAGTGGCCGACGATCTGGCGATGGTCGGCCGGGTTGGCGACCGCCAGGGCGTCGCCGGCGATCACCGCGCCGGGCACCAGCGGCGCGGCCTGCCAGGGCTTGAGCGCGGTGTTGAGCTGGTCGGCCAGCGCGCGCAGATCGTTGTCGTTGGCGAGATTGGCGCCCATGGAGTTCTTCCTGTTGTGGTTCTGGCTGCGCAGCAGATCGACCGGCAGCGGAATCTTCGGATGCGGGATGGAGGCGAACGCGGACACGGCTTCGACCGGATCGCGGATCAGGTCTTCGATGGCCACGTCTTCGTCGGTGATGCGGTTGACGAAGCTGGAGTTGGCGCCGTTCTCCAGCAGGCGCCGCACCAGGTACGGCAGCAGGTCCTCGTGCGAGCCCACCGGCGCGTACACGCGGCAGGGCACACCGAGGCGGTCGGCGGGGATCACCTCGGCGTAGAGGTCGTCGCCCATGCCGTGCAGCTTCTGGTGCTCGTAGTCGCGGCCGCCGGCGATGGCGCGCACCGCGGCGATGGTCTGCGCGTTGTGGGTGGCGAACATCGGATACAGCGCATCGCTGTGCGCGAACAGGCGCTTGGCGCAGGCCAGGTAGGACACGTCGGTGTTCTGCTTGCGGGTGAACACCGGATAGCCCGGGTGGCCCTCGACCTGCGCGCGCTTGATCTCCGCGTCCCAGTAGGCGCCCTTGACCAGGCGCACCGGGATGCGGCGGCCGACGCGGCGCGCCAGGTCGGCGAGGAAATCGATCGTGTACGGGGTGCGCTTCTGGTATGCCTGCACCGCCAGGCCGTAGCCCTCCCAACCGTCCAGCGAGGGATCGGAGAAGGTGGCCTCGATGATGTCCAGCGACAGTTCCAGGCGGTCGGCTTCTTCGGCGTCGACCGTGTAGCCGATGCCATAGGACTTGGCCAGTTGCGCCAGTTCCAGCACGCCGGGCACCAGTTCGGCCATCACCCGCGCACGCTTGGCGTGCTCGTAGCGCGGATACAGCGCCGAGAGCTTGATCGAGATGCTGGGTGCGGCGAACACCGCGTCCTTGCCGCCGCCCTGCTGGCGCTGCGCGGCGAAATGCTTGCCGATGGCGTGGATCGCCTGGCGGTAGGCGTCGAGGTAGCGCTGCGCGTCCTTCATGGTCAGCGCGCCTTCGCCGAGCATGTCGAACGAGTAGCGGTAGTGGGCGTTGTCGCCCTTCTTCGAGCGGGTCAGCGCCTCGCCGATGGTCCGGCCCATCACGAACTGATGGCCCATGATCTTCATCGCCTGGCGCACCGCCAGACGAATCACCGGCTCGCCGACGCGGCCGATCAGGCGCTTGAACGCGCCGGACACGTCGGCGCGGGTGAGGTCGTTGATCTGCACCAGCTTGCCGGTGAGCATCAGGCCCCAGGTCGACGCATTGACCAGGATCGAGTCGCTCTCGCCCATGTGCTTCTTCCAGTCCGCATCGCCGAGCTTGTCGCGGATCAGCTTGTCGGCGGTGTCCTGGTCGGGGATGCGCAGCAACGCTTCGGCCACGCACATCAGCAGCACGCCTTCCTCGCTGCCGAGGTCGTACTGGCGCATGAAGGCCTCGATCGCGCCCTGGTCCTGGGCGCGGGCGCGCACCCGGGTGACCAGGTCGGCGGCCAGCGCCTGCACCCTGGCCTGGTCGGCCGCGGGCAGGCGCGCCTGCTCGAGCAGTTCGCGTACGTGTTCGGCTTCGTCCTTGAGCCAGGCGGCGGTGATCGCCGCGCGCAGGGCCTGCGGCGCGGGCGGGAGTTCGGGGGACAGCAAGGGCGAAGGAGACGCGGACGGCATCGCCGGGACAGAGCCGGCGCCAGGCAGAGCGTTCATGCGGGAAAGGCCAGGGACAGAGCCCGCTATTTTATGTCAGCGCCTGCACGCGCAGGGGGTTGCCGGCATCGCCACGGCGATGGCGGGCGCGTCCAGGCTGAACGCACATCTTGTTGCGCTACAGCATTTTTTGTGGTGAACGCGCGCTTGCCGCCGCGCAGGCCGGGGGCTACCATCCAGGCGTGCTCGCGGCTCGGGCACGAGCGGTTCGGAAGCGGCGGTTCGACATGATCGAAATGTTTCCGTTTTCTCCGGAGGGGTCGGGTACGCAGCTGCGGCTGCGACCGCCGCGGGCGTTGAATGCCCGGCAATTCGTTCTGTTGTTCGTCGCACTGGCCGGTGCGATGTGGGCCGTGGCTGGGCTGGGGTGGCTCGCCGGCAATGTGTTCGCGCCTGCGTTCGCCCTGTTGCACAGCATCGTGGTGGCGCTCGCGCTGCATTGGTCGTGGCGTGGCGGCGAGCGCGAAGAGGATATCCGGGTGGGTCCGGCCTGCGTGGAAGTGACCCGTCCGAATGCAGGAACGCCGGCGTTCCGCGCCCACCCGCATTGGGTGCGGTTGCGGATCGAAGGCGACGACAGGGTGGTGCTGGCATCCAGCGGCAAGCAGGTCCGGGTCGGCGAATTCCTCGGCCCCGACGAACGCCGGCAACTGGCGCAGACCCTGGAAGGCTTGCTCGCGGCCGTGACCGGCCGCAACCGATGACGCTCCAAGGGGTCTAGGCAATGAAGCAACGCGGCGGGTGGGTGCAACAGGCGGTCAGGGGCGGGATGGCGTTGGCGGCGGCGATGGCAGCACCGCTGGCGTGGGCGCAATCGGCCGATCCCAAGCCGTGGCAGCTCAACATGGGCAGGGGCGTCACCCAGAGCGCGCGCAACGCCTACGACGCGCACATGGTCGCGTTGTGGGTGTGCGTGGTCATCGGCGTGCTGGTGTTCGGCGCGATGGCCTATGCGATCTTCAAGTTCCGCAAGTCCAAGGGCGCGGTGCCGGCGCAGTTCAGCCACAACACCAAGGCCGAGATCGTGTGGACCGTGATCCCGGTGCTGATCCTGATCGTGATGGCCTGGCCGGCCACGGCCAAGCTGATCGCGATGTACGACACCCGCGATGCCGAGATGACGGTGAAGGTCACCGGCTACCAGTGGATGTGGCGCTACGAATACCTGGGCGAGAACGTCTCGTTCACCAGCCGCCTGGCGCGCAGTTCCGACCGCCTGCGGCAGAGCGGCGCGGTGCCGACGGCCGAGCACGACCCGCACTACCTGCTGGACGTGGACAACCGGCTGGTGCTCCCGGTGAACACCAAGGTGCGCTTCGTCATCACCGCCGACGACGTCATCCACGCCTGGTGGGTGCCGGCGCTGGGCTGGAAGCAGGACGCCATCCCCGGGATCATCAACGAGGCCTGGACCAGCATCGACACCCCCGGGGTGTACCGCGGCCAGTGCGCCGAACTGTGCGGCAAGGACCACGGCTTCATGCCGATCGTGGTCGAGGCGGTGAGCAAGCAGGACTTCCAGAAGTGGCTGGCATCGCGCAAGCCGGCGCCCGCCGCTGCGCCCGCGCCCGCCACGCCGGCGGCGGCCCCGGCTGCTGCGCCGGCCTCCGCCGAACCCGCTGCCGCGCCCGCCGACGCCCAGGCGCCGGCACCGCCGCCGCAGGCGCGGCTGTCGCGTCCTCGTTCCGACTCGCACCTGATCGTGCAAGCCGCCTGATCTCCAGCATTCCTTTTCTGAGGTAGCCGCCATGGCCCATTCGGCAGTCGATCACCACGACGAGCACGGGCATCAGCAGAGCTTCGTCGAGCGTTGGTTCTTCTCCACCAACCACAAGGACATCGGCACGCTGTACCTGCTCTTCAGCTTCACCATGTTCGTCATCGGTGCGGCGATGAGCGTGGTGATCCGCGCCGAACTGGCGCAGCCGGGCCTGCAGTTCGTCAAGCCCGAGTTCTTCAACCAGATGACCACCGTGCACGCGCTGGTGATGATCTTCGGCGGGGTGATGCCGGCCTTCGTCG
Organism: uncultured Xanthomonas sp.; assembly: GCF_964278005.1. NCBI lineage: Bacteria > Pseudomonadati > Pseudomonadota > Gammaproteobacteria > Lysobacterales > Lysobacteraceae > Xanthomonas > uncultured Xanthomonas sp. The sequence continues at coordinate 16,682 of NZ_CAXYKF010000008.1, forward strand.
GCCTGGCCAACTGGATGATCCCGCTGCAGATCGGCGCGCCGGACATGGCGCTGCCGCGCATGAACAACTGGTCGTTCTGGCTGCTGCCGGTGGCCTTCACTCTGCTGCTGCTGACCCTGTTCCTGCCCGGCGGCGCGCCGGCCGGCGGCTGGACCATGTATCCGCCGCTGATGCTGCAGGGCGGCTACAACGTCGCCTTCTCGGTGTTCGCCATCCACGTCGCCGGCATCAGCTCGATCATGGGCGCGATCAACATCATCGCCACCGTGCTCAACATGCGCGCGCCGGGCATCGACCTGCTGAAGATGCCGATCTTCTGCTGGGCCTGGCTGATCACCGCGTTCCTGCTGATCGCGGTGATGCCGGTGCTGGCCGGCGCGGTGACCATGCTGCTCACCGACAAGTTCTTCGGCACCTCGTTCTTCAACGCCGCCGGCGGCGGCGACCCGGTGATGTACCAGCACATCTTCTGGTTCTTCGGGCATCCCGAGGTCTACATCATGATCCTGCCGGCGTTCGGCGTGATCAGCGAAATCATCCCGACCTTCAGCCGCAAGCCACTGTTCGGCTACCAGGCGATGGTCTACGCGATCGCGGCGATCGCGTTCCTGAGCTTCATCGTCTGGGCGCACCACATGTTCACCGTGGGCATGCCGTTGGGCGGCGAGATCTACTTCATGTTCGCCACCATGCTGATCTCCATCCCCACCGGGGTGAAGGTGTTCAACTGGGTCAGCACCATGTGGCAGGGCTCGATGACCTTCGAGTCGCCGATGCTGTGGGCCATCGCCTTCGTCATCCTGTTCACCATCGGCGGTTTCTCCGGGCTGATGCTGGCGATCGTGCCGGCCGACTTCCAGTACCACGACACCTATTTCGTGGTCGCGCACTTCCACTACGTGCTGGTCACCGGCGCGGTGTTCGCGCTGATCGCGGCGGTGTACTACTGGTGGCCGAAGTGGACCGGGCGCATGTACAACGAGGCCTGGGCCAAGTTCCACTTCTGGTGGACGATGCTGTTCGTCAACCTGCTGTTCTTCCCGCAGCACTTCCTCGGCCTGGCCGGCATGCCGCGGCGCATCCCCGACTACAACGTGGTGTTCGCCGACTGGAACCTGGTCAGCTCGATCGGTGCGTTCGGCATGTTCGTCACTCCGTTCCTGATGGCCGGCATCCTGCTGGCGTCGCTGCGCAATGGCGCGCGCGCCGAAGCGCGTTCGTGGGAAGGCGCGCGCGGCCTGGAGTGGACGGTGCCGTCGCCGGCACCGGCGCACACCTTCACCCTGCCGCCGGTGCTCAAGCCCGGCGATCTGGCCCACGACGACATCAGCCACTGATGACCGCGCAACCGCCGCTCGACGACCTGGTCCTGCGCCGCAAACGTGCGGTGCGCACCGCGCTGGTGGTCGGCGCGGTGGCGTTGGCGATCTACGTCGCCTTCGTCCTCTCGGGGGTGCTGGGCCGATGAACGCGCCAGCGCCGCGGGTGCACAGCAGCGCCGGGCTGTTCAAGCTGGTCGGCGTGGCGCTGGCGGTGTTCGTGCTGACCTTCTCGCTGGTGCCGCTGTACCGCATCGCCTGCGAGAAGGTGTTCGGCGTGCGCCTGGAGCGCGGCCCCGGCGAAGGGCCGCAGGCCGGCAAACCGCTCGCGGGCAAGCGCACGGTCACGGTGCAGTTCGATGGCGGGGTGAACTCCAAGCTGCCCTGGTCGTTCCATCCGGAGCAGCTGACCATGCAGGTGGTGCCGGGCGAACTCAACGAGGCGCTGTACTACGCGCACAACGATGGCGCGCACGCCATCGTCGGCAGTGCGGTGCCATCGGTGGCGCCGGCACGCGCGTCCGGCTACTTCACCAAGACCGAGTGCTTCTGCTTCACCGCGCAGACCCTGCAGGCCGGCGAGAAGCGCGACATGCCGGTGCGCTTCATCGTCGATCCCAACCTGCCCAGCGACATCAGCACCATCACCCTGTCCTACACCTTCTACAAGAACGATGCGCTGAGCGCGGAACTGGGATCGCCGAAACTGGCCGGTTCCGCGCGCGCGGCTCCCTGACCCGACCGGAATGCCTGCCATGGCCCAGCCCAGCACCGACGCCACCGCCAACGCCTACTACGTGCCCAGCCAGAGCCGCTGGCCGTTCATCGGCTCGATCGCGATGTTCGTGACCATGATCGGCGTGGCCAGTTGGCTCAACGACGCGTCCTGGGGCAAGTGGACCTTCTTCACCGGCATCGCGATGCTGGTGGCGACGCTGTTCATGTGGTTCGGCGATGTGATCCGCGAATCGATCGCCGGGCACTACAACCGCCAGGTCGACGTGTCGTTCCGCATGGGCATGGTGTGGTTCATCTTCTCCGAGGTGATGTTCTTCGGCGCCTTCTTCGGCGCGCTGTTCTACACCCGTACCTTCATCCTGCCGTGGCTGGGCGGCGAGGGCGACGGGGTGATGACCAACGCGCTGCTGTGGGACGGCTACTCCGCCGCCTGGCCGACCAACGGCCCGGGCGGCATCGGCGGCCAGTTCCAGACGATTCCGGCCTGGGGCCTGCCGCTGATCAACACGCTGATCCTGCTCAGCTCCGGCGTGACCCTGACCATCGCCCACCACGCGCTCAAGGCCGGCCAGCGCACCCGGCTGATGGTGTTCCAGGCGCTGACCGTGGCGCTGGGCTGCACCTTCCTGTACTTCCAGGCCGAGGAGTACATGCACGCCTACAAGGAACTCAACCTGACCCTGGGCTCGGGCATCTACGGTTCGACCTTCTTCATGCTCACCGGCTTCCACGGCGCGCACGTGCTGCTGGGCACGATCATGCTGCTGGTGATGCTGCTGCGGATCAGCCGCGGCCACTTCAGCCGCGACAACCACTTCGCCTTCGAAGCGGCGGCGTGGTACTGGCACTTCGTCGACGTGGTGTGGCTGGCGCTGTTCCTGTTCGTCTATGTGCTTTGACTGCTGGAAATAGGGAATCGGGAATCGCAAGAGCGGCTTTCGCTTGCGCTCCCGCTTTGCCGATTCTCTTTTCCCGATTCCCCATTCCCGGCTTCTCAGCGGCCAAGTCCGTGAGGCTTGATCACTCCCGTGTAGATGCCCAGGATCACCAGCAGGATCAGGCACACCGATAGGCCGATGCGCCAGGTCAACGCGTTCACCGTGCGCTTGCTCTGGCCGCGGTCCACCAACAGGTAGTACAGGCCGGCGCCCAGGTTCCACAGGATGAGCAGCAGGAACGCGACGATCAGCAAAGTCTTCAGCGAGTCGTTCATGGGCGTCTCGGCGCATGGTGTGTCCGCATTATGACCCTCGCCGCTGCCTCGCGCGTGGGTGCGCGCCGGCGCATGCCGCTGTGGCTGGGTTGGAGCGTCGCGCTGGCGGTGGCGGTGTGCTTTTGCATGCTCGGCCGCTGGCAGTTGCAGCGCATGCACGAGAAGCAGGCCTTGCTGGCGCAGGCGGCGCATGTGCGCGATCGTCCGCAGACGCTGGCCGACGCGCTGCGTGCGACGCCGCCAGGCCAGTTGCGCTGGGTGCATGGTGCCGGCCGCTTCCTGCCCGGGCAGATCCTGCTCGACAACCAGCTGCGGCAGGGCCGCAGCGGGGTCAAGGTGTACCAGCCGTTCCTGGCCGACGGCGCGGCGGCGCCGCTGCTGGTGGAACTGGGGTGGCTGCCGCTGCCGGCCGATCGCGCGCTGCCGGCGCCGGCACCGCTGCACGGTCGCTACACGCTGGTCGGTCTGCTCGGACCGGCACCGTCGCATGGACTGGCCCTGGGTCCGGCGTTGGTGGCGGCGCCGTCGCCGCAGCGCTGGCTGGCGATGCGCATCGAGCCGGGAGCGATCGGCGAGGCACTCGGCCGCCGCGACATTTTGTCGCAGGTGCTGCGCCTGGATCCGGCCTTGCCGCTGGGCTATCCGCGCGACCTGGACCTGCTGCCGAACACGCTGCCGCCCGAGCGCCACTTGGGTTACGCGGTGCAATGGTTCGGCCTGGCGCTGGCGGTGCTGGTCACCGCGGCGCTGCTCAGCTGGCGCGTGCGCAGGGGACGGGGCGGGCGCTGAGCGCGCGCGCATGAGAAAATCCCCGGCATGAATGCTCCCACCCCGGCCCCGCGCCCGGCGGCCGCACGCGGCCGCTGGCCGCTGATCGTGTTGTTCGTCCTGTTCTTCGGCTCGATGCTGGTCGCCGGCGCGTTGCGCTTTTCCGGCTGGCAGCCGGCCGCCAGCCGCAACCACGGCGAACTGCTGCAGCCGCCGGCCGACCTGCGCGCGCTGCAGCCGCGGCTGGCCGACGGCCGCGTCTACGCCTGGGAGCCGCAGCGGCGGCTGTGGCGCATCGCGCTGGCGCCGCCGGCGGACTGCGGCAGCGCCTGCGAGGCGCTGGCGCGCGATCTGGACAAGGTCTGGCAGCTGTTCGGCCACGATGCCGACCACGTGCAGATCCTGTGGATCGGCACGCCGCCGGCCGCCGCCCAGGCCCTGCCGCAGGTGCAGGCGCTGCGCGCGGATCCGGCGCTGCTGGCGGCGCTGCCGCGGGTGCGCGATGCGGGCGGGGTGCCGGTCTACGTCATCGATCCGAACGGTTTCGTGGTGCTGCGCTATGCCCCCGGGTTCGACCCGGCCGGGTTGCGCGCGGACCTGGCGAAACTGCTGAAACTCCTGTGAGCCGCTTCCTATGACCTTGTTCGCGCGCCCGGCGCTGTTCCGGCATTTCCACCGCATGGCCTGGCTGGCGGCGCTGTTCACCGCCAGCACCATCATGTTCGGCTCGTTCGTGCGCCTGTCCGATGCGGGCATGAGCTGCCCGGACTGGCCGACCTGCTACGGGCGCATCACCTGGCCGCAGACCAGTGCCGAAGCCGATACCCACGCCGCCAGCAAGATCCGGCCGCTGGAGACGCACAAGGCCTGGCGCGAGCAGATCCATCGCTTCCTGGCCGGTGCGCTGGGCGTGGAAGTGTTGGTGCTGTCGCTGCTGGCGGCGCGGCGGCGCCGGCTCGGCATCGCCCAGATCGTCACGGCGGCGGCGCTGGTGGCGCTGTCGATCCCGCTGTACATGTCCGGCTGGCCGGGGCTGGCGATGCTGGTGGCGGTCGGCGGCGAGGCGATCCTGCTGCTGGCGGCGCTGCGCTGGTCCAACGACGACCTGGCCCGTGCCGCGGTGCTGACCCTGTCGGTGGTGATCTTCCAGGCCCTGCTGGGCATGTGGACGGTGACCCTGCTGCTCAAGCCGATCGTGGTGATGGGCCACCTGCTGGGCGGCCTGCTGATGTTCTCGCTGCTGGTATGGATGGCCTGGCGCGCCACCCACCTGCCGATCACCCTGGCCGATGCGCCACGCCTGAAGTGGCTGCTGCGCCTGGGCGTGGCGGTGCTGGTGCTGCAGATCGCGCTGGGCGGTTGGGTCAGCGCCAACTACGCGGCGCTGGCCTGCGGCGGCGGCAGCTGGTCGGCCGACAACTTCCCGCGCTGCGTCAGCCAGTGGTGGCCGCCGCACGATTTCCGCGAGGGCTTCACCCTGTGGCGTGGCATCGGCGTGGACTACGAAGGCGGCGTGCTCGACGGCGCGGCGCGCATCGCCATCCAGATGGCGCACCGGATGATGGCGATGGTGGTGGCGGCCTACCTGCTGTGGCTGAGCTGGCGCCTGAGCCGCACGCCGGGCATGCGCGGCTGGGCCGCGGCGCTGGCGCTGCTGCTGGTCGCGCAGGTGTGCCTGGGCATCCTCAACGTCAAGCTGGCGCTGCCCCTGCCGGTGGCGGTGCTGCACAACGCCGGCGCGGTGGCGCTGCTGTTCGTGCTGGTGTCGTTGCTGGCGCGCTTGCGGGCGCCGCAATGAGCGCGCACCGCGTCCACTGGCGCGACTATTGGGACCTGACCAAGCCCAAGGTCGTGGCGCTGATCGTGTTCACCGCCCTGGTCGGCATGTGCCTGGCGATCCCGGGGCTGCCGACCTGGGCGCAGGTGCGCACCGGCCTGCTCGGCTTCTTCGGCATCTGGCTGGCGGCCTCGGCGGCGGCGGCGATCAACCAGCTGCTGGACGCGCGCATCGATGCGCAGATGGCGCGCACCTCCTGGCGTCCGCTGGTGGTGGGCAAGGTGCTGCCGTGGCAGGTGCTGCTGTTCGCCACCCTGCTGACGGCGCTGTCGATGACCGTGCTGGTGGTGTGGGTCAACTGGATCACCGCGGTGCTGACCTTCGCCTCGCTGATCGGCTATGCGGTGATCTACACGGTGTTCCTCAAGCGCACCACGCCGCAGAACATCGTCATCGGCGGCCTGGCCGGCGCGGCGCCGCCGCTGCTGGGCTGGGCCGCGATCACCGGCATGCAGGGCCAGTGGGACTGGGCCTATGCCTCGCTGCTGGTGCTGATCATCTTCGTGTGGACGCCGCCGCACTTCTGGGCGCTGGCGATCTTCCGCCGCGCCGACTACGCCAAGGCCTCGATCCCGATGCTGCCGGTCACCCATGGCGTGGCGCATACCCGCCGGCAGATCCTGGTGTACACGGTGCTGCTGGTGGTGGTGACGCTGCTGCCGGTGGCGGTGGGCATGAGCGGGGTGTTCTACCTCGGCGGCACCCTGGTGCTGGACGCGGTGTTCCTCTGGTACGCCTGGCGCATGCTCGATCCGCCGGACGAGATGTTCTCGATGCGCATGTTCGGCTACTCCATCGTGTACCTGATGGCGCTGTTCGCGTTCCTGCTGGTCGATCACTGGATCGCCTGAACCGCGCGTTCAGCCCCCCGCTCAAGTGTTGCCGGTCGAGGTCGTTACCGTGCGAACGACCAAAATCGGCAGAGCCGCGGAGACACGTATGTGGGGCAAGAGCAAGCAAGACGCGGCGAAGCTGCAGGCACTGACCGAGCGCCTGCGCGAGGCCGAGGCCAACCGTGACCGCGCCCGTGCGCAGGCCGACAGTGCCCTCGCCAATCTGGACGACATGCACGTCCGTTTCGACATGGTCACCAAGGCGACCACCGACGGCCTGTGGGAAATGCGGGTGATCGCCGGCGATCCGGTCAACCCCGCCAACGAATTCTGGTGGTCCTCGCAGTTCCGCGCGATGCTGGGCTTCTCCTCCGAGCTCGACTTCCCCAACGTGCTCGACAGCTGGGCCTCGCGCCTGCATCCGGACGACAAGCAGGCCACGCTGGACGCGTTCGCAAAGCACCTGGGCGACCGCAGCGGCCAGACTCCGTACGACGTGGACTACCGCCTGCAGCTGAAGAACGGCCAGTACCGCTGGTTCCGCGCGATCGGCACCACCCAGCGCGACGCCCAGGGCTTACCGCTGCGGGTGGCCGGCGCGCTCACCGACATCACCGAGCGGCGCGAGCGCGAGGCGTTCCTGGACGTGGTGCTGACCCGCTTCGAGCTGGGCGCGGACATGCTCAACGACGGCCTGTGGGACATGAGCGTGGTCGCCGGCGATCCGATCAATCCGTCCAACGAGTTCTGGTGGTCGGCGCAGTTCCGTTCGCTGCTGGGCTTCGCCTCCGAGGCCGAGTTCCCCAACGTGCTCGACAGCTGGTCCTCGCGCCTGCATCCGGAAGACGCGCAGCTCGCGCTCAACGCGTTCGCCGCGCACCTCAACGACCGCACCGGTCGCACGGGCTTCGACATCGAATACCGCCTGCAGCTGAAGAACGGCGAGTACCGCTGGTTCCGCGCGCGTGGCCTGACCAAGCGCGCCGCCGACGGCACCCCGTTGCGCGCGGTCGGCGCGTTGCTGGACATCCACGCCGCGCGCCAGCTCGGCGAAGCAGCGCACACCCTGCAGACGGCCGCCGCGGAGATGGTCGACGACAACAGCGACTTGGCCCGGCGCACCGAGCAGCAGGCCGCGGCGCTGGAAGAGGCGGCCAGCTCGATGGAAGAGATCACCGGCACCGTGCAGCGCAATGTCGAGCACGTCGGCCACGCCAACCGCCTGGTGGACGGCGCCAGCGACGTCGCCCAGCGCGGCGGCGAGGTGGTGCGCGACGTGGTCCAGACCATGGCCGGCATCGAGAGCGCGTCGCGCAAGATCGCCGACATCATCAGCGTGATCGACGGCATCGCCTTCCAGACCAACATCCTCGCCTTGAACGCGGCGGTGGAAGCGGCGCGCGCCGGCGAGCAGGGCCGCGGCTTCGCCGTGGTCGCCACCGAAGTGCGCAGCCTGGCCCAGCGCTGCGCCGATGCGGCCAAGGAAGTGCGTGGCCTGATCGCCGGTTCCAGCGAGCAGGTCGATCGCGGCTCGGCGCTGGTCGCACGCGCCGGCGCCACCATGGAGGAACTGCTCGGCTCGGTGCGCGAAGTGCAGCGCATCATGACCGACATCGCCGGCGCCAGCCGCGAGCAGAGCGCCGGCATCGGCCAGGTCAACCAGATCGTGGTGCAGATGGATACCGCCACGCAGCAGAACGCGGCGCTGGTGGAAAAGATGGCCGAAGCCGCGCGCGCGCTGGAAGGGCAGGCGCAAGGCCTGAATGCGCATACCGGCAGCGGCCGACGCCCCGGCAGCCAGGGCGCCGGTCAGCCGGTGGCGCCGGTCCGCGTGGCGGCCTGACCGGAGCCGGCGGCGCGCGCGTTTCGCGCGCCGCCAACGCAAGGCGGTTGCGACCGCCTGCGCGCCGCGTTGCAACGTCGCAGTGCCGATGCCGGGACTGCGACGGCGCCGGTGCAGCGGTCTTGCTCGCGTGGAAGCGTGATGCGGCCGGTGGCGCGCCTTGCGCCCTCACCCCAGCCAATGCTGGCAGCCGTCGCCCTCCTGGCTGCCGCAGCTTTGCTGCATCTTGTGCTGCAGCCGCGCGAGCACCGCGCTGCCGTCGTGGCCCTTGCTCCAGGTCTGCAGGGTCTTGGCCAGGGTGTCGAAACGCTGCCGGGTACGCTGGTGATAGCCGTCGGGCTGGCCGGCCAACTCCCCAATCACTTGTCCGGCGGCCGCCTCGATCGCGGCCGCATTGTCCGGCTGCAGCCGGACCAGCCCATCGACATAGAGTACGCCCCACTGCACGCGGGTGGCCGGGCCTTGCGCGCTCTCGTAGGCCTTCTTCAGCCAGAACAGCGCCGTCTGCTTGTCGCCGCGCGCCTCGGCCAGGCCGGCCAGTTCCGGCATGTAGTAGTACGGGGTCTTGCTGCGCTGAAGCTCGGCCAGCAGCAGTTGTTCGGCACCGGCGCTGTCGCCGGCGGCGTCCAGCAGGCCGGCGGCGCTGCTGATCGTTGACTGGCGTTCGTAGTCGGTCCTGGCGGCCTGCTCGGCCCAGTGCACGCGCTGCTGCACCTTGGCGACCACCGCCGGCGGCAGCGGCGGATGCGGACCGTCGCCGGCCTCGGCCGGCTGGCCTTGCGCCAACCGCGCCAGGGCGATGTCCGCGGCAGCGGTGTCCAGGCGATCGCTGATCGGCAGGCTGCTGTCGGCGTAGACCTGGTCCAGCGCATGGGTCAGCGCGGCCGACAGCGTGCTGCGCTCGGCGGCATCGCTGGCCGCGGCCTGCACCAGCTCGCGCGCCGCATAGGTCAGCGTGCTGCGGTTTGCGCGCACCTCGGCCGGGTCGGCCAGCACCGCCTGCAGCAATTCGCGGTCGGCGGCGCGGTGCTTGGCATCCACCTTGGCAGCCTTGGCCGGATCCTGCGCGGCCAGCGCCAGCAACGCGAAACGGCGCTGCAAGGCCGGCTGCGGCGCGGCCGCGGCCAGCCGCGTGAGCACGTCGGCGGCCTGACCCGGCTTGACCAATTGCGCCGCATCCACCGCCCAGCCGTATTCGCCGAGCAGGGTCCAGTCGTCGGCGCTGAGCGTGGCCGGCGCCTTCAGCGCTTGCTGCAGCAACTGCGCCGAAGTGGTGGTGCGGGTCGCGGCCACGCGCAGGGCCTCGGCCAGGCGCACGGTATCGCTGTCCCCGGCCAGGCGGGTGATCTCGCTGCGGTCCGGGCGCAGCACGATGATGGTCGGATAGCCCTTGACGCCGAAGCGCTCGCCCCAGGCCTGCGCGCCTTCCGAATCGCCGTCCAGATGCACCGCGACGAAGGCGCGGGTGCGGGCGATGAACGCCGGGTCCTTGAACAGCGTGGCCTTGAGCCGATTGCAGGGCGGGCACCAGGCCGCGCCCCAGTACAGCAGCACCGGCTTGTCGTGTTCGCGCGCTTCGGCGAAGGCGTCGTCGACGTCGCCCTCGCGCCAGGCGATGCCGGCGCTGTCGGCGGCAGGCGCCGCTGGGGCGGCCTTGGGCGCGGCAGGCGCGGGCGGTTGCTGGCAGGCACTCAGCGCCAGCAGCGCGGCCAGGCTGGCGGAGATCGTCGCGGAACGGCGGAACATGCGGCTCATGGGGGCACCGGGAGGGGAGGGGGACACGGCGCCGGCCGTGCCGGCCGTCTACTGTACGCAGCCGTTGCCGTCATCGCTCATGCCGGCTGCGCATCTGCATATGCCGCCCGTGCAGGTGCTGCGCGGCGCATGACACGCGCTTGCGGCCCGCGTCGGCGCGGCGTGCCGGCCGGCGCCCGCGACCGCCCCTTGCCGTTCGCCGCTAGCCGGTCGCTTCTGCCTTCGCCGCGCGCGCGTAGCGTTGCGCGATCACCGCGCAGACGATCAGCTGGATCTGGTGGTAGATCATCACCGGCAACACGATCGCGCCGAGGCTGCCGCTGGCGAACAGTACCTTGGCCATCGGCACGCCGGTGGCCAGGCTCTTCTTCGAGCCGCAGAACACGATCGGAATCTCGTCCTCGCGGGAAAAGCCCAGGCGCCGTGCGCCGAAGGTGATCAACGCCATCGCCAGCGCCAGCAGCACCACGCCGACCACGGCGACGCCGAGCAGCGCCGGCAGTGGCGTCTTGCGCCACAGGCCTTCGACCACCGCGGCGCTGAACGCGGTGTACACCACCAGCAGGATGGTGCTCTGGTCGGTGTAGCGCAGCACTGCGCGGCGGCGTTCGACCCAGCCGCCGATCCAGCGCTGCAGCAGATGGCCGGCGACGAACGGCACCAGCAGCTGCAGCATGATCTTGCCCATCGCCTCCAGCGGATTGGACATGGCGTTCTGCGCGTCGGTCAGCACGCCCATCAGCAGCGGCGTCAGGAACACTCCGAGCAGGCTCGACAGCGAGGCGCTGCACACCGCCGCCGGCACATTGCCGCCGGCCATCGAGGTGAAGGCGATCGACGACTGCACCGTGGACGGCAGCGTGCACAGGAACAGCACACCGATGTACAGGTCCGGGGTCAGCAGCCAGTGCGACAGCGGCTTGAACAGCAGGCCCAGCAGCGGGAACAGGATGAAGGTGGCGGCGAAGATGGTCAGGTGCAGGCGCCAGTGCAATGCGCCGGCGACGATGGCCGCGCGCGACAGCCGCGCGCCATGCAGGAAGAACAGCGCGGCGATCGCCAGATCGGTGACCACGTCCATCACCGACGCCGCGCGTCCCTGCACCGGCAGCAGCGAGGCCAGCAGCACCGTGCACAGCAACGCCAGGGTGAAGGGTTCGATGCGCAGGCGCGCAAGCCAGGACTTGATCATGGGGGAAGGTAGAGCGGGGGGGAGTGGTGCATTTTAGAAAGTATGGCGCCCGCACGCGAATCAGGATGCACCGCGTAGACAACTCGCAGACATGTTGCGGTGTCGGTCGTTTCCGGCGGATGCGCGCATCGGTGGCTTGCTAGATTGCCTTTGCCCGTCCGAGTGGGGGAGCGCGTCGGGCACGATGGCGCGCCACGCGTGCGCAATCGCCTCCCGCTTCTCCAGGGATCAGGAGCACGCACATGCAATACGATCAGTACCAGACCGTGTTTGCGCTTTCGAGCTTGGCCAATTGGGTCAGCTTCAGATTCGGCTCAGCGGAACAGCTACAGAAGGACTATCAAAAGACCATCCTGGCGACGCTGGCGTCTCCGGTAGCACAGCAGACAATCGGCAATTGGGAACTGGTGTGGGGGCCGCAGGTCTGGCAAGCGGATGGTTCGAAGGTCTCGGACAATGCCATGTACGTGGCCAAGTCGAGCAACTTGGGCAGTCTTGCCGGAGACGTCTATGTCGTAGCGATTGCCGCCACCAATCCGATCTCGCATTACGACTGGTACATGGAAGATTTCGGGGTCAACCAGGTGGTGGACTTCTCGAACTACGATCCCACCGCACACACCGAGCCGGTTCCGCTTTCGTCGCCGACCGAGACCAATACCGTCATTTCGCTGGGTACCGCGCTAGGCGTCTGGCGTTTGCTGAACATGGCGAGTCCTTCATCTGTGAAATCCCAAGGCGATACGCCCGCATCTCAAGGCGATACGTTGGCGACGTTCCTGAAAAACGTCGCGAGCAGCGGCGCGACCGTGATCTTCGCCGGCCATAGCCTGGGTGGTGCGCTGTCGCCGACCGTGGCGACCTGGCTCAAGAGCAACCACTGGCTGGACGGAAGCAAGGCAGTCTATTGCTACCCGACCGCCGGTGCCACGCCAGGCAATGCCGCCTTCGCCGAGCTTTTCAATACGACGTTGCCGCCGACGACCGGCGATGGCTATCGGGTGTGGAATCGCGATGTCTGGAACTCCTACGACGTGGTGCCGCATGCCTGGGATACCGGGATGCTCGCGCAGATAAGCACGCTTTACGGGAACAAGCCGATACCGCTGATCGATGAAGAAGTCAAAAAAGCGATAGCGAATGCGGAATTGTCCAAGATCAGCTACAAGCAAATCCCCAATCAAGAACTTCTCGGCACACCGGGCGCTGTCCCGACTACCGCCTTGGGATTCATGATCGAGGCGAAAAACCAGCACACCAAAGCCTACGCCTCGCTGATTGCGCCCCACATCAAACCGGTATTGCCGCCGCCGCAGGAGCTGCTGACATTGGAAATGGACGAGGACGCGGAACTGTATGCGCTGCTTTTGCGGCTTCAAGCGAAAAGCGGTGCATCTGCTCTGGCGCAGTCCTGAATAGCGCAAGCTCGGCGCGAACGCTGCCGCGACACGATTGCCTAGAATGGCCAATCGTGTCGCGGTGGCGATAGCCCCATGGAATGCAACGCAAGGCCTGGTGGCGGCGACTGCGTCTGCCGCCAGACTCAATGCAGCCCCGCACGCGCCTTCAACAGTTCCCGCAGCTCGTACTTGTCGGTCTCGTCCAACCCTTGCGCGCGCTGCTTGGCCTGCAGTTCGTCCAGGCGCTGCTGCAGCGTCTGCTTTTCCAGCTGCACGACCACGTCGTGCAGTTCCTGGCGCCAGCTGGCGGTCTCGCCGGCGATCTCCTGCACCGCCAGCTTCTGCAGTGCGGCCAGTTCCTCGCGTTCGTGGAAGTGTTCGAGCAGGGCGCCGGTGGTGATCTCCGGGCGCGCATGCACGATCTGCAGCAGTTCGATCATCAGCTCGATGCCGGGCAGGCGCAGGCCGGCGAACGGGTAGGGCGGCGGCAGGTCCAGCGCCAGCGACGGCGCCTGCAGCAGGCGCACGATCCCCTCGCGGACCAGGCTGCGCTTGTGCGCCGGGCGCGGCGCGCGCGGCGGCGGCCGGCTCGCCGCGGCCGTGGCGACTGCCGGTGCGGCGGCGCCGATGCCGGTGAGTTCGGCCAGGCGCTGACGCATCAGGTCGCCGAAGGCGCCGTCGGGAATCTGCGCCAGCATCGGCCGCGCGCGTTCGGCCAGGCGCGCCTTGCCGTCGAGCGTGCCGAGGTTGATCTCGCGCGAGAGTTCGTCGAAGAAGAACTGCGACAGCGGCGTGGCCTGGACCAGGCGCGCGTCGAAGGCCGCGGCGCCTTCCTTGCGCACGATGGTGTCCGGATCCTCGCCATCGGGCAGGAACAGGAAGAACGCCTGGCGTCCGTCCTTCATCCGCGGCAGCACCGATTCCAGCGCCTTCCAGCCGGCGCGGCGGCCGGCGGCGTCGCCGTCGAAGCAGAAGAACACGTCCGGCGCGTTGCGGAACAGCAGTTCGGCATGGTCCGGCGTGGTCGCGGTGCCCAGCGTCGCCACCGCCTGGGTGACGCCGAACTGGAACAGCGAGACCACGTCCATGTAGCCCTCGACCACGATCAGCCGCTCGATCTTCTGGTTGGCCTGGCGCACCTGCCACAGGCCGTACAGTTCCCGGCCCTTGTGGAACAGCGCGGTCTCCGGCGAGTTCAGGTACTTGGGGCCGTCGTCCTTGTCGAGCACGCGGCCGCCGAAGGCGATGACCCGGCCGCGGCGGTCGAAGATCGGGAACATCACCCGGTCGCGGAACTTGTCGTAGACGTGGCCGCGGTCGTTCTTGGAGAACAGCCCGGCGCGGTCTAGCAGCTTGAGCCGGCGCTCGTCGGTGCCCAGCGCGTCCTTGAGCGCGCTGTAGCCGTCCGGGGCGTAGCCGATCTGGAAGCGCGCGCGGTTCTCTGCGTCCACGCCGCGGCCGTCCAGGTAGGCGCGCGCCTTCTCGCTGCCGTCGAACTGGCGCTGGAAGAACTTGGCCGCCGCTTCCAGCGCGGAGTACAGGTCGCGATGGTCGTCGCCGGCGGCCTGGGCGGCACCGCGCTGCTGGGCGTCGCGCGGGATCTCCATGCCGGCGCGCTTGGCCAGCTCGTCGACCGCGTCGAGGAATTCGAGGCGGTCGTAGTTCATCAGGAAGCTGATCGCGGTGCCGTGCGCGCCGCAGCCGAAGCAGTGGTAGAACTGCTTGGTCGGCGACACCGTGAATGAGGCCGAGCGCTCGTCGTGGAACGGGCAGCGCGCCGCGTACTCCTTGCCCTGGCGCTTCAGCGGCACGCGCGTGCCGATCACCTCGACGATGTCGGTGCGTGCGAGCAGGTCGTCGATGAATGCGTCGGGGATGCGGGCCATCCGCATAGGATGCCACGCGCGTGCGCCGTCACGCTGGCCGCGCGGCCTGCGTGTGGTTCAGCACCGTGCGGTCAGGGCGCCGGCGGTGCCTGCGCAGCGCTGCGCGGGTCGATCCCGGCCGCGACGAGCTTGCTGTGCGAGCGCAGCCGCTCGTCGATCACCGCGGTGATCAGCGCGCCGACGAAGAACACCACGGTGGCGTAGTAGATCCACACCAGCAGGATCACCAGCGCGCCCATCGAGCCGTAGGCGCTGCCGGGCGCGGCGGTGGCGATGTACAGGCCGATCGCGTAGCGCCCGGCCACGAACAGGCAGGCGGTGATCGCGCCGCCGATGATGGCCTGGCGCCATTCCACGCGGCGGTCGGGCAGGTAGTGGTAGAGCACGGCGAAGGCCAGCACGTAGATCGCCAGGGTCGAGACGTAGCCGACCGCCGGCAGCAGCGACGGCATCCGCGCGAACACCACCTGCAGCACGGTGGTCAGGATCATCGAGATCAGCAGCAGGAAGCCCAGCGCGAATACCACGCCGAAGGAGAACACGCGCTTCTTCAGCCAGGCCATGAGGCCGTCCAGGCGCTGCTTGTCGGTGCGGAAGATCAGGTTCAGCGCGTTCTGCAACTGCGCGAACACCGCGGTGGCGCCGACGAACAGCAACAGGGTGCTCCACAGCCCCGCCAGCGAGCCCACGCTGGGCTGGTTCTTGGCGTTGTCGATCACCGTCTGCGCGACCTCGCGCGCGCCGTGCCCGGCCAGTTGCCCGATCTGCGCGATCAACGCCTCCTGCGCCTGCGGATACAGCGAGGCGGTGAGCCACAGCAGCAGCACCAGCAGCGGCGCCAGCGACAGCAGCGCGTAGAACGACAGCGACGCCGCCTGGGTCATCACGTCGATCTCGACGAAGCGCCGCACCAGCGCGGCCGGCAGGCTCTGCTGCAGGCGGTCGAGATGTTTGTGCAGGCGATCGGACGACAGGGGCATGGACATGGGCGCGGGACCTTCGGCGCGCGGCGTCGCAACGCCGGTCCCGCACTGCGCGCAGAAGGGGGCGCGGGCTTGCCGGCGTTGTAGCAGCCCGTCGCCGAAAGGCGGGTGAAGCCCGCCGCGCGCGCTAACGCATCGGTGCGGTCAGCCGGCCAACTGCTGCTTGACCAGCACCGAGACCTGGCCCATGTCGGCCTTGCCCGCGAGCATCGGCTTGAGCACGGCCATCAGCTTGCCCATGTCGGCCGGGCTGGCGGCGCCGGTCTGCGCCTTCGCCGCCTGGATCGCGGCGACGATCTCGGCCTCGCCCATCTTGCTCGGCAGGTAGCGCTCGATCACCACGATCTCCTCGCGCTCCACCTGGGCCAAGTCGTCGCGGCCGGCGGCCTGGTACTGGCTCACCGAGTCCTTGCGCTGCTTGACCATCTTGTCCATCACCGCGATCACCGCGGCGTCGTCCATCTCCACGCGCTCGTCCACTTCCTTCTGCTTGATCGCGGCGTTGATCAGCCGGATCACGCCCAGGCTGTGCTTGTCGCCGGACTTCATCGCGGCCTTCATGTCGTCGGTGAGCTGCTGCTTGAGGGTCATGAGGGGCTCCACAGGAGAGAAAAAGGGAAAGGGCATTCTAGGCAAGCGCGCTGGCGCAGGCCGTGGCCGAAGCGGCACGCGGGTGCCGAGGGACAGGGATGGGGCCGATGCCCGCGCGGGGGCGGAGCGCCTGGCCAAGGCGGAAGACGCACAAAAAGCCGGCGACGCTTGCGCGTGCCGGCTTCGTGGGCTTACCGTAGCGGATGCCGAAACCGGCACATCCCGCTACCGCAGGCCGCGATCCTCAGTACAGACGCTGGCGCTTGGTGACGTCGCGCGAGGTGCGACGCAGCTGGCGCTTCACCGCGGCAGCGGCCTTGCGCTTGCGTTCCTGGGTCGGCTTTTCGTAGAACTCGCGCTTGCGGGTTTCGGCCAGCACGCCGGCCTTTTCGCAGGTGCGCTTGAAGCGACGGAGCGCAAACTCGAAGGGCTCGTTCTCGCGGACTTTAACGCTGGGCATGGAATCTCCGGGACACAATGGTGACCGGGTCAGGCCCGGCGAGCCGCACATTATAGCGACAGATTTCGCGGCTGCAAGCACCCCGTTTGGCCTGCCGCCGATTCGGCCGCACAATGCACCCCATGAACGTGCTCGGCATCGAATCCAGTTGCGACGAAACCGGCGTCGCCGTCTACGACACCACCCGCTCCGGGGCGGCCGCGCTGCGTGCGCATGCGCTGTACAGCCAGATCGCCCTGCACGCCGAGTACGGCGGGGTGGTGCCGGAGTTGGCCAGCCGCGACCACGTGCGCAAGCTGCTGCCGCTGATCCGCCAGACCCTGGCCGAGGCCGGCCTGCAGGTGCGCGACCTGGACGGGGTGGCCTATACCGCCGGCCCGGGCCTGGTCGGCGCGCTGCTGGTCGGTGCCGGCGTGGCCCGCGCCCTGGCCTGGGCGCTGGAGGTGCCGGCGATCGGCGTGCACCACATGGAAGGCCACCTGCTGGCGCCGCTGATGGAGGATCCGGACCCGGTGCACGGCGCGCCGGCGCCGCCGTTCGTGGCGCTGCTGGTCTCCGGCGGCCACACCCAGCTGATCGCGGTGGAGGCCATCGGCCGCTACCGCCTGCTCGGCGAGACCCTGGACGACGCCGCCGGCGAGGCCTTCGACAAGACCGCCAAGCTGATGGGGCTGCCGTATCCGGGCGGCCCGCAACTGGCGGCGCTGGCCACGCAGGGCACCTCGGGGCGCTTTCGCTTCGCCCGGCCGATGACCGACCGGCCCGGCCTGGACTTCAGCTTTTCCGGGCTCAAGACCCAGGTGCTGCTGGCCTGGCGCGACAGCGACCAGTCCGACGCGGTGCGCGCCGATATCGCCCGCGGCTTCGAGGACGCGGTGGTGGATACGCTGGCGATCAAGTGCGAGCGCGCGTTGGAGGCGGCCGGCAGCGACACCATCGTGGTGGCGGGCGGCGTCGGCGCCAACCTGCGCCTGCGCGCCAAGCTGCAGGCGATGGCGCAGGCCCGTGGCGGCCGTGCCTGCTTCCCGCGCCCGGCGTTGTGCACCGACAACGGCGCGATGATCGCCTTCGCCGGCGCCCTGCGCCTGCAGGCCGGCCTGCACGACACCGCGTCCGCGGTGCAGGTGACGCCGCGCTGGGACATGGCGGACTTGCCGCCATTGGCGGCAAGTCGGGAATCGGGAATGGAGAATCGGGAATCGTGAGCGGCTCACGCGCCGCTTTTGCCTCTGCTCTTACCATTCCCCACTCCCTATTCCCCATTCCCCGCTCCCCATGGATAAAGTCTTCATCGAAGGTCTGGAAATCGACGCGCTGATCGGCATCTACGATTGGGAGCGGCGGATCCGGCAGACGCTGCGCTTCGATCTGGAAATGGGCTTCGACAACCGCAAGCCCGCGGCCAGCGACGACATCGCCGACACGCTCAACTACAAGGCGGTGAGCAAGCGCCTGGTGGAACTGGTCGAGCAGTCCGGCTACGGGCTGGTCGAGACGCTGGCCGAGCGCTGCGCGGAAGCGGTGCTGCAAGAATTCGACGTGCAGTGGCTGCGGCTGAAGCTGAGCAAGCCGGGCGCGGTGCGCGGAGCGCAGGCAGTGGGGGTCATCATCGAGCGCAGCCGCGCATGAGCACGCAGGCATCGCTGCCATTCGCCAGCGCCGCGCCGGCGGCGCTGCCCGGCGCGCGTTTCTTCGCCGACCTGCAGCACACCCTGGCGCCGTATCCCTGGGCCTACGACGCGATGGTGATCGTGGCGCTGTTGCTGGCGGCGTGGCTGGCCAACTGGGTGACCAAGCGGATCCTGCTGCGCGGGCTGCGGCGGGCGCTGCGCGCCACCGTGCTCAGCGACAAGGAAGTGAAGCTGAGCGTGATCCCGCGCCTGGCCAACGTGATCCCGGCGCTGGTGCTGTCGCTGGGCATCGGCGCGGTGCCGCACCTGCCGGCGGCGATGGTCAGCGTGGTGCGCAACGTCTGCGCCGCCTTCATCGTGCTGACCGTGGCGCTGGCCCTGTCGCGCGTGCTGGACCTGCTCAATCACGTCTACGAACGGCGCCCGGACGCGCACAACAAGCCGATCAAGGGCTACATGCAGTTGCTCAAGATCGTGCTCGGCGTGGTCGCGGCGGTGCTGATGGTGTCGGTGCTGGTCGACAAGTCGCCGGTGATCCTGCTGTCGGGCGTGGGCGCGATGATGGCGGTGCTGATTCTGGTGTTCCAGGACACCCTGCTGTCGCTGGTGGCCAGCGTCACCATCAGTTCCAACGACATGGTCCGCGTCGGCGACTGGATCGAGATGCCGCAGCAGAACGCCGACGGCGACGTGATCGACATCGCGCTGCATACGGTCAAGGTCCAGAACTGGGACAAGACCATCACCACCATCCCGACCAAGAAGCTGATCAGCGACTCGTTCAAGAACTGGCGCGGGATGAGCGAGGCCGGCGGGCGCCGGATCAAGCGCGCGCTATATCTGGACCAGCACAGTGTGCGCTTCCTCGACGCTGCCGAGATCGAGCAGATGCGGCAGTTGACCGTGCTGCGCGAGTACATCGACCGCAAGCGCGACGAACTCGGCGCGTGGAACGGGGCGCTGGCCGAACGTGGGGTGGCGCCGATCAACGGCCGCCGGATTACCAACCTCGGCACCTTCCGCGCCTACGTCGAGCACTATCTGCGCGCCAGCCCGCACGTGCGCCAGGACATGACCCTGCTGGTGCGGCAACTAGAGCCGGGCGCCAACGGCCTGCCGCTGGAGCTGTACTGCTTCGCCAACGACACCCGCTGGGCGATGTACGAGCAGATCCAGGCGGACCTTTTCGATCACCTGCTGGCGATCCTGCCCAATTTCGACCTGCGCGTGTTCCAGGCTTCCAGCGACGCGATGTTCATGGACAGCGCGCGGATCCGCCGCGCCCCGGACGCCGTGCCGCCGCCGGCGGCTTGACGGCTGTCACGTCTGCGGGCATGTTGCGGGACAACATGCCGGCGCCTCTCGCCGCCGGCCCGCAGCAACAAGGGGCGCGATGGACTGGAGCAAGTACCGCACGGCCACCTTCGACGAGCTGATCCAGTCCGACGGGCAGCCACGTCCGGCCGCGCGCCGGGTCATCGAGTACCTGTCCAGCCTCAGTGGACGCGAATTGTCCGAACGCCAGCTCGCCGCCGACGTCGCCGCGCGGGTCATGGGCATCACCTTCACCGTCTACTCCGACGGCCGTAACGTCGACCGCACGCTGCCGTTCGACCTGATCCCGCGGGTGATCCCACTGCACGAATGGCAGCGCACCGAGGCCGGGCTGAAGCAGCGCATGCGTGCGCTCAACCTGTTCATCGGCGACATCTACGGCGCCCAGCGCATCGTCAAGGACAAGGTGTTCCCGGCGATGCTGCTGGAGCATTCGGTGAACTTCCGCCCGCAGTGCGTGGGCATCACTCCGGCTCTGGGCGTGTGGGCGCACGTGTGCGGCTCGGACCTGGTGCGCGACGCCGACGGCACCCTGTACGCGCTGGAGGACAACCTGCGCATCCCCAGCGGCGTGTCGTACATGCTCGAGAACCGCATGGTCGCCAAGCGGGTGTTCCCGGAGCTGTTCGAGACCAGCGCGATCCTGCCGGTGGACGACTACCCGGCGCAGCTCTACGACACCCTGGCGGCGCTGTCGCCGCGCCCGGGCGACCAGCCGGTGATCGCGCTGCTGACCCCGGGCATCTTCAACAGCGCCTACTTCGAGCATGCCTACCTGGCGCAGGCGATGGGCATCGAACTGGTCGAGGGCGACGACCTGTTCGTGGCCGACGACGACTGCACCTACATGCGCACGGTGTACGGGCCGCGCCGGGTCGACGTGATCTACCGCCGGGTCGACGACCTGTTCCTGGATCCGGAGGCGTTCCGCGCCGATTCGGTGCTGGGTGTGGCCGGGCTGATCCGCAGCTGGCGCGCCGGCAAGGTGGCGCTGGCCAACGCGCCGGGCGCCGGCGTGGCCGACGACAAGGTGGTGTTCGCCTACGTGCCGAAGATGATCCGCTACTACTTGGACGAGGAGCCGATCCTGCCCAACGTGCCCAGCTACCTGTGCCACGACGACAAGGACCGCCAGTACGTGCTCGAACACCTGGACGAACTGGTGGTGAAGCCGGCCAACGAGTCCGGCGGCTACGGCATGCTGATCGGCCCGCGCTCGACCACGCGTCAGCGCGAGCAGTTCCGCAAGCTGATCCTGGCCGACCCGCGCAACTACATGGCGCAGCCGACCCTGGGCCTGTCCACCGCGCCGATCGTGACCGAGGCCGGGCCGGCACCGCGGCACCTGGACCTGCGCCCGTTCATCCTGTCCCGCGAGGACGTCTACGTGACCACCGGCGGGTTGACCCGGGTGGCGATGGAGGAGGGCTCGCTGGTGGTCAATTCCTCGCAGGGCGGCGGCGCCAAGGACACCTGGGTGGTGGACCTGGACGAGGAGCTCGACTGATGCTCTCGCGCGTCGCCGACAACCTCTACTGGTTCAGCCGCTACGTGCGCCGCGCCGAGACCACCGCGCGGCTGGTGGGAGTGGGCAGCCTGCTGCAGTTGGACCTGCCGCGCTCGGTGCGCTTCGCCTGGCGGCCGATGATCGACACGGTCGGCGCCGGCGAGATCTTCGCGCTGTGGTTCCCCAATGCCGGCGACGACGTCGGCGACGCCGACGTGGTGCGCTTCCTGCTGCTGGACGAGCGCAATCCGTCCTCGCTGCGCAGTTCGGTGCAGTACGCGCGCGAACTGCTGCGCAGCATCCGCGACACCCTGCCGCAGGAAATCTGGGAAGCGGTCAACGACCTGCACCTGTACATCGACGCCAACGGCGAGCGCAGCGTCGGTCGCCGTTACCGCATGGAGTTCCTGGGCCACGTGACCGACGCCTGCCTGAAGGTGTCCGGGCTGCTGACCGCCAACGTCAGCCGCGACATCGGCTTCCAGTTCCTGCGCCTGGGCACGGCGATCGAACAGGCCGACATGACCACGCGCATCATCGATGCCGGCGCCTCTGGCCTGATCACCCCGCGCAAGGCCGACGACCGCGAGGCCTACCAGGCCATGCAGTGGATGAGCGTGCTGCGCGCGCAGGCCGCCTACCAGATGTACCGCCGCCACGTGCGCCAGCGCGTCACCGGCGAGCAGGCGCTGCGCTTCCTGCTGCAGAACAACGATTTCCCGCGCAGCGTGCAGTTCTGCCTGGTCCGCGCCCAGCACATCCTGCCGACCATGCCGCCGCGGCCGCCGGTGGAGCGCGCGCTGATGCGCATCAGCGGGCTGGTGCGCAATGCCGATCCGGCCTACCTGGCCGCGCACAACCCGGCCGGGTTCATGGACGAGATCCAGACCCACCTCGGCCACCTGCACAGCGCCATCGCCGAGGCCTACTTCAGCTCCTGAGCTGAGGCGGGCGGCCTGTGCGCTGCGCCAGCGGCCGGCCGCGGCGATCCCGGATCCGCGCCGGGCCGGGCCCGGCGTTCCCTCCAGTCCCCCCTAGGCGGCGCCCCTTCGCCGGCGTATGGTGCGCGGCGGCAGGGTCGGCCCCGGTCGGTAGACAGTTTTATGAATAGGCGATTCCGGCGCCGGAACTTGCCCCATCGACTGGCCGCAGAGCTAGAATTGGCGGCTATGTAAACGTTTTCTCAAAGGACCCCATGGCTTCGGATCGTATCGAATCGCTCATCGCCCGCATGACCGTCGAGGAGAAGGTCGGCCAGCTCGGCGTCTTCGCCGACATGGTGCGCCCGTTCGCCCCCGACGTGAATCCGGAAGCCAACGTCCGCAATGCCGACGAGGTGCTGCAGCAGGTGCGCGCCGGCCGGGTCGGCTCGCTGTTCAACGGCGTCGGCGCGGAACTGGGGCGGCGCATCCAGCAGGTGGCGCTGGAGGAGAGCCGGCTGGGGATCCCGGTGATCCTGGCTGCGGACGTGATCCATGGCATGCGCACGGTGTTCCCGATCCCGCTGGGCGAGGCCGCCAGCTTCGAGCCGGAACTGGCCGAGCGCACCGCGCGCGCCACCGCGGTCGAGGCCACCGCCGCCGGCATCCACTGGACCTACGCGCCGGCGGTGGACATCGCCCGCGATCAGCGCTGGGGCCGCGGCGCCGAGGGCGCTGGCGAGGATGTGGTGCTGGGCTGCGCCTTCGCCGCCGCGCGCGTGCGCGGCTTCCACGGGCCGGACCTGCGCGCCGACGACGCCTTGCTGGCCACGCCCAAGCACTTCGCCGCCTACGGCGCGGTCGCCGCCGGCATGGAGTACGCCAGCGTCGACATCGCCCCGCAGACCCTGCGCGACGTGCATCTGCCGCCGTTCCAGGCCGCCTTCGAGGCCGGCGCGCTGAGCGTGATGACCTCCTTCAACGACATCAACGGCGTGCCGGCCAGCGCCAACCACGAACTGCTGACCGAGATCCTGCGCGGCGAATGGAAGTTCCCCGGCGTGGTGATCTCCGACTACACCGCCGACATGGAGCTGATCGCGCACGGCTATGCCGCCGACGAGCGCGACGCGACCAAGAAGGCGTTCCTGGCCGGCATGGACATGAGCATGCAGAGCGGCTTCTACGCCGCGCACCTGCCGTCGCTGGTGGAGGACGGCGAGGTGCCGATGGCGCTGCTGGATGCCTCGGTGCGCCGCGTGCTGGAACTGAAGGAGGCGATCGGCCTGCTCGACGATCCGTACCGTTCGCTGGACCCGGCGCGCGAGGCCGACCTGTCGCACATCGCCGCGCACGATGCGCTGGCGCGCGACGCGGCGCGGCGCTCGATCGTGCTGCTGAAGAACGACGGCCCGGTGCTGCCGCTGCGCAAGCAGGGCCAGAAGATCGCGCTGATCGGCCCGTTCGCGCAGGACCGCGACAACATCGAGGGCTGCTGGACCCTGTTCGGCGACAAGACCCGCTATGTGTCCCTGGAATCCGGCGTGCGCGCCGCGCTGGCCGACGCGCAGGCGCTGACCGTGGTGCCCGGCTGCGGCCTGGAAGCGCCGCTGGACGGCGGCATCGAGGCGGCGGTGGCCGCCGCGCGCGCCGCCGACGTGGTGGTGCTGGCCCTTGGCGAGCCGCAGCGCTACAGCGGCGAGGCGCAGTCGCGTACCCAGATCGTGCTGCCGCCGGCGCAGCAGGCGCTGGCCGAGGCGGTCGCCGCTACCGGCACGCCGCTGGTGGTGCTGCTGCGCAACGGCCGCGCGCTGGCGCTGCAGGGTGCGGTGCGCGACGCCGCGGCGATCGCGGTGACCTGGTACCTGGGCACGCAGACCGGTCCGGCGGTGGCCGACGTGCTGTTCGGCGACTACAACCCGTCCGCGCGCCTGCCGGTGAGCTTCCCGCTCGATGCCGGGCAGCAGCCGTACTTCTACAACCACCCGCGCACCGGCCGGCCGGAACTGCCGACGATGAGCGAGTTCAAGTCGCGCTGGCGCGAGGTGCCGAACGCGCCGCTGTATCCGTTCGGCCACGGCATCGGCTACACGCAGTTCGCCTACGGCACGCCGCAGCTCGACCTCACCCAGGTCGGCTGGGACGACACCCTGACCGTGACCACGCGCATCGACAATGTCGGCGAGCGCGAAGGCGAGGAAGTGGTGCAGCTGTACATCCACGACCGCGTCGCCAGCCGGGTGCGCCCGGTGCGCGAGTTGAAGGCGTTCCGCAAGGTGCGGCTGGCCGCGGGCGAAGGCATGGAGGTCCGCTTCACCCTCGACCGCCACGCGCTGGCCTTCACCGGCCGCGACGGACAGTGCGCGGCCGAGCCGGGCCTGTTCGACCTGTGGGTGTGCGCGTCCTCGGCCAGCGGCGAGCCGGTGGCCTTCGAGCTGCTGCCCGGCTGAGCCGGCGCAGCGACAGCCGTCGCCGACGTGGGCGTGACGCCGATGGTGATTCGGCCGCGCGGATCGCCCTGATCCGGAGGCAGCGCCATGCCGCCCGGAGGACGCGCGCTGGCTGCTCTTGCAGCCACTTTCATGGTCTGGCGTGCCTCTATGGGGCCGCAACGGACGCCTGTCGTGGGTGCGGGCGCGTGTACTCGTCGCGTCGGCTTCCTGCCTGCGGCCTGCGTTCCCGGCCTTCCATGCAGGACGCGGCGTGACGCCGCCTGCATCTGCGGAAGCGTTCCGATGCGGCCTGCTGCAGGCGTCTACGGCGGGGCGGCGCAGCATCCACTGTGATCGGGTGCGTAACTCGCCGCTTTCCTCTACCTTATGCATTCAGGTTGCGTTGTCGGGATGCGCGCTGCGCCTCGCTCATGCGCCGATCCTGGTCTTCCCTCATCACAAGGAATTTCTCATGCAAGCTGCGCCCAAGACCTCCGCCGCCTTTATTGCTGCCTCCTGGGGGGCGTTGCTGCTGGGCACGGGCGGGTTCCTGATCGGCTTGTGGAATGCCGAAATGATGTTGAACGAGAAGGGCTATTACTTCACGGTCCTGCTGTTCGGCCTGTTCTCCGCGGTCTCGCTGCAAAAGAGCGTGCGCGACCGCGTCGAGGACATTCCGGTGAGTGGGTTGTATTACTCGATCTGCTGGTTCTCGGTGATCGCGGCGCTGGTGCTGTTGGCAGTCGGTCTGTTCAATGCAACCTTGTTGCTGAGCGAGAAAGGCTTCTATGCCATGGCCTTCGCGCTTAGCCTGTTCGGTGCAGTGGCGGTGCAGAAGAACACCCGCGATGCGGTGGGGGCCGGTCAAGGCGGCAAGCGCCACGTCGGGCAGACGCTGCCGCCTCCGCTGGAGTGATCCGGTCTGGCGCGCTGCCCCGGGCGGGCAGACCGCTGCCGTCGTGACCGCGACCACGGCTTGGCCGCGGCATGCTTGCCGTGCACGCGGGCTCTGCTAGGTTCGGGATTCGACCCCAACCGATAGGTGCACGTCATGCGAACTCCCCTGGGTTTGGCTTGCGCGCTGGCCATGGGACTGGCGATCTCTGCGGCGCACGCCGCCCCCGCCGACACGACCGCCGAGCGGCGTGGCGACTGGCCGTTCTCGGCGACCCCGGTCGCCACCTTCAACGAACCGTGGGCGATGAGCTTCCTGCCCGATGGCACTGCGCTGGTCAGCGAGAAGGGTGGCACGTTGAAGCGCATCGACCCGGTCAGCGGCCATACCGGCACGGTCAGCGGCGTCCCCACCGTGGCGTACGGCGGCCAGGGCGGTCTCGGCGACGTGCTGCCGCATCCGGACTTCGCCAAGAACGGCTGGGTCTACCTGAGCTACGCCGAACCCGGCAGCGGCGACACCCGCGGCGCGGCGGTGATGCGCGCCAAGCTGACGCTCGACAACAACGGCGGCGGCACCCTGTCCCAACAGCAGGTGATCTGGCGGCAGCAGCCCAAGGTGTCCGGCAACGGCCACTTCGGCCATCGGCTGGCGTTCGGGCCGGACGGCAAGCTGTGGATCAGTTCCAGCGAGCGGCAGAAGTTCGATCCGGCGCAGGACATGAGCGGCAACCTGGGCAAGATCGTGCGCCTCAACGACGACGGCAGCGTGCCGGCCGACAATCCGTTCGCCAACCGCGGCGGCGTCGCTGCGCAGGTGTGGTCGCTGGGCCACCGCAACGTGCTCGGCCTGGCCTTCGACGCCAACGGCCGGTTGTGGGAACACGAAATGGGCCCGGCCGGCGGCGACGAGCTGAACCTGATCCAGCGCGGCGCCAATTACGGCTACCCGATCGTGTCCAATGGCGACCACTACGATGGACGCCCGATTCCCGATCACAGCACGCGCCCGGAATTCGCTGCGCCCAAGGTGAGCTGGACGCCGGTGATCTCGCCGGCCGGCTTCGTCATCTACAACGGCAGCCGCTTCCCGCAGTGGCGCGGCAATGGCTTCATCGGCGGCCTGTCCTCGCAGTCGCTGGTGCGGATCGAGTTCAACGGCGAGACCGCACGCGAGGCCGCCCGCTACGACATGGGCAAGCGCATCCGCGAGGTGGAGCAGGGGCCGGATGGCGCGCTGTGGCTGCTGGAGGATGGCGCCGGTGGGCGGTTGCTGAAGCTCCAGCCGCTGGAGAGTTGAGGAGTACACCCGGCAGCGGCGGTTGCGCCGCTGCCGGGTGAGCGGCGTGGGGCGCACGCGCCTGCCGATGCGTCGGTGCTGGCGGCGTGGGTGCGATCAGGAACATCGCCGTGCTGCCTTCGTAGGCGCGGCTTCAGCCGCGACGGGCTTTACTGAGGACGGTCTTTACTGAGAAAGCCTGTCGCGGCTGAAGCCGCTTCTACAGGTGGGAACGTGGCGTGTCGCCTTATTCGCCGTTGCCGGCACGCTCCCAGGCGCGGCGCACCGCGTGGCGGGCCTTGCTCCAGCTCAGCGTCTGCGAGCCCTTGTTGTTGTCCCAGTCGCGGTGCAGTTCCGCTTCCACCTGCTCGTAGGCGCGGTTGAAGTCGCGGATGCGCGCCTCGTGGCCGGCGTGGTAGGCGGGTTCGTAGTCCTCGAACCGCTCGCCTTCGCTGTAATAGGGCTCGT
This sequence comes from uncultured Xanthomonas sp., assembly GCF_964278005.1. Taxonomy (NCBI): domain Bacteria; kingdom Pseudomonadati; phylum Pseudomonadota; class Gammaproteobacteria; order Lysobacterales; family Lysobacteraceae; genus Xanthomonas; species uncultured Xanthomonas sp. The sequence goes on from NZ_CAXYKF010000008.1 coordinate 43,966, forward strand.
CGGCGAAACGATCGCGCCAGTACTGCGAGACGCTGTTGCGGTCCTCGTCGTTGGGCGCACGGCCGGGAATCTGATACGGAACGCTCATGATGGTTCTCCGTGGGCGATGAATGCGCTTAAAGCTAGCCACGCCGGCGTTAAACCCGCCCCTGCGCGGTGTGATCGCGATATGAAACATTCATGCCTTCTGGCAGGCTGCGCCGGCGCTCAGGGTGGCTTACGATCCGCCGCTACGCCCTCTCTCTTCCGGCAAATCCCATGGCCGCCAACGGCATCGCCTTGTTGACCCCGTACCTGGCCACCGCCGGCGTCGGCTGGCTGTATTACCGACGCATCCGCCGCTATTTCGGCCGCCAGCCCTGGCAGCCGCGGCGCACCGGCGTGCGGCTGGGGTTCCTGCTGCTGGTCGCGGTCCTGCTGACCTGGCTGGCCGTCCAGTTGCCGGCCGTGCGCCTGGGCATGGCGCTGGGCGCCGTGGGCGGCGCCGCGCTGGGCGCCTTCGCCCTGCACCACACCCGCATCGAGCTGCAGGACGGCGCGCGCTGGTATACGCCAAATCCCTGGATCGGCGCCGCGCTGAGCGTGCTGTTGCTCGGGCGCCTGGCCTGGCGCTGGGCCAGCGGCGCCTTCGCCGGCGGCAGTGCCGAGACCCTGCAGAACGCCAGTCCGCTGACCATGAGCATTGCCGCGGCGCTGATCGCCTATGGGCTGGTGTACGCCGCGGGTCTGTTGGTACGCATGCGGTCGCTGACGCCAGCCGCCTGACGAAACGCGCCTGCCGATGACGACGCCATGGCGGCGGGCCTTCGGGCCGTGCAACCGCGTCAGTACGGAACTGCGCAACGGAGAGCGTCTCGCGCCAGGCCTGGCCTAGCTGGCGTGATGTCAGTGCGCGGCAGCCGCCGCTTCGTAAGGCAAGGCCGTGGTGCCGACCGCGCGCATCGGCGCATCGGCGGCGTCCAGTAGCTCCGGCTCGCCTTCGATCACCACCAGGATGCGCCCGGCCTCGATTTCCTCTTCGAAGTTGCGCCGCACCGGATCCGGCACGGTGGAACCGACCAGTGCCGAGGACCAACTGCCGACCAGGGCGCCGGCGATGGCCATGACCCCGGCGCCGGCCAGGGTGATGCCCAGCGGCGGCACCGCGATCGCCGCCAGCCCGGCCAGCAGTCCGGCCGCACCGCCGCCAAGGGCGCCGCGCGCCGCGGCCGGTACGGTGTCGGTCTTGCCTTCCTTGCGGTCGTCGGGGATGGCGTCCAGCTCGATGTCGCCGCGTGCGACCAGCGACAGGTCGTCGTTGTCGAGGCCGGCACCGCGCGCGGCCTGCAGTGCGCGCGTGGCGGTGGGCAGATCCGGAGCGCTGTAGACGCGGCGTCGTTTCATGGCGGGCGGCTCTCGCTGGTGGGCGTCCAGCGTCCGGGCGCCGCGGTTATCCGCGCGTGACCTGCGCGCAAGGCGGCGTGAAGGCGTTCATGCCGCGTCCTTGCGCGGGAACCGATAGAACAGCGCGCCCACCAGCAGCGCCACGCCCGCGGCGGCCAGGTTCTGCCAGCTGGCGCTGAGCAACAGTGCCAGCGCCAGCAACAGCGCCGCCAGCGGAATCAGCGGCCCGCCCGGCAGCCGCAGCGCGCCGGGCCGGTCGCGATAGCGCCGTGCCAGCACCAGCACCGCCGCGGCGGTGCCGATGTAGGCGAACAGGCGGGTGACCATCGACAGCAGCGCCAGTTGCACGAACGAGCCGGACAGGGCCAACGCCAGCGACAGCACGCCTTGCAGCAGGATCGCAGCGGCCGGCGTGCGGAAGCGCGGATGCACCCGCGCCAGGAACGCCGGGCCGTAGCCGTCCTTGGCCAGCGCGAACAGGAAGCGTGGCCCCAGCATCACCGTGTTGCTGGTGGTGCCGAGGATGGAGATGGTGGCGCCGACGGTGAGGATCAGCGCCAGCGCTTCGCCGCCGAAGCCGCTGGCGGCATCGGCCAACGGCGTCGCCGATTGCGCCACGTTGGGCAGCGTGCCCTGCGCCACCACCTGCACCGCGGCATAGATCAGGGTGACAGTGACGATCATGGTGATCAGCGCGAACGGCACGTCGCGGCGCGGATTGCGGTATTCGCCGGCGGCGGCCGGGATGTTCTCGAAGCCGGCATAGGCGAACAGCAGCAGCAACGCCGCCTCGCCGAGGTTGCCGACATCGCGCGGGTCCGGGGTCTTGCCGGAGAACGCCCACGACCAGTCCACGTAGAACACGCCGATCGCCACGAACAACAACAGCGGCACCAGCTTGCCGATCACCAACGCCACGCCGGTGCGCGCGGCCGATTTCACCCCGATCACGTTGATCGCGGTGAGCAGGCCGAGCGAGCCGACCACGATGGCCAGGCGCGCGCCGCCCCCGGCCGCGGCCGGCCAGAAGCGCACTACCGCATCGGCCAGGCCGTTGCTCAGCGCCGCCGCCGAACTGATGCGGGTCAGCCAGATCATCCAGCCGATCTCGAAGCCGGCGAAGCGGCCGAACGCCTCGCGCGCGTACAGGTAGCTGCCGCCCGGTTCGTCGAAGTAACTGGCCGCCTGCGCGTAGCACAGCACCAGCAGGGCCACCGCCACGCCGGCCAGCAGCACCGCCCACAGGCTCAGCGGCCCGAGCAGGGCGGCGGTGGCGGCCGGCAGCAGGTAGATGCCGCTGCCGATCACGTCGTTGATCGACAACCCGACGATCTGCCAGCGGCTGACCGCGCGGACCAGTCCGGGTGCGGGTGCCTGGCTCACGATGCCGGCTCCACGGCCGGCAGCGCCCACTCGGTCTGCAGGCGCCGGTAGGCACTGCGCGGCAGCAGCACGAACAGCGGCGCGGCGGACGGCCGCAACCACGCCAGCAGCCGCTGCATGTCGGCCGGCTGCATCGCGGTGCAGCCGGCGGTGGGCGCGCCGGGCGCGCGCCACAGGTGGGCGAAGATGCAACTGCCGGCGCCCGGCGTGGCCTGCGCGTTGTGCTGGATCACGAAGCCTTCGCGGTAGCGCTGATCGCCGGCGTGTTGCAGGTCCAGGCGCATCGGTTCGGTGGACCCGGCCACCGCGGCGCTGCCGACCTTGTCGGCATCGACGATCTGGTTGTACAGCGGCGATCCGGGCACATCGATGCAGTAGTTGCTCTGCTGCATCGCCTGGTAGGGCATGGCGCTGTCGATGCGCGACGCATAGCCGAAGGCTTCGCCGATGGTGAACACGCCGGCCGGGCTGCGGCCATCGCCTTCGCGCTTCTGCGGGCCGTCGTCTTGTGCCGGATGCAGGCCCAGGCCCCAGGCGCTGCCGTGGCGGCCGAGGCTCACGTCGAAGGCCTTGCCCTGCGCACGCCAGCCTTGTGCATCACGCTCGAACGCCTGCAAGGTGCCCTGCGGGCTGTCCCAGTCAGGCGCCAGCACCAAGATCAGTTGCTGCGCGCGCTGCACGGCCGGCACGGTGGTGTCGGCTGCCATGCCGGGCGCGCCGATCAGGGCGCACAGCAGGGCCAAGCCGATGCGCCAGGCGCGATGGCGGCTGGTGTGTAGTGGCGCGGCAGGGGATCGATGGAGCAGAGGCATGGGGATCTCCGGGGGCGACTTGGGCGCGAGGGCGCGCCTTGAGTGCAAGGTAGCGCAGTTGCGAGGCGGATGGTGCGCGCTGGTGCGGCGATCTTGTCGACGACTTGGCCGATGCGGTGGGTGGCAGGGAACTAGGCGTTGGCAACGCGTCGCCGTCGGTCTGATTTTTTCGATTGCTTGTTTCCGCACCGAGCAAGATGCTCGTTGCCGTTGCCGTTGCCGTTGCCGTTGCCGTTGCCGTTGCCGTTGCCGTTGCCGTTGCCGTTGCCGTTGCCGTTGCTCCGGCTTTTGACTTGCCGGGTTCCCTTCCGAAGCGGCGGCCGGCCCGGGGAAAAACCCCGAAGGGGCGGCGCACATGGATGTGCGCCGTTCGCGGCAGGGGCAGGATGCCCC
>NZ_CAXYKF010000009.1:0-291731 GCF_964278005.1 uncultured Xanthomonas sp.
AGGACTTCCCCGGCGTGTACGGCGAACTGAGCAAGGGCATCAACACCATGATGTTCGAGCACCTGGACGCCATCGTCGAGGCGGTCGAGATCCTCAACGAATACGCCAACGGCGATCTGCGCCGCGACGCGCGCCGGCTGCCCGGCAGCCGTGCGGTGCTGCACGAGTCGATGGATGCGGCCAAGGCCAGCCTGCTGGCGATCAATACCGAGATCAAGCGCCTGGCCGCGTCGGCCGCGGCCGGCGACTTCAGTGCCCGCGGCGATGCGGCCAGTTTCCAGCACGACTTCCGGCTGATGGTGCAGGACCTCAACGCGATGATGGAGGTCAGCGACCGCAACCTGGGCAAGCTGTCCGCCCTGCTGCAGGCGATCGCCGCCGGCGACCTCACCGCACGCATGCACGGCGACTTCCATGGCGTGTTCGCGCGGATGCGCGACGATGCCAACGCCACCGCCGACCAGTTGACCGGCATCGTCGGCCGCATCCAGACCGCCGCGGTCAGCATCAATGCCGCCGCCAGCGAAATCGCCACCGGCAACGACGACCTGTCGCGCCGCACCGAGCAGCAGGCCGCCAGTCTGGAAGAAACCGCCGCGTCGATGGAGGAGCTGACCTCCACGGTCAAGCAGAACGCCGAGCACGCGCGCCAGGCCAACCAGCTCGCCAGCGGCGCGGCGTCGGTCGCGTCCCAGGGCGGTGCCGTGGTCGGTCAGGTGGTCGAGACCATGAGCGGCATCGAGGCCTCGTCGAAGAAGATCGCCGACATCATCGGCGTGATCGACGGCATCGCTTTCCAGACCAATATCCTGGCGCTCAACGCGGCGGTGGAAGCGGCACGTGCCGGCGAGCAGGGCCGCGGGTTCGCGGTCGTTGCCAGCGAAGTGCGCACCCTGGCGCAGCGTTCGGCCAATGCCGCCAAGGAGATCAAGACGCTGATCGACGATTCGGTGACCCGCGTCGCCGAAGGCTCGGCGCTGGTCGACCGGGCCGGCAGCACCATGCAGGAGATCGTGGCGTCGGTGCAGCGGGTGACCGACATCATGGGCGAGATCTCGGCGGCGTCGCAGGAGCAGTCGGCGGGCATCGAGCAGGTCAACCAGACCGTCACCCAGATGGACGAAAGCACGCAGCAGAACGCGGCGCTGGTGGAAGAAGCCACGGCGGCGGCGCGCTCGATGGAGCAGCAATCGGTGGAGCTGACCCAGGCCGTGGCGCTGTTCAAGCTGGACGGCGCGCCGGCTGCGGCGCCGATGCCGGCTCCGTTGCCGCGCGGCAGGCACGCGACGCAGACGATGACGCGCAGTCCGCGCCCGCAGGCCGCGGTCGCACCGGCACGCCGCGCGCCGTCGTTCGCGGCGGCGGTGGCGCTGGACAAGGACTGGCAGGAGTTCTGAGTCGTTGCGGTCCGGTCGCCGGACTGTCGTTGGTGCGGCCGCCTTCCTCGGAAGGCGGCCGCACGCGTTTGCCGATCGCTCGCCGGGCGACGGGGCCGATCAGGGCACCCGCGTCCGCCGATCGACGGCGCTGGGTCACGCTGCGGCCGCCGGGCGCGGCCGCAGTGCGGTCGGCACTTACTGCGGCGGCTTGGTCTGCGGGCTCTTGATCACGTACGAGGTGATGTACTCGCCGTTGGAGCCGTAGACCACCACGATGGTGGTGTTGGCGTCGCGGTAGACCACGGTGGCGTTGCACGGGCAACTCGCCGCGGCGGTGACCATGCCTAGCGGTTGGTTCTTCGCGTCGTTGACCGCGATCATCTGCTCCTCGGCGGCGGTGCCGATCGGCAGCCGTGCCTCGGTGCCCGGCGTGGCGGTGAGCACGGTGATGACCTCGTCCCGCAACGAGTTGATCTGTACGAAGCGCAGGCCGGCCTTCTCGAACGTGTAGACCTTGAACAGCGGCGACAGGCTGACGTTCTTCTTGCCGATGGGCAGGCGTTCGCCCATGCCCTGGATGGCATCGGCGGCGTTGAGCGGTGCGCGCTCGGCGGCCTGCAGGCAGGGCACGGCCAGCGCGGCCGCCAGCACCGTCAGGGTCAGCAACGGTTTGATCATGGTGTCTCTCCTTGTCTGGATGGTACGGACCTGTACGCCATGGGACGAGCGGCAGCCGTGGTCCTTTCCGGCCGGAGCGCCCGCAACGGGCCGTCTCCCGGTCCGTCGTCGCCTGCCGTCCTCCTGGCTCAGCGTGCATGCCCTCATCGGCTGGTACGGAGACAGGAGATTCGGTGGGCGTCGAGTTCAGTATTTCTGACGTTAGTATCGCTGTCAATATGCTAAATCAACGAGATGGAGCAAAAGTCTGCGATGGCTGCGGGTAAGGAATATCCGTACATGTCGGGCATCGAGCGGTGCCGTCGTCTTGCCGGACGTGGGAGGGCCGCCAGCAACGCGCTCGCCGTCCGCCCCGGCGGTGTGGATCGCGGCCGCGTGCGCGGATCCGCGCTGCGTTGCAGCAGCCATGCCGCCGCTGTGCGCCGATCCGCGCTCGCAGGCGGCCAAACGCGCGCGTAGCCGCACGGCATCGTCGCCAGCCTGTATCGTGTCGCGTTTTCCGCACCCGACCGAGCCGATGCCGCATCCGTCCGCGCCTGTCCCGCCTGCCGCCGCACCCGCCTTGCGCCATGCGCTGAAACCGCGGCAACTGATCATGATGGGATTGGGCAGCGCGATCGGCGCCGGCCTGTTCCTGGGCTCCGGCGTCGGCGTGCACGCGGCAGGGCCCGCGGTGCTGATTTCCTACCTGGTCGCCGGCGCGCTGGTGATCATCGTGATGAACGCGCTGGGCGAGATGGCGGCGGCCAAGCCGGCCAGCGGTGCGTTCTCGGTGTACGCCGCCGACGCGATGGGTCCGACTGCCGGCGCCACCGTGGGCTGGCTGTGGTGGCTGCAGTTGGTGATCGTGATCGCCGCCGAGGCCGTGGGTGCCGCCGGCCTGCTGGCGACGGTGTGGCCGGGCTTGCCGGTGCCGTTGGCCGCGATCGCGTTCATGGCCGCGTTCACCGCGATCAACCTGCTGGGCGTGCGCAATTTCGGCGAGTTCGAATTCTGGTTCGCCATCCTCAAGGTCGCGGCGATCGTCGGCTTCATCCTGGTCGGCATCGCCTTGCTGGCCGGCTGGCTGCCCGGGGTGGCCTCGCCGGGCCTGTCCAACGTCACCGGCAACGGCGGCTTCGCGCCGAAGGGCCTGGCTGGCATCGGTGCCGCGCTGCTGGTGGTGGTGTTCGCGTTCGGCGGCACCGAGATCGTGGCGGTCGCCGCGGCCGAGACCGCCGACCCGGAGCGCAGCATCGCCCGCGCCATCCGCACCGTCGCCTGGCGCATCCTGGTGTTCTACATCGGCTCGCTGAGCGTGATCATCGCGGTGGTGCCGTGGCAGAGCGAGGCGCTGAGTTCGCCGTTCGCCGCGGTGCTGCAGGTGGCCCGGATTCCCGGCGCCGCCACCGGCATCACCCTGATCGCGGTGATCGCGCTGCTGTCGGCGCTCAACGCCAATCTCTACGGTGCCTCGCGGATGATCTTCTCGCTGGCCCAGCGCGGCGAAGCGCCGCGCGCGCTGGCCGCGTCCAGCCGCCAGCAGGTGCCGTGGATGGCGGTGCTGGCCAGCGTGCTGTTCGGCTTCGTCGCCGCGGTGCTGGAGCTGCTGTATCCCAACCGCGTGCTGCCGGTGCTGCTGAACATCGTCGGCGCCACCTGCCTGCTGGTGTGGACGATCTCGCTGCTGTCGCAGCTGATCCTGCGTGCGCGCGCCGACCGCGCCGGCACCCGCCTGCCGTTCCGCATGCGCGGCTATCCGGTGCTCACCGTGCTGGCGCTGGCGATCCTGGCGCTGATCTTCGGCCTGCTGGTGGCCTCGCCGGATACCCGCACGCAGTTCCTGTCGATGGCGGCGCTGACCGCGGTCATTGCCGTGGTCAGCGGCGTGGCGCGGCGGCTGCGCGCGGGGTAGGGCGCGCGCTCCAGCGGTGGCGGCATGCCGTTGTGGGAGGGACTGCCGTCTCGATGCGTGAGGGTGTCGGCCGGTGTCGGGCTTCGCTCGTCGCGACTGACGTCGCTCCCACAGGCGCGGGCTCCGCGCGCGTCATGTCCGCTGCCGTAACAGCGGCGCTTGTTGCTTTTCATGGATCAACCGCGGCAGTTGCCGTGGTAAGTCTGTCGCGGCTGAAGCCGCTCCTATGACGGCACCGCCAGCTCGCAGACTCCCTCGTAGTAGCGGCTTCGGCCGCGACGCGGTGCGGTAGAAGCCGCCGCGGCCGACCCGCGGTCGCTGCAGGCCGAGCCTGGGTGCCCATCCCGCGGGCTTGGCCGCCATGGGCAATCCGCGAAGTGGGCGCGCGCGACTCAGCCCAGCAGCAGGCGCGCACCCAGCGCGCACAGCAGCGCCGGCGGCATCACCAGCGCGCCGACCTTGAGGAAGCGCCAGAAGCCTACGTCCTCGCCTTCGCGGCGGATCGCGGTGAGCCACAGGATGGTCGCCAGCGAGCCGGTGATCGACAGGTTCGGGCCCAGGTCCACGCCGATCAGCAGCGCGTCCACCACCAGTTGCGGCGGCTGCGCCTGGGCCACGGTGGTGCTGGCGATCAGGCCGGCGGGCAGGTTGTTCATCAGGTTGGAGCCGAACGCCAGCAGGGTGCCGGCGATGCCGGCGGTGGCCTGCGGCGAGTGCGCAGCGGCGTCGGCCAGGGTACGCGCGAGCAGGCCGATCACGCCGGTGCGCGACAGCGCCTCCACCAGCACGAACAGGCCGGCGACCAGCGGCAGCACCGACCACGACACCGCCTTGGCCATCGGCAGCGGCGACTGGCGGCCACCCAGGCACACCACGCCCAGCGTCGCCAGGCCGGCCAGACAGGTCGGCAGGCCCAGGTCCAGGCCGAGCGCGGAGACGCCGACCAGCAGCGCGGCGGTGGCGAGGATGCCGACCAGGGCGAAGGTGCCGCCGCGGGTCAGCGGCACCGTGTCCACGCGCGTGGCGCAATGTCCGGTCAGGTCCTTGCGCTCGGCCCAGCGCAGCATCACGAAAGTCACTCCGATCGCCAGCAGCGACGGCAGCGCGAACGCGGCCATCCACGCGCCAAGGGTCGGCATCTTGCCGCCGTACAGCACCAGATTGGCGGGGTTGGAGATCGGCAGCACGAAGCTGGCGGCGTTGGCGATCAGCGCGCAGGCGAACAGCAGCGGCAGCGGCTTGGCGCCGGCCTTGCGCGCGGCCGCGTACACCGCCGGGGTCAGCACCACCGCGGTGGCGTCGTTGGACAGGAACGCGGTGACCACGATGCCGACGCCGAACACCAGCGCGAACAGGCGCTGGGTCGAGCCCTTGGCCAGGTTCACCGCATGCATCGCCACCCAGTCGAACAGCCCTTCGGCGCGCGCGGTCTCCGACAGCAGCATCATGCCGATCAGGAACAGATAGACGTCCAGGCCCTTGAGTACCGCCTGCCACGCCTCGCCGCCGGGCATCAGCCCCAGCACCATCAGCAGCAGCGCGCCGCCCACCGCCCAGCACGCCTCGGGCAGCTTGAACGGCCGCGCGATCACGCCGGCCGTGGCCAGCGCGCAGATGCTCCAAGTGGCGAAATTGGCCGTGTGCGCGCCGGGCATGCTCATGCCGCCGCAGCCGTGGCACGGGCGCCAAGGCGCGTGCGCGAGCAGGCCGCCGGGGCAGGGCAGGGGAGGGCAACGAGAGCGGGCACGGGCACGGGCATGGGGCGTCGGGCAGCGGAGTGCGAGGGGCGTGCAGGATAGCAGCGGGGCAGGTGCAGGCCGGGCTGGCATGGGCGCTCTGGCGCCCGCGGTTTAGCTTGCGTAGACACGCGCGGCGTGGCGGGCCGTATATCGATGCACGCCCGGGCCGCGCGGCGCCGCGGTGCCGCTACCCCAGATGGCGTGCGAGCCATCCTTGCACGAACGCCACCGGCCCGGTCCGCGGTGGTGGCGTCAGCCCGGCGCTGCGCACGAAGCCGGCGGCGGCCTGCGCCAGCGTCTGGTTGGAACGACGCACGGCCTGCTGCGCGGCCGCCTGCTGCTGGCGCAACTGCACCAGGTGCAGCGACGGCCGTCCGGGCGGTGCGAACTTCTGATCGCGGCGCAGCGCATCGGCGGACAGGCGGGTGGCCTGGCTTGCCTGGTGCAGCGCGTCCAGCGCATCCAGCACCTGCAACAGCCAGCGTCCGCTGTCGCTGAGTTGCAACGCAGCGGCGTCGTCGTGTGCCGGCACCAGCAGTGGCGGAATCGCCGCGCCGGCGACCACCGCTGCGCTCGGTTGCAGGGCGCGCAGGCGGGCGTGGAACGCGGTCTGCGATGAAGAGGGGGCGGTCGCCATGCCGGGCCTATGCACGAAAGCGCGGACTGTACGCGGTTTCACGCAACGTTGCGCAGCGATTGGCGTTGCAGCGGTAGCGACGTCGCGGCCAGCCACCGGCTGGCACGTGCCGTTTCAGTGCGTCTCCCCAACGCGCGGCGCATGCTTGAGCACGCGCCATTGGTGTAGCCGCGCTCAGTTGTCGGCGGTCGTCTGCGTGGCGGCGTCGCTGCGCTTCTGCGCGAACAGCCACTGCCACATCTTCGGGTCGCGGTAGGTGGCATCCCAGGCGTTGTGGTTGCCCTGCGGGTATTCGGTGTAGCGCACGTCGGCGTCGAGGTTCTTGAATGCACGGACGATCTTGCGGTCGTCGTGCGGCAGCACCACGTCGTCCTGGGCGCCGTGGAAGATCCACACCGGCACGTGCCGCAGGCGCTGCGCCAGGGCGCTGTAGGGATCGGCCAGATAGGCCACCGGCGTCACCACCAGGTATTCGCGGTCTTCGTGCGGGGAGAGGATCGCGCCGCAGATCGGTACCAGCGCAGCGAAGCGCTGCGGCTGCTTCAGGGCGATCTCCCAGGTGCCGTAGCCGCCCATCGACATGCCGGTCAGGTAGGTGCGCTGCGGGTCGCCATTGAACTCGGCACTGCTGTCGTCCAGCGCCTGCAGCGCCATGGTCGCGTTGGCGCCGTTCCATTCCTCGCCGTCGGGTGCCTGCGGCATCACCACCAGGGCCGGGAAATCGGCCAGGTGGCGGCGCAGGTACGGGCCCAGTCCAGCCGTGGTCTGGTCGCGGCCATCGTCGCCGCGCTCGCCGGAGCCGTGCAGGAACAGCACCACCGGCACCGGGCCCTGGCGATGCGCCGGCGCCGGCACGAACACCTGGTAGCGATAGACGCGCCCGTCGAGGCTGAGCTGGCGGCTGACGAAGTGGCCGGTGGCCGGGTCGCTGGGCAAGCTGCTGCAGCCGACCATCGACAGGCACAGCAGAAGCAGCAACGAACGCATCGACATGGCCGGCCCTCGGATGGGAAGGCCGCAGTATCGTGGGCGGGACGTCTCCGCGACAACCCGGGCAGGGGCGGCGGACATGCGCCAGTCAGCCGGCGGCCAAGGCGCGTGCTGGCGTGGCGTGCCCGTCGTGCACCGGTGGATGCGGCGACGCGCGCTGCTGCCGCTCCGTGCGGCGCGCCGGCGGGAACCGCGCCCGCCGTACGCACACGCCTTACAGCAGGACCAGGGTGGCCAGGCCGAGGAAGCTGAGGAAGCCCATCACGTCGGTCAGCGTGGTCAGGATCACCCCGCCGGCCAGCGCCGGATCGAAGCCCAGGCGCTTGAGCGTCAGCGGCACCAGCACGCCGCCCAGCGCGGCGGTGAGCAGGTTGATGGTCAGCGCCGAGCCGATCACCAGCGACAGCAGCGGCTGCTTGAACCACAGCAGCACGATCAGGCCCAGGCCGATGCCCAGCGCCAGGCCGTTGATCAGCGCCACCGCCAGTTCCTTGCGCAGCAGCACGATCACGTTGGAGGCGCCGATCTGGCCCAGCGCCAGGCCGCGCACCATCAGTGCCAGCACCTGGGTGCCGGCGTTGCCGCCCATGCCGGCCACGATCGGCATCAGCGCGGCCAGCGCCACCAGCTTGGCGATGGTGCCCTCGAACTGGCCGACCACGCTGGAGGCAATGAAGGCGGTGCCGAGGTTGATCGTCAGCCACAGCAGGCGGCGCCGGAACGCGCGCCGCACCGGGCTGAACAGGTCCTCGTCCTCGTCCAGGCCGGCGGCGCTCATCGCCTGGTGCTCGGCCTGGTCGCGGATGATGTCGACCACGTCGTCGATGGTGATGCGGCCGAGCAGGATGTTGTTGTCGTCCACCACCGGCGCGGAGATCCAGTCGTGGTCGGAGAACTGCCGCGCGACCTCGTCGGCGCCTTCGCCGACGTCGATCGCCGGCTGCTCGTCGTCGATCAGCCGGTTGATCGGGGTGGAATCCTCGTGGGTCACCAGCGCCGCCAGCGACACCCGCCCCAGGTACTGGTGGCGGCGGCTGACCACGAACAGGTGGTCGGTGTGGTCCGGCAGTTCGCCGCGCAGGCGCAGGTAGCGCAGCACCACGTCGACATTGACGTCGGCGCGCACGGTGACCACGTCCGGGTTCATCAAGCGGCCGGCGCTGTCCTCGGGATACGACAGCACCTGCTCGAGCCGCTCGCGGTTCTCGCGGTCCATCGACTTGAGCACTTCGTCGATGACCGTGTCCGGCAGGTCCTCGACCAGGTTCGCCAGGTCGTCGATGTCCAGGTCTTCGACCGCGGCGACGATTTCGTCGGGGTCCATGTCCGCGAGCAGGCTCTCGCGCACTTCCTCGCCGACGTGGACCAGCACCTCGCCGTCGTCCTCCGGATCGACCAGCCCCCACACCACCTCGCGCTTGCCCGGCGGCAACGACTCCAGCAGGTTGCCGATCTCGGCCGGCGCCAGCGTATTGACCAGCCGCCGCACCGGGCCCAGGCGCCCGCTGTCCAGCGCATCGGACAGCATGCGCAGCTGCCGCGCGGTCTTGTCGTGGCGGACGGCGTCGGCCATGCGCTGCTCCCTTGGGGTGAGGCCGCGCTCCGGAGAAACGCGGTGGGTCAGATGTTCATCCCAACATTATCGCCTGCATGTTGCGGGAAGCACAGTGTTGGTGGGGCCGGGAGTGGGGAATGGGGAATCGGGAATCGCAAGTGCAGAGCGAAGCAGGGTCAGTGCGCTGGGAGAAAAGCGACGGGGTAGCAAGCGAAAAACTGCTCTTGGGGAAGGGGACGAGAGGCAAAGGGCAGGGGGCAGGAACAGGGGAGCAGGGGAATAGGTAGCACCGAGAAGGAAGCAGAGAGCAGTGCAGAAGCCAGGAAGGCAGAAAGCCAGGGAGAGGGATGTCGATCGGAATGACGCATCTACGCCGGCACGCGGGCGACGGTTTTTTGTGGGAGGGACTTCAGTCCCGACGCGATAGGGTTTCAGGCGTCGGGACTGAAGTCCCTCCCACAAGGCAATGCCGCAACACGCACGGGAACTACCCGATCGCGCAGCCCAGCCAGCGCTCGATGCCCTTGCGGTCGCGCGCCTGCAGCAGTTTGGCGCCGCGCTGGCGCAGGGTCTGCAGGTCGGTGTCGCGGATCACCTGGCGTACTTCCAGCATCGTCGCCGGGTGCAGGCTGAACTCGCGCAGCCCCAGCGCCAGCAGCATCGGCGTCAGTGCCGGGTCGCCGGCGATCTCGCCGCACACCGCCACCGGCTTGCCATGGGCCTGGCCGGTGGCGATCACCTGCGCGATCAGCCGCAGCACCGCCGGATGCAGCGGCGAATACAGCGCGGCCACTGCTTCGTTGTTGCGGTCTGCGGCGAGCAGGTACTGCACCAGGTCGTTGGTGCCGATCGACAGGAAGTCGATCGTGTCGATGAAGGTATCCAGGGCCAGCGCTGCGGCCGGCACCTCGATCATCGCGCCGAGTTGCACCTGCTCGGCGATGGCATGACCGTCGCGGCGCAACTGCGCGGCGATGCGCTTGAGATGGCGGCGCATCGCCAGTAGTTCCTCGCGCGTGCTGACCATCGGCACCAGCACCCGCACCGGGCCGTAGGCGGAGGCGCGCAGCAGCGCGCGCAACTGGGTGTCGGAGACCTTGGGCCGGGCCAGCGACAGGCGCACGCCGCGCAGCCCCAGCGCCGGGTTTTCTTCGTTGCTCATGGTCAGGCCGGTGCGATCGGCCTTGTCCGCGCCCAGGTCCAGGGTGCGGATGGTGACGGGCCGTCCGCTCATGCCCAGCACCGCGTCGCGGTAGGTATGGAACTGTTCTTCCTCGTCGGGCAGGGCGTCGCGCTGCAGGAACAGGAATTCGGTGCGGTACAGGCCCAGGCCGTCGGCGCCCAGCGCATGCGCGCGGGTGACGTCGTCGCGCGACTCGGCATTGGCCAGCAGGGTGATGTCCACGCCGTCGCGGGTGCGGCTGGGCTTGGAGCGCAGCTTGCCCAGGCTGCGCTGCAGCTTGGCCTGCTCGCGCACGCGGCTGCGGTAGTCGCGCAGGTCGTCCGGGGTCGGGTCGACCAGCACCGCGCCCTGGGTGCCGTCGATGATCAGCACGTCGCCGTCGTTGATCTTCTGCAGCGCGTCGGCGACGCCGACCACCAGCGGCAGGTGCAGGCTGCGCGCCAGGATCGCGCTGTGCGAGAGGGTGCTGCCGGCGCTGGTGACGATGCCGACCACGCCCTGCGCCTGCAGTTGCGCCAGTTCCGACGGCGCCACGTTCTCGCACACCAGAATCTCGCCGGCCAGGCCTTCGCTGTCCGGCTGGCGCTTCTGCAGGAACGCATGGATCCGCCCGATCACATGGTCCAGATCGTCCATGCGGCTCTTGAGGTAGGCGTCTTCCATGTCGTCGAACACGGTCGCCAGGCGGTCGCGCTGCAGGCGCAGCGCGTAGTCGGCGCTGTAGCGGCCGGTGCGGATCAGTTCGTCCAGGCCGTGCAGCAATTCCGGGTCGTCGAGCAGCAGCGCGTGCAGGTCGAGGAATTCGCCGACCTCCTTGGCCAGGGCGCCGTGCAGGCGCTGGCGCAGGCCGTGCATCTCCTCGCGCGCGGCGTCCACCGCGCGGTGCAGGCGGTCGAGTTCTTCGGGGATCTGCGCGGCGCCGATGCGTTGCTCGGCCACCTCCAGCGCATGCGGCAGGCGCACCCGCGCCCGGCCCAGGGCATTGCCGCGCGAGGCGCCATGGCCGGCGATACGCACGCTCACCGCGCGTGCCCCGTGCGGCGGCACCGCGTCCCTGCCTGCGGCCGCCGGCGGCGCATGCTCAGCTGTCCTCGTCGAAGCGCCGCTCGAACAGGTCGACCACGGCCTTGAGCGCCTCGGCTTCGTCGGCGCCGTCCACCCGCACCGTCACCGGCGTGCCTTGCGCGGCGGCCAGCAGCATCACGCCCATGATGCTCTTGGCGTTGACCTCGCGGCCCTTGGCCGCCAGCGTGGCGTTGCAGCGGAACGAGGACAGCGTCTGCACCAGCTTGGCAGTGGCGCGGGCGTGCAGGCCGAGGCGGTTGGAGACCAGCAGTTCGCGTTCAAGCATCGTCGATCACCACGCCGTTGCGCGAGCCGGCGGCGGCGGTCGCGGGCAACTGCTCCAGTCCTTGTTCGGGGTAGTTCATGATCCGCAGCAGCATCGGCAGGCTCAACGCCGAGACGCGCCGCACCGGCGTGCCCAGGCGCGCCAGCCGTGCGGCGAGGTTGCTCGGGCTGGCGCCGTACAGATCCGTCACCACCAGCACGCCATCGCCGTCGTCCACCCGCCGCAACGCGGCAGATGCGTTCGGTAGCAGCGCGTCGAGGTCGGCGTCGAACGGCACCTCGAAGGCTTCGGTTTTCAGCGGCAATTGCCGCAACAGCCGGGTCGCCACGCTCAGCAGCGCGGCGCCGATCCCAGGGTGGGTGATGAGGAGAATGCCACAGGCCATGGGAGAACGTTAACAGGTCAGGCAGGGCGCAGGGAATGCCTGTGGGGAGCGGAGATTGGGGATTCGGAATTGGGGATTCGCAAGAGCCAGAGCAATGCCGCTTTTGCCAATCCCGAATCCCCGATCCCGAATCCCGGCTTTTCGATCAATCCTGCTCGCGATGGAAGGTCGCCACTTCCGGCCAGCCCTGTTCGCGGGCGTGGCGGGCCAGGCGTTCGGCCAGGTACACCGAGCGGTGCTTGCCGCCGGTGCAGCCGAAGGCGATGGTCACGTAGCTGCGGGTGTCGTTGCGCAGCCGCGGCAGCCAGGTGTCGAGGAAGTCGATCAGTTGCGCGGTGTAGCGCTGCACGTCCGGCTGCGCGTCCAGGTACTCGCGCACGCCGCTGTCGCGGCCGGTCATCGGGCGCAGTTCCGGGTCCCAGTGCGGATTCGGCAGCACCCGCGCATCGAACACGAAATCCGCCTCGGCCGGCACCCCGCGCTTGTAGGCGAAGGACTCGAACAGCAGCGACAAGGTGTTCTCGGCGGACAGTGCGAACTCGGTGGTGACCCGCCGGCGCAACTGGTGCACGTTGAGCGTGCTGGTGTCGATCACCGCATCGGCCGCCGCGCGCAGCGGCTCGGTCAGGGCGCGCTCGCGCTCGATCGCCTCCGGCAGCGACAGACCCTGATGCGACAACGGATGGCGCCGGCGGGTGTCGGCGTAGCGCTTGATCAGCGCCTCGTCGTTGGCGTCGAAGAACAGCAGCCGCGCATCCAGGCCGAACTGCGCCACCGCCTCGCGCCAGCGCGAGAGCTGGGTCAGGTCGCTGTGGCGGCTGCGCACGTCGATGCCCACCGCCAGCTTGCTGGGGCCGGCGTCCTCGCGCACCAGGCTCTTGACGAAGGCCGGCAGCAATTCCACCGGCAGATTGTCGACGCAGTAGTAGTCCAGGTCCTCGAAGGTCTTCAGCGCCACCGACTTGCCGGAGCCGGACAGGCCGCTGACGATGACCAGGGTGGAGGTGTTGGCGCCGGCGGTCATGGGGTGCGCCGCTCCAGCAGGTTGCTGTGGCGGGCGATGAACATCGCTGCCGGATCGATGCCCTTGGTGCGCAGGATGTGCAGGCGCGTGGCGGCCTCGGTCAGCACCGCCAAGTTGCGGCCGGGCATCACCGGCAGGGTGATCAGCGGCACGTCCAGGTCCAGCACGTGGCGGGTGCCGGAATCGCCGGTGAGGCGCTCGTAGCCGTGGGGCGTGGGCTCGGTCATGGGCCGGGTCAGATGCACGATGAGCCGAAGGTACTTGTTCTTCTTTACAGCCGTGTCGCCGAACATCTCACGCACGTTGAGCACGCCGAGCCCGCGCACTTCCAGCAGGTCCTGCAGCAGTTCCGGGCAGGTACCGTCGAGCACGTCGGGGGCGATCTGGGTGAATTCGGGCGCGTCGTCGGCGACCAGGCGGTGGCCGCGGCTGAGCAGTTCCAACGCCAGTTCGCTCTTGCCCGAGCCGGCCTCGCCGGTGATCAGCACGCCGATCGAGTAGATCTCCATGAACACGCCATGCAGGATCACCCGCGGCGCCAGCGTGCGTGCCAGGTGGTAGGAGAGGTGATTGAGCAGTTCGTGGCCGCGCTTGGGCGAGACCCACAGCGGCGTATCGGATTCGTCGGCGGCCGCGCGCAGGTCCTCCGGGCACGACTGGTTCTTGGTGACCACCAGCGCCAGCGGCCGCACCTGCACGATCTTCTCGATGGTCTCCCAGCGCTGGCGCGCGTCCAGCGAGTCCAGCCAGGCCAGCTCCTCGGTGCCGAGGATCTGCACCTTGTTGGGGTAGATGGTGTTGAGGTAGCCGGCCAGCGACGGCCGCCGCGAGACCGCATTGCCGGCCTCCAGCACCCGGTGCTCGCCCTTGTGCCCGGCCAGCCAGCGCAGGCCGAGGCGGTCGCGCTGCTGGTCGAACAGCTCGCGTGCGTCGATGCTGGTGTTCATGCGGCGGCCCGTGGCGCGCCGCCGAGCAGCGCATACAGTGCGGCGGCGTCCGGCGCGTTGCGCAGGGCGTCGCGGAATTCCTGGATGGAGAGCTGCTCGGCCAGTTCGGACAGCAGCATCAGGTGTTGGTGGGTGTAGTGCGCCGGGACCGCCATGGCGAAGATCAGGTCGACCAGGGTGCCCTGGCCGTCGAAATCGATCGGCTGTTGCAGGCGCAGCAGTGCGCCGCGTGGGGCGTCCAGGTCCGGCGCGCGGCCGTGCGGGATGGCGATCCCATGGCCGATGGCGGTGCTGCCGAGCTGCTCGCGCTCGCGCAGGCTGGCGAAGAGTTCATCGGCGCCGGCCTGCTGGCAGGCCAGCAGACCGGCAGCGGTGTGCAGCAGGGTGTCGCGATCGGCGGCCGGAAGCACCTGGGTGCTGACGGCCGCCATCAGATCGGTCAAGGGCATGGCGGCGCAACGTGGGGAGGATCACGCGAGATTGTCGCGCACCTCGGCCGCATGGTGGTCGTGCTTCTTTTCCTTGTGCTTGATGATCAGCCGGTCCAGCTTGTCGGCGAGCAGGTCGATCGCCGCGTACATGGTCTGCGCGGTGGCGTCGGCGTGCAGGGTGCGGCCGGGGACATTGACCGTGGCCTCGACGTGATGGTCGGGCTTGCGCAGCGCCAGCTGGGCGCGGACCTCGATGGTTTCCTCGTAGTGTCGCTTCAGCCGTTGCAGCTTGGTCTCCACATACTCGCGCAGGGCGGGGGTGACTTCGATCTGCTGGCCGTAGGTCTCGATACGCATCGGATACTCCTTGGTTCGGGTTTCACACCTATGAACCATCGCCGCCGCCGCTAGCCGATTCGAACGCGTTCGTGGGAGGCGGAAATGTTCATGGCCTCACGATACTTCGCCACGGTGCGGCGCGCTACAGGCACGCCGGCACTTTTCAGCAGGTCGGCCAGCTTGGCGTCAGAAAGTGGCTTGCGCGGATTCTCCGCCTCGATCAGCCGGCGGATCATCGCCTGGATCGCGGTGCTGGAGGCTTCGCCGCCGCTGTCGGTGTCGATGCCCGAGGCGAAGAAGGCGCGCAGCGGGATGGTGCCGCGCGGGGTGCGCACGTACTTGCGGGCGATGGCGCGCGAGATGGTGCTTTCGTGCAGGCCCAGTTCGCCAGCGATCTCGCGCAGGGTCAGCGGCCGCAGCGCCTGTTCGCCGAACTCCAGGAAGCCGGCCTGCTGCTTGAGCAGGCACCGGGTCACCTTGAGCAAGGTCTCGCCGCGCGCCTCCAGGCTCTTCAGCAGCCAGCGCGCTTCCTGCAGTTGCCCGCGCAGGTAGCCGGCGTCGCTTTCGCCGCACTGGCGGATCAGCCGCTCGTAGCCGCGGTGGATGGTGACCTTGGGTTGCGCATGCGCCGACAGCGCTGCATGCCAGACGCCGCGCTGACGCCAGACCACGCAGTCCGGCACCACGTAGGTGTCGCTGCCCAGTTCGCCGATCTGCTTGCCCGGGCGCGGGTCCAGCGAGCGCAGCAGCGTGACCGCGGTGTCGACCTCCGCCGTCGGCCGCTTGAGTTCGTGGGCCAGTCCGGCCACGCCGCTGCGCGGCAACCGCTCCAGCGGACCGTTGGCGATGATGCGGGCCAGCGCCAGCCCCGGCGTGTCCTCGGGCAGGATGTCCAACTGCAGGGTCAGACACTCGCCCAGGCTGCGCGCGGCGATGCCGGCCGGGTCGAAGCGCTGGATCTGGTGCAGCACGGTGAGGATCTCGTCCTCCTCGGCGGCGATGTCCGGGCGCAGCGTCTCGGCGATCGCGGCCAGCGGCTCGCGCAGATAGCCGTCGTCGTCCAAGGCGTCGATCAGCGCCGCGCCGATGCTGCGGTCGCGCGCCGACAGGGGCGACAGGTGCAACTGCCACAGCAGGTGATCGATCAGGGTGTCCGGTTCGGCGACGCGTTCGGCCGCGTTGCCCAGGTCGTCGTCGTCGAACGAACCGCCGCTGCCGCCGGCCCAGGCCGGCTCGGCGTCGGCCCAGTCGGCGCCGTCGGCGGCCTGCGTGGCTTCGCCGCGGTCGCCATCGCCGTCGCTACGTGTCTCGCCTGCCGCGTGGTCGCGGTCAAGTCCGTGGTCGGCGCCTTCGCTGCGTTCGAACGCCGGTGCAGCGTCCTCGGACCACTCCAGCAGCGGATTGCTCTCCACCGCCTCGGCGATCTCCACCTCCAGCTCGGCGCTGGACATCTGCAACAGCTTGATCGCCTGCCGCAACTGCGGCGTCATGACCAGGTGCTGTCCCAGCGATGTCTGCAGCCGTGCTTTCATCCGTCGTGTGTACTCAGCAGTGAAGCGGTTCTGAATCTTAGCGTTGTCTCAGAGAAGTTACCTGCGCTTGGCGGTAGGGGCTCCTGTGATCGCACTTAACATTTTTGTTGACGATGGATTAATTGGTGTGATATGTATCACGGGCGCGAGCTTTGCAATGGAGTTTGCGCGGATAATCAATGGCTAATACAAAAGGAGTTTGTTTACTATGGCCGTGCCAGTTTTTGCTAAGAAGCTTGCAGGTGTTTTATTGCTTGCGGTTACGACGACAGCGTTTGCAGACTCCGTTAGCATCAATGGGGTTAATTATAGTTGCACCAATAGTTGTGTCGTTACTATCAGTGGCAGTAATGTTCATGTCGCCGATTGTTGTGGCGGTCAAGTAACGATGCGGTTCAATACTCCGGGCACTCCTAAGCCTGGGAATTAATAAACAGTTGCGCCCCTGAAATGGGGTGCCTATACGTCTTGTGCTAATCGGGAGTGCGATGAAAAAGAAGCGGCTTTTGTTTTTCTCTTCCATCGCGCTCCTTGTTTTTGGGGTATTTTATTTTTTTGGATCTTCTTTGCTGTCTGTTGGAAGCATTGGCGACACGCCTGGGTCGGCTGCCCGACTGCGGCAGTCCGTTGATGCAGTTAATGCGGGGGATGATTCAGGTGGAATTCGAGCTGGAGTTCCTAGTAATCCCGTAGTTGGGGAGGGACTCAATGCTGTTGATGGCGGGAGTAAGGAAAATAAAGCGGAAGTGCCGATCGGTGAGAGTGCTGTGCTCTCCGGCGATGCTCTGTCTTTAAGTAAGGCAAAAAAGCTTCTCGATAAAGATAATTTCCCGGTGCTGCTACGCGGTTTCGCGGGTAAGTATGCTGGCGATCCGGAGGCTCAGGAATTAAAGAAAATTTATCTGTCTACGATGAAGGAGAAGCTTGCGGTACGCAATGATGTTAGTGGTATCGATTTTGAGTGTGGCACCTCTGTGTGTGTCGGCGAGGTGAATATGTCTGGAAATAAAGACGATGAGGGTCTTGTTTCTGGAATTTTTGGTCCTCCTACTCCGGCTTATGGGTTGCTGGAAACGTCTGAGGTCGTTGGGGGAGGGGTGGAAAAAAGGTTTGTTTTTTCCACCGATCCTAAGGTCAATGCGATATCCTCAAACTAACATCAAAGTTTGAATGTTTCTCCGAGGTAAACTCTTCTCACCTCTGAGTTCGCAAGAAGCATTTCCGGGGAGCCCTGCGCCAACACGCTGCCTTCGTTGAGGATATACGCCCGGTCGCAGATTCCCAAGGTTTCTCGCACGTTGTGGTCGGTGATTAGCACGCCGATGCCGCGCTGCTTGAGGTGGGTGACGATGCGCTGGATTTCGCCGACCGAGATCGGATCGACGCCGGCGAAGGGCTCGTCGAGCAGCATCAGCCGCGGCTTGGCCGCCAGCGCGCGGGCGATCTCGCAGCGGCGGCGTTCGCCGCCGGAGAGGCTGGCGCCAAGCTGGTCGGCGACGTGGCTGATCTGCAGTTCGTCCAGCAGCGCCACCAGTTCGCGTTCCTGTCCGGCGGCATCCAGGTCCTCACGCAGTTCCAGCACCAGGCGGATGTTGTCGGCGACGCTGAGCTTGCGGAACACCGACGGTTCCTGCGGCAGGTAGCCGACGCCGAGCTTGGCGCGCTTGTACATCGGCAGCGCGGTGATGTCGTTGCCGTCGAGCACGATGCGCCCGGCATCGGCGTCGACCAGGCCGACGATCATGTAGAAGCAGGTGGTCTTGCCGGCGCCGTTGGGACCGAGCAGACCGACCACTTCGCCGGCCTCCAGGGTCAGCGCAAAATCGCGCACCACTTCGCGCTGCTTGTAGCGCTTGCGCAGGCCTTCGGCGAGCAGCATCACTGGCCTCCTTGTTTCGCAGGCTTGGCCGGCTTGGCTGGCGTCGCGGCCGGTTTGGCGGCAGGCTTCGCGCCGTTCGCAGGCGTGCCGGCCGGAGCAGCGCCAGCGTTCTTCGGCTGGATCACCGTGTGCACGCGGGTGCCGTCGCCGCCGCCCTGCATGTCGCCGGTCTTGGTGTTGTAGACCATGCGCTGGCCGGCGTTGGTGCCCTTGGGCGAGGTCATGCGGTAGTTTCCGGTGAGGATCACCGTGTCGGTGGGCACCTTGTAGTCGATGTTGTCGGCGACCGCGTCCATCGGCGAGCCGTCGTCCAGTTCCTGCTTCAGGGTGGCCTGCTTGCCGGTCAGCACGACGCGATCGATGTCGCCGTTCTTGCGGAACAGGTCGGCGGTATCGGCATGGATCTCCAGCGTGCCCTGGATGATGACGACATTGCCGAAGAAACGGACCTTGCCGTCGTCGGCCATCATGTTGCCGTCCTGCGCGTCGGACTTGATGTCCATCGGCTGGTTGCGATCGGACGACTTGGCCAGCGCCAGGGTCGGCAGCAGCAGGGCGAGCAGGGCGAGCTTAGCGGGCAGCATTCGGTTCATAACGGGACTTGACCTGTGAAAGGAGCTTGTACTGCCGGGATTTCAAGTCGACCTGGAAGCCGACGCCGGTCTGCATCATACCGGGCCGGGTCATGGTGACCGGGTCGGCGGTGCGTGCGCTGTTGGTCTGCGGGAAGACGTCCAGGCTCTGGGTACGGAAGGTGGTGGGCGGGATGCTGGGCACCTTGGGGCTGTCGCCGGCGACGTCGTCGCGCAGGCGCAGTTCGTCGCCGTTGGCGCTGACCCAGCCGGTCTTGCTGCGCATTTCCCAGTGCTGGCCGTTGGCGTCGGGCAGCAGGAACAGCGGAGTCACGATCGACATGGTCTGATCGGCGCGGCTGCGTTCCATCTGCGGCGCGCGCAGGGTCATCGCTTCCTTGCCCTGCTTGTCCAGGCTGACGATCTCGAAGTCGCGGGCGATGTAGTCCACGCTGGCTTCGTCGGACGGATTGCGGCTGGGCTTGCTGCGCTGGTTCCAGGCCGACCAGCCGCTGATCAGGGCGCCGACCAGCAGCAGGCCGCCGAGAGTGGTACGCCAGTTCATGCGCCATGCTCCTGCAGCAGGGACGGGACGTGGCCTTGCGCCGCCAGCAGCACGTCGCACAGTTCGCGGGCGGCGCCTTCGCCGCCGCGGGCGCGGGTGGTCCAGTGCACGTGTTCGGCGGTCCAGGGATGGGCGTTGGCCGGTGCCACCGCCAGGCCGACCACGCGCAGCGGCGCCAGGTCGGGCAGGTCGTCGCCCATGAAGCAGACCTGCTCCAGGCCGATGCCGCGCTCGTCGCACAGCGCCTGCACCCCGGCGCGCTTGTCCTTGACCCCGATCTGCACCAGCAGGCCCAGTTCCTGGCCGCGCTTCTCCGCGGCCAGGCTGGGCCGCGCGGTGATCAGCGCCACGTCGATGCCGTGCCGGCGCAACTGCACCAGGCCCTGGCCGTCGAGCACGTTGAAGGCCTTGCTCTCGTTGCCGTCGCGGTCGTAGTACAGGCGGCCGTCGGTCAGCGTGCCGTCCACGTCGAAGCACGCCAGGCGAATCCGGGCGGCGCGGTCGATCAGGTCGGCGGGAAGGTCGGCCAGCGGGGAATAGGGCATGTTCGGGATATCGGGGCGGGGAGGCCGGCTTTCCAGCGGCCAGGGCCAGCGGCGTGGGGCACCGCGGGCAGTGAACGGGTTCAGCCTGTTAAACCACTCTGGCGCGCAACAGGTCGTGAATGTTGAGCGCGCCGACCGCGCGGCCGGCCGCATCGACCACTATGAGGCCGTTGATCTGGTGGGTCTCCATCAGCCGGGCGGCCTCGGCGGCGAGCTGGTCGGCGCCGATGGTGCGCGGCTGCCGGGTCATCACCTCGGCGATGCGGGTCTGGCGCACGTCCAGCGCGCTGTCCAGGGCGCGGCGCAGGTCGCCGTCGGTGAACAGCCCGAGCAGGCGGTCGTCGGCGTCCACCACCGCGGTCATGCCCAGGCGCTTGCGGCTCATCTCCACCAGCGCCTCGCTGAGGCTGGCGTCCTCGCGCACCTTGGGCAGTTCGTCGCCACGGTGCATGACGTCGGTGATGTGCAGCAGCAGGCGGCGGCCGAGGCTGCCGGCCGGGTGCGAGCGGGCGAAGTCGTCGGCGGTGAAGCCGCGCGCGTCCAGCAGCGCCACCGCCAGCGCATCGCCCAGCGCCAGCGAGGCGGTGGTGCTGGAGGTCGGCGCCAGGTCCAGCGGGCAGGCCTCGGCCGGCACGCTGACGTCCAGGTGCAGGTCGGCCTCGCGCGCCAGCGTGGACTGCGCGCGCCCGGTCATCGCGATCACCGCGTTGCCCTGGCGTTTGAGCACCGGCAGCAGCATCAGGATCTCGTCGGACTCGCCGGAGTAGGACAGCGCCAGGACCACATCGGCATCGGTGATCATGCCCAGGTCGCCATGCCCGGCCTCGCCCGGGTGCACGAAGAACGCCGGGGTGCCGGTGGAGGCGAGGGTGGCGGCGATCTTGCGCGCCACATGGCCGGACTTGCCCATGCCGGTGGCGACCACGCGCCCGCGCGAACCCAGGATCAGCCGGCAGGCGGCCGCGAACTCGGCGCCGATACGCGCGCCGACCGCCGCCAGCGCGGCCTGCTCGATCTCGACCACGCGACGGCCGCTGGCGACCAGGCCGGCGTCGTCGGGCATCGTGGGAGACAGGGGCGATACATCCATGCGGGTGCCGGTCGGAGGGTAGAATGGCCGATCATTTTATTAGGAAAGCCCGGTGGACGCCGAAACCATCCGTAAACTCATCGAGGCCGGCCTGCCGGACGCGCAGGTGCAGGTGCAGGGCGACGACGGCGTGCACTTCGAGGCCACCGTGGTCAGCGCCGCCTTCGCCGGCAAGCTCCCGCTGGCCCGCCACCGCATGGTCTACGCCACCCTGGGCGAACTGATGGGCGGGGCGATCCACGCGCTGGCCCTGACCACCCTGACCCCCGAGCAGGCCGGGCACGCCGCCGGCTGAGCCGCCGCGCCCGTTTTTCCCTTTTTCCCTTCCCCCACGAGACCCATGGCCAAAATCGTAGTGACCGGCGGCAACGCGCTGCACGGTGAAGTCAATATTTCCGGCGCCAAGAACGCCGTGCTGCCGATCCTCTGCGCGACCCTGCTGGCCGATGCGCCGGTGGAGATCACCAACGTGCCGCAGCTGCACGACGTGATCACCACGGTGAAGCTGCTCGGCGAGCTGGGCGCGGAAGTCACCATCGACGAAGGCACGCTGTCGCGCGGCAGCGCGATCACCGTCGACCCGCGCAAGGTCCACCAGCACGTCGCACCGTACGAACTGGTGCGCACCATGCGCGCCTCGATCCTGGTGCTGGGCCCGTTGCTGGCCAAGTTCGGCGCGGCCGAAGTGTCGCTGCCGGGCGGCTGCGCGATCGGCTCGCGGCCGGTCGACCAGCACATCAAGGGCCTGCAGGCGCTGGGCGCGGAGATCAGTGTCGAGAACGGCTACATCAAGGCCAGCAGCAACGGCCGGCTCAAGGGCGGCCGCTACGTGTTCGACATGGTCAGCGTCACCGGCACCGAGAACGTGCTGATGGCCGCGGCCCTGGCCGACGGCACGACGGTGCTGGAGAACGCGGCGATGGAGCCGGAGGTCAGCGATCTGGCCGACTGCCTGATCGCGCTGGGCGCCAGGATCGAAGGCGCGGGCACCTCGCGCATCGTCGTGCATGGCGTGGAGCGCCTGTCCGGCGGCCGCCACGCGGTGCTGCCGGATCGCATCGAGACCGGCACCTTCCTGGTCGCCGCGGCGATGACCGGCGGCAGCGTCACCGTGCGCCGTGCGCGCGCCGACACCCTCGACGCGGTGCTGGACAAGCTCACCGAGGCCGGCGCCAGCATCGAGACCGGCGAAGACTGGATCCGCCTGGACATGCACGGCAAGCGCCCGCGCGCCGTCAGCCTGACCACCGCGCCGTATCCGGCGTTCCCCACCGACATGCAGGCGCAGTTCATGGCGCTCAACTGCGTGGCCGACGGCGTCGGCGTGATCAACGAAACGATCTTCGAGAACCGTTTCATGCACGTCAACGAACTGCTGCGCCTGGGCGCGGACATCCAGATCGAAGGGCATACGGCGATCGTGCGCGGCGCCGAGCGGCTCAGCGGCGCACCGGTGATGGCCACCGACCTGCGCGCCTCGGCCTCGCTGATCCTGGCCGGCCTGGTCGCCGACGGCGACACCACCATCGACCGCATCTACCACCTGGACCGGGGGTACGAGAACATCGAGGAGAAGCTGGGGGCGCTGGGCGCGTCCATCCGGCGCGTCGCATGATCCTCAGCGGCCGCTTCAGCCGCCGGCGCAAGGTATTGCTGGCGATCGTGGTGGTGCTGCTGGCCTGGGTGGGCTATGCCTGGTACACCGGCATCGCCATCACCCAGGGCATCGAGGAGCGCGACATGGACTGGAACGGCGACGGCCAGGTCACCCGCGACGAGATCTGGCAGTCGTTCTATGCGGTCGGCGTCAGCCGCACCCAGAACGGCCCGCGCGAATGCAGCACCTTCTACTGGCGCAGCACCGGTGCGCAGATCCGCGTGGATTGCCGCACCACCTTCAAGGCCGCGCCGGCGGAGAAGAAGTAACGGCGTGGGGCAGGGCGCTGACTGGGCGGCGCCCGCGTTGGGAGTGCATCGGCAAGGCGCGTCGGTCGCCATGCTCCCGTGTTCCATGCAGAGGAAGTGGCTTGCGCCCTCGGGGCGCCTGCAAATCACTGGGCAGTTGCTGCAGGGCGATTCGCACAGTCGCGCCGGGGCTGAAGCCCCTCCCGCATGAGGGCGATCACGGGCGGGGAGCCGCTGCTGCGATTCCCCATTCCCGATTCCCCAATCCCGGCCTTACCGCAACGCCTTGATCGTCAGGTCCAGCGCGTCCTGGCCGTTCTCGCGCTGCAGGATGCGCACCGGCACCGGCATGTCCGGCACGATCCAGGCAATGATTTCCTTGGAGCCGTCGGTGCGGCTGACCTTGGTCGCCTGCTCGGTCTTGCCGTTGACGGTGACCGCTTCCTTGCCGGCGACGCGGTAGGTCATCGGCTTGGCGCGGCCCTCGTCGACCATGCGGTAGCTCGGGGTCTTGCCGGCGTTGACGTCGCGCGCGATCGCCAGGTTGATCAGCAGCGCGTCCATGTCGCCCGGCTGCAGCTTCACCGGGCCGCGGCGGTCGGCCTTGAGATCGCCGCCCCAGGTCGCCTGGCCGGTGCTCCAGTCGTAGTTGGCGGTCACCGCCTTCTTCTTGATCAGGAACACCGAGCGGTCGTCGCTGCTGAGCGGACGCAGCTGCCCGCCCTTTTCCTCGAACACGGTGCTCTGGCTGAGGTCGGCGACCTGGTTCTTGATCGCCAGGCTGTAGCGCCAGCGGTCGGCGCCTTGCTTGGCCAGGGTCATCACGCCGTTGGCCTGCATGCCCATGTAGCTGGCCTGGTAGTCCGCGGTGAACGGCTCCAGGGCCAGGGCGGGCAGGCTCGCCGTGGCCAGCAGGGCGGCGGCGAGGGCGGTCAGCGGGCGGGCGATGCGGGTCATGGTCAGGCTCCTTGGTATTCGGTCAGGCGCAGGTCGATGCGGTCTTCGCCATCTTCGCGCTGCAGGATGCGCACCGGCGTCGGCACGCCGTTGGCGATCCACAGGATGGTCTCATTGCGGCCGCCATTGGTGCGCGACACCCGCAATGCGTCGTAGCTGATGTCGCCGACCTGCACGGTCTCGGTCTGGTCGGCGGCGCGGTAGACATGTTCGCGCACCCGGCCGACGTCGACGAAACGGTAGGTCATGGTCTTGCCGGGCTGCGCGTCGCGCATCAGCGAGAGATTGAGCAGCAGCGCACTCTGGTCGCCGGGCTGCAGCGGGATCGGCGCCTGCCGGTCCTTCTTCAGGTCGCCGTCCCAGCGCGCCACGCCCTGTTTCCAGTCGTACACGCCGGTGACCTTCTTGCCGAAGAACACCGCCTTCTTGACCGTGCTCTGGCTTTGCGGGACGTAGCGGCCGTCCTGCACGGTGAACACCGTGCTCTGTTCGATGTTGAGGCCGAGGATGCTGGCGAAGCCGCTGCGGCCGTGCACGCCCAGGTCGACCCGCCACTGGTCGCCGCCGGTATGCACCACGTCCATGCGCGCGTCGCCGGCCGGCTTGCCCTTGTACAGCGCGTCGTAGGTGGCCACGAACGGCTGCAGCGGCGGCGGCGTCCAGGCCTCGGCGGGCAGCGCCGGCGACGCTGCGACAGCAGGTGCAGGTGCGCCGGTGGCGAGCGCGGTCGGAGCAGGGGCGGTCTGCGGCGCCGGCTGCGCGGCGGGCGCCGGCGCGACCTGCGCAGCGACGATGGGCGCCAGCAGGCCGAGGCCGGACGCGACGAGGAAGGCGAACGGACGCGGAGCGAGCTTCATGGGATCGGCTGGCGTGAGCGGGAGGGAAGAGGGGGAGGGGGCGCGGAAGGTGCGGCAGCGCATTCAGGGAAGCAACACGTCGTCGCAATCTAGGCGCAGCGGACTAAACCGGCACTGACCGTCCAGCCAGACCTTGCCGTCCCGTTCAGCCAGGCGGCCCGTCGCGGCCAGCCGCAGCACCGCGCACAGCAGCCGGTGTTCGCGCGGCAGCAGGCGCTGCGCGAGGTCGTCGGGACCGTCGCCGGGCTGCACCGGCACCCGCACCTGCGCGATCACCGCGCCGGCGTCCAGTTCCGGCACCACGAAATGCACGCTGGCGCCGTGTTCGGCGTCGCCGGCCGCCAGTGCCTGGGCATGGGTGTGCAGGCCGCGGTACTTGGGCAGCAGCGAGGGGTGGATGTTGAGCAGGCGCCCGCCGAAGCGCTGCACGAAGCCTGCGCCGAGAATGCGCATGTAGCCGGCGCAGACCACCCAGTCCGGCCGTGCCGCGGCGACCGCGTCGCCCAGCGCCTGCTCGAAGGCGACGCGATCGGGGAAGTCCTTGGGCCGCGCCGACCAGCGCCGGTCCGGCGCCACCATCGCCAGCGCCGGCGCCTCCGGACGATCGCCGAACACGCCGACCACCTCGGCATCGAGGGTGCCGGCGGCGATCGCGGCGAGGATGGCCTGCAGGTTGGAGCCGCGCCCGGAGGCGAGGACAGCGAGGCGGGGCGTCATCGGGCGGGAGTCCGGAACAGGGCGCCCACGGCCGGGCGTTGCAATGTCAGCAGGGTGGCGATGCCCAGTGCGGTGCCCAGCGGGAAGCCCAGGCAGGTGATCACGGCGCCGGCGTAGCACAGCCCCAACTGGCGGCGGTGGCGCAAGGCGCGCGCAACCAGCACCTTGAGCAGCAGCGCGAGCAGACCGAAGCCGAGCAGGATCGACAGCATCACGATCGCGATGACGCCGCTCTGCGCCTGGTCCGGGCTCTGGCCGACGGCGTTGAGCTGCGCCTCCTCGTGCACGCCGTAGGCCAGCAAAGCGCCCACCAGCAGCACCACGACGACCTGCAGCCCCGCCATGACGGCATACAGCGTCGCCAGGGTGTTCAGGTCGGAGGTGGCACGCACCACATCGGCGGCATGGCCGCCGGGGGCGGGGAGGGGCGGTGGCAGCGACATCGTCTGTCTCAGCGCAAGGTGGAGGGAATCGGGCGCGGGATGCGCCGCCACGGCCAAGCGCTGGCGCAGCCCAGCGTAGCCAGCAGCATGTCCATGTGCGCATCCCAGGGATCGCCCTGCTGGCCGTTGTAGGACTCGGCCTGCTCCGGCGACAGCAGCAGCGCGATCAGCCATTCCAGCCATTCGTAGACCAGGCTGACGCACATGATCGCCATCGTCGCCAGCACGAAGGCCTGCCGCGCCGACAGCGCCGGCCAGCGCTGGCGCGCGTGGTCGCGCAATGCCGGCGCGAAGCACACCCCGAACAGCAGGTGGATCAGCCGGTCGGTGTGATTGCGCTGCCAGCCGAACGCCGCACTCGGCGACCAGCCACCGGTCAGCGCGCGCAGCCACTGGTCGTAGGGCACATTGGAGTAGAGCCAGTGCGCGGCGATGTTGTGCACGCTGATGAAGAGGCAGATGGCGGCGAAATGGCCGGTGCGCAGCTGCCAGCGCCGGTCGTGCCAGACCAGCCAGGCCAGGCCCAGTACCGCCAGGGAGCTGTGCATGGCCTGTTCCGCCGGCCACAGCGGCCGTATCCAGCTGGCGGCGAACACCGCCAGCGCCAGCGTCAGCCAGGCGCGCTTGGCCGCCGCCATGCGGCTCAGCCGATGTGCACGCGTTCGCCGGCGTCCGCGGCGGCCACCACCGCGCCGATCTGCCAGTGCGCCAGGCCCAGGCTGTCCAGGCTGCGCTCCAGCGCGGCCACCTGCTCTGGCGCGGCGACCAGCACGAAGCCGATGCCGCAGTTGAAGGTGCGCCACATCTCGCTGTCGGCCACCGCGCCTTCGCGCTGCAGCCACTCGAACACCGGCGGCAGGGTCCAGGCACTGGCGCGGATGTCCAGGCCCAGGCCGTCCGGGATGACCCGGATGATGTTCTCGGTCAGGCCGCCGCCGGTGATGTGCGCCATGGCATGGATGGCTTCGCCCTGTTCGCGCAGCAGCGACAGGATCGGCTTGACGTACAGCGCGGTCGGCGCCATCAGCGCGTCGGCCAGGGCCACGCCGCCGACCTGCAGGTCGGCCGGGCGCCCGGCGCGGTCGTAGATGCGGCGGATCAGCGAGTAGCCGTTGGAATGCGGACCGGAGGAGGCGATGCCGATCAACACGTCGCCCTGGCGCACGCGGGCGCCGTCGAGCAACTGCGACTTCTCCACCGCGCCGACGGTGAAGCCGGCCAGGTCGTATTCGCCCGGCGGGTACATGTCGGGCATTTCCGCGGTCTCGCCGCCGATCAGCGCGCAGCCGGCCAGTTCGCAGCCGCGGGCGATGCCGCCGACCACCGCCACGGTGGTCTCCACGTGGAGCTTGCCGGTGGCGAAGTAGTCCAGGAAGAACAGCGGCTCGGCGCCCTGCACCAGCACGTCGTTGACGCACATGCCGACCAGGTCGATGCCGATGGTGTCGTGGCGGCCGAGCTGCTGCGCCAGCTTCAGCTTGGTGCCGACGCCGTCGGTGCCGGACACCAGGACCGGCTCGCGGTACTTGCCGGACAGGTCGAACAGCGCGCCGAAGCCGCCCAGCCCGCCCATCACTTCGGGGCGGAAACTGCGCTTGACCAGGGGCTTGATGCGTTCGACGACGGCGTTGCCGGCATCGATGTCGACGCCGGCGTCGCGGTAGGTCAACGGGGCGGCGGCGGGGGGCTGGGAAGTGGTCACGGGCGGCGGGGTCGGCGGATAAGGCGGCGATTTTAACAGGCCGCATTGGCGCTAGGCCCGCATTCGGGCAACAATTCGCCCCGGATACGCCGAGTATTGGACCCTTCATGCGCCGCAGCCTTGCCTTCCTCCTGTCTTTCGCGCTGTGCCTGCCCGCCGCGACCGCCCTGGCCCAGGCCGAGCTGCGCACCGAGGGCGACGTGGCCGGCGCCACCGGCCCCTACGATGCCGAGGTGCCGGTCAACAGCCAGAGCGAGGGCGACCGCAACGGTGCCCTGGCCCGTGCGCTCGGCGTGGTGCTGGGCAAGATCTCCGGCGACAAGAGCGTGATGTCGCGGCCCGGGGTGACCCAGGCGCTGCGCAACGCCAAGAATCTGGTCGACACCTTCGACTACCGCCAGGACCAGGGCACCTCGCCGAGCGGCGCGCCGACCTTCCGCACCATCCTGGTGGCGCGCTTCCGCCCGCAGGACGTGGACGGCCTGGCCGCGGCGCTGGGGCTGCCGGTGTGGCCGCAGCCGCGGCCCAAGCCGGTGGTGTGGCTGGCCATCGACGACGGCAGCGGCCCGCGCCTGGTCGGCGTGCAGCAGTCCAACGCCGCGCGCAGCCTGCTCGATCGTGCGATCGAGCGTGGCTTCCGCCTCGGCCTGCCGACCGGCAACGCCGCCGAGCAGGCCCTGGCCGGCGCGATCTGGCGCCAGGACACCGCGGCGGTGGCCAGCGCCTCGTCGCGCTACAGCCCGCCGATGCAACTGATCGGCAAGCTGTACCGCGGCAAGGCCGGCGGCTGGACCGCGGACTGGACCTTCGTCGATAGCGGCAAGGTGCTGTCGACCTGGTCGTCCAGCGACGCCGACGCGCGCCGCGCCATGGCCAGCGGTGCCGACGGCGCCGCCGACGCCCTGGTCAAGCGTTATGCCAAGGCGGTCAGCGCCGGCCCGGCCGGGATCTACCGGGTGGTGATCACCGGCATCCGCAGCGCCGACGATTACCTGCGCGCCTCCGCCGCGCTGCAGAACGCCTCGGTGGTGCGGCGCATCGTGCCGGTCCGCGCCGACGGCGATCGCCTGGAACTGGATCTGGATCTGCTCAGCGGCGTGTCCGGTCTGAACCGCATGCTCGGCCCGGACGGCGCGCTGCAGCCGGTGGTCGCGCCGGTCGACGGTCCGGTGATCCTCAACAGCGAGCCGACGGAGTACCGCCTGAAATGACGTTGTCGCCCGAAGCCGAGATCGCGCTGTTCCTGCGCCGCCTGAAATGGACGGCGGTGATCGTCGGCGTGCTGTGGGTGGTGTGGCTGCTGGCGCCGATCCTGACCCCGTTCGTGCTGGCGCTGCTGCTCGGCTGGCTCGGCGACCCGCTGGTGGACCGCCTGGAGCGCGCCGGGCGCTCGCGCAACATGGCGGTGACCCTGGTGTTCGTGCTGATGGTGTTGCTGCTGGTGCTGGCGCTGGTGATCCTGGTGCCGATGCTGGAGCGGCAGATCGTCACCTTCATCGACGTGCTGCCGCAGGCGCGCGACTGGTTCATCGGCACCGCGATCCCGTGGGCCGAGCGGAAGACCGGGCTGGAGCTGATGGGCTGGCTGGATCCGGAGCGGCTGATCGACTGGATCCGCGGGCACTGGCAGCAGGCCGGCGGCGTCGCCGCGACCTTCTTCGGCTACCTGTCGCGCTCGGGCTTCGCGATGGTGACCTGGGTGGTCAACCTAGTGCTGCTGCCGATCCTGACCTTCTACTTCCTGCGCGACTGGGACCTGCTGGTCGCGCGCGTGGCCGCCACCATCCCGCGCAACCACGTTGGCACCATCACCCGCCTGGCGCAGCAGTCCAACGAGGTGCTGGGCGCGTTCATTCGCGGCCAGTTCCTGGTGATGCTGGCGCTGGGCGTGATCTACGCGGGCGGACTGACCCTGGTCGGGCTCAAGCTCGGCCTGTTGATCGGTATCGTCGCCGGCCTGATCAGCTTCATCCCGTACCTGGGCGCGACCACCGGCATCCTGCTGGCGGTGTTGGCCGCGCTGGTGCAGGCCAAGGGCTTCGACCTGCAGTTGCTGATCCTGGTCGGCGTGGTGTTCACCGTCGGCCAGTTGCTGGAAAGCTACGTGCTGACCCCGCGCATCGTCGGCGACAAGATCGGCCTGCATCCGGTGGCGGTGATCTTCGCGGTGATGGCCGGCGGCCAGCTGTTCGGTTTCCTCGGCATGCTGCTGGCGCTGCCGGTGGCGGCGGTGGCCAACGTGCTGCTGCACTACCTGCACGAGCAGTACCGGCAGAGCGACCTGTACGCGGGCGAGAAGTCGGCGATCCTGCTGGATACGGTCACCGAGCGCACCACCATCATCGAACTGCCGCCGCGCAGCCCCGACCAGCCGTGAGCGTGCCGCAACTGCCGCTGGCACTGCGCTATCCGCCGGAGCAGCGCCTGGATCGCTATCTGGGCGCGCCGGACGGGCTGCTGGCGCAGCTGCAGGCGGTCGCCGACGGCGCCGCCGACGACTGGGTGTACCTGTCCGGCCCCGCCGGTACCGGCAAGACCCATCTGGCCCTGGCGCTGTGCGCGGCCACCGAACAGGCCGGGCGCAGCGCCGCCTACCTGCCGCTGCAGGCCGCCGCCGGCCGCCTGCGCGATGCGTTGGAAGCATTGGAGGGCCGCGATCTGGTCGCCCTCGACGGCCTGGAAGCGATCGCCGGGCAGCGCGAGGACGAAGTGGCGCTGTTCGATTTCCACAACCGTGCGCGCAGCGCCGGGGTGACCCTGCTGTACACCGCGCAGGCGATGCCCGACGGCCTGGCGCTCAGCCTGCCGGATCTGCGCTCGCGGCTGTCGCAGTGCACCCGCATCGCCTTGGCGCCACTGGACGACGCCGGCCGCGCCGCGGTGCTGCGCGAGCGCGCCCAGCGCCGCGGCCTGGTGCTGGAAGACGCGGCGATCGACTGGCTGCTGACCCACGCCGGCCGCGACCTGGCCGGCCTGATCGGCCTGCTGGAGCGCCTGGACCGCGAATCGCTGGCGGCGCAGCGGCGGGTGACGGTGCCGTTTTTGCGTAGGGTGGGAATCGGGAATGGGGAATCGGGAATGGGGAAAAACTGAAGCGCGAGGACTGAAGCAGTACGTAGAAGCCAGAAGAACAAAAAGTAGCTTGCAATCGATGCACTGGTTGCCGCTGCAGACAAAGATGGTTGCGGGGGCAGGATTTGAACCTACGACCTATGATGGGCGACGACGTATGCCGTGGTTGAGGCTGCCGAAGCTCGCGGGAAATCAGCTTTTCCCGATTCCCGATTCCCGTTTCCCCATTCCCAGCACCTCATCCAACTCCGCCAGCCGCTGCGGCGTCCCCACGTCGGTCCAGCGGCCAGGGTGGTGCAGGCCGTGCAGCTGGCCTCGTTCGGCCTGCGCACGCAGCAGCGGCACCACCGAGAAGCGGGGCGGCACGCCCGGCGCGGTCGGCGCCGGGGCGGCGATGGTCTGCCAGTCGCGCAGCAGGGCGGGGCGGTACATGCCGATGCCGGCGTAGGTGAGCAGCGGGTCGCCGGCGTTGTGCACGTGTCCGTCGTCCTGCAGGGCGAAATCGCCGTGCGCCGCATAGGCCGGCGGATCCACCAGCACCAGCTGCGCCAGGCCCGGTGGCTCGGGCGCCAGCCGGGCGAAATCGAAGTCGGTCCAGATGTCGCCGTTGACCAGCAGGAACGGCGCCTCGCCGAGCAGCGGCAGCGCGTGCAGCATGCCGCCGCCGGTTTCCAGCGGTGTGGCGCCTTCGTAGGAATAGGCGATGCGCAGCCCGAACGCGCTGCCGTCGCCGAGCGTCTGCGGGAATTGTTCGGCCAGCCAGGACGTGTTGATCACCACCTCGCGCACGCCCAGCGCGGCGAGCTTGCGCAGGTGCCAGACGATCAGCGGCGTGCCGCCCACCGCCAGCAGCGGCTTGGGCGTGTGTGCGGTCAACGGACGCATGCGCTCGCCGAGGCCGGCGGCGAAGATCAGCGCCTTCATACGCCGGCCGCCGCGCGCTGCGCCAGGGCCGGCTTGATCCGCGTCTGCAGCAGTTGCGCCAGCGGCTGCAGGCTGGGGTGCCGCGGCAATGCCTCGTCGAGGTAGGCGATGAAGCGCGGCACGTTGTCCAGGTACCAGGCCTTGCCGTCGCGGTAGTTCAGCCGCGCGAAGATGCCCAGGTTCTTCAGGTGGCGCTGCACGCCCATCCACTCGGCGTCGCGCAGGAATTGCGCCAGCGGCGGCACCGGAATCCCGGCCTGCAGCGCACGCGCGTGATAGCTGGCGAGCCAGGCGTCCACCTGCGCCAAAGGCCAGCTGACCGTGGTGTCCTTGAACAGGCTGACCGGGTCGTAGGCGACGGGGCCGATCACGCAATCCTGGAAATCCAGCACCGCCGGGCCGTCGGCCGCCGGCATCAGGTTGCGCGGCATGAAGTCGCGGTGCACCAGCACCTGCGGCTGCGCCAGCGCGTTGTCCATGAGCTGACGCTGCACGCCGTGCAGGGCCGCGCGTTCGTCGGCATCCAGGGTGATGCCCAGGTGGCGCTGCAGGAACCAGTCCTCGAACAGGCCCGCGTCGCGTTGCAGCAGCGCCTCGCCGAACACGCCCATGCCCGGTGGCGGCGCGATCGCCTGCAGCCGCAGCAACTGGCCGAGCGCGGCGTCGAAGTGCGCGTCCGCTGTGCTCGTGTCCAGGCATTGCGCCAGGGTCGGTTGGCCCAGGTCTTCCAGCAGCAGGAAGCCGGCCTCCGCGTCCTGCGCCAGGATCGTCGGCACCCGCACGCCGCCGCCGTGCAGCAGCGCGTGCATGCGCAGCCACGGCCGCACGTCTTCCAGGTCCGGCGGCGAATCCATCACGATGCGACTGACGCCCTGGCCATGGCTGCGCCAGTAGCTGCGCTGGCCGGCGTCCACCGAGGCGCGCTGCAGCGTCGCCTGTGCGTCGTCCAGGGCCGTGCGCGCCCAGGCCAGGCGTTGCGCGGCGCGTGCCGCAAGGACATCGGGAACCATCGGGCTGGCGCTCATCGGCAGGCTGCGGCGGAAATGAGCCGCACAGCGTAAACGGGCGCCGCCGCCGTGGCGAGCGGCGCGCCGTGCCTCAGCGCTTGCTGGAGAACAGCCGCAACAGCGCGAGCAGGGCGATGGCGCCGAGCAGCGCACCGAGGAAGCCCGCCGGCTCGCCACGGCTGTACCAGCCCATGTAGTGGCCGAACCAGCCGGCCAGCAACGCACCGGCGATGCCCAGCAACACGGTGAACAGGCAGCCGGAGCGCCCGCTGCTGGGGCCGAGGAAACGCGCCAGCAGGCCGACCACGAAGCCCACCAGGATGATGTAGAGCCAACTGTCGCTGCCGAACAGAGTGTGCATGGAGAGCGTTCCGGACGCGGAAGGGAATCAGCGTCGGATCGTGCCAGATCGACTGTGATGGCGTCGATGCTTGCGTGTGCAGCGCAGGCGGCCCAGCCCTCGAGGCTGGCCGCTCACGTTACCCAGCGATCACGCCACGGAGAGGCGTCGCATCTGGATCGACGCCTCTCCAGCAGTAACCCGGGTAGCCAGGTACTCAGAAAGCCGGCGTCGCCAATCCCGAATCCCGACTCCCCAGTCCCCCCCCCTCAGCAGCACCCATGCCCGCCATGCTGCTCGCCGCCGGCCACCGCCGCGCTGCCGGTGGTCTCGCCGCGCAGGCTGGCGGCATGGTGGGCGGCGATCACCCGCGACACGCAGGCAGTCACCCGCTTGCCCATCGGGATGTGCAGGAACTCGTTGGGGCCGTGCGCGTTGGAATGCGGGCCGAGCACGCCGGTGATCATGAACTGCGCGCCGGGGAACTTCTCGCCGAGCATGCCCATGAACGGGATCGAGCCGCCTTCGCCCATGTACATCGCCGGCTTGCCGAACGCCGCCTGCGAGGCCGCTTCGATCGCATCGGTCAGCCACGGCGACTGCGCCGGGGCATTCCAGCCGGAGGAGGACTTCTCCAGCGCCAGCGACACCTCGGCGCCGTACGGCGGATCGCGCAGCAACACGTCCTTGAGCAGTTCGCCGGCGTGCTTGCCGTCCAGCGTCGGCGGCAGGCGCAGCGACAGCTTCACCGCGGTCTCGGGGCGCAGCACATTGCCGGCCGAGGCCAGCGGCGGCAGGCCGTCGGCGCCGGTCACCGACAGCGCCGGGCGCCAGGTGCGGTTGAGCACCAGCTCGGACAGGTCCTCGTGCATCGGCCGCATGCCGGGCAGGAATGGGAACTTGCTGTAGACCTCGTCGCCCAGCACCTCGGCGACCTTGCGCGCCTGCGCCAGCCGCTCCTCGGGGATGTCGGCGTACAGGCCGTCGACCTTGATCTTGCCGGTGGCTTCGTCCTCCAGCCGCGACAGCAGGTCGCGCAGCACGCGGAAGCTCGACGGCACCACGCCGGAGGCGTCGCCCGAATGCACGCCTTCGCTGAGCACCTTGACGCTGAAGTTGCCGCCGGCCAGGCCGCGCAGCGAGGTGGTGCACCACAGTTGTTCGTAGTTGCCGCAGCCCGAATCCAGGCACACCACCAGCGACGGCTTGCCGATCCGTGCCGCCAGATGGTCGACGTAGGCGGGCAGGTCGTAGCTGCCCGATTCCTCGCAGGCCTCGATCAGCACCACGCAGCGCGCGTGCGGGATGCCCTGGTCCTGCAGCGCCTGGATCGCCGCCAGCGAACCGAACAGGGCGTAGCCGTCGTCGGCGCCGCCGCGGCCGTACAGGCGGTCGCCCTTGAGCACCGGCGTCCACGGGCCCAGGTCGGCGTCCCAGCCGGTCATTTCCGGCTGCTTGTCCAGGTGCCCGTACAGCAGCACGGTGTCCTCGCCGGTCGCGTCGCTGCTGGCCGGCACCTCCAGGTAGATCAACGGGGTGCGGCCTTCCAGTTGCACCACCTCCACCTGCAGGCCGGGGATCGCCTGCGCGCGCGCCCAGCGCTCCATCAGCGCCACCGCATCGGCCATGTAGCCATGCGCGACCCAATCGGCGTCGAACATCGGCGATTTGTTGGGGATGCGGATGTAATCGACCAGTTGCGGGACGATGTCGTCATCCCACTTTTCGCTCAGGAAACGGTCGATCTTGGCACTGTCCATGAAAAGCTCCGAAGTGATTGCACACGTGTGCAGCCATTCTACGCCCCGGTGCCCGTGTAGGGTTTTTCCTACACGGCGACGCGCCGTTTACCTGCTGTTTGTGACGCGTTCCGACGATAGGCTGTACCCATGTGGCGAGCGATGCTGACAACGCCGGCAGGAAAGGCCGGCGAAGTCCCCATCCAAGTCACAAGGAGCGTTGCCATGCAGTCTTTTATCGTGGTCCTGAAGTCGCTGGTCGTTGCCCTGATGCTGTCCGGTTCCGCGCTCGCCGCGGACAAGGTCAACATCAACTCCGCTGGAGCGGAGGAAATCGACCAGGTGTTGGTGAACGTGGGGGCCTCCAAGGCCCAGGCGATCGTCGACTACCGGCAGGCGCACGGACCTTTCAAGAGCGCCGAGGAACTGGCACTGGTGAAAGGCATCGGACTCAAGACGGTCGAGCGGAACCGCGACCGGATCGATGTGGGCGCCACGAAGGCACCCGCACCGACAGCCGCCAAGCAGGCAGCTGCCAAGCCGGTGGAAAGGCGTTAAAGGGATTTGCAACGAAAGGATAGGGCCGGCGCTGGACGCGCGGCCGCAGCCTCACTGAGCAGGATGCGAAGGGGGAAGGCAGGAAGCCGACAGGGAGGTACATCGTCGCCCGGCGTTGCACAGTGACGTGCAGCCGGGCGATGTTTTTTGGGCGCCATGGCGCCTCTTGCGTCGCATATTCGGGCTGGCCAAGGACAGGCCCCTTGCCCTGATCGTGCAGAATGCGCGCATGGACTGGTGCACGCTGCCCGCGCGGGTGATCCCCGCCAATGAGTATCGCCGCGAACGCTGGCGCAACGGCCTGGGCTGGACCCGGGAGATCCTGCGTCTGCCGGCCGCCGGCGATGACTGGGTGCTGCGCCTGTCCATCGCCGAGATCGAGCAGGATGCCGCCTTCTCAGCTTTCCCCGGGATCGACCGCGAACTGGTCCTGCTGCGTGGCAACGGCGTGCGCCTGCGTTTCGACGACGGCGAGGAACAGGTGCTGCAGGATCCTTGCGCGCGTCTCCGCTTCGCCGGCGAGCGGCCGTTGCGTGGCGAGTTGCTGGACGGGCCGACCCACGATTTCAACCTCATGTGGCGACGCGACCGGCTACGCACGCAACTGCTGCACCGGCCGCTGGTCGGGCCGATGCTGTTCTTCGCCGAACCCGCTGTCGCCTGGGCCGTTCATCTTCTGGCAGGGCAAGCGCAGTTCGATGCGGCCAGCGGACTGCCGCCATTGGCGGCCGGCGACAGCGCCTGGTTGGCCGCCGATGCCAGGCGCCGCTTTGCTTTGAGCGGGGGCGGGGAGGTGTTGGCGATGCGCATCGAGGCCCTGCCGACGCCGGCGGACTGAGCCCGCTGCACCACGCGCGCGGCTCTTGCAGCGTCGACGCCGACCGCGTCCAATGCGCGAACGCGGCCATCCGGGCCGTACAGCGGAAGCCGACAGGTGCTCTCGGACAACAGGTGGTTGGCGAAAATTCTGGTGGCGGACGCGGACGCGGTCTTGCGCGACCGGATTCGCGATTACCTGGCGTGTTTCAACCTGCAGGCCCACGACGCCGACAGTGCGCCGCACCTGCAGGCGCAACTGGCGGCCGGGCATTACGACGCGGTGGTGCTCGATGCCGGCCTCGACGGTGCCGAGGGCCTGCGCTTGTGCCGGCAACTGCGCGACCGCGGCGATATCGCCATCGTGATGATGGCCGACAGCGCCGAGCCGGTGGACCGGGTGATCGGGCTGGATCTGGGCGCGGACGACTTCCTGGTGCGGCCGCCCGACCTGCGCGAACTGGTGGCGCGGCTCAACGCGGTGCTGCGTCGGGTGCGCGCGACCCAGCCGCCGGCAGCGGCGCATGGCGGCTGGCAGGTCGATGCCGCGCGTCACCAGGCGGTGGCGCCGGACGGGCGGACGATCCCGCTGTCGCCCGGCGAACTGCGGCTGATGGCGGTGTTCCTGGAGCAGCCGGGCGAGGTGCTCACGCGCGAGACGCTGCGCACCGCGCTGGGCGACGGCGAGGCCAGCATGCCTGCGGGCAGCCGCGGCATCGATCTGCAGGTCTCGCGGCTGCGCCAGAAGCTCGGCGACGACCCGCTGGTGCCGCAATGGATCCGCACGGTACGCGGCAAGGGCTATGTGTTCGAGCTGCAGCGCATGGGGTTGCCGGCGTCGCGCTGATGGCGCGACGGCGTGGCGTTCCTGGCGTCGCCGCGGCCGAAGCCGCCACCGTAGCAGTGGCGGTCGGGTCGCGGCGCGTTGTCCGGAACACGCCGGCGCGAGGTCTCGCGCGGTGCCCTGGTGTTCTCCCCGGCCGCGGCTCATCGAGCAGCGCGCCGCGCTCAGCCCCGAGCTAACGCCGCGAAGCCGCTGCTGAGCTGTTCCTGCACTGCGCCGTCCTGGCGCACCAGGAAGCGCACCGCCAGTCCTTCGCGCTCGGCGCAGGCCAGCCCGGCTTCCACACCGAGCACGCTCAGGGCAGTGGCCCAGGCATCGGCACGCATGGCATCGGCGGCCACCACCGTCACCGCGGCCAGCGTCGCGGCGATCGGTCGGCCGCGACGCGGATCCAGCAGGTGTCCATAGCGTCGTCCGTCCTGTTCGAAGTGGTGCCAGCGATCGCCGGAGGTGGCCACCGCCAGGCCGTCGACCGCGAGCGCGCGCGGCGATGCGTCGCCATGCACCTCCTCGTCCGCAGCAGCCTCGATCAACACCCGCCACGGCTGCGCGTCCGGCTTGCGGCCATAGCCATAGAGATCGCCGCCGACCTCGACCAGTGCGCTTTCCACGCCATGCGCACGCAGCGCCGTCGCTGCCAGGTCGACGCCGTAGCCCTTGGCGATCGCCGACAGATCCAGATGCAGCCCGCCCGGCTGGTGCCAGCGGCCCGCGTCGTCGACGGTCAGTCGGCGCCAGTCGCCCGCGGCGCGGGCCCGTTGCAGGGCGGCGGGCTCCGGCACCCGCCGATCTCCGGCGGTGGCGCCGAAACCCCACGCGCCGACCACGGCGCCGATCGTGGGATCGAAGGCGCCGCCGCTGCGATGCGCCACTTCCAGCGCGCAGCGCAGCACCGTGTCGAACGCGGCCGGCAAGGCGTGCCAGGTATCGGCGTCGGCGCGGTTGTAGCGGCTGAGATCCGATTGCGCGTCCCACGTGCTCATCTGCGCGACGACCAGATCGAGTTGCGCCTGGATCGCATCGCGCAATGCGTGCAGGTCGCTGCGTCGGGGCGGCAGCAGCCTGGCGCTCCAGCGCGTGCCCATGCTGCTGCCGTGCAGCGTGGCGATGCCGGCGCTGGCGCGGACTGCGGTCGGTGAAGCGGGGCGACTCACGCGTCGACCCAGTGCGACCGTACAACGGCAGCGCGCAGGTGCCCTACGCTGCGCGACCGTGTGCCGGCGGCATGTTCGGCGTTCAGGTCGCCACGCCCGCTCATGTCTCCGACCAGTCGCGCAGCAGGTTGTGGTAGACGTTGGTCAGGCGCAGCAGCGCCGCCGCGTCCGCGCCGCTGGCGGTCAGCGCCTGGATCGCGGTGTCCAGGTCGAACAGGGTCTGCCGCCGGCCGGCGTCGCGCACCAGGCTCTGCACCCAGAAGAACGATGCCATGCGTGCGCCGCGGGTCACCGGCGCGACCCGGTGCAGGCTGCTGGACGGATACAGGATCAGGTCGCCGGCGGGCAGCTTGACCTCGTGCTCGCCGTAGGTGTCGTGGATCAGCAGTTCGCCGCCGTCGTACTCCTCCGGCGCACTCAGGAACAGGGTGCAGGACAGGTCGCTGCGCACGGTCAGCGCCGGCTGCGCGGCGGTGGCGGCCTGGGTCATCACGGCGCCGTCGACGTGCAGGCCGTAGCTGCCGCCGCCGCTGTAGCGGTTGAAGCGCGGCGGGATGGTGCGCAGCGGCAGCGCCGCGGCGAAGTACAGCGGACTGCGCGCCAGTGCGCTCAGCACCGCCTGGCCGAGGTCCTGCTTCAGCGGCGAGGCGTCGGCCAGTTGCAGGTTGCGCTTGACCTGCGCGCCCTGCGCGCCGACGGTCTCGCGGCCGTCCACCCAGTCGGCGGTCTCCAATGCCTGGCGGAACCGCGCGACCTCATCGGCGCTGAGGATGTCGGGAATGTGCAGCAGCATGGGGCGCTCCGGCAGTGGACGCCCAGCATAGGGCGTCCACTGCGCGTTGGAAGGCGCGGTCGGTCAGAACCGGACCTCGGCGGTCAGCAGCACCGAGCGCGGCGCGCCGGGCGTGTAGCGGAAGCCGCTCTTGTTGATCGCGGCGACGTAGTCCTTGTCGAACAGGTTGTAGGCGTTCAGGCGCAGCGCCACGTGGTCGTTGACCGGATAGCTCAGCACCGCATCCCACACCGTGTACGACTTCACGAACGCCGGCGTGCCGACCGCACCGTCACGGCCGCGCTTCATCTCGCCCGAGTAGCGCACGCCGCCGCCGACGGTCAGCCCGAATGGCAGGGTGTAGGTGGTCCAGGCAGTGAATGCGCTGTCCGGCGTGTAGGCCAGATCCTGGCTGCCGTCCTGCGAGACGGTCGTGCCCTGGCGCACC
Organism: uncultured Xanthomonas sp.; assembly: GCF_964278005.1. NCBI lineage: Bacteria > Pseudomonadati > Pseudomonadota > Gammaproteobacteria > Lysobacterales > Lysobacteraceae > Xanthomonas > uncultured Xanthomonas sp. Next base: position 38,971 of record NZ_CAXYKF010000009.1, read on the forward strand.
CGCGCATCCAGCTTGGTGTAGCCGCTGGACAGCGACCAGCGCTCGGTCAGCTTGCCCACCGCCGACAGTTCGATGCCTTGCACGCGCTTCGCGCCGCTCTGGTAGTACAGCCCGTCGCTGCCCTGCACGATCTCGTTGTTCACGTCGGTACGGAACAGCGCCAGCGTCGCGAACAGCGCATCGTCGAGGAAGTTCCATTTCGTGCCGACCTCGGCGGTCTTGGCCTTCTGCGGATCGAAGCGCGGATTGTTGGCATTGTTGGCCGAGGCGCTCAGTTCCAGCGTGCTGCCGCCTGGCGGTTGCTGCGAGGTGGCGAAGTTGGCGTACACGCTCACGTCCTCGTTGGCCTTGTAGACCGCGCCGAGCTTCCAGCTGAACAGCGTGTCGGCGATGTCGGTGTCCAGGCCGACCACGGTGGTGCAGGGCGCGGCGGTGGCGGTGGCGGAACTGCACACCAGGCTGTCGAAGTCGGTCTTGTAGCGATCCGCGCGCACTCCGGCGGTGACCAGGAAGCTGTCGCCGAACTTCAGCGTGTCGAAGGCATAGGCCGAGTAGGTGGTGGTGGTGCCATGGCTGCGCGCGCCGTTGCGCGCGGTGTGCAGCGGCGTGGTGTTCCAGTCCGGCGCATACAGGTTGGCCGGATTGGCTGCCAGCCAGGCGGCGCGGTCGACGATGTTGTGGCCCCAACTGCGCAGTTCCTCGCGCGAGGCTTCCACGCCGGTGCTGAGGTTGTGCTGCACCGCGCCGGTGGCGAAGTCCACGCGCAGGTTCAACTGGTCGGCGAGGGTGGTGTACTGCTGGTCCTTGAAGGTCGGCAGGCTGCGCAGCACCGTCCAGGTCGCAGGATCCGCCGGATTCGGCGTGCGCAGGTTGGCGGCGTTGGGCATGAACGCGAACAGCAGGTAGTCCTGCTCGTTGCGGCCCCAGCGCGCGGTATTGGTCAGCTTGACCGTGTCGGACACGTCGTGCTCGATGCGGAACGTCGCCATCTTCGCGGTCACGTCGTCGTGGTCGTCGCGGGTGCCGTAGAAGTTGCTGCTGTCCACGCGCGCCGCGCTGCCGAGCCACGGCCGTGCGGGGTCGGGCGAGCTGTAGCCGGGCAGGCCGATCGTCGGCACGCCGCCGTCGGGCACGTTGTCCTGCTTCACGTACAGCAGGTCGAGCAGGTAGCGCGTGTCGGTGCCCAGGCCGAACGCCAGCGACGAGGCCAGGCCCCAGCGCTTGTTGACGACATGGTCGCGGCCGATGGCGTCGCTGTCCTGGCCCATCACGTTCAACCGCAGCGCGCTGCTGGCGCCCAGCGCCTGGTTCCAGTCCGCGGTCGCGCGGCGCTGGCCATGGTCGCCGCCGGACAGCGTGGCGCTGCTGGCGTTGTCCAGGTGCGCCTGCTTGCTGACCAGGTTGATCGCGCCGGTCGGCGCGCTGCGGCCGTTGTCGGTGCCGGCCGGGCCTTTCTCGACCTCGATCTGCTCGATGTTGAACACGTCGCGCGAGATCGAGCCGAGGTCGCGCAACCCGTCGACGAAGATGCTGCTGGAGCTGTCGAAGCCGCGCATGTAGATCGCATCGCCGGTGCTGGTGTTGCCGTTCTCGCCGACATAGAACGTGCCCACGCCCGGGCTGTTGCGCAGCGCTTCGGTGAGGGTGGTGGCGCCCTGCTCGTTGAACAGGTCCTTGCCGATGATGTTGAGGGTCTGCGGGGTGTCGATCAGCGGCTGGGTGAACTTCGGCGAGTCCGGCGCCTCCACCAGGTAGCGCTTGGCGCGCTGGGCCTGCACGTCGACCTTGTCCAGGGTGGTGGGCTGGTCGCCGGTCTCCGCATGCGCGGGGGAGAGCAGGCTCAGCCCGCCGAGCAGCACGGCGGTGCTGAGGGTCGGTGCGGCGGCCTGGCGGGTCACGGTGTGTTTGCGGCGCTTGATCGGAGAGGTCATGGGCGGTTCGGTTTGCAGGAGGGGCGGCACCCCGATCGCGGGCAGCGGCCGTCCCCTAGTGGGAGCGGCCGCGGCGGCGAGATCGGGCGGCTGGGCGAAACGGTGTCTGCCGCGCATGCGATGCAGGCAGTGCATTCATTTTCCATGCAAATACGAATTGTTTGCAATCTCTTTGTCATCGGTGCCGGTCCGCCGCGGTTCGGATAGCCGGACTCGCCAGAAAATGCGGACCATCGACCAAGGCGCGCAATCGGCCAAAGGACCCGGCACTGAGTGGTTTGGGGCCCGTCCGTGCGGGCGCGCGACGCCAGCGCCGACCAGACGGGCGCTGCGGGTAGGTGGAAGTCCGAACTAGGGACGGTAGAGAGGCGCGCCGGTGTCAGGCAGCGGATGCTGCCTGGAGATGGCGCGGTACCGACAGCGCAGTGTCGCTGCCGGATCGTCGCACCAGGTGCGTTTCGACGTATGCCGAAGGAGCGGGTGGTGCAGTGCCAGATTGCGTGTCGCCATGAGCGTCGCCAGTGTCGGCGGACCACGAAGCCAGGCCGATACTCGCCCTCTGTGCAAGGGCGGCACGCGCCAATGCTGTCGGGATTGGCCGCTTGCGGCGCCGTCCCGCGGCACCGCAAGCAGCGGGGTTCAGGCCGCCGCGGCCTGTGCCACGCGCGGGCCTTCGCGCAGGGCGCGGCCGATCAGCCCGACCAGCAGATCCAGCTCTTCGCTGTCCATCGCGAAGTGCGGGGTGAAGCGCAGCGAGTTCTCGCCGCCGTGGATCACGTTGACGCCGTGCTGGCGCAGCCACTCCTCGGTGGAGCCGGCGCCGTAGCACTTGTACTGCGGGGCCAGCGCGCAGGAGAACAGCAGGCCGGTGCCCTGGACCTGGGTGATGGCGCCGCCGAGCTCGGCCTTGAGCTTCTCCAGCTTCTGCACCGCCTCGGCGCCGCGCTCGCGGATGTTGGCGCGCACCTGCGGGGTCAGCTGCGCCAGGGTCGCGGTGGCGACGTCGAGCGCGCGCGGGTTGCTGGTCATGGTGTTGCCGTAGGTGCCCTTGCGATACACCTGCGCCGCGTGCTCGGTCACCGCCAGCACCGACAGCGGGTACTGCGCGGCGTTGAGCGCCTTCGAATAGGTTTCCAGGTCCGGCGGGTCGAGCTGCTCGAAGCCGGGATAGTCCACCACCGACAGCACGCCGTGCGCGCGCAGGCCGGCCTGGATCGAGTCGACCAGCAGCAGGCTGCCGTGGTTGCGGGTCAGTTCGCGCGCGGCGGCGTAGAACGCCGGCGGCAGCGCGCGGCCGGGGTCGCCTTCGCCCATCACCGGCTCCAGGAACACCGCCTCGATGAACCAGCCGTGCTGCTCGGCGTCGGCGAAGGCGCGGCGCAGCGCCTCCACGTCGTAGGGCGCGATGGCGATCAGCGCATCGTCGCCGCGGTAGCTGGCCAGGTGCTGCAGATAGGTCTTGCGGCTGGAATCGGAATACATGCCGGGCCGGTCGGTGCGGCCGTGGAAGCTACCCTTGACCACAAGGCGCTTGATCTTGGCGCCGGCGTGGCGTGCGCCCGGATCGGTCTGCAGCTTGGCGTTGATGTCGACGATGCGTGCGGCCAGGCCCACCGATTCGGAACCGGAATTGAGGCACATGAAGCGGGCGTACGGACAGCCGCCGCGGCGGTGGCCGATCTCCGCGCGCAGCGCGCGCTCGAAGCGCAACTGCGACAGGTTGGGGGTCATCACGTTGGCCATCACCTGCGGCCGCGCCATCGCCTCCAGCACCGCCTCCGGGGTGTGGCCGAAGCCGAGCATGCCGTAGCCGCCGGCGTCATACAGCACGGCGCCCTTGAGCGTGACCACCCACGGGCCGCGTGCGCTCAGCGCCACGTAGGGGGTCACCGCGTCGTCGGCGTAGAAATTGACGAACCCGGCCTGCAGGTGGCGGATCTGCTCGGCTTCGTCCAGGTCCAGCAATTCGCCGAATTCGGCAGCGATGCGCGCGTAGTCGTCGCCCGCCGCCTCGATCGCCGCGCGCAGTGCCGGATGCGAGGCCGCCAGGCGCTCGATGCTGGCGTCGTCCAGGCCCTGGGTCAGGCGATCGCCGGCGTGGGCACGGAGCGGGGCGAGGGGGCCGAGTACGGTCATGGAGATCTCCTGAAGGCGGGCTGTCTGGCGACGATCCTGTCTATTATCGGGACAGGATCGTCGAATGGCAGCGTGAATCCGTGCAGGAATTGACGCATTTTCGTCGATTCGACGAAAATCGGTGGTCATGAAGATCACCGCCTCCGACGATGCCCTGCTGTCGCTGCTGCGCGAGGACGCGCGCGCCTCCACCGCCCAGATCGCCCGTCGCCTGGGCGTGTCGCGGACCACCGTGCAGAGCCGGATCGAGCGTCTGGAGCGCGAGGGCGTGATCTGCGGCTATACCGTGCGCACCCGCGACGACTACGAACAGGGCCATATCCGCGCCCACATCCTGATCACCGTGCTGCCGAAGAAGATGACCTCGGTGGTCAAGGCACTGCGCGAGATCGATGCGGTGCGCGTGCTGCATTCGGTCAGCGGCTCCTTCGACCTGATCGCGCTCGGCGTGGTGCCGGGCGTCAACGACATGGACGAACTGACCGACCGCATCGGCGCGCTGGACGGGGTGGAGCGCACGACCTCGTCGATCATTCTGTCCACGAAATTCGAGCGGTGAAGCGCCGGGATTCGGAATTGTAATGGGGCTTCGCAACAGTGCGATCCCGCTTTGCTTCAACGAATCCCCAATCCCGAATGCCCAATCCCGCCGCCGCTACAATGGCCGGCCCATTCCCGATCTCCCCCGGCGCCTTGAAAAAGTCCGATTTCCACTACGACCTGCCTGAAGACCTGATCGCGCAGGAACCGCTGGCCGAGCGCTCGGCCAGCCGGCTGTTGCTGGTACCGCCGGCGCCGGCGGCCTTCGCCGATCGGCACGTGCGCGATCTGCCGGAACTGCTGCGTGCCGGCGACCTGCTGATCTTCAACGACACGCGGGTGATCCCGGCGCGGCTGTTCGGGCAGAAGAGCACCGGCGGGCGGGTCGAGATCCTGATCGAGCGGCTGCTCGGCGGCCAGCGCGCGCGGGCGCAGCTGGGCGTGAGCAAGTCGCCCAAGGCCGGGGCGCGCATCGCCCTGGATGCCGGCGGCGAGGCCGAGGTGCTGGGCCGCGATGGCGAGTTCTACCAGTTGCAGTTCCATGTGGACGGCGCGCTGGAGCACTGGCTGCAGCAGGCAGGACGCTTGCCGTTGCCGCCGTACATCCGCCGCGAGCCGGGCTTGGACGACCGCGAGCGCTACCAGACCGTGTTCGCGCGCGAGGCTGGCGCGGTCGCCGCGCCGACCGCCGGGCTGCATTTCGACGCGCCCTTGCTGCAGGCGCTGCAGCAGCGCGGGGTCGAGGTCGGGCATGTGACCCTGCACGTCGGTGCCGGCACCTTCCAGCCGGTGCGGGTGGAAGCGCTGGAGCAGCACCAGATGCACCGCGAGTGGCTCAACGTCGGCGCCAGCCTGGTCGAGCAGGTGCGGCGCAGGCGTGCGGCCGGCGGCCGCGTGATCGCGGTGGGGACCACGGTGGTGCGCGCGCTGGAGAGCGCGTCCAAGGACGGCGAACTGCATCCGTTCGCCGGCGAGACGCAGATCTTCATCCTGCCCGGCTACCGCATCCGCAGCGTCGACGCGATGGTGACCAACTTCCATCTGCCCGAGAGCACACTGCTGATGATGGTCTCGGCCTTCGCCGGCCGCGAGCGCATCTTCGCCGCCTATCGCCACGCCATCGCCGAGCGCTACCGCTTCTTCAGCTACGGCGACGCGATGCTGTTGTGGAGCAGCGAGACGCCGGCAGACCGCGTGGGCTGACCCGCGTGAGGTCGTGCGGTCGTGGCGGCCGTCGATCGAACGCGTTGGCGAAGATGGTGGCGTTGTTACGCCCAGCCGGTGAACGCATCGACGACGCGTGCGCCGCGCACCGATGAGCAGGCGTCGTCGCGCTGGCGGTGCCTGACCTCGCGCCTCACCTCTGGCCTGCCGCTGCACAAAATGCAAGCCACCGCGAAGCGTCGCGAAACTTGCCTGCATCCGCGTGATTGCACGAGGCGGCGCCCGTACCCTCATCCGCCCCTTCGGGGCACCTTCTCCCGAGGGGAGAAGGGAGAGGCCAAAGCCCCTCTCCCGCCGGGAGAGGGGGTGGGGTGAGGGGGAGGCAGCGCGCAGCGACAGCCCATCAACCCCGCATCGCGCAGACACGGTATCGCGCCCGTATCAACGACCATGCAGCAGCAGGGGCCAGACGTTCTTGCCAATCCTCAAGGGCTTCACCACGGCCGCAGGCCCGTCATCCCGACTCCCCAATCCCGACTACTTGATCGGCTCGTCCAGCATCAGTTCGCGCACGAACCGCACCGGCGGGGCGCCGTAAGACAGCACCTGGTCGTGGTAGGTCTTGAGGTTGAACTTGGTGCCGAGCTTGTCCTGCATCGCCTTGCGCAGATCCAGGTGCTCCTGCACGCCGACGAAGTAGGTCGGCAGCTGCGCCGAAGTCAGCTGCGCGCGCACCCACTTGCCCTCGGCTTCGCTCTGCTGCTGGAAGGTGTCGTGGACCATCAGGTGCAGCGCCTGTTCCTTGCTCCAGCCGTCCACGTGCACGCCCTGGTCGAGCAGTGCGTTGGCGATGCTGCGCAGATAGAACTTCAGCTGCACCAGGTGGAACAGCGGATCGTTGTCCAGATAACCCTGCTCCTGCATCATCCGCTCGGTGTACACCGCCCAGCCTTCGGCGAACACGCCCGAGCGCAGCACGCCGCGCAGCGTCGACGGGAACTTGGCCGAATGCCAGCCTTCCACGTAATGCCCGGGCACGCCCTCGTGGATGCTCAGCAGGTGGATCATGCGGCTGTTGTACTCGCGCAGGAACGAGTCGGCCTGCTGCGCGGTCCAGTCGTCGGGAATCGGCGACACCGCGTAGAAGGTCTTCAGGTTCTTGTCCAGCGGACCGGGCGAATCGCAGTACGCCACCGCCACGCCGCGTTGGAATTCGGGCATCAGGATGATGTCCACCGGCGCGTCGGGCAGGGTCACCAGGTCCTTCTTGCGCACGAAGTCGGTGGCATCGGCCAGCGAGGCCTTGGCGGCCTCGACCACCTTGTCGCGCGCCGGATGCTGCGCATAGGCCAGCTCCAGCGCCGCCTCGATCGCCTTCTGCTGCTGTTCGTCGCTGGGCGCATCCACCAGCGGCGGCGCGCCGGGTTTGTCCTTGAGCACGGTGCGGGCGATGCCGTACATGTCCTGGCGCACGCGCGTGAGCTCGGCCTCGGCGCGCTGCTTGATGTCGGCGCGCGACAGCGAGGAGTTGAGCGCGAACTTCAGCTTCTGGTCGTACTTCTCCGCCCCAAGGCGGAAGTCGCCCTTGGCGTTGGGCACCAGGGTCTGGTCCAGCCAGGTCTGCTGTTCGGTCACGGCCTTCTTCAGGCCGTCGATCGCCGCCTGCAGGCGCTGCGCGTCGGCCTGCGGCAGTTCCTGGATGTGCGGGACGATGAAGCTGTCGACGATGCTGAGGATGCCGCGGTTCTGCTTGGCCACGGTCTTGGCGCTGATCTCCGACACGCGCGCCGGGTCCAGGTTGGCGCGCGCCTGCGCGAACAGCGCCGGGATCTTCTCCATGCGCGCGGTGGCCGACTTCAGCCGCTCCGGCAGCGGCGCGAACTCGCGCGCCATCAGTCCGTAGATCGCGCCGCCGGCCAGGCCGTTGTAGACCTGCGGGTCGGTCGCCCAGCCTTGTGCCACCTCGCTGTTCCAGATGTCCGACTGCAACTGGTTGCGCAGGATCGCCGCGTCCACCTGGTTCTCGCGCGAGAGCTTGGTGACGTCGAGCTTGTCCAGCTCGGCCAGCAACTGCTTGCTCGCGTCCAGGCTCTTCTGCCGGCCCGCGGCGCTGAGGTCGTCCAGTTCGCTGTCGTAGCGGTGATCGCCGGTCTGGGTGGCGCCGACCGGGGACAGCTGCATCCAGGTGTCGACGGCGCGCTTGGAAAGCGCGGCGAACGCAGTGTCGGCGGCCGGGTCCGCCGCGGCGGCGGCCGAGCCGGGGGCGGCGTTGCTGGCGGCAGGCGCGTCGGCGGGTTTCTGGCAGCCGGCAAGGGCGGCGAGCAGGGCGGCGGCGAGCAGGTGCTTGCGCATCGGGGTTCCTGGAGTGGGTCGATCCACCAGGGTAGCTGCGCCGTGCTGCCAGCGCCCCTGCCATTGGATTACCCTGAACGCTTTCGCCATTCAGGAGCACTGCAATGCAGGACAAGGGACGCCGCCATCGTGGCCATGTCGTAGGCGACACCGCGTTCGATCCGGATGGCGTCGCAGCAGCGGCTGGCACGCTCGATGTCGTCGCGCCTGCGCGTGGGCGCTGGTGTCGTTGGGGCGCTTCCCTGGCGCTGGCGGTGTCGATCGCTGCCTGCAGCCGGGGAGGCGAGAGCGCGGCGCTGCCGGCCGCTCATCTCTATTCCGCCGATGCCGCCGGTAGCGCGGCCAGTGCCGCCGAGGCCGCAGCGCAGGCGGCAGAGGCAGCCGTCGCAGCGCCGCCGCCGAGTCCCGGCGCTTTCGCCATGCCGTCCCTGGCCTATGAGCACGAGGTCGATGTGGCATTGCCGGTGGCACAGATTCCCGCGCGGCTCAAGCAACTCCAGGAAAGCTGCCTGAAATCCAGTTTCGGCGCATGCACCGTGTTGCAGGTCGAGCAGCGCGGCGGCGAGCAGCCGCGCGGTGAGCTCAGCGTGCGGATCGCGCCGGCCGGGGTCGAGCCGTTGATCGCGCAGGCGGGCCAGGACGGCCAGATCGAAAGCCGCACCACCCATGCCGAGGATCTGGCGCAGGCGGTGCAGGACAACGACGCGCAGCGCCAGCGCCTGCAGGCCGAGCAGCGGCGCCTGCAGGAGTTCCAGCAGCGCCGCGATCTCAGCGTGGCCGACATGATCGCGCTGTCGGAGAAACTGGCCGCCGTGGAGACGCAATTGCTCGCCACCAGCCAGGAAGCCGCACAGCAGCGCCGGCGCCTGGATACGCAGCGGGTGACGCTGACCTTCGCCGCGCCGACCGCCGAGCGGAGCCGCAGCGACATCGGCGAGGCGCTGCGCGACAGCGGCGAAATCTTTGCCGGATCGATCGCCTGGGCGATTCGCGCGGTGGTGGGGTTGGCCCCATTCGTGCTGCTCGGCTATGCGCTGTGGCGGCTGATCGCCTGGCGCCGACGTCGGCGTCGTTCGGCCTAGGAGACAGGCGCGGTTCCCGTCCGATGAAATCGGGCGGGAGCGGATGGAGGTGAGCGCGCGCGGTGTTGCCACGCGTTGCCGACGGAACGGTGGCATGTCATCCAGGAGCCGTGAACGACGATGGGTGGCGGGTCGCGGCTGAAGCGGCTGCTACCGTTCTTCTCGTCTGACCCTCAAGCTTGAGCAACAGCAAAACGACTCCTGCCGGGGCTCGCGATACATTGGCTGCGGGCACTGTGGGAGGGACTTCAGTCCCGACGCCTTGAAGTCGGGTACCTGAGGCACGGCTGGCGCCTCTAGAAATCCAGGATGCTGGCCATGGGCACGCCAGGACGCTGCGCCATGCGGCGCAACGTCCCGGATGCAGGCCCTCAGCCTTCGTCCTGTTCGAACTCCACGACCACGTCCAGTTCGAACGCCAGGGCTTCCACGGCCTCGCGCACCTTCTGGGCGGTGGCGGCGTTGCCGGCCTCCACTTCCACTTCGTGGGTGCCCGGTCCCTGGTCGTCGGGCAGGCCGGCGGAACTGGAATCGTCGTCGTCCATGTGCGGCATCAGGTCGTCGATTTCCTCGACGTGTTCGATGCCATCCAGGCTCGACAGCAGGTTGATGATGGCGCGGGCATCGTCCTCGCTACCGGTGATGCGGATGCGGAGCTGGGGCATGGGCCTTCCTCTTGGGGGGAAGGCGCAGGCTAGGCAGGCATCGGCTAAGGCGGGGTGATGACGCGCTCAATGCATCGGCGCGACCGCATCCGGCCCGGCATGTTCGGCCACGGGCAGCAGCAGCGCCTCGGCGGCCGCGCGCAGCAGCGTCGGGGCAATGTAGCGGCGATGCGCGGCGGCGATCAGCGCCATGTACAGGTGCCCGAAGCGGTTGCGGCAGGCCACCCGCGTTTCCAGGCTCAGTTCGGCGCTGCCGTCGTCGCGCAGCGTCACCCCGACGCAACTGCGGAACACCAGGTGGCGATCGTCGGCACCGAGCAGCACCTGCACGCGCCGCGCCTGCGCGGTGGAGGCCTGCGCCAGCACCGGGAACCGCCCGGCAAACAGTTGATCGCGCTGCGGCGACAGCAGCGAGGACACCGGGCAGCCCAGCGGCGAGGTGCGCAGCCGCAGCGGCGCCACCAGCACGTTGCGCAGGCGCATCAGCCAGGTCACGCCGCGCGGCGGGTGCTGCAGGAAACCGTCCAGCAACGCCGTCATCAGCGCATGCGCTCCCAGTGGCCGCAGCGCCTGCGCCGGCACCGTCAGCCGCACGCTGTCCTGGTGATGGTGCGCGGGCAGCTGCGGTTCGAGCAGCGAGCCGGGCAGCAACTGCGGCGTCACCCGCGCCCGCGACAGGCGCGGCGCCAGTGCCGCGAAGCCGGCCGGATGCCGCCAGGCACCCAGCCGCTGCCGCAGGCGACCGCTGAGGGCGCGCAGGCCGGCACACCAGGCCAGGCGCCGGCTGCCCGGCGAGGCCGCCAGCGACAGTCGCACGGTCGGTACGGCCAGCCCGTGCGCCTGCGGCGATGCCAGCAGGGTCGCGACCGGCGCCGGCAGCAATTCGGTGAGCGTGGCGATATCGGCAGTGCCGGCCAGCACCTGCGCGCGCACGTCCTCGGCCAGCGTGCCGCCGGCTTCGTCGCTGTGGCAGGACAGGGCGAAGAACGCCGGATGCCCGGACTGCGCACGCAGCGGCGCGAACTGGTGCCAGGTGCCGCCGCCAAAGCGCACACTGAACAGGCAGTCGGCGGGCAATTCGACATGGCGCAGCGCGGCGAGGAACTGCTGCGGATCCTGCGCCAGCTGCGCCGGCGAGGCGGTGCTGAAACGCAGCAGCGCGCCGCCGCTGCCGGTGATCGCGGTGAACATGCGATGCCCGGCATGGCAATGGAACGGATGGCCGCCGCTGCCGACCGCGAACGAATACAGCGCGGTGGACTCGCCGTTGCCGAAATCGGTGCCGGCCAGGCGCGCCGAGGGTTCGTCCAGCGCGTCGCGGAACTGCGGATGCGCGCGCTGGCGCAGGCAAGCCTGGGCGATCAGCGGATCGCCGGCGCCGACGCCGAGCTGGGCGATCAGGATGACCTCCACCGGCAAGCCACCGCTGTAGGAGGGCAGGCGCACCGAGGGGAATCCGGTTTGTGCGGCGGCGTGTTCGCTGAGCGGTGCGGCGGTCATCGGCGGACTCCTGTTGCCGTGGCGGATGGGTCAGGCGGTGCGCTTGGCCTGCCTGCGCGACTCGCGCTTGAGCGGGCCGGCGCTGGGGCAGATCTCGAAGGCGAAACCGCTGAGGGTGTTGACCAGGTTGTCGGGGGTGAGCCGGTAGACCACGAACTGGCCGCGGCGCTCGCTCGCCACCAGCCCGGCCGCTTCCAGCACGGACAGATGCCGCGAGATCGCCGGCGCGCTCATCGCGAAGCGCTGCCCGATCTCGCCGGCCGTGAGTTCCTGTGCCGACAGGTAGGCCAGGATCTCGCGGCGGGGGCGCGAGGCGAGGGCTTCGAAGACGCGGTCGATGGACATCGGGGATTAGCTAATTAACGAATTAGTTAATTAATGACGTGTTGCCTTGTCTATGTCAAGTGCCGAATCGGCGCGGTGACGCGGTTTCCCCCAAGGAGGTTCGCCATCCATGAGAAGAGCCGCCGTGTTGAAGAGGTGACGGGCGCAGCCCCCCGTTCGTCAACCTTCCTTGTGTGTCGTCACCAGGCGCAGGAAGGCTTCGTGCTGGTAGCGGCTCATCCGCAGTTGCTGCCCCGTCTCCATGGTGACCACGTGGTGGCCGTTGAACCAGGGGTGGATCGCCCTCACCCGACGCAGGTTGACGATCGCCGATCGATGCACGCGGGCGAAGTGGCGCGGGTCCAGCCGCGCGGCCAGCGTGGCCATGGTCTCGCGCAGTTCATGGGTGCGGTCGGCCAGGTGGATCAGCACCGTGTTGCGACTGGCCTTGATCCAGACGATGTCCTCGACCGCGACCAGCACCACCGCTTCGTCGACGCGTACCGGAATCCGTTGCAGATAGTCGTCGCGTTGGCGCAGCGCATCCAGGGTCTGCAGAATGCGTGCCTCGACAAAGGAACCCGCGCCGCTGCTGAAGGACAGTCGTCGTTTGGCGCGTTGCAACGTCTCGGCGAAGCGTTCGCGGCTGAAGGGCTTGACCAGATAGTCCACCGCATTGGCCTCGAACGCACGGACCGCGTACTGCTCGTAGGCGGTGACGAAGATCGTCGCCGGCATGTTGGCCGCGCCGATCGTGGCGACGACGTCCATGCCGGTCATGGCCGGCATCTGGATGTCCAGGAACACCAGGTCGGGCGATTGGCTGCGGATCGCGATCACCGCGGAGGCGCCATCGCCGCATTCGCCCAGCAGCGCGATGGCCGGATCGGCGCGCAGCAGTCGCACGATGGCGTGGCGCGCGATCGGTTCGTCGTCGATGACCAGCGCCGTGATGCTCATGCTGCGACGTGCTCCGGGGCGTCCTCGGCGTCCAGTTCGCGGAACGGCAGCCGGATACGGCAGGACACGCCCTGCGGATAGAGCATGTCGAGCCGGATGTCGGCGTTGTCGCCGTAGAGTTCCTTCAGCCGCAGGCGGCTATTGGAGAAACCGATGCCGTGTCCGCCCGCACTGCTGTTGTCCTGCAGCGTGCTGTTGCCGTTGCGCACTTCGATGGACAGCGTTTCGCCTTCGCGTCGGCACTCGATCTCGATGCGGTCGCTGCCGACACGTTGGCCGATGCCATGGCGGATCGCATTCTCCACCAGCGGTTGCAGCAGCAGGCTGGGCACTGCGCAGTGCAGCGTGCCGGGCGCGACATAGAGCTTCGTGCTCAGGCGCTCGCCATAGCGCTTGCGCTGGATGCCGAGATACAGGTCGAGCAGGGCCAGTTCGCGTTCCAGGGTGATTTCCTGGCCGTCGTAGTCTTCCAGGAAGGCGCGCAGCAGTTCGCTCAACCGCAGCAGCATGTCCTCGGCGGCGACGGTGTCTTCGTCCAGCAGGGTGACGATGGCATGCAGCGTGTTGAACAGGAAATGCGGTTGCAGCTGGCTCTTCAGCGCTTGCAGGCGCGACTGCGCGAGTTCGGCGGCCAGACGGCTGGCTTCCACGTCGCGCCGGGCCTTCTCGGCGTGGAAGTGCAGCGCTTGCTGGATCGCGAACAAGGTCCAGTAGGTCAGCAACCCGATGGCGAAGTGCTGCTCCAGGAAATACCCCAGTTGTTCAGCGAAACCGCTGGGCTCGAACAGAGTGGAGACCAGCGCGCCGATGACCATCGCGGCGAACGTCACGCACAGGCTTGCGGCTGCCTGCGCGCCAAGCCCGTGGAAGCGCTGGGCGCCGCGGACGGGGAAACGTTCGGCGAGCCGGAAGACGGTGGGCGCCAGGAGGGCCCAGCTGTACCACTGGATCAGCGACCACCGGATGAGCACCTCCAGAGGCCACCTGCCGGCAGACGCACCGTTGTTGATGATGTTCTGAAGCATGAACACCATAGCCACCAGCGTCCACAGCGCGACATAGCGCCACAGGCTGATTTGGGTACTGCCGAGTCGGACGTTCATCCAGCGATGGCCGAGGGGTGACGGGCGCATCCTAGGCGCAGCGACACGCCATGGAAAGCGCCGATGCGCGCGCACTACGATTGGGAGCGCGAGAACGACGATTCGTCCCGAATCGATTTGCAGCCGCACGGCTACACGGCCTGATGGGCACGTCAGCACCAAGGGAATTTGTTCCCTCGCGGCTGGCGAATCCTTCCCATCGGAGCTCTGTCATGCCCTCGATCCGTGTCCTTGCCTTGACCCTTTCCCTGTCCGTCGCGACCGCAGCGGCGGCCGCTGCCGAGCCGGTTCGCTATCTGGAGTTGAGCAACCGCGCCTACGACGCGCTGACGGCGCTGGCAGTCGCTGCCCCAGGCAGCCATGCCTTCCGTGACGTCGCGCTCGGTGCGCCGTTGCGGGGTGGCGGCGACGCAGCGACCTTCCCGCTCGCAGGCGCCGCATGCCGCTACGACCTCCGCTTCACCTTTCGCAACGGACGTTCGATGCTGTATCCGGATGTGGACGTCTGTGCCCACCGCGTGCGCATCCGGCCGTTGCCGCGCCTGCAGCCGGGCGCGCGTGCGTTGCAGGTCGCGGGAGCCGCAGGAACGTCGCCCTGACGCGCGCCGCGTTCGGCTTCGTCGCCGTGCGACTGTGTCGTCGCAAGGCGCTCTCCGTCGCGGCGGAGGCCGCGCCTGCGAATGCGTGCGGAGAGGGGCGCTAGCCCGCCTTCGGTGGCAACCCGAGCAGTTCCGCCGGCAGCGCCGGCATCGGCGTGCGCTCGTCCAGCGCCTCGCGCTTGAGCCAGTCGACGAAGTGGCTGGCGGCCGGGCTGAGCAGGCGGTGGGTCGGATGCACGATGTAGTAGGAATAGCGCGCGGTCAGCGCCGGGCCGGGCAGGCGCACCAGTTCGTAACGCTGCAGGTAGGGCTGGGCGATGTGCTTGCGTGCCAGCACCGCGCCCACGCCGTACACCGCCGCGCGCATCGCATCGGTGCTGTCGTTGAAGGTGTGCATGGGCGGCAGCGCCACACCGCGCACGCCGGCGGCGCGGAACCAGTCGCGCCAGCCCTGTGGCGACATGTCGGTGAGCAGCGGCAACTGCGCGATCTGCTCGGGTCGGCGCAGCGTCGCCAGTTGCGGCAGGGCGGGCGAGGCGACCGGGAACAGTTCGTCGTCCATCAGATGGTGCGAGGTCAGGCCCGGCCAGGCGCCCTGGCCGTAGCGGATGCCCAGATCCGGGCCGCCCTCCTCGAAGCGCGAGAACGCCGCATCGGTCTGGATGTCCAGCCGCACGTGCGGATACGCCTGGCAGAAGCGCGGCAGGCGTGGCAGCAGCCAGCAGTACGAGAGCGAGCGCAGCGTGGTGAGGCGCAGCGGCGCGGTGTCGGCCTGCGGATGCAGGTTGCCGGCGACCGCGGCGATGTCGGCCAGCGCCGCGCTGGCGGCATCGGCCAGTTGCCGGCCTTCGGCGGTCAGCTTGACCCCGCGCGCGTGGCGCTGGAACAGCGTGGCGCCGAGCAGGGCTTCCAGGCGCCGCACATGGTGGCTGACCGCGCTGGCGGTGAGATGCAGTTCCTCCGCGGCATGGGCGAAGTTCTGGTGGCGCGCCGCGGCGGCGAACACGCCGAGTGCGGGCAGCAGGGACGGGCGCAGTTGCATGAGCAGACACGCGGCAGATTTGTGGCTCGCGACGATACTACGCGCTTGTCGGCCCCGTGGTGCAGGGCGATGCTGGCAGCCGAACACGACATGCGCGGCGGGCAGCGGTGATGCGGAGTCGGTGCGGATGTGCCGCCCGGCGTCCTCAGCCGGCAGCGGATGCGTGGCGTCGCACGACCGCTGCGGCGCGTGTCCGATCGACCGCGAGCCTCTTCCATGCCCACCTCCGATCCTTCCCTGCAGCCGGCCATCGCCTCCGCGGCTGCTGCCTCCGCATCCGACGGCGCGCCCGCCCGCGACTGGCGCACGCCGCTGGAACTGGGTTTCCTCGGCGTCGTCTGGGGCTGCTCGTTCCTGTTCATGCGCGTGGCCGCGCCGCAGTTCGGCGCCTACGCGCTGGTGGAACTGCGCCTGGCGCTGGGCGCGGCGGTGCTGCTGCCGTTCCTGTGGCTGGCGCGGGCGCGCTTCCCGTTGCGGCGCTGGCCGACCCTGGCGGCGATCGGCTTGCTCAACTCGGCGCTGCCGTTCCTGCTCTTCGCCTGGGGCGCGCAACATGCGCCGGCGGCGATCGGCGCGATCTGCAACGCGATGACCGTGCTGTTCACCGCCTTGATCGCCTTCCTGTTTTTCGGCGAGAAGATCGGCACGCGCCGCGCGCTGGCGCTGTTGATCGGCTTCGCCGGCATCGTGGTGCTCGCCACCGGCAAGTCGGCCGGCATCAGCGTGGGCCCCGCCGCGCTGGCCGGCACCACTGCCTCCCTGCTGTACGGCATCGGCTACAGCCTGGTGAAGCGGCACATGAGCGATCTGCCGCCGGCCGCGGCGGCGGCGTCAACCCTGGGCTGTAGCGCGTTGCTGCTGGCGCCGCTGGCCTGGACGCACTGGCCGGCCGCACCGGTACCGGCGGTGGCCTGGGCCTGCGCCGGCGGCCTGGGCGTGCTCTGCACCGGCCTGGCGTTCCTGTTGTACTACCGGTTGATCCAGCGCATCGGCCCGGCGCGCGCGTCGACGGTGACCTATCTGGTGCCGGTGTTCGGCGCGCTGCTGGCCTGGGCGATCCTCGGCGAGCCGCTGACCTGGACCATGTTGCTGGCCGGCATGCTGATCCTGGGCAGCGTCGCCTTCAGCCAGCGCGCGCGGTAGCGGCGCAACTGGCAGGCGTGCGCGAGGACGTCGGCGCGCCGCAAATTCCGTGTCCACACTTTGCCTGAGAACGACGCAATGACCGATTCCCTGCTCGCATCGCAGTTCGCCTTCAAGGCCTGGGCCAACGCCGAACTGCTGCAGGCGCTGGCGCAGATCGATGGTGCGGCGTTTCCGGCGCAGCGGCAGCGCGCGATCCGGCTGTTGAACCATACCTACGTGGTGGACCGGATCTTCGCTGCGCACCTGGAGGGCGGCACGCATGCGTTCACCGCGAGCAATACGCCGCAGACGCCGGAACTGAAGGCGCTGGGTGCGGCGGTGGCCGAATCGGACCGGTGGTATGCCGACTATGTCGCCCGGATCGACGCGCCCGCCTTGCAGCAGACACTGGCCTTCCATTTCACCGATGGCGATGCCGGCCGCATGCGCCGAGAGGAAATGCTGTTCCACGTGCTCGCGCATGGCGCTTTCCACCGCGGCAACATCGCCATGCTGTTGACCGAGTGCGGCGTGGAGCAGCCGCGCGAACTGTTCACCCGCTTCCTGCACGCGCAGCAACCGCAGCGGCGCAGCGTCGGCGGCGCCTGAGCGCGCACCGTCCGGCGCGCGCATGACGCGTCACTTCGGCGGCGTACGCACCGGCAGCGGCACATTGCACAGGTCGATGTGCCCGGCCGGACGCTTGTAGAAATCGTCGCGGCGGTTGCGTCGCGCCTCGACCACCTCGCGGAAGGTGCGCGTATCGGTGCGCAGCAATTGCAGCGGGGTGCGCTCGTTCTCCGGCACATCGCTGGCCAGGCGGATGGCGTGGATCGGGGTGCGTTGTTCGGGTTTTTCGTAGAAGCCCATCGGGTCCGGCCCGCGCGGGATCACGCTGAGCAGTTCCATGCCCTTGACCACGCGGCCGACCACGGTGATGTTGCGGTCCAGTTGCCGCGGCGATTGCCCGGTGACCACGTACAGTTCGGCGCCGATGCTGCTGTCTTCGTCGTTGTTGCGGCCGGCGCCGAGCGTGCCGTAGCAATGCGCCAGCCAGGCGGTGCCGGCCTTGGGATCGCGCGCCACCGGAAAGCCGTCGACGAAGCCCACCTGCGGCGCCCAGCCGTCGCGGTCGGGCAGGGGCTGGAACGCCAGGCCCGCGGCCGGGCGCTGGAATTCGGCGGGCAGGTGGGTCTTGGCGCTGCCCAGCGACCTGGCCTTGCCCGGCTCCTCGCCGTCGGGGTCGCCGAACTGCACCACGAAATTGTCCTGCGCGCGGTAGATGCTCAGGCCGTCCCAGAAGTGCTCGTGGGCCAGGGTGCGGATGTTGCCGACGTGTTGCGGCGCGAACGCCGGCGCCAGTTCGATGATCACCCGGCCGGTGTCCAGTTCCAGGTACAGCGTGTTCGCCGGATCCAGCGTGCGCCAGTCGCTGGGCTTGGATGCGTCCAGGATCTGTTGCGGGCTGCGGTAGGGCACGGCCGGCGGCGGTGCCCCGGCCGACGCGGCGAAGGTGGACAGCGACAACGCGAGGGCGAGCAGGGAAGTGCGCAGCGGCATGAGGGCGGCCCGGTCGGTGAGCGCCCGATTCTCACCGAAGCGGCGGCCGCTGCCAATGTGCCAGCGGCATGGCGCGACCGCCGTGCCGCCGACAGCGCTGTCTACGACAGCGCGCGCTTCTGCGGTTCCTGTGTGTCCTGCACCGGCGCCTGGTTCGGCAGCGGCGGCAGCGCGGCCAGTTGCCTGGCGCTTTCCGCCGCCGGGATGGTGGCCGCCTGCGCGGCGTCCACGTAGGCCACCCGCTTGTCGCCGGCGCTGGGGTCGCCCTGCACCGCGAACACGCGGCCGTTGTCGTTGCGCAGCACGTGATCGACCTGGGTCAGGCCGTCGCGCCTGGCTGCCAGCAGCAAGTTGCTGGCGACGTTGGCGTCGTACGGGGTGAGCTTGCGCTCGATCGCCTGCTGCATCGCCTGTTGCCGCGGGTCGGCGGCGGCAGCGGCGTGCGGCTCCGGCCCGCTGCCGGTGGCGCGTGTCGGCGCCGTCGGCGACTTCTGCTCTGGCGTTTCGGCCTTGGCGTCGATGCGTTGCAGATCGCCGCCCGGCGTGCCGCCGGCGCTGTCGGCCACGCGGAACAGGCGCTCGCTCAGGCCGTACTGGGAATTGCCCAGGTTGCGCGCCAGGCCGATCGCGAAGTCCTGCGGACTTTGCTTGGCGTACTGCGCCGCCTCGTGCGCGGTCATCGGGCTGGCCTGCGCCGCGCGCTGGTACTGCTGACGCAGCGCATCCATCTGCCGCTCGGAGAAGTGCAGGGTGAGCTCCTGGCCGGCCTTCGCCGGACCCGCGGCACCGGCCTTGCCGGCGAGCACCGAGTTGAGCAGCTGCGCCTGGTTCTCGTCGACCTTGTCGAACTTGAACTGGTAGCTGCGTTCGTCCACGCGCTCGTTGTTCGCGGCGTCGAACTGGCGGGTCATGGTCATCGGCACGTTGCCGGCGTACTGCACCTTGCCGACCAGACTGTAGCTGCCGTCGGCATAGGTGGTGCGCACGTTCTCCCCGGTGTTGCGCTGGCCGCCCAGCTCGGCCTTGAACGGGCCTACCGCGAGTTGGGCACGGGTTTCCGAACTCATCGTGAGGCTTTCGACCTTCTGTACGTCGCTGACGCCGGGTACGTTGGCGGCGAGCTTGCCGCTGGCCAGGAAGTCGCGATAGGCGGCTTGCGCCTGCGGCTCGCGCAGGTCGAAGGTGGCGGTGCGCATGGTCGCCTGGCCGAGCGCGTCCTGGCGGCCGAGCATGGCCTGGGCGATGTCGGTCTTGAATCCGACCGCCTCCAGCCGCTCCAGCGCCTGGGTCGGGCCGACCGCCACGCGCACGCTGTGCTCGTCCACGCGCTGCACGGCGTAGCTCATGCCGGCCGCATCGGTGCGCTCGCTGGAGGTGGCCAAGCCGCGAAACGTCGCCTCCATCGAGGTCTTGGCGAAGGCCTGGCCATCGAGCTTGACGCTGCCGTCCACCGGGATGGTCTGCGGGTCGAACGGATTCACCTGGGCGGCGGCTTCGGCCTTGGCCTCGCCGGGCAGGCGCACCTCGTAGCGGCCGCGCTCGCCGACCGCCTGGGTCAGGCTGCCGTCGACGGCCAGGCGCCCGGCCTTGAATGCGCCCTCGATGCGATGGCCCTGGGTGAATTCCATCTCCACGTTGAACACGGTCTTGCCGTCTTCCTGTTTGCTGCCGGCGCCGACCTTGCCGGTCTGCACCAAGGCGTACTCCAGTGGGCCACGCCTGGCTTCGGTGACCGTACGGCTGTACTCGAGCGAGCCTGCGCCAGCGTTCGGATCCCGCTTGATCGGGCCAGCGGAGTATTGGTTGCCGGAACTGGCGAAGCTCGGGTCGGTGGCCTGGCCGGGTTGCTGTTCGGTGGGGGACGGGCTCATGCGATACCTCCTGGAATGCATGTGGAACGGAACCGTCACGAGTGTAGGGCGCGCGACGTTGTCGAAACGTTTGCCGCGGCAATCGCGGCGTCTGGGCGGCGTGCATGACCAATGGCACGATCACTATGTTGAACTCGTTACTAGTATCTAGCTCAACCTAGCGAGGGCGTCATGGTCGAGCCGGATGCACAGCTGAAGAAATTCCAGAAGGAGCTGAGCGCCGGCACCGTGTCGCTGGCCCTGCTGGCGGTCTTGGCCGCGGCCGAGGCGCCGCTGTACGGCTACCTGATCGCCAAGCGCCTGGAGCAGGTGGGCGAGGGCGTGCTCAGCGGCAAGCAGAGCGCGCTGTACCCGGTACTGCGCAACCTTGAGGCGGCGGGGCTGCTGTCCAGCCATGTCGAGCCGTCGGTGGCGGGGCCGCCACGGCGTTACTACCGCATCACCGCGGCGGGTCTTTCCACGCTGCGGCAATGGGCCGCGGCGTGGCGCGCCACCCGCGATTCCGTCGATTCCGTGCTGAAGGGGATTTCAGAATGAGCAGCGCACACACCGCACCGCGGCCCTTGCCGACCACCATTCCCGACTACCTGGCGCAACTGCGCGCGGCGCTGGCCGGCGCCGACCCCGCGCTGGTCCAGGACGCGCTGTACGACGCGGAGGAATACCTGCGCTCGGAGCTGGCCGAGCAGCCGGGCAAGAGCGAGGCCGAGGTCATCGCCGGCGTCGCCGGCAGCTACGGCGCACCGGAGGAAGTGGCCGAGATCTACCGCGATACCGAGGTCACGGTGAACCGCGCGCTGAAGCCGCCGGCGCCGCCCAAGCGCAAATCGTTGCCCGGCCGCTTCTTTGGCGTGGTCGCCGACCCGCGCGCCTACGGCAGCCTGTTCTACATGCTGCTGTCGCTGGTCACCGGCATCTTCTACTTCACCTGGCTGGTCACCGGCGTCAGCGTGTCGGCGGGCTTGCTGATCCTGATCGTCGGGGTGCCGCTGCTGGTGCTGTTCTTCGGGTCGGTGCGGCTGCTGTCGCTGGTGGAGGGGCGCGTGGTGGAAGTGCTGCTGGGCGAGCGCATGCCGCGGCGGCCGCTGTACAGCGCACCGCAACAGCCGTGGCTGCAGCGCATCGGGCAGATGTTCACCGATGCGCGCACCTGGACCACGATGCTGTACTTCCTGCTGATGCTGCCGCTGGGGATCGTCTACTTCACGGTATTCGCGGCCTTGCTGAGCATGTCCTTCGCCCTGCTGTTCTCGCCGGCGGCCTTGCTGGACCCGGACATCGCGCACCTGACGATCAACATGGGGAGCACGCAGTGGAGCGGCAGCGAGACCTGGTTGCCGCTGGTGCTGATGAGCGTGCTCGGCGGCCTGCTGTTCTTCGTCACCCTGCACCTGTCGCGCGGCTTCGGCAAGGCGCATGGCCTGCTGGCCAAGCACCTGCTGGTGCGCAGCGAGGCGCCCTGATGTCCTGATGCACGATCGCCTGCGGCGTGGTCGCCGCGGGCGAGATGCCGCTCAGCCCGCCTTGCGGCTGCCGCGGCGCTTGAGCGGGGTGACGTTGCCGGCCGCCGACGCGCGGCTGGCGCCGGCATTGGCGGCGATGAAGCTGCGCACCTGCGGATACACGATGTCGCGCCAGCGACGGCCGCTGAAGATGCCGTAATGGCCGGCGCCTTGCACTTCCAGGTGCTGGCGGCGCGCCGCGGGAATGCCGGTGCACAGGTCCTGCGCGGCCGCGGTCTGGCCCAGGCCGGAGATGTCGTCCAGTTCGCCTTCGATGCTGAGCAGCGCGGTGTCGCGGATCGCGGCCGGGTCGACGCGTTCGCCGTCGATCACCCATTCGCCGCGCGGCAGCAGGAATTCCTGGAACACCACGCGGATGGTGTCCAGGTAGTAGGTGGCCGGCATGTCCAGCACCGCGTTGTACTCGTCGTAGAAGCGGCGGTGCGCCTCGGCGTCCTGCAGGTCGCCCTTGACCAGATTGGCGTAGAAATCCCAGTGCGACATGAAATGCCGGCTCGGGTTCATCGCCAGGAAACCGATGTGCTGCAGGAAGCCCGGGTAGACGGCGCGACCGTGGCCGGGGTAGGCCGGCGGCACGGTATGGATGACGTTGTGCTCGAACCAGGACAGCGGATTGCGCGTGGCCAGGTTGTTGACTTCGGTGGGGCTGCGGCGCGCGTCGATCGGCCCGCCCATCATCACCAGCGAGCGCGGCGTGGTCTCGCCGCGCCCGGCCATCAGCGAGACCGCGGCCAGCACCGGCACGGTCGGCTGGCACACGCTCATCACGTGCAGCGATTCGGCGCCGATGTGGCGGATGAAGTCCTGCACGTAGCGCACGTAGTCGTCCAGGCCGAAGTCGCCTTCGGACTGCGGCACCATGCGCGCGTCGATCCAGTCGGTGACGTAGACCTTGTGGTCGCGCAGCAGGGTGCGCACGGTGTCGCGCAGCAGGGTGGCGTGGTGGCCGGACAGCGGCGCCACCACCAGCACGGCCGGCTGCTTCTTGAGTCCGTCCACGACCTTGGCGTCGTCGCTGAAGCGCTTGAAGCGCAGCAGGCGGCAGAACGGCTTGCGCAGCACTTCCTGCTCGACGATCGGCAGGGCGTGGCCGTCGACTTCGACATGGTCCAGCGCCCAGGCCGGCTTCTCGTAGTCCTTGCCCAGGCGGTGCATCAACTCGTTGCTCGCGGCCAGGCGCTCGGCGCCGGGCAGCGTCGACCACAGGCTGTTGGGGTCGGAGAAGATCTTGGCGTTGGCTTCGGCCTGATGCACCCAGGGGGCGAGCAGGTTACGGGTCAGTTCGTGCCACTGGTAGAGCATGCCGGTGTTTCCATCCTGAGCGTATGCTGCCGTGCAGCATAACGCATCCGCGCGGTTTGCACCTTAATGGGGCACCAGACCAATCGTCTCCAGGGCCGCCGCATCCCCCGCCAGCGCTGGCGCCAGCCAGCAATGACTGCCCACCGGGCGCAGCCCGAGCGCACCGAACTGGCGCCGGTACCAGCGCGCCGCGCGGGGCTGGAAGCCGGCGTGGTCGCCGTCGAAGTCGTCCTCGGCGGCGAAGGTCTCCAGGAACGCCACCCCGCCACACAGCTCCACCAGGCCGGGCAGACCCTGGCGCAGTTCGCGACTTGGCACGTAGTGCAGCACGTCCGAACACACCAGCAGGTCCACCGGTGCGCACGGCCGCAGCCAGGCGAAATCGCCGAAGCGCGCCGGGTGCAGGTTGCGGTGGCGGCCGTAGCGGGCGACGGCGTAGTCGCTGCTGTCGAAGCCGAGATAGCGCAGTTTCGGCCGCAGCTTCAGCAGCGGCGCGCGCCAGGCGCCTTCGCCGCAGCCGATGTCGAGCACGCTGCGGATCGGCCGTTCCAGGTAGTACTCCGCCTGGGCCACGGCGAGCGCGACCTTGCGCGCCAGGCGCGCGGCATCGCCGATGCCGTCGCGGCGATACCAGCGCTGGAAGTAGTCGGCGTCGTACTGTTTGTCCATGCGGGCGTGTGGTCCGTGCGGGCGCCGGACGAATCGGCGAAAATGGCCGCACATCCTACGCCAGCGACACGGAGCCAGCGCATGCAACTCTACCTGTGGATCAAGTCCCTGCATCTGCTGTTCGTGATCGCATGGATGGCGGCGGTGTTCTACCTGCCGCGGATCCTGGTCAACGTCGCCGAGAGTGAGGGCCAGCCGCAGGTGCAGGAGCGCCTGGCGCTGATGGGGCGGCGCCTGTACCGCTTCGGCCACAGCATGTTCGGTCTGGCGCTGCTGCTGGGGCTGGCGTTGTGGCTGGGCTACAAGGTGCTGCCGAACGCCATGCCGATGGTCGTTGCGCCCGGCCTCAGCGGCTGGCTGCACGCCAAGCTCGGCCTGGTGGCGTTGATGCTGGCCTACTACATCTTCACCGGCCGCTGGCTCAAGCGCGTCGGCCAGGCTGGCGCGCTGCCGTCCTCGCGCGCGCTGCGCCTGTTCAACGAGGTGCCGGTGCTGGCGCTGCTGGTGGTGATCTGGCTGGTGCTGGCCAAGCCGTTTTGAGCGGGGATTGGGGATTTGGGATTGGGGATTCGAAAGTCCCCGTTTCCGACCCTTTCCGGGTTTGCGCCAGCAGCTAGGCGTTGCGGCTGTCGAGTTGCTTCAGTTCGCTGCGGGCCAGGTCGATCCACTGGCGTTGGTCGCGCTGGTAGTAGCGTGGGGCCAGGCTGGAGCGCTTCAGTACTTCGTTGAACACTTCGCCGGCGCGCTGCGGCTGGCCCGCGCGCTGCAGCAGTTGCGCGTAGCGCACGCGCGCTTCTTCGCCGGGGTAGTCGTCGGCGAGCGCGGCGTATTCCTCCAGCGCCGCGTCGGTCTGGCCCAGCGCCTCGGTGGCGCGCGCGTAGAGCAGGTGGCCGTCTTGCGAGCGGAACTGCGGGTTGGCGGCGATCAGCCGGTCCAGCGTGGCTTTCACCGCGGCCGGCTGGTCCAGGCCGAACTGCGCCTTGGCCAGTCCGAGCAGTAGTCCGGGGTCGTCGCGGTGGATGCCGCGCAAGCCGCTCTCGAACACCTCGGCCGCCTGCGCGTACTCGCCGTTATCCAGGTGCACCTCGGCCAGTTGCCGGCGGTTGTCCACGGTGTCGGCCAGTTCCAGGCGATTGCCGGCGGTGCGCTTGTCGCGGTTCGGATCGAGCGTGGCACCGACCTTGCGCAGGTGGCGGCGCGCGCGCGGATCGTTGCGCCACTCCGGCAGCAGTTCGGCGATCACGTAGATCAGGATCCCCAGATACGAAAAGATCAGCAGGATGAAGATCCAATACAGCGGGCGGCCGCTGCGCACCACGTGCACGCAGCAGGCCAACTGCAAGGCCAGCGACAGCAGGACGATGGGATTCATGGACAACGCTTCCTTGTGTCGCGATCAGGCCACTTCGTACGCCCCGTAGCTGCGCAGGCGCGCGTAGCGCTTCTCCAGCAACTGCTCGATCGGCTGCTGTTCCAGGGCGTGCAGTTCGTTGAGCAGGACCGCCTTCAGGCGCTTGGCCATCTGCGTGGGGTTGCGGTGGGCGCCGCCGATCGGTTCGCGGATCACCTTGTCGACCAGGCCCAGCGCGGACAGGCGCTTGGCGGTCAGGCCGAGCTGTTCGGCGGCGTCCTTGGCTTTGGAGGCGTCCTTCCACAGGATCGAGGCGCAGCCTTCCGGAGAGATCACCGAATAGGTGCCGTATTCCAGCATCAGGGTGCGGTCGCCCACGCCGATCGCCAGCGCGCCGCCGGAGCCGCCTTCGCCGATCACGGTGCAGATCACCGGCACCTTCAGTTCGGCCATTTCCAGCAGGTTGCGCGCGATCGCTTCGCTCTGGCCGCGCTCCTCGGCGCCGATGCCGGGGTAGGCGCCGGGGGTGTCGATGAAGGTCAGCAGCGGCAGCTTGAAGCGCTCGGCCAGCTTCATCAGGCGCAGCGCCTTGCGGTAGCCCTCCGGGCGCGGCATGCCGAAATTGCGCGCGATCTTGCTCTTGGTGTCGCGGCCCTTCTGGTGGCCGATGATCACCACCGCGCGGCCGTCGATGCGGCCCAGGCCGCCGACGATGGCCTTGTCGTCGGCGAACGCGCGGTCGCCGGCCAGTTCCTGGAACTCGTCGCAGAACACGTTGATGTAGTCCAGCGTGTACGGGCGCTGCGGATGCCGCGCCAGCTGCGAGATCTGCCACGAGGACAGGTCGCGGAAGATCTGCGCCGTGCGCACCCGCAGCTTGTCTTCCAGCGCGCTGACCTCGGCATCGACGTTGACCGCCGGGCCGGTGCTGGCGTTGCGCAGTTCCTGGATCTTGGCTTCCAGATCGGCGATGGGTTGCTCGAAGTCGAGGTAGTTCGGGTTCATTGGAAGCCGTCGGATGGATCAAAGGTGGGGAAGCTTAGCCGAATGTACGGCAACTGCCCGTACGCTGCGGTGTGGAAAGGCCGGCGGGGCGCGGCTGGCCGGCGGCGGCGGCTCAGGGAACGACCAGCGCACTGCGCCCGGTCAGCTCGCCGAAGGCGTGCACGAAGGTGTTGCATGCCTCGTTGGCCGAGGGCGGCAGCGAGGCGCCCAGCGTCGCGGTGGCGGTGGTGAACGCCATCTGCGCCTGGAAGGCTTCCTTGCGCAGGGCACGCTGCGCGTCGGCGCTGGTCGCGCGCAGGTGGCGCGCGTAGAGCGCGCGCAGCGGGCCGGCATGGGCCTCGTAGGCCGGGTCCAGCGGCGGCAACGTCGCCGGGGCCTTCTCCAGCGCGAAGCGCGGCGTCACGTAACGGCCCGGCCGCGCGCGCTCGAACGCGCCGGGCTGGCCCATGCCGGTCTCGACGTAGGCGATGAAGTCCGGCGCAGTGAAGATCTTGCGGTCGATCTTGCCGCCGCTGGCATCGACATGCGCGACGACCTGCTCGTCCGGGAACGGCTCGCGCACGCCGAAGGTCCAGTCCTTGTCGATGAACAGGTTGTGGGTCTGTTTGAACGGGCCTTCGAAGGTGACGCCGTTCAGTTCGATCCGCGCGTTGATCGAACCGAAGTTCTTCGCCTTGTCCGGGCCGGTGAGGTAGATCGCGTTCGCGGTCACGTACTCGCTCAGGGTCGGATTGATCAGTCCGCCCCTGGTATCGGCGTAGACGATGAAGCGCACATCGCCCAGGCGTTCGCTGCGCAGGTGGTGCTCGCCGGCCGCCAACGTCACCGGCTGCGCCTGCTGTGCCGGCACCTGTAGGGTCTTGCCGTCGAGCGTGATCGACAGCGGCGCGGCGGTGGGGTTGTCGATCTGGAAGTCGACCTTGGACGAGGAACACGCCGCCAGCGCGAGCGCGGCAGCGAACGGGAACAGCACGGTCTTCATCGCGGCATCCTTCCTTCGGCCATGTGCAACGGGCGCGCCGCGCTGCGCGCCAGGCTCAGTTCGCCCATGGCGGGTTGTATTTGACCTTCACCGCACGCACCGCCGGGTCGCCGCGCAGGGCGTCCAGCAGTTGCGGGTCCACGCGCACCGAATGGCTGCCGTTGAGGTCGAGCATGCCGGCGATGCCGCCCTGCGCCGACTGCAGCAGCAGGTCCAGGCGCAGGGGGGTCTTGCCCGGGCGGTGGCGGGCGAGCAGACCGTCGATGCGCGGCCAGGCGCTGCGCTGGCGCAGGTCCAGGCGCAGCGACAGGCGCTGCGCGTGGTGCGTGCAGATCTGCTCGTAGTCCCAGCACTGGCGGATGCGCATCGCGTAGCCGCCGTTGAATTCGTCCTCGCGCACGCCGCCCTTGACGATCAGGATGCGGTCGCGGGTCAGCAGGTGGCCGAACTCGGCGATGGCGTCGGAGAATGCGCTGCACTCGATGCGGCCGCGGCCGTCCTCCAGTTGCACGAACACCTGGCTGTCACCCTTGCGGCGCACGCCGACCACCTGGCCGGCGAGGATCGCGCTGACCTCCGGGCGCCAGGCGCGCTTCTCGCCGTCGCCGCCACCGCCGCGGCCGCCGCCGGATTGCGCGCAGATCTTCTCCAGCGCGCTCAGGTCGCAGCCAACCAGTTCGCGCACTTCGTCGCGGTACGGATCGAACGGATGGCCGCTGAGGTAGAAGCCCAGCGTCTCGCGCTCGCCGGCCAGCAACTGGCCCAGCGGCCATTCCTTGCTTTCCGGCAGGTCCAGGCGCAGCGCCGGGGCGCTGGTGTCCGCGCCGCCGAACAGCGAGTTCTGTCCGGAGGCGCGCTCGCGCGCCATCTGCTCGGTGGCCTTCATCACCTCCGGCAACTGCAGCATCAGCGTGGCGCGGTTGGCGCCCAGCCCGTCCATCGCGCCGGCGTTGATCATCGCCTCGAGGGTGCGCTTGTTGAGCTTGGCCGATTCCACGCGGGTGCAGAAATCCAGCAGCGAGGCGTACTCGCCGCCGCGCTCGCGCTCGGCCACGATCGCCTCGCAGGCGCCGCGGCCCACGCCCTTGATCGCGCCCAGGCCGTACTGGATGGTGTCCGGCGTGGCCGCCTCGAACATGTAGGCCGAGGCGTTGATGCGCGGCGGCAGCACGGTCATGCCGAGGTTGCGCACCTCGTCGAGGAAGCCGACCACCTTGTCGGTGTTGTCCATGTCCGAGGACAGGGTGGCCGCCATGAACTCGGCCGGGTAATGGCGTTTCAGCCACGCGGTCTGGTAGCTGACCAGCGCGTAGGCGGCGGCGTGCGACTTGTTGAAGCCGTAGCCGGCGAACTTCTCCATCAGGTCGAAGATTTCGTCGGCCTTGGCCTCGCCGACGCCGCCCTTGGCCGCACCCTCGCGGAAGATCTCGCGGTGCTTGGCCATTTCCGCCGGCACCTTCTTGCCCATCGCGCGGCGCAGCAGGTCGGCGCCGCCCAGCGAGTAGCCGCCGACGATCTGCGCCATCTGCATCACCTGCTCCTGGTACACCATGATGCCGTAGGTGTCCTTCAGGATCGCTTCGGTGCGCGGATCGGGATAGACGATCTCCTCCTGCCCGTGCTTGCGCGCGTTGAACGAGGGGATCAGGTCCATCGGGCCGGGGCGGTACAGCGAGACCAGCGCGATCAGATCCTCGAAACGGTCGGGGCGGGCGTCCTTCAGCAGCCGGCGCATGCCCGAGGATTCGAACTGGAACACCGCGCCGGTGTTGCCCGAGGCGAAGATGCCCTTGTAGGTCGGCGCGTCGTCGAGCGGGATCGTGGCGATCTCCACCGGCGGGATGCCGGCGCGCGCGTGGCGCACGTTGATCGCCTTCACCGCCCAGTCGATGATGGTCAGGGTGCGCAGGCCGAGGAAGTCGAACTTGACCAGGCCGACCTGCTCGACGTCGTCCTTGTCGAACTGGGTGACCGGGTTCTTGCCGAAGGTGTCGACGTCGTGTTCGGCGAACAGCGGGCAGAAGTCGGACAGCGGCGTCGGCGCGATCACCACGCCGCCGGCGTGCTTGCCGGCATTGCGGGTGAGGTCCTCGAGCTGCCGCGCCAGGTCCATCAGGTCGCGGACGTCGTCCTCGGCCTGGTAGCGCTGGATCAGCTCCGGCGAGGCCATCTCGCTGTCCTTGCCTTCGCCCATCGCATCCTTCAGGGTGATGCCGAGGATGTTGGGGATCAGCTTGGCGACGCCGTCGACCAGGCCGTACGGGAAGCCGAGCACGCGGCCGCAGTCGCGCACCACCGCCTTGGCCGCCATGGTGCCGTAGGTGATGATCTGGCTGACCCGGTCGCGGCCGTACTTGCGCGCCACGTAGTCGATCACCTCGTCGCGGCGATCCATGCAGAAGTCGATGTCGAAGTCGGGCATCGACACGCGTTCCGGGTTGAGGAAGCGTTCGAACAGCAGGTTGTACGGCAACGGATCCAGGTCGGTGATCTGCAGCGCCCACGCCACCAGCGAACCGGCGCCGGAGCCGCGGCCCGGGCCGATCGGGATGCCCTGGTTCTTGCCCCACTGGATGAAGTCGGCCACGATCAGGAAGTAGCCGGGGAAGCCCATCTTGATGATCGTGTCCAGCTCGAACTCGAGCCGGTCCACGTAGTCCTGGCGGGTCTTGCCGGGCGCCAGCGGGTTCTTTTCCAGGCGCGCGGCCAGGCCGTCGCGCGACTGGCTGCGGATCCAGCTGTCCAGCGTCTCGTCGTCGGGCACCGGATAGGCGGGCAGGAAGTAGGTGCCCAGCTGCATCTCGATGTTGCAGCGTTGCGCCAGCGCCAGGGTGTTGTCGATCGCGTCGGGGATGTCGGCGAACAGCGCGGCCATTTCCTCGGCCGACTTCAGGTACTGCTGGTCGCTGTAGTCGCGCGGTCGCTTGGGATCGTCGAGCACGCGGCCGGAGGAGATGCACACGCGCGCCTCGTGCGCGGCGAAGTCGCTGGCGTACAGGAAGCGCACGTCGTTGCTGGCGATCACCGGCAGGCCGCGGGTGCCGGCGGCGTGCAGGGCGAACTGGTTGAACGCCTCCTCGCCATCGCGGCCGGTGCGGGTCAGTTCCAGGTGCAGGCCGTCGCCGAAGATGCGCTGCCAGTCGGCCAGTTGCTGCTCGGCCAGATCGTGGCGGCCTTCGCTGGCCAGGCGCCCGGCCAGGCTCTCGCGGCCGGCCAGCGCGAACAGGTTGTCGCTGCCGGTCTGCAGCCATTCCGGGCGCAGCGCCACGCCGCCTTCGTTGCGGTGGCCTTCCAGCCACGCGCGGGTCAGCAGTCGCGACAGGCTCAGGTAGCCGTCGCGATTGCGGCACAGCACGGTCAGCCGCCACGGCGCCTGGGTGCCGGCGGCGATCAGCAGGTCGGCGCCGGCGATCGGCTTGATGCCCACGCCCTCGGCGGCCTTGTAGAACTTGACCAGCGCGAACAGGTTGTTGAGGTCGGTGACCGCCAGCGCGGGCAGGTCCAGCTCCACCGCGCGGCTGAGCAGGTTGGCCTGCTTGGCTTTCTTCGGGTCAGCCTGATCCGGTTTCTCGGGCACACGGATGGTCGAATCCGCCAGCGAGAACTCGGTGTGGATGTGCAGATGGGCGAAGCGGGAAGTGGACATGCGGAACCAGAGCGATGCCCGGGCAGGGTAGCGGCGGGGGGCGAGCCGGGCAAGGCTTGACAGGTGGAAGAGGCGGGACCGGGGACCCGGGGCCCGGGACCCGGAAAAGCAAAAGCCAGGACTGCCGTCCGCGCACGTGCTTGGGAGCATCGCGTGATCGGCGTGGACACCGGTAAGTGGCGTCGAATTCGGAGCCTATGCGACCAGTTGCCGTTCCGGGTCCCGGGTCCCGGGCTCCGGGTCCCGGCTTTTCAGGGCCATCCGCACCGGCGCGAAGCTGCGCCGGTGATGGATGCAGGGGCCGTGCGCGGCCAGTGCGGCCAGGTGCGCCGGGGTGGCGTAGCCCTTGTGCAGGTCGAAGCCGTAGTGCGGGTGTTCGTCGTGCAGGCGCTGCATGATCCGGTCGCGGGTGACCTTGGCCACGATCGAGGCGGCCATGATCGCGCGGTCGCGGGCATCGCCGCCGACCAGCGCCTCGGCGGCGCAGGGCAGACCCTTGGGCACGCGGTTGCCGTCGATGCGGGCGAAGCCGGCCACGTGGGCCACGCCCTCGACCGCGCGGCGCATGCCCAGCATGGTCGCCTGGTAGATGTTCAGCCGGTCGATCTCCTCGGCCTCGATCAGCACCACCTGCCAGGCCAGCGCGCGCTCGACGATGCGCGCATACAGCGTCTCGCGCCGCGCCGCGGTCAGCTGCTTGGAATCGTCCAGCCCGTTGATGCGGGTACGCGCCGGATCGAACACCACCGCCGCCACCGCCACCGGCCCGGCCAGGGGGCCGCGGCCGGCTTCGTCGACGCCGGCATAGAGCCGGGAATCGGGAGTGGGGAATGGGGAATGGGACAAAAGCGACTGCTGCGGCGACGGCGGGGGAAGGGAGCGCTTCATGCCGTTGCTCCTGTCGATTCCCGATTCCCGATTCCCGATTCCCGGCCCTCCAGCAATTCGAGCACCGCATCGGCCGCGCGCGCCGAGGCGTCCTGGCGCAGCAGCAGGTGCAGGCGTTCGTATTCGGGCTGCAGCGCCGCCACCGCCTGCGGGTTGCGCAGCCAGTGCAGCAGCGCGGCGGCCAGGGCGTCGGGGGTGCAGGCGTCCTGCATCAGCTCCGGCGCCAGGTCGTGGCCGGCGAGGATGTTGGGCAGGGCGTAGCGGTCCACCTTCAGCAGGCCCAGCGCCTTGACGATGCGGTAGGTGAGCGGGGCGACCTTGTAGCCGACCACCATCGGCCGCTTCACCAGCATGGCTTCCAGGGTCGCGGTGCCGGAGGCCAGCAGCACCGCATCGGCGGCGAGCAGCGCGGTGCGGGCGTGGCCGTCCAGCACCTGGGTGGCGGCCGCCGGCAAGGCCGAGCGCGCGAGTTGTTCTTCGATCAGCGCCTTGCACGCGGCATTGGCGGCCGGCACCAGCACGCGCGCGTCCGGAAGCTGCTGCAGCACCTGCGCGGCAGCGGCGAAGAAGGTGTCGCCGAGCTTGCCGATCTCGCCCAGGCGGCTGCCCGGCAACACCGCCAGCACCGGCACGTCGGCGGCCACGCCCAGGGACGCACGCGCCGCGCCGCGGTCTTCGTGCAGCGCGATCGCATCGGCCATGGGGTGGCCGACAAAGCGCGCGTCCACGCCGTGCTTGGCGTAGATCGGCGGCTCCATCGGGAACAGGCACAGCACCCTGTCGGCGCTGGCGCCGATCTTGGCCGCGCGCTGCTCGCGCCAGGCCCATACCGATGGACTGACGTAATGCACGGTGCGCAGCCCGCGCTGCTTCAGCCAGCGCTCCACGCCCAGGTTGAAGTCGGGCGCATCGATGCCGACGAACACGTCCGGGCGCCAGGCCAGCAGCCGCTCGCGCAGCGCGCGGCGCAGCTTCAGCAGGCGCGGCAGGTGCCGCAGCACTTCCAGCAGGCCCATCACCGCCAGCTCGCTGGCGTCGAACCAGGTCTGGCACCCGGCCTGGCGCATCGCCTCGCCCCCGACCCCGGCGAACTCCGCGTCGGGATAGCGCGCGCGCAACGCCTCGATCAGCCCCGCGCCCAGCAGGTCGCCGGAGGCTTCGCCGGCGACCAGGGCGATGCGCAGCTTCGCTGCGCGGGGAATGGGGAATGGGGAATGGGGAATGGTTGAAGCAACAGCGGGGCTGGGGCCGGGCGGGCGACCGCTCTTCCCATTCCCCATTCCCCATTCCCCATTCCCGGCATTCATCGCAACAACGGCCGCTCGCTGGATTCGATGAACTCCAGCATCGCGCGCACGTCCTCGCTGCCTTCGGCCAGCACCGCCAACTGGTGCTTGGCCTCGGCCAGCGGCAGGCCGGCCACGTACAGCGCGCGGTAGGCGCGCTTGATCGCGGCCACGCGCTCGGGATCGAAGCCGCGGCGCTTCAGGCCTTCGCTGTTGATGCCGCGCGGGCGGCCCAGGGAATTGCCGCCGACCATGGTGAACGGCGGCACGTCGCCGTTGATCAGCGCGCCCATGCCGAGGAAGGCGTGATCGCCGATGCGGCAGAACTGGTGCGCGCCGGCGAAGCCGCTGATGATCACGTGGTCGCCCACTTCCACGTGCCCGGCCAGGGTGGTGTTGTTGGAGAACACGCAATGGTTGCCGACGATGCAGTCGTGGGCGACGTGGGTGTAGGCGAGGAACCAGTTGTCGCTACCCACGCGGGTGATGCCGCCGCCGCTGCCGGTGCCGCGGCTGACGGTGACGAACTCGCGGATCACGTTGCGGTCGCCGATCACCAGTTCGGTGCGTTCGCCGGCGAACTTCTTGTCCTGCGGGTCGCCGCCGAGCGCGACGTGGCCGACCAGGCGGTTGTCGCGGCCGAGCCGGGTCGGGCCGACGATGCTGCAATGCGAGCCGATCTCGCAGCCTTCGCCGATCTCCACCTCGGCGCCGATCACGGTGAAGGCGCCGACGCGCACGTTGGCGGCGAGTTTCGCGCCGGGATCGATGATCGCGGAGGGGTGAATCAGGGGAGCGTTGGCGCTCATCGCAGGTCTCCTGCCAGGGTCATTCGCGGGTGCCGGCGCACAGCACTTCGGCGCAGGCCACGACCTTGCCGTTGACCTTGGCCTCGCCGTAGTACACCGCCATGTTGCGGATCACCCGCTTGATTTCCACATGCAGCTCCAGCACGTCGCCGGGCACCACCTGGCTGTTGAAGCGGGCGTTGTCGACCTTGACCATGTAGAACAGCTTGGACTGCGCGTCGCGGCCCATCGCCAGCTGGGTCAGGATGCCGCCGGCCTGCGCCAGCGCCTCGATGATCAGCACGCCGGGCATGATCGGCTGGCCGGGGAAATGGCCCTGGAAATACGGCTCGTTGATGCTGACGTTCTTGTGCGCGACGATCCGGCGGTTCTCGAAATCCAGCGAGACCACCTTGTCCACCAGCAGGAACGGGTAGCGGTGCGGGAGCAGTGCGCGGATCTGGTTGATGTCCGGCAGGGTGGCGTCCGGCAGGGGCTGATCGTGGCTCATTCCTTCTCCTTGCTGACAGACAGGATGCGACGGGCCAGGGCATCGAGCTGTTTGAAGCGCGCGGCGTTCTTGCGCCACGTGCGGTTGTCGGTCAATGGGGTGCCGGACGAGTACTCGCCCGGCTCGTGGATGGAGTTGCGCACGACCGACTTGCCGGTGACCACGACCTTGTCGCAGATCTCCAGGTGGCCGACCACGCCGACCGCGCCGCCGAGCATCACGTAGCGGCCGATCTTGGCGCTGCCGGCGATGCCGGTGCAGCCGGCGATGGCGCTGTGCGCGCCGATGTGCACGTTGTGCGCGACCTGCACCAAGTTGTCCAGGCGCACGTCTTCTTCGAGGGTGGTGTCTTCCAGCGCGCCGCGGTCCACGCAGGTGTTGGCGCCGATCTCGCAATCGTCGCCGATGCGGACGCCGCCGAGCTGCGGCACCTTGATCCAGCGGCCGGCGTCCATCGCCAGGCCGAACCCATCGGCGCCGAGCACCGCACCGGGATGCACACGCACGCGCTGGCCCAGACGCACCCGGGTGACCAGGGTGACGCGGGCGATCAGTTCGCTGCCGGCGCCCACCTGGCAGTCCTCGCCGATCACGCAGCCGGGGCCGATCACGCAGCCCTCGCCGATGACGCTGCGCGCGCCGATGCTGACGAACGCGCCGATGTGCGCGCCGGGCGCGACCTGCGCGCTGGGATCGATACTGGCGCTGGGATGGATGCCGGGCGGTCGCAGCGGGGCCACGTCGAACAGCGCGGCGATCTTGGCGAAGGCGACGTACGGATCGCGCGCGATCAGCGCGGTGCCGGGCGCGGCCTCGGCATCGTCGGCACGCAGCACCACGATCGCCGCCGTGCTGTCGGCCAGTTGCGCACGATAGCGGGGATTGGCCAGGAAGCTGAGCTGTCCCGGGCCGGCCTGCGCCAGCGTGGCCACGCCGCGCACCGCGACGCTGCCGTCGCCATGCACCTGCAGGCCGAAACGCTCGGCGATCTCGTCAGCGGTATAGGTCGAAGTATTCACCGGGAGATTCTACCGTGTGCCACCAGCACGGTCATACGTACGCCCGCGTAGGGCGAGCGCGCCGCTCTCGCAACGCTATCCCGGACAGGTCACGATTAACCGACTGGAGCAAAGCCCCCTTTGGTAAAGGGGGCGCGCCGAAGGCGCGGGGATTCGGAGAGTGATGAGCCGGGGCCCGCGATTCGCAATGCGAATCGTGGGGCGTCAGCGCGAATGCGGTGACGCGCTCGGGGCGCGCCGACAGGCGCGGGGATTAGGCAAGCCAAGCCCCAGCAGGTTTTCGCGCAGCGAAAACCTGGCTGCCAGGGGCGCAGCCCTGGCAGCGGGTGGGCAGTTCTTTTAGAACTGTCCACCAAAGGTGAACTGCAGGCGCTCGATCTCGTCGTTGTCTTCCTTCTTCAACGGAATCGCATAGCTGATCGAGATCGGGCCGACCGGGGCCCGCCACAGCAGGGCGATACCGGTGGAGGCGCGCAACTGGTTGGACTTGAAGTTGTCCACGCCATTGAACACGTTGCCGACGTCCACGAACGCCGAAATGCGCGCCGACGGGCTGTCGAACAGCTTCGGGAAGTACATTTCCGCCGAGCCCACGGTCTTGAACGAGCCGCCCAGCGGCTGGCCGCGGCGGTACGAGGCGGTGGCCTCCGAGCGCGGGCCGAGGGTGTTGTCCTCGAAGCCGCGGACCGAGTTGGTGCCGCCGGCGTAGAAGTTCTCGTAGAACGGCAGGCCCGAGGCGGTGACGCTGCGGATCAGGTTGGAGCCGTTGCAGGCCTGCGGGTTGTAGGTCGTCGTGCCTTGCGCATCGCTGGTGTAGGTGCCGCAGATGTCGCGCGACACGTCGCTGCCGTAGCTGTCGCCGTAGCCGAACTCCGCGCGGGTGTTGAGCACCAGCGCCGGCGAGATCGGCCAGTACTTGGAGATCTGGTAGTTGAGCTTCCAGTACTCCACGGTCGAACCGGGCAGGGTGGCTTCCAGGCCCACACGCTGGTACATGCCGCGGGTGGGCATGAAGTAGTCGTTGCGGGTGTCGCGCGCCCAGCCGAGCTCGCTGCGCCAGGCATGGAAGGTCTTGGTCCCGATCGCGTCGATGTAGTTGATGATCGCCTGCGGGGTGAAACCCGGATAGGTGGTGATCTGGTTGCTGTCCACGCCGAACATCAGCGAGACGCTGTCGGTCTCGGTGATCGGCACGCCGAAGATCACCTGCGCCGCGCCGTTGGTGCTGTTGTACTGCGCGGTGCCGAAGTCGGAGTAGTCCAGCTTGCGCCAGGACAGGTTGTAGCCCAGCGACACG
The DNA here is from genome assembly GCF_964278005.1 of uncultured Xanthomonas sp. Taxonomy (NCBI): domain Bacteria; kingdom Pseudomonadati; phylum Pseudomonadota; class Gammaproteobacteria; order Lysobacterales; family Lysobacteraceae; genus Xanthomonas; species uncultured Xanthomonas sp. The sequence continues at coordinate 75,192 of NZ_CAXYKF010000009.1, forward strand.
CCGTCGTCGGTGAAGAACGGGTTGGTGTAGGAGAACGCGTAGCGCTCCTGGTAGCTGCTGCGCGAGGCGTCCACCGCGACGCGGTTGCCGCCGCCGAGGAAGTTGTTCTGCGACAGCTGCACCGAGGTGGTGACGCCGTAGGTCTGCGAATAGCCTAGGCCGAAGGTGAAGCTGCCCGAGGTGGTCTCCTTGACGTTGTAGACCACGTCGACCTTGTCGTTGCTGCCCGGCACCGGCGGGGTTTCCACGTCCACCGACTCGAAATAACCCAGGCGCTGCAGGCGGATCTTGGAGCGGTCGATCGCCGCCTGCGAGTACCAGGTGTCCTCGAACTGGCGCATTTCGCGGCGCAGCACTTCGTCGGAGGTGCGGGTGTTGCCGCGGAACACGATGCGCCGCACCGACACGCGCGGGCCCGGGGTCACCTGCAGGTTCACCGCCACCGTGCGCTTCTCGCGGTCGGTGGTCGGGATCGGGGTGACCTTGGCGAAGGCGTAGCCGATGTTGCTCAGGGTGTTGGTGATGGCGTCGGAGCTGTATTCCAGCAGCGCGCGCGAGAAGGTGTCGCCGGCCTTGGGGATCACCAGCTTCTCGATCTCTTCCTGCGGCAGGATGGTGTCGCCGGTGACCTTGATGTCGGAGATCTTGTACTGCTCGCCTTCGGTGATGCCGGCGGTCAGGTACATGTCGCGCTTGTCGGGGCTGATCGCCACCTGGGTGGAGTCGACGCTGAAGTCGACGTAGCCGCGGTCCAGGTACCAGGAGTTGAGCTTCTCCAGGTCGCCGGACAGCTTTTCCTTGGAGTACTGGTCGTCGCGGCGGTACCAGGACAGCCAGTTGTGCTCGCGCGACTCCCAGTTCTCCAGGATGTCTTTGTTGAGGAATTTCTCGGTGCCGATCAGGTTGACGTGGCGGATCTTGGCCGCCTTGCCTTCCTTGATCGCGATGGCCACGTCGACGCGGTTGCGGTCCAGCGGGCTCACCGTCGGGGTGATCTCGACGTTGTACTTGCCGCGGTTGTTGTACTGGCGGGTCAGCTCCTGGGTCACCCGGTCCAGGCTCAGCCGGTCGAAGGTGCCGCCTTCGCTGAGGCCGATGTCGGACAGGCCCTTGAGCAGTTCCTCGCTCTTGATGTCCTTGTTGCCGGTGACGGTCAGCTTGTTGATCGCCGGGCGCTCCTTGACCGTGACCACCAGGATGTTGCCCTGGCGGTCGACGCGCACGTCCTCGAAGAAGCCGGTGCGGTACAGGGCACGGATCGCCTCGGCGACCTTGGCCTCGTCCACGGTGTCGCCGCGTTCCACCGGCAGGTAGGTGAACACGGTGCCGGACGAAATGCGTTGCAGCCCGTCGACGCGGATGTCGCTGGCGGTGAAGGGCTCCGCTACCTGGGCCAGGGCCGGCAGGCTGAGGCTGGCGGCGAGGGCGAGGGCAAGCAGGCGGCGAGTGGGAAATCTCGTCATGTCACGTCCGGTAGAGGTCGATATCGTTGTTGCATGGGCGCCGGCGCAAGACGACAGCGGGTCGAGTGGATCGGCGCGGGTCATCGCAGGGCCTGGCCGAAGAGGTCGTTGTAGAACGCCAACCCCATCAGTCCTGCCAGCAACGTCAGGCCCACGAATTGCCCCGCCGCCATGGCGCGCTCGCTCAGCGGGCTGCCCTTGACCAACTCGATAAGGTAATACAGCAAGTGCCCGCCGTCCAAGATCGGGATCGGCAGCAGGTTCATGATCGCCAGGCTCAGCGACAGCAGCGCCAGGAAATTCAGGAACCAGTCCGGGCCCTGCTTGGCCGAGACGTTGGCGACCTTGGCGATGGTGATCGGGCCGGACACGTTCTTCAGCGAGGCCTCGCCGGTCAGCATGCGGCGCAGGATGCCGAGCGTGTCGCCGGCCAGCCGGCCGGTCTCGCGGAAGGAGACCGGGATCGCCGCCAGCGGGCCGTAGCGCAGGGTGGCGTCGTAGGCCGGGCGGCGCTGCTCGCCGATGGCCACGCCCAGCGTCCAGCGCGGCGCGCCGGGGCCGGCGGCCTGCTTGAGATGGACGTCCAGGGCCAGGCGCTCGCCGTTGCGCTCGACCTCGATCAGGCCGTTGCCGCCGCCGCGGCCCAGGGCCTGCACCTGCGGCGCGACCTGGTCGGCGCTGGTGATCGGGGTGCCGTCCACCGCCAGCACGCGGTCGCCGGGGCGCAGCACGCCGTCGGCGGCCGAGCCGGCGGTGACGTTGGCGATGACCGCCGGCTGCAGGGTGAAGCGCCAGGTCAGGCCGGCCAGGGCCGGCACCTGCTGCTCGTCGAAGCCGACCGGCAGCTGCGACAGGCGCAGGGTCCGGGTATGGCTGGCGCCGTCCTGCGCGTCCTCGGTCTGCACCGGCACGTCCTCGCGGTCCATGGCGGCGACGGTCAACTGCATGGCGGCCTCGCTCCAGGTGGCGACGTCGCGGTCGCCGACGCGGACGATGCGCTCGCCGGGCTGGAATCCGGCCTGCTGCGCCAGGCCCTCGGCGCGGCCGACGATGGGCGCGTAGTCCTGCTTGCCGATCACGAACATCGCCCAGAGGAACGCCACGCACAGGATCAGGTTGGCGATCGGGCCGGCGGCGACGATGGCGATGCGCTGCCACACGCTCTTGTTGTTGAAGGCCTGCGCGCGCTCGGCAGGGGCCACCTCGCCCTCGCGTTCGTCGAGCATCTTCACGTAGCCGCCGAGCGGAATCGCGGCGATCGCGAACTCGGTGCCGTGGCGGTCGTAGCGCGACCACAGCGGCTTGCCGAAGCCCACCGAGAAGCGCAGCACCTTGACCCCGCAGCGGCGGGCGACCCAGAAATGGCCGAACTCGTGGAAGGTCACCAGGATGCCCAGGCTGACCAGCATCCACCAGATGGAGCCGACGACATTACCCATGCGCGTGGCTCATGGCGGCGTGGGGATCAAGCATGGGCGAAGTGGCGGGCAATGGCGAGTTCGGTGATCTTGCGCGAGTGCGCATCCGCCGCCAGCAACGCGTCCAGGGAATCGGCCGCGACCGCAGGCAGCTCGGTCAGGGCGTTCTCGACCAGCGCAGGAATCGATAGGAAACCGATCCGGCCCTGAAGAAAGGCTGAAACAGCCACTTCGTTGGCCGCGTTCAGGATCGCCGGGGCGCTGCCACCGGCCTGCATCGCGCGCCAGGCCAGGCCCAGGCAGGGGAAAGCGTCCAGGTCCGGCGCCTCGAAATCCAGCCGGCCCTGCGTCAGCAGGTCCAGCCCGGCGACCCCGGAGGCGATGCGGTCCGGCCAGCCCAGGCCCACCGCCAGGGTGGTGCGCATGTCCGGCAGGCCCATCTGCGCCAGGGTCGAACCGTCGATGAACTCGACCAGCGAATGCACCAGGCTCTGCGGGTGCACCAGCACCTCGATGCGCTCGGGCGCCAGCGCGAACAGGTGGTGGGCCTCGATCACTTCCAGGCCCTTGTTCATCAACGTCGCCGAATCGACGGAGATCTTCGGCCCCATCGACCACTTCGGGTGCGCCACGGCCTGCGCCGGGGTCACCGCCTGCAGGCGCGCGCGGTCCCAGCCGCGGAACGGGCCGCCGGAGGCGGTCAGCAGCACCCGCCGGACTTCGGCGCCGGTCTGGCGCGAGCGCAGGCACTGGAAGATGGCGTTGTGCTCGCTGTCGATCGGGATGATCTCGGCGCCGGCCGCGGCCGCCGCGGCGGTGACCAGTTCGCCGGCCAGCACCAGCGCTTCCTTGTTGGCCAGCAGCAGACGCTTGCCGGCGCGGGCCGCGGCCAGGGTCGAGGCCAGGCCGGCCGCGCCGACGATGGCGGCGACCACGCTGTCGCAGGCGTCGCTGGCCACCAGTTGGTCCAGTGCGGCGTCGCCGGCATGCGCCTGGGTCGACAGCCCGGCCGCGCGCAGGCCGTCGCGCAGCGCCGGGTACAGCGCCGGATCGGCGATCACCGCATGCGCGGGACGGTGCGTGGCGCACAGCGCCAGCAGCGCGTCGACGTTGCGCCCGGCGGCCAGCACGCCGGCGCGCAGGCGCTGCGGATGGCGCGCGATCACGTCCAGCGCCGAGGCGCCGATCGAGCCGGTGGCGCCGAGCACGGCGATGGTGCGGACCGCTGGGGTCTTGCTGCGTTGCGTGTTCACTGGCTCAGAACCCGAAGATGTCCTTGCCCAGTGCGAAGATCGGCAGCGCCGCCAGCACGCCGTCGATCCGGTCCAGCACGCCGCCGTGACCGGGAATCACGTTGCCCGAGTCCTTGGCGCCGACGTGGCGCTTGAGCAGGCTCTCGAACAGGTCGCCGACCACCGAGGCCAGCACGCTGACCGCGGCCACGATCAGCAGCCCGGGCAGGTGCGGCAGGGTCACCCCGGCCAGCCAGCCGAAACCGGCGGCCACGATCAGGCCGGCCAGCAGGCCGCCGACCAGGCCTTCCACGGTCTTGTTGGGGCTGATCCGCGGCGCGAGCTTGTGCTTGCCGAACTGGCGGCCGGCGAAATAGGCGCCGGAATCGGCGGCCCACACCGTCGCCAGCGCGGTCAGCAGCCAGCGGTGGCCGTTCGGCTCGCTGGCGTGGATCAGGCCCAGGGCGGCCCAGGCCGGCACGATCGCCAGGGTGCCGGCGGCGAGCTTGAACACCCGCGCATAGGTGGCGTGGTCGGAGCCGAAGCGGTAGAAGCCCAGCCACAGCAAGGCCACGCACCACCAGCCGGCGCCGATCAGGGTGGTCAGCTGGAACAGCACCAGCGAGCCGGCCGAGGCCCACACCAGCAGCACCATCAGCAGCAGGTTGAGCATCAGCAGGATGGTGCGCGGCAGGGTGTCGTCGACCTCGGCCAGCTTCAGCCATTCCCACAGGCCGATCAGGAAGATCAAGGCGGCCAGTGCGACCAGCCACTGGGTCGGCAGCAGCAGGATGGCGCAGATGGCCAGCGGGGCCATGATCAACGCGGCGATGACGCGGGTACGGGTCATGCGGAAACGTTCTCCGTCGCCGCTTCGGCGACCTGCGCGCTGGTGAGGCCGAAACGCCGCTCGCGGCGGGCGTAGTCGTCCAGGGCTTGTTGCAGCACCTCGGGGCCGAACTCGGGCCAGAGGGTCTCGGTGAACCACAGTTCGGTGTAGGCCAACTGCCACAGCAGGAAGTTGCTGATGCGCAGGTCGCCGCCGGTGCGGATGAACAGGTCCGGCGGCGGCAGGTCGGCCAGCGCCATGCGCGCCGACAGCGCGTCCTCGTCGATCTGCTCCGGGCGCAGGCGCCCGGCGGCGACGTCCTCGGCCAGCGCGCGCGCGGCCAGGGCGATGTCCTGGCGGCCGCCGTAGCTGGCGGCGATCGACAGGTGCAGGGCCTGGTTGTCGCGGGTGCGCGCCTCGGCCTGGGCCATGCGCTCGCACAGCGACGGCGCGAAGCGCGAGCGGTCGCCGATGAAGCGCACGCGCACGCCGCGCCGCTGCAACTCCTCGACCTCGCGGTCGAGCGCGTGCAGGAACAGCTTCATCAACGCGTCCACTTCCTCCTGCGGACGCCCCCAGTTCTCGCTGGAAAAGGCGAACAGGGTCAGCGCGCCGATGCCGCGCTCCAGGCAGAAGTCGATGGTGCGGTTGACCGCGCGGGCGCCCGCGCGGTGGCCGATCACGCGCGGCCGGCGGCGGCGCTGCGCCCAGCGGCCGTTGCCATCCATGATGATGGCCAGGTGGCGGGGCAGGGACATGGGGACGGGGTCGGAAGGCATGGCCGGCAGGCGCAGGCTCAGACCGCCATCAGTTCCTGTTCCTTGCCCTTGACCACGTCGTCCACGTCCTTGATCGCCTTGTCGGTCAGCTTCTGGATGTCGTCCTCGCTGGCGCGGGCCTCGTCCTCGGTGACCTTCTTGTCCTTCAGCAGATCCTTGACCTGCTGGTTGGCGTCGCGGCGGATGTTGCGGATCGCGACCTTGGTGTCCTCGCCTTCGCCATGCACGACCTTCGACAGCTCGCGGCGGCGCTCCTCGGTGAGCGCGGGCAGGTTGAGGCGGATGGTGGTGCCGGCGGTGTTCGGGGTCAGGCCCAGGTCCGAGGCCAGGATCGCCTTCTCGACCGCGCCGACCATCTGCTTTTCCCACGGGGTGATGGTCAGCGAGCGGGCGTCGGCGACGGCCACGCTGGCGACCTGGCTCAGCGGCATCTCCGAGCCGTAGTAGTTGACCTTCAGGTGCTCGACCAGGGCGGTCGACGCGCGCCCGGTGCGCACCTTGATGAGCGTATGACGCAGCGCGTCGATGCTCTTGGCCATGCGGGTCTGTGCGTCTTGCTTGATTTCGTTGAGCATCGCCGGTGTCCGTGCTGAATCTGAATCGGACGATTATAGCCTGCTGGGAGTGGGGAATCGGGAATGGGGAATGGCGAGGGCGGATCCCTGCGCGCCTGACTGAACGCCAGTGGCGCGAGAATCGGGGCTGGCGCCAATGTTGCAGTGCGCAACGCTGTTGCGATTCCCGATTCCCGATTCCCGATTCCCGGCTTTTCAGCCCCGACCTTTGACCAACGTGCCGATCTCGGCGCCGCGCAGGATCTTCAGCAGTTCGCCGGGCTGGCCCATGTTGAAGATGCGCAGCGGCAGGTCGCTGTCGCGGGCCAGGGCGAAGGCGGCGGTGTCCATCACTTCCAGGTTGCGGGCGATGACCTCGTCGTAGGTCAGGCTGTCGAAGCGTACGGCGTCGGCGTGCTTCTTCGGGTCCTTGTCGTACACGCCGTCGACCTTGGTCGCCTTCAGCAGCAGGTCGGCACCGATCTCGATCGCGCGCAGTGCCGCGCCGGAGTCGGTGGTGAAGAAGGGGTTGCCGGTGCCCGCGGCGAAGATCGCGATGCGGCCCTTTTCCAGGTGGCGGATCGCACGGCGGCGGATGAAGTCCTCGCACACGTCGTTGATCTTGATCGCGCTCATCACCCGCACCTTGGCGCCGAGCTTTTCCAGCGCGTCCTGCATCGCCAGCGCGTTGATGACGGTGGCGAGCATGCCCATGTGGTCGCCGGTGACCCGGTCCATGCCGTTGGCGGCCAGGCCGGCGCCGCGGAAGATGTTGCCGCCGCCGATCACCAGCGCCACCTCCGCGCCGGCCTGCTGCGCCTCGATCACCTCATGGGCGAGGCGATTGATGATCTTCGGGTCGATGCCGTAGTCCCCGTCTCCCATCAGCGCTTCGCCGGACAGTTTCAACAGGATACGGCGATAGGCGAGCTGGGACATGGCGACCTCGTTGGGGGATGACGGGCAAACCACACGATTTTAGCCGATGCGCGCCAGCGCGTCTGTGCCGCCGGCGATGCTTCAGCGTTGCGCCTCTCCGCATGAGCGCGCGGTGACGCGATTGCGACCGCCGTGCTTGGCGCTGTACAGCATGTCGTCGGCCGCCTGCAGCAGTTCCTGCGCGCTGTTGAAACGCTCGCGGCCGCCCTGGGTGGCCACGCCCGCGGAGAAGCTGATGCGCAGCGGCCCCTGCTTGGTGTCGGCCATCGGCCGCTGCGCGATCTCGGCGAGGATGCGCCGCATCACGCCCAGCGCGGCCTCTTCGCCGGTGTTGGGCAACAGCACCAGGAATTCCTCGCCGCCGAAGCGCGCCACGGTGTCGCTGGCGCGCAGCATCGGCTGCAGGGTCTGCGCGAATGCGCGCAGGACCTGGTCGCCGACCAGGTGCCCGTGCGCGTCGTTGATCTTCTTGAAATCGTCCAGGTCGATGAAGGCCACCGACAGCGGCCAGTCGTGGCGATTGGCCAGTTCGAACTGCTGCTTGAGCAAAGTGTCCAGCTGGTGCCGGTTGAACACGCCGGTGAGGGCATCGCGGCTGGCCTGTTCGGCCAGGCGCCGTGCGTGCTGCTCGTACTCGTCGGCGCGCTGGCGCACGCGGTTGGCTTCCTGCACTTCGCGCAGGTTGCGCAGCACCATCAGCTCGCGGGCATGGCTGATGATCGCGTCGACCCGTTCCGGCTGCGCGATGCGCACGTCGAAGATCGGGCTGACCGCCGGCAGCGCCTCGGCGATGTGGCCCACCACCTCGTCGAAGCGGCGGCTGTCCAGTTGCAGGTCGCGATAGGCGCACTGCATGGCGTGGGTGCGCGCGGCTTCAGGATCGTCGCCGAGCCAGATGTCGGCGACGGCGCCGGACAGGCGCACGCAGATGTCGAAGGGTTCGGTCGCGGCGCCGGCAGTGCCGCCGCCGCCGATACTGCGCTGCAGGTAGGCGGGCAGCTTCCATTTCTGCGCCAGCCAGGCACCGACCTCCGCGCGGTCGGCGCCCAGGTGCTCGCGCTCCAGCGCGCTCAGCCGTTGCGGATCGCCAGCCGCCTCGTGCAGCAGGGCGGCGTACTGGTCGTGGCAGACGTGCAGCAGGGCCAGTGCGCCCATGTCCTGCAGCAGCCCGGCCAGCATCAGTTCCTCGTGCTTGCGCAGCCCGGCGGCCTGGCCGAGCAGGCGGCTGGCCAGTGCCGCCAGCACGCTGCGTCGCCACAGCCGTTCCTGCGGCTCGCCGCTGCCGCCGCGCAGGCTCTGCACCATCGAAAAGCCCAACGCCAGGCTCAGCGCGGCGTTGAGGCCGAGCATGGTCAGCGCCTGGCCCAGGTTGTCGACACGGCGTCGGCTGGCGTACAGCGGGGAATTGGCGATGCGCAGCATGCGCGCGCTCAGTGCCATGTCCATGGCGATCGCATCGGCGGTCGCGGCCAGGTCCACGTCCGCATCCTGCGCCAGTTCGATGATGCGCAAGGCAACGCCGGGGGGCGAGGGCAGGTCGCGGGAGTGACTCAGGATCGCTTCGAGTTCAGGATGCATGCACTTCCGATACGGCATGGAATGAGAGGTGGGGGAGCGGCCTGTCCCGGCCTGCGCAGCGTACACCCGTAAAAAAAAAGCCGCGACAAGCGCGGCTCTTTTCTTCCCGGGAGCGGGATCAGGCCAGGCCGGCCTGCTTCATCACTTCGGCGGCGTAGTCTTCCACCACCTTCTCGATGCCTTCGCCTACCGCCAGGCGCTGGAAGCCGACCACGTCGGCGCCGGCGGCCTTCACCGCCTGCTCCACGGTCTGGTCGGTGTTCAGCACGTAGGGCTGGCCGTACAGGGTGACCTCGTTGACGATCTTGGCGATCTTGCCGCTGATGATCTTCTCCAGGATGTCGGCCGGCTTGGCCTTGTCCTTCTCCGACATCTTGGCCAGCTCGATTTCCTTTTCCTTGGCCACGAACTCGGCCGGGACGTCGGAGGCCTTGACGTGCGGCGGGTTCATCGCCGCGATGTGCATGGCGATGCCGCGGGCCAGGTCGGCGTCGCCGCCCTTGACCTCGACCAGCACGCCGATGCGGCCGCCGTGCACGTAGGCGGCGACGTTGTTGGCGCTGTCGATGCGCACCAGGCGGCGCACCTGCACGTTCTCGCCGACCTTGGCGATGACCGCGGCACGGGCTTCCTCGACGGTCTCGCCGCTGGGCAGCTTGGCGCTCTTCAGCGCTTCGACGTCGGCGGCGCCGGAGGCCAGGGCGGCCTGGACGACGGCGTCGGTGAAGGCCAGGAAGTTGTTGTCCTTGGCGACGAAGTCGGTCTCGGAGTTGATTTCGACCAGGACCGCCTTGCCGCCGTCCTGCGCCATCGCGATGCGGCCTTCGGCGGCGACGCGGTCGGCCTTCTTGTCGGCCTTGGCCAGGCCCGACTTGCGCAGCCACTCGGCGGCGTTGTCGATGTTGCCGGCGTTCTCGGTGAGTGCCTTCTTGCACTCCATCATGCCGGCGCCTGTGCGCTCGCGCAGTTCCTTGACCAGGGAAGCAGTGATTTCCACGGGATGTCCTCACGAAAGGTGGGAAAAGGCCGGCTTGCGGCCGGCCGGTAGATCTGGGAAGCGGGCGCCGCAGGCGGCGCTCGCGAAGCCGGGCGCGCCGAACGCGCCGGGCGGCGGCTGCGCATGATCGCGCAGCCGCATGGCGCGCCGGTTACTCGGCGGCGGGAGCGGTCTCTTCGGCCTTCTTGCCGTTCTTGCGCGGGCCGCGGCCCTTGTCGTCGCCGCCCTCGGCGAACTCTTCCTCGCGCACGCTGGCGGCGTTCGGCGCAGCGGCCTTGCCTTCCAGCACGGCGTCGGCGGCGGCACGGGCGTACAGCTGCACGGCGCGGATGGCGTCGTCGTTGCCCGGGATGGCGTAGTCGACCAGGTCCGGGTTGTAGTTGGTGTCGACCACCGCGATCACCGGGATGCCGAGCTTCTTGGCTTCCTTGATGGCGATGTCTTCATGGCCGATGTCGATGACGAACAGGGCGTCCGGCAGACGGTTCATTTCCTTGATGCCGCCCAGCGAGGCTTCCAGCTTGTCGCGCTCGCGGCGCAGGGTCAGCACTTCGTGCTTGACCAGCTTGTCGAAGGTGCCGTCGGTTTCGGCCGCTTCCAGCTCCTTCAGGCGCGCCACCGACTGCTTGACGGTGCGGAAGTTGGTCAGCGTGCCGCCCAGCCAGCGCTGGGTCATGAACGGCTGGCCGCAACGCTCGGCTTCTTCCTTCACCGCGTCGCGGGCGCTGCGCTTGGTGCCCAGGAACAGGATGGTGCCGCGCTTCTGCGCGACGCTGGAGATGAAGTTCATCGCGTCGTTGAACAGCGGAACCGTCTTCTCGAGGTTGATGATGTGGATCTTGCCGCGCGCGCCGAAGATGTACGGCGCCATCTTGGGGTTCCAGTAGCGGGTCTGGTGGCCGAAGTGGACGCCGGCTTCCAGCATCTGACGCATGGTGACCTGAGGCATTGCAGTGACTCCTGATGGGGAACCGGCCGTGCGCGGGCAGGAATGGGTGAAGCGCGCGCATGACGACGGCCTTGCGGGCCGCACGACGATTCCGGGGTTGGGCCTCCCTGCTGCCTCCGTGGCCGAACTCCTTGCGGAGCACCCCGGCACGGGCGATGGCGGCAGGTGTGAATTCGCCGGTGCGTCCGGCGTGGACGGTCCATCGGCCCATGACGGGCACGACGAAGCCGCGCACTATACCTGGCGGGGGCCGCTGGCGCAATGTGCCGGGCGGTTCACTCGGCGGGCAGCGCCTGCAGCGGCGCCTGGTCGTCGAGCCTGGCCGCGAAGTGGCCGCCGGGCGCGGTCGCGGCGGCCGGCAGCGGCCAGCGTTTGTAGGCGCCGGCCAGGACATAGCCGGAGAGACTGGGGAACAGGGGCAGGGTGCGGCCGTCGGCGCCGACGAAGCTCAGGTCGCTGAGCCGGGCGTGGGCGCTGCCGCGGTTGTGCACCACCAGCTCCGGCCCGCGCGCGCCGGCGCTCAGGTGGGCGCTGAGGCGCGGCGCGGCTGCCGGGTCCGCCGGGCTCAGGAACACCGGGGTCGAATAGCGCAGCAGCAAGGGTGGGGCCGGCGCGGCGGGCGCCGGTGCGGCCGGGTCGGCTGGGGCGGGGCGTTCCTCCAGCACCAGGCGGTAGGCGCTTTCCTCGGCGCTGGCCGGTCCGGGACGCACCAGCCGCAGCAGTTGCCGCCCCTGCGCCGGGATGTCGATCGATTGCGGGCTGGCGCGGATCTCGTCGTTGCTCTCCAGGTCGTCCATCCCGTCGGTCTGCCGCCAGCGGTACACCGTGACCTGCGCCTGCCAGCGGCGGTCCTGGGTATTGCTCAGCCAGATGTCGGTGCTGGTCTCGCCGGGGGCCAGTTGCACCAGGGTCGGGCTGATCCGCACCCCGGCCGCGCCGGCACTGCCGGCCAGCGCCAGCAGCAGCGTTGGCAGCAAGCGCGCGCGCGCGCTGCGGGCGCGGCCCACTAGAACGCGACCGTGGCGTAGCCCGCCGACGTGCGCGGCGTGATGCCGGCGGCGGGCAGGCTCAAGGCCAACGCCATGCCGGCGCCGGGCGCGGGTGTGCCGTCGATGCTGACCTGGTAGGCCAGCGGGCGGTTGCAGGCGACCGTCGGCAGTGCCCCGGGTTGCGGACGCGCCGGGGCGCCGATCTCGCAACTGCGTTCGATACGGATACCGATCCGCAACATCGCGCCGCCGGTGCCGACGGCGGGTTGCGCCGCCGCGTCGACGCCGGCCACGCACAGGCTCGCCAGCAGCAGCGGTCGCAGGAACGGCGCAGTCATCGAGCGGGACTCCGGGGAGGACACAGCCAATAGCGGCCCGACCCCCCGGCAACTTGACCGGCGCCACGGCGCCGTTCAGGCCTCAGTAGGTGACGGTGACCTTGACCACGTCGCTGTAGCTGCCCGGGGCGGGCGTCTGCCGGGCCGGGACCTGCCCGTACAGGGTCAGCGCCTGTGCGCTGCCGGTCCCGGTGCCGGTCTGGGTATCGGTATTCAGGGTGCTGCCCCAGCGTTGGGTGCGCGCAGCGTCGCGGTACAGCTCATAGGTCAGGTACTGGCCGCTGGCGCTGCGCATGCGGCGCACGTTGCCGCTGGCGTTCTGACCATTGTCCAGGCTCACCTGCCAGGCGGTGCGGTAGCGGCAGTTCATGCTGAGCACGGTGGTGTAGTTCAGCGGGTTGTCGATCAGGCCGGACTGGGTGCCGAAGTCCAGGTCGGCGATGCTGGCGATGGTGCAGGTCGGTGCGGCGGTGGCGCTGGCCACGAACGGGAACTGCACCGAGGTGCCGCCGCCCTTGCCGCCGGTGGTGCAGGAGGTGGGAATCACCGCGGGGTTGCCGACCAACGGCTCGTCGTAGCGGTACTGCAGGTTGGTGTACACGCCGCTGAAGCTGTTCTGGTAGGTCCCGGTGGCGATGCCGCTTTGCAACGGCACCCGCGCGTAGACGGTGTAGGTGCCGGTGCCGCTGCCGCCGGTCGCCAGCGACGAATAGGTCAGGTCCACCTGCAGTGGGGTGGAACCGCTCAGCGCGCTGCCCCAGACCAGGCTGCGCGCGCTGTCGCGGTAGAGCTGGAAGCCGAGGCTGTCGTTGAGCGGGTTGAGCATGCGCCGCGGGGTGATGCCGAGGCCGGCACCCTGCGCGCCCTCGCCGATGTTCAGGCACATGCGCACGTAGATCGTGCCCAGCACGCTGATCGCGCCGGTCTGGCAGGTCACCAGGATCTGTGCGGTGGCGTCGGTGGCGGCGGTGTCGGAGAGGGTGCCGAAGCTCACCGCCGTGGCCTGCGCGGTACAGGTGGTGGTCGCGGCAGCGCGCTGCGGCAGCAGCGCCGCGGCCACCAGCAGCAGCGCCGGCAGCCATATCCGCCAGGCGCGCGCGCTCACGGCGTGCGCTCCGACAGGCAGCGCAGCGGACCCAGCCGGGTGGGCGGCGCCTGCGTCGGGCGCTCGATCCGGAACCGGCAGCGGCTTCCTTGCATGTCCACCTCCAGGTCGTTGCGGCCGGGCGCGAGCCCTTCCACATAGGCCTGGCCATCGTAGCCGACCAAGGTGTCGACGCCCGGTCCATGCACCAGGCTGCCAACCGGCAGCGGCGCGTCGGCGGCGTCGTGCAGTTGCACCAGCACGCCGTCGCTGCGGCGGATCGGGAACGCCACCACCACCCCGGTGCGGTCGCGCGGTACCACGATCTGGTCCACCTGCTCCGGCCGCAACTCGGGCGGCAAGCGCATCGGATCGATCGACAGCCGGTTGTGCTGCCAGGCCAGCAGCGGCGTGACCAGCAGGAAGCCGCGCGCATCGGTGCGGCCGATCGGCCGGTTCTCCAGCAGCACTGGCACGTCGGCGACGCCGCCGGTGGAGACCAGGGCGAAGGCCTGGTCGAGATCGCGGCCAGGGAACCAGCCGCCGCCGATCCAGGCCACGCCGCCCGACGCTTCCGCGTAGGCGTAGCGCTGGCCGCCGGCGCTGGCGATGCCGCCGGCGTAGCGGGCGCTGTCGCCACGCCAACTGGCTTCGGCCAGGCCGCCGCCGCCGTCCTGCCCACCGCGCGCCTGCAGCCGCCAGCCGCTGCCGCCGTCGGCGGCCGCCGCCTGGCTGAGGTCGGCCGTCGCACTGGTGCGTTCGCCGATGCGTTGCATGGCCACGCCGGCCTGGCGGCGGCCGTCCAGCGCGATCGACCAGCCCAGGTACACGCTGCGGTCGCGGGCCTGGTCCAGGTTCTGGTTGACGCTCAGGTTCAACGACGACTGCCGCGGCAGGGCACGGGTCCAGAACAGGCTGGCGTAGCGTTGGTCGCCGCTGTCGGGGTAGGCCAGGCGCACGTAGCTCAGGGCGATGTTGCCGACGCCGTCCCAGGTGCTGCCGAACAGGGCGCGCTCGCTGATCCGCGGCGGCGCGGCGCCGTAGCGCGCGGCCACGTCGCGGTAGCCGGATTGCGCGCGCTGGGTATCCATCGCCAGGTTGAAGCGGCCGTTGTTCCAGCGGTAGCTCAGCGCGTACTGCAGGCCTTGCTGGCCGGCCGCACCGCCGTGCGCCAGCGAGGCGCCGAACACGCCGGCGCGCGGCAACAGCCACAGGCCGCCGACCCCGGCATTGCGCACGCCGGCGCCGGCCTCGGCGTGCGCCTCGGCGGTGAAGCGCGGGCCGAGGCCGCGCCGCCAGCTGGCGCTGCCGACGGTGTCGCCGGCATAGGCGAAATCGGCGACGCCGTACGCCTCGCGCACCCGGCCCAGCGCCAGCGACCAGTCGGTCAGGCCGCTGGCCAGCAAGTCCTGGGTCGCATAGAACGGAAAGGCCAGCGAGCGGGTGCGGCCGTAGGCGTCGGTGATCACCACCTGGGCATTGCCGGCGCCGTCCACGCCCGGCGCGGCGGACAGCTGGAACGGCCCGGCCGGCAGTTGCGCGCCGTACTGGCGGATGCCGTTGACGTACAGGTCCACGCTGGACGGCACCGCCACTTCGCCGAGGAATTCCGGCAACGGGGTGATCGCGCGATACGGCTGCAGGCCGAAGTCGCTGCCCACCCGCACGCCGCCCAGGCGCACGGTGCGGCTCCAACTGGTGCTGCTGCTGAAGGTGTCGCCCAGCACCACGCTGGTCATGCGCTCGGGCAGCGACCATTGCCATTGCGTGTCCAGGCGGATCGTCTGGGCACGCCAGTCCTGCTGCGGCTCGCGGTACACGCGGCCGACGAAGGACTGCCGCAGCAGGCCCTGGCCCAGACCGAACACGCGCAGCTCGCCACTGGCGGTGAGATTGCTAGCGCCGCCCTGGCGGCTGGCGTAGAGGTCGTAGTCGAGCAATGCGCCGGGTGAACTGGTCGCCGGCAGCGACGGCACGCCGCCGCGCGCGTCGATGCGGGTGGTGGCGACGTCCAGCAGCGCCACCGGCGCGTCGATCGTCACCTGCTGCAGGCTGGCGTCGTAGCGGAAGCGCACGCCGTCCAGGTCGCCCAGGGCGATCGCCGCGCTGGCGTCGCTGCCGTCCACGCGCAGGCCGAGCTGGCGCAGGGTGGCGGCGCTGGCGCGCAGTTGCTCGCCGTCGCGTTGGAACTGGAACAGGCCGGGCTGGCGGGTCTGGTTCAGGGTGACCTCCAGGTACAGGGTCTCCTGCGCCGGTGCCGCGGCCTGGGGCTGGGGCAGGACCTGCGGCTGGGCGACGGCGAGTGCGGCAGTGCCGACCCACAGCGCGAGCAGCAGTTCAAGGCGCCGCGGTGTCCACGACCAGCGACTGCGCGCGCGGCTCGCCATTGATCCTTGCCTCGAACGTTCCCTGGGTCTGCGCCAGCGCCGCCGGCAGCGGCCAGCGCTTGCGCTGGCCCGGCAGCACGTAGCCGGCCAGGCCTTCGGCGATCGCGCTGCGGCGGCCGTCGCCGGCGACGAACTGCAGGTCCACCAACTGCGCGTGGCCGTTGCCCTCATTGCGCACTTCCAGCGCCGCGCCCGCGCCGTCGCGGAGCAGCCGCGCGCGCAGTGCCGGCGCCGTGGTCGCGGCCGGCTTGAGGAACACCGGCACCGAATAGCGCAGCACGAACTGCAGCCCGGCGCTGGCGTTGCCGCCGGCATCCTGGCTGGGCAGTTCGTCGACCAGGATGCGATAGGCGTCCTCGCCGGCGGCGGGCGCGGGATCCAGGCGGATCACCCGCACCAGTTGCCGCGCGTGCGGCGCCAGTTGCAGCATCGGCGGGCTGAGCGCGATGCGGTCGCTTGGGTCGAGCACATCCTCGCCGTCGCGCTGCTGCCAGCGGAACACGCGCACCTGCGCGCGCAGCGGCACGTCGCCACTGTTGCTCAGCCACAGGCCCTGCGCGGTTTCCTCGGCGCGCAGCGAGACCGAAGTCGGCGCCACCTGCAGGCTCGCGGCGACAGCCGCGCCTGCCGCCGCCAGCCACAGCGCGGCGAGCGCCGGCAGGCGCAGGAAGGAAGACAGTCGCGAACGCATGCAGGCGGCTCCGGTTACCAGGTGACGGTGGCGGTGACGACGTCGCTGTAGGAACCGGCAGGGTAGTTGGTGCTGGCGACCTGGCCGTAGACGGTGATCGGTTGCACTGCACCATTGCCGGTGCCGGCCTGGGTGTCGGTGCCGATGGTCGAGCCCCAGTTCTGGGTGCGCGCGGCATTGCGGTACAGCGCGTACGGCACGCGTGCGGTATTGCTGGCGTCGGCACTGCCCATGGTGCGGGTGGTGACCGTGGCGCCGGAGCCGGAGCCGGCGTTCAGCGCGATGTTGTACGGCGTGCCGGAGGTGCAGCGCACGTTCAAGGTGCCGGTGCTGTTGATCGCGGTCTGGGTGGAATTGACGCTGCCGAAATCGACGTCGGTGGGCGCGGTCTGGATGTCGCAGACGCTGGTGATCTGGATCTTGACGTTGAAGGTGCGCGAGTCGGACTGGGCCCAGGCCAGGCCGGTCCCGGCGGCGAACAGCACGATGAAGGCGAGAACGCGATGGAAGAGGTACATGACAGGGTTCTTCGGTGAGGGCGGACAACCGCCGGTGCCACTGCCAGTGCAAAATGCGCGCCAGTTCACATATTTATGGATCGTTATCCAGTTTTCACATGGGATGACCGCCACAGGGTGCCGTGTTCAGTGCGATGAAGGCAGCGGCGACCGCGCCGGCGTGCCAAAAACCCGGCAACGCGTCCGGCGCGTTCAGCCAGCGCCGGGATGAGCGATAATGACGACCATGACCGTCAATCTGAAAACTCCGCAGGACATCGAGAAGATGCGCGTGGCCGGCCGCCTGGCCGCCGAGGTACTGGACCTGATCGGCCCGTACGTGAAGCCCGGCGTCACCACCGCCGAGCTGGACCGCATCTGCCACGACCATATCGTCAAGGTGCAGGGGGCGGTGCCGGCCAACGTCGGCTATCGCGGCTTTCCGAAGACCGTGTGCACGTCGGTGAACAACGTCATCTGCCACGGCATCCCCAGCGAGGGCAAGGTCCTGAAGGACGGCGACATCGTCAACATCGACGTCACCGTGATCAAGGACGGCTGGCATGGCGACACCAGCCGCATGTACTGCGCGGGCACGCCGTCGGTGATGGCGCGGCGCCTGATCGAGGCCACCTACGAGGCGATGTGGCGCGGCATCCGCGCGGTGAAGCCGGGCGCCACGCTCGGCGACGTCGGCCATGCCATCCAGCAGTACGCCGAGAGCGAGCGCTTCAGCGTGGTGCGCGAGTACTGCGGCCACGGCATCGGCAAGGTCTACCACGACGAACCGCAGGTGCTGCACTACGGCCGGCCGGGCGACGGCCTGGTGCTGAAGCCGGGCATGACCTTCACCATCGAGCCGATGATCAACGAGGGCACGCGCTACACCCGCGTGCTGCCGGACGGCTGGACCGTGGTGACCAAGGACCGCAAGCTCTCCGCGCAATGGGAGCACATGGTCGCCGTCACCGAGGATGGGGTGGAGGTCCTGACCCTGTCGCCGGGCGGCCTCGGCGAACCGTGAGCCTGCTGCCGGCCGGTGCCGATGCCGGCATGCCCGGTGCCGGCGTCGACGACGCCGGTTGGGCCGCCGCGGTCCGGCAACTGCTGGCGCAGACCGATGCGCGGCTGAGCAAGCGTTTCGACCAGGGCGACGACATCGATCGCCTGCTGGCGCTGCGCGCGCGCGCGCTCGACCAGTTGATCCGCCACGCCTGGAGCCGCTGCGTGCCGCGCGAGGCCGGGCTGGCGTTGTTCGCGGTCGGCGGCTATGGCCGTGGCGAACTGTTCCCGCGCTCGGACATCGACCTGCTGGTGTTCGGCGACCTCGATCCCGCCTGCGAACCGGCGCTGGCACGGCTGTTCCCGCTGTTGTGGGACGCCGGCGTGCCGGTGAGCCATGCGGTGCGCTCGGCCGCGCAGTGCACCGCGGCCTGCGCCGACCAGACCGTGCTGACCGCGCTGATCGAGGCGCGCCCGCTGCAGGCCGACGCCGCCGCCAAGGCGGCGCTGGCGGCGGCCATCGCCCCGCAGCGGGTGTGGCCGCCGCGCGAATTCTTCATGGCCAAGCGCGAGGAACTGCAGGCCCGCCACCAGCGCTTCGGCGACACCGCCGACAACCTGGAGCCGGACATTAAGGACGGCCCCGGCGGCCTGCGCGACCTGCATACGCTGGGCTGGATGGCGCTGCGCGCGTTCGGCGTGCGCGATCTGGAGCCGTTGATCGGGCTGGGCCATGTCGGCGGCGACGAGGCCGCCGCGCTGCGCCGCGAGCGCCGCGAACTGGCGCGCTTGCGCTACGGGCTGCACCTGGTCGCCAACCGTCCGGAAGAGCGCCTGCGCTTCGATTACCAGAAGACCCTGGCGCAGCGCCTGGGCTTCTCCGACGACGTCGAGAGCCTGGGCGTCGAAAAGATGATGCAGCGCTTCTATCGCAGCGCGGCGATCGTGCGCCGGCTCAGCGACCGGCTGCTGCAGCGCTTCGAGGAACAGTTCGACGGCGAAGCGCAGCCGCAGCCGCTCCACGGCGGCTTCTCGCTGCGCCGCGGCTACCTGGCCGCCGACGACGAGCGCTGGCCGCAGGCCGATCCGGTGCAGGTGTTCGCGCTGTTCGCCACCTGGGCCGCGCACGGCGAGATCCGCGGCCTGCATTCGCTGACCGCGCGCGCGCTGGCCGAGGCGCTGCCGCATCTGCCGGCCTACGCCAGCGCCAGCCCGACCGCGCGCGAGCGCTTCCTGGCGCTGTTGCGCGGCCCGCGCGCGGTGCAGACGCTGACCCGGATGGCGCGGCTGGGCGTGCTCGGGCAGTGGATCCCGGCGTTCGCGCAGGTGTCCGGGCGCATGCAGTTCGACCTGTTCCACGTGTACACGGTCGACCAGCACACGCTGATGGTGCTGAAGAACATGGCGGTGTTCGCCAACGCGCGCGCCGACGAACGCTTCTCCATCGCCCACGAAGTCTGGCCGCGGCTGCGCAAGCCGGAACTGCTGCTGCTGGCCGGCCTGTTCCACGACATCGCCAAGGGCCGCGGCGGCGACCATTCGGAGCTGGGCGCGGTGGATGCGCGCGCGTTCTGCGCCGCGCACGCGCTCAGCGCCGCCGACACCGAGCTGGTCGCCTGGCTGGTCGAGCAGCATCTGCGCATGTCGGTGACCGCGCAGAAGCAGGACATCGCCGATCCGGAGGTGATCCATCGCTTCGCCAGCCTGGTCGGCGACCGCGAGCGGCTGGACTATCTGTACCTGCTGACCTGCGCCGACATCGCCGGCACCAGCCCCAAGCTGTGGAACGCGTGGAAGGACCGGCTGCTGGCCGACCTGTACTTCGCCGCGCGCCGCGCCCTGCGCGAAGGCCTGGAGCATCCGTTGCCGGTGGCCGAGCGCCTGCAGGAGGCGCGCGAGGCCACGCGCGCGCTGATGCACATCCAGGGCCACGACGACGCCATCATCGACCGCCAGTTCGCCGGCATGCCGGACGAGAGCTTCCTGCGCTTCCGTCCCGAGCAACTGGCCTGGCAGGCGACCTCGCTGATGGAGGTGGAACTCGGTGGCACCCTGGTCAAGGTGCGCCCGGTCACCCCCGACGACGCGGCGCTGGAAGTGTTCGTGTATTCGCCGGACCGCGACGGCCTGTTCGCCGCGATCGTGATGACCCTGGACCGGCTCGGCTACGGCATCCATCGCGCGCGCGTGCTCGACGCCCCGCACGGGGCGATCTTCGACACCTTCGAGGTGATGCCGGCCGACGCCTTCGCCAGCGGCGACATCGCGCAGTTGCAGGCCGGACTGCGCGAGGCGCTGGCCGGCGACCTGGCGCGGCTGCGCCCGGCACGGCGGGTGGTGCCGCGCCAGCTGCGGCATTTCCGCTTCGCCCCGCGCATCGAATTCCGCGAAAGCCTCGACGGCCGCCTGACCCGGCTCAGCCTGGTCGCGCCGGACCGCCCGGGGCTGCTGTCGGACGTGGCCCAGGTGCTGCGCCGGCAGCACCTGCGCGTGCACGACGCGCGCATCGCCACCTTCGGCGAGCGCGCCGAGGATCTGTTCCACATCACCGACGAGCACAACCTGCCGTTGCCCGACGCCGCCCGCCAGGCGTTGCAGGCCGCGCTGCAGGCCTGCCTGGACCCCGATACCCCGCCTGGAGACCCCCGCTGATGGCCACCAAGAAGCCTGCCGCCAAGAAGCCCGCTGCCAAGACGGCGGCCCCCAAGAAGACGGCCAAGCCGGTTGCCGCAAAGCCGGCGGCGCCGACCGTGGCGAGCAAGCCCGCCAAGCCCGCACCGAAGCCGCTGCGCGCCAAGCCGGTGGCCGTGCCCAGCGCCGACGAACTGAAGTTCACCATCGACAGCGCCTTCGAGCGCCGCGCCACGCTGACGCTCGACGAGATCGAAGGGTCGACCCGGCCGGTGGTCAACCGCGTCATCGACGGCCTGGAGAGCGGCGAGTTCCGCGTCGCCGAGCCGGACGGGCACGGCGGCTGGAAGGTCAACGAGTGGCTGAAGAAGGCGGTGCTGCTGTACTTCCGGGTCAACGAGATGGCCGTGGTGGAAGCGCAGCCGGCGCCGTTCTGGGACAAGGTGGAGGCGCGCTTCGCCGGCTATCACGAAGCCGAATTCCGCAAGGCCGGGGTGCGCGTGGTGCCGGGCGCGGTGGCGCGCCGCGGCAGCTACTTCGGCAAGGACGTGGTGCTGATGCCGAGCTTCACCAACATCGGTGCGCACGTGGGCGAGGGCACCATGGTCGACACCTGGGCCACGGTCGGTTCCTGCGCGCAGATCGGCAAGCACTGCCACCTGTCCGGCGGCGCCGGCATCGGCGGCGTGCTCGAGCCTCTGCAGGCCAGCCCCACCATCATCGAGGACCACTGCTTCATCGGCGCGCGCTCGGAAGTGGTGGAGGGCGTGGTGGTCGGCCACCACAGCGTGATCGGCATGGGCGTGTTCCTGGGCCAGAGCACGCGCATCTACAACCGCGCCACCGGCGAGATCTCCTACGGCTACGTGCCGCCGTACAGCGTGGTGGTGTCCGGGCAGTTGCCGTCCAAGGACGGCTCGCACTCGCTGTACTGCGCGGTGATCGTCAAGCAGGTCGACGCCAAGACCCGCAGCAAGACCAGCGTCAACGACCTGCTGCGCGGCCTGGCCGACTGAGATGCCGGCGGCGGTGCCGGACCTGGCCGAGGCCGCGGCTTACCGGCACCCGTCCGCCGCCTGGTACGGGCGCGCGCTGCCGCGCCTGCTGCATGCGCCTGGCTGGACCCGGCTGCGGCGTGCGTTGACGCAACGCTGGCCGCTGCCGGTGCTTGTGAGCGACGTGCGCGAGGTGGTCTATCTGAACTGGTGGGTCGACGTGCGTCGCGCCCCGCCACCGCCGCCGGGCTACGCCCACGTCGTCCACCAGGGGCGCACGCCGTACACCATCCTCAGCTATCGCCACGGCCATTTCGGTCCTGCCCTGGCCGGACCGCTGCGGAAGCTGCTGCCATCGCCGCTGCAGAGCAACTGGCGGTGGTACCTGCGCCGCGTGGACGACGTGGGCGCCGGGCCGGTGGTGCTGTTCGACCGCAACGTGATGGATGGATTGGCCTACGTGGCCGGCGCACGCGCCGCCAGCGACGCCATGCAGCCGCACCTGGCCGCGCGCTTCGTGCACGCGCTGCAGTCCGATGGCAGCGGCCACACGCAGATCGAGCCGGGGCAGGGCAGCGCGCCGGCGCTGCAACTGCACTGGCAGCCTGCCGAGGCCTGGCACGATGCCGACTGGACGCCGGCGTTCGCCACGCGCGAGGCCCTGCTGCGCTTCCTCACCTGCCAGGACGAGGCCATCGCCCGTACCTGCGACGGCCGCTGGGCCAGCACCCGCATCGCCTTGCCGGTGGACCCGGCCACGCTGCAGCCGTTGCGGCTGACCGGGGCGCTGACCTGCCCGCGGCTGCAGGCGCTGGGTGTCGCGCTGGAGGAGGGATTGGCCTTCCGTCTGCCGCGTGTCGCGTTCCGGGTGGTGTCCGAACGGCTGCTCTGAGCGCCTGGCGCCTGGGTAACGCCGGCAGCGTGCAACCTGTTCGAGCGGTTCCGTCGCGTGCCTGCGGCCAGGGCCATGCGCGCCGGTTGCACCGCAGCGTCGCCGTGCCTGTTGCGTCGACGCTCGCCTCTGCCTGGGTGATCGACGGCGCAGGAGATGGACGGCCGGCTGTCGGGTGAACCGGGCGATCCCGTAGCCGGTCGGGAGCGCTGTGCATACCCGGCGTACATGGGTGGCCCGATACGCTGGCGCACGCGATTGCGCCACTGCCGCCACGTCAGGGGGCGGAACGGAAGAGGCCTGGCGCGCTGCCACGAACGAACAGGAGAGACCGATGCGTACGATCATGTGGGCTTGCTGGATGACGGCGGCGTTCGCGCTGTCCGGGTGCGACCGTGAGAGCGCACCGACGCCGACGGCGCCCAAGCAGGGCGACACGCCTGCGGCGGCCGCCGCTGCGCCCAATCCGGCGCCGGCCGCGACACCTGCGCCTGCGCAAGCGCCTGCGACGACGACGAGGACGGGGACTGCAGGCGCGGCGGGCGCGCCGCTGTCCTGCGCCGACGAGATCGGCGCCGACGCCGCGGCGGCGCGTGCGGCCACCTGTCGCTCGGTGTCGCCGGCCACGCACCCGCCCTGCAATGCCGCCAACAGCTGCGCCATGATCGACGACGAGATCGCCCGCAGCTGCGCGCTGCTCGGTCGCGACGGACCGGCCACCGCCGGGTGCGGCCCGGCCGCCGATAGCCCGCAGGCCGCGGCCGACGTGGTGCGGCGCTACTACGCGGCGATCAACGCGCGCGACTACGCCACGGCCTGGCAGCAGTGGGGCGAGGACGGGCGCCCGGGGCAGTCCTACGCGGCCTTCGAGGCCGGCTTCGCGCAGACGCGTGCGGTGAAGGCGACGATCGGCACGCTGGGCGCCAGCGATGGCGCCGCCGGTTCGGTGTACCAGCCGGTGCCGGTCACCGTGGAGGCGACGCTGGCCGACGGCACGCGGCAACGCTTCCGCGGCGACTACGTGCTGCGCCGGGTCAACGGTGTGGACGGCGCTTCGGCGGCGCAGCTGCGCTGGCGGATCGACTCGGCCAAGCTCCAGGAAGTGCCGGTGCAGTGAGGCCTGCCGGCGTCTTCTTGCGCCTGGGAGGCCGATGGCGCGCGCGGCGGGTAAGATCACGCGCGCTGCTGGCTGTCGATGACGGCATGCCCGGTTCGTCTCCTGATGGCATCGCCCGCCGAAAGGCGGTGCGCGGTGCTTTGGGGTGCGATCTGTTCTGGGCCGACCGACCCTCACCCCAACCCCGCTCCCGGTGGGAGAGCGGCTTCATTCGCTTGAAGGGATGTTTCGATGACGACGTTGTACGGATTGAAGAACTGCGACACCTGCAAGAAGGCGACCAAGTGGCTTGACCGCTTCGGCGTGGCCTACACCTTCGTCGATTACCGCGAGCACAAGCCGACCCCGGAGACCCTGCTGGACTGGGCCGGCCAGGCCGGTGGGTTCGACGCGCTGGTCAACAAGTCCTCCACCACCTGGCGGCAGTTGCCCGACAACAAGAAGACACCCGGCTCCGATGCCGAGTGGAAGCTGCTGCTGCGCGAGTATCCGCAACTGATCCGGCGGCCGGTGGTGGTGACCGACGACGGCAAGCTCAGCCAGGGCTTCTCCGACAATGGCTTCAAGCAGCGGTTCGGGGTGGCGTGAAGATCCGCCCGTACCGGGCCGACGACTGGGCGCGCCTGTGCGCCATCCACGATGCCGCGCGCCTGGAGGAGTTGCAGGCGGCGGGGTTGGCGGAGGCGTTCCTGGCGCTGCCGATCGCGGCCGAGCGCGAAGGCTTGTTCGACTACCGCGTGCAGATCGCAGAAGCGCAGGGTCAGGTGCTCGGCTTCGTCGCCGACGACGGCGAGGAACTGGCCTGGCTGTACGTGGATCCGGCCGCGCGCCGGCGCGGCGTCGGTCAGGCGCTGGTGGCCGCGGTGCAGGAGGCCAGCCCGGCTGGCTTGACGCTGGAATTGCTGGAGGGCAATGCTGCGGCGCTCGCGTTCTACCGCGTCTGCGGTTTCGTCGAAACCGGCACGCACGGCGGGCGCATGCCTGGCAACGAAGCTTTCGCGGTGCGCGTGCAGTGCATGCGCTGGCCCGGCATCGCGCCGTAGCGACGACCGGCGCCGCGACCGCGCACCCGTCCGGCGATCCTGACCGATGTTTCGAATCCGCCAGTCCCACTCGTACACTGCACGCCGTGCGCCGTCGGCACGCGACGCTGCCGCCGCCGATCCGCATCGCGTCTCCCTCGTGTTTCCAACGGTGTCCCTGCATGTCCGATGTCCTTGAACTCGCCTGCGACCTGATCGCCCGCCCGTCGGTCACCCCCGACGATGCCGGGTGCCAGGACCTGATCGCGCAGCGGCTGCAGCGCGCCGGTTTCGCCATCGAGCGGCTGCGCTGCGGCGAGGTCGACAATCTGTGGGCCACCCATCGCGGCGGCGACGGTCCGGTGCTGGCGCTGCTCGGGCATACCGACGTGGTGCCGCCGGGGCCGCGCGAGGCCTGGAGCAGCGATCCGTTCGCGCCGCAGGTCCGCGATGGCGTGCTGTACGGGCGCGGCGCCGCCGACATGAAGGGCAGCGTGGCCGCCTTCGTGGTCGCCGCCGAGCGGTTCGTGGCCGCGCAGCCGCAGCACCCGGGCACGCTGGCGCTGCTGCTGACCAGCGACGAGGAAGGCGATGCGATCGACGGCGTGCGCCACGTGGCGCGCGTGTTCGCCGAGCGCGGCGAGCGCATCGACTGGTGCATCACCGGCGAGCCCTCGTCCACCGAGCGGCTCGGCGATCTGCTGCGGGTCGGCCGTCGTGGCAGCCTCTCCGGTGCGCTGCGGGTGCGCGGCGTGCAGGGGCACGTGGCCTATCCGCACAAGGCGCGCAACCCGATCCACCTGGCCGCGCCGGCATTGGCCGAGCTGGTCGCGCGGCACTGGGACGACGGCTACGAAAGCTTCCCGCCGACCAGCCTGCAACTCTCCAACATCCATGGCGGTACCGGCGCCAACAACGTGATCCCCGGCGAACTGCAGGTCGCCTTCAACCTGCGCTACACCCCGCACTGGGATGCGCCGCGGCTGGAAGCGGAGATCGCCGAGCTGTTCGATCGCCATGGCCTGGACTACGAACTGCGCTGGCACCGCAGCGGCGAGCCGTTCTACACCCCCGAAGGCACGCTGCGCCGGGTGGCGCGCGAGGTGCTGGGCGAGGTCGCCGGCGCGCCGCCGGAGGAGAGCACCGGCGGCGGCACCTCCGATGCGCGCTTCATCGCGCCGCTGGGCGCGCAGTGCATCGAAGTCGGCCCGGTCAACGCCAGCATCCACCAGGTCGACGAGCACGTGCGCGTGGCCGACCTGGAGGCGTTGCCGGATTTGTACCTGCGCCTGATCGAACGGTTGCTGCGGTAACAGTTGCGCCGGCCCGCGTGCCGGGTTACGGTCGTTCCATGACCTCGCTGTCCGCCCTCCGCTCGAGCAACGCCAACGGCCGCAATAATGCGCTGGCGAATAATCGTGCGCGGCCGATGCGGGTCTGCGACTAGGCGCTACCAGAAACACCACGCCCAGCCACCAGAAAACCCGCATCGGCCGATGCGGGTTTTTTTGTGTCTGGGTGTCTCCCCTCCGCAACCAACACCCCACGATCAGGAGCTTTCCCATGTGTTCGATCTTCGGCATCTTCGGCCTGCAACCGGGCGACGACCTGCAGGCGCTGCGGCGTCAGGCGCTGGACTGCTCGCAGCGGCAGCGCCACCGCGGCCCGGACTGGAGCGGCGTGTATGTCGACGACGGCGCGATCCTGGTCCACGAGCGCCTGGCCATCGTCGACCCGGCCGGCGGTTCGCAGCCGCTGCTTTCCGACGACGGGCAGCTGGCGCTGGCGGTCAACGGCGAGATCTACAACCATCGCGAACTGAAGAAGCAGCTGGTGCAGCCATACGCCTTCCAGACCGGCTCGGACTGCGAGGTGATCAACGCGCTGTACCGCGAAACCACGCCGGACGCGCTGCTGAACCGCCTCAACGGCATCTTCGCTTTCGCGCTGTGGGACAAGGCCGCCGGGCGCGTGCTGATCGCGCGCGATCCGATGGGCGTGTGCCCGCTGTACTGGGGCCACGACGCGCAAGGGCGGCTGCGCGTGGCCTCGGAGATGAAGTCGCTGGCCGACAGTTGCGCCGACGTCGCCCAGTTCCCGCCAGGCCACTACTACGACAGCGCCAGCGGCGAACTCGTGCAGTACTACCGCAAGCCGTGGCGCGACTATGCGGCGGTGCAGGGCGTGGAGGTGAGCAAGCAGGAACTGCGCGAGGCCTTCGAGCGCGCCGTGCATCGCCAACTGATGACCGACGTGCCGTACGGCGTGCTGCTCTCCGGTGGACTGGATTCCTCGCTGGTGGCGGCGGTGGCGGCGCGCTTCGCGCGCAAGCGCATCGAGGAGAACGACGAGGCCGAGGCATGGTGGCCGCGCCTGCACTCGTTCGCGATCGGCCTGAAGGGCTCGCCGGATCTGGCCGCCGCGGCGATCGCCGCCGAGGCGCTGGGCACGGTGCACCACGGCTTCGAGTACACCTTCGAGGAAGGCCTGGACGCGTTGCCGGAGGTGATCCGGCACATCGAGACCTACGACGTCACCACCATCCGCGCCTCCACGCCGATGTTCCTACTGGCGCGGCGGATCAAGGCGATGGGGGTGAAGATGGTGCTCTCCGGCGAAGGCAGCGACGAGATCTTCGGCGGCTACCTGTATTTCCACAAGGCGCCGAACGCGCGCGAATTCCACGAAGAACTGATCCGCAAGCTCGACGCGCTGTACAACTACGATTGCCTGCGCGCCAACAAGTCGATGATGGCCTGGGGCGTGGAGCCGCGCGTGCCGTTCCTGGACGTGGAGTTCCTGGACGTGGCCATGCGCATGGACGCCCAGTACAAGATGGCCGGCACCCGCGCCGACGGCAGCAAGCGCATCGAGAAGGCGGTGCTGCGCGAAGCCTTCGAGGGCTATCTGCCCGAGTCGATCCTGTGGCGGCAGAAGGAGCAGTTCAGCGACGGCGTCGGCTACGGCTGGATCGATGGGCTGAAGGCGCATGCCGAGGCGCAGGTCAGCGACCGCGAACTGGCCGCGGCCGACAAGCGCTTCCCGGTGAACCCGCCGCAGACCAAGGAAGCCTATTACTACCGCAGCCTGTTCGAGCGCGTGTTCCCGACGCCGGCCGCGGCCGAGACCGTGCCTGGCGGCAAGTCGATCGCCTGCTCCTCGCCGGCGGCGATCGCCTGGGATGCCAGCTTCGCGACGATGGCCGATCCCTCCGGCCGTGCGGTGGCCGGGGTGCACGCGCAGGCGCTGGGGTGACCGGCGCCAGCCTGCTGGCGATCGCCGGGGTGCTGACGCTGGGGGCGATCAGCCCCGGCGCCAGCTTCCTGCTGGTGGCGCGGCTGGCCGCGGGGCGCTCGCGCGCGGCCGGGCTCGCCGCGGCACTGGGCATGGGCGTGGGCTGCGCGCTGTTCGCGCTGGCGGCCTTGTTCGGCCTGCAGGCGTTGCTGGAGCGGGTGCCGGCGCTGCATCGCGCGGTGTCGGTCGCCGGTGCCGCCTATCTGCTGTGGCTGGCCTGGCGGGCGTGGCGGACGCCGGCGTCGCTGGCCGCCACCGCGCCGGAACAGCAGGTGCCGGCGGTGCGCTCGGCCTTCGTCATGGGCCTGTTGACCCAGCTCGGCAACCCGCAGACCGCGCTGGTGTTCGCCGGCCTGTTCGCCGCGCTGCTGCCGGCGCAGCGCGTGCCCGCCGAGTACGTGGCGCTGCCATCGCTGGCCTTCGCCATCGATGCGGCCTGGTTCGCGCTGGTGGCCGGGTTGCTGTCCGCACCGGCGCCGCGGCGCTGGTGGTTGCGCGCGCGGCGGCCGCTGGACCGGCTCAGTGCGGTGTTGATGAGTGGCCTGGGCCTGCGCCTGCTGTGGCGGGCGGTGTAGCCGCAAGCGCAGGCGTGTCGCGCTGCCCGGGTAGCGTGCGTGTTCGACGCCGGCGATGCGTGCCGCGGGATGCGGCTCCTTTCCGCGCGCCTCCCGCTACGCCGGATCCGCCGTCGGCGCTGCGCTGTCGAGGACGCC
Source organism: uncultured Xanthomonas sp. (assembly GCF_964278005.1). Taxonomy (NCBI): domain Bacteria; kingdom Pseudomonadati; phylum Pseudomonadota; class Gammaproteobacteria; order Lysobacterales; family Lysobacteraceae; genus Xanthomonas; species uncultured Xanthomonas sp. The sequence goes on from NZ_CAXYKF010000009.1 coordinate 103,582, forward strand.
GTGCACGGCCGCCATGATGGCTGGCCCTGTGGCGCTGTCCAGGCAGATCCGGCTCTTGCCGTCGCGCTTGGCCGCATACAGCGCACGGTCGGCACGCTTGAGCAGATCCGAGACGTCGCCGTCGGGATGCATGCGCGCGACCCCGGCGCTGAACGTGAAGGCCACGCCCTTGGCGCGGGTCTGGCGCACGCGTTCCAGCAGCCGCTGCAGCAGGGCATCGGTCTGGGCGTCGCTCATGCCGTCGAGCACGATGCCGAATTCCTCGCCGCCGAGCCGGCCGACCCGGCAGCCGTGTTCGAGCCGGGTCAGTTCGGCGGCCAGGGCGAGCAACACCGCATCGCCGACATCGTGGCCATGGCGGTCGTTGACCTGCTTGAAATCGTCGATGTCCAGCATCGCGAACTGCAGCGTGCCGCGGCGACCGCGCTCGGCCGCCAGCGCATGCAGTTGCGCCATCAGGGCGCGCCGGTTGGCCAGCCCGGTCAGCGCATCGGTCTCGGAGATGCGCCGGTAGTCTTCCTTCAGACGGTAGGTGATCAGCATGCTGCGCGCGAAGGTGCGGTTCATGGCCAGGCCGATCAGCGACACCGCGGCGACCAGCAGCCCCAGCAGCATCGGGTCGCTGGCGGCCGCCGGTGGCAGCGCCCGACCGCTCAGCATGATCGTCCAGGTGTATGCCAGCGCCAGCAGGTAGTCGCGCGTGAACGGGAACAACAGATTGATGCCCAGGCACAGGGTGACCGTGGTCGGCAGCCACCAGAATTCGCCATGTACGCCCATCTGCCGCAGCTCGATCTGATACGCCCACGACAGCAGCAGCACGTACAGCGCGCCGCTCAGGCGCCAGTGCCAGAAGCGGCGGACCAGCAGGGTGCAGGCGGCGGCGCCGAGCAGCGCGGCCAGCAGGATCAAATTGACCAGGCCCCATGGTCGCTGCAGATACGGATTGAACAGCAGCGTCGCGACCCAGATCGACAGGGTCAGCGCTTGGATGGCGGTGGTCGACCGGCCCAGCAGGTGGCGGATGTACTCCGGGTACGTCATGTGCTGCCCAACGGCGCGTCCCGGCCGGTTCGTGATGTGCGGACGCCGACGCGCACGCGATGGATCGATGGCAGCTTATCGGCATGCCGGCGTGGCGGCTTGAGTGGCCGCAGCGTCTGCGGTTCAGCCTGTTCGTGCCGCACGCAGCGGCGGTGAAGCGGGGTGGACGTCTGCGCTGTCTGCGTCGGGCCTGATGCGCGTGCACCACGAGCGAGTGCGCTGCGGGGCGGCGGCATGCGCCGCCCCGCGGGGGGGGCTGTTGGTGCTGCCTGCTACAGCGACGTGGCGGCCGGCAGCACGGGATCGCGCGCGAACGCCGCGGACGTGCTGGCCGACACCGGCGTGGCGCCGTCCAGGCGAAGGCTGTCGTTGCCCGCCTGCCGGGCGGCGGACAGCGCGCGGTCGGCGCGGGCGAGCAGGTCGGACAGTTCGCCGCCGGCCGGCAACGAGGCCAAGCCGACGCTGCAGGTGAAGCTGGCGCCATCCACGCGCAGGCCGCGGATGCGCTGCTGCAGGCGCCGCACCAGTGCGCTCGCCTTGTCCTGCGACACGCCCTCGAACAGCAGGCCGAACTCCTCGCCGCCGAGGCGGCCGACGCGGCAGCGCGGGTCCAGCCGCACCAGTTCCGTCGCCAGCGCCTGCAGCACCGCATCGCCGACGTGGTGACCGTGCTCGGCGCCGATCCGCTCGAAGTCGTCGATGTCCAGCATGGCCAACTGCACGGCGTGCTGGGTGCCGACCGCTGCCTGCAGGTCGGCCATCAGCGCGCGCCGGTTGGGGATGCCGGTCAGTGCGTCGGTCGCGGCCAGGCGCCGATAGCCTTCCTTCAGTGCGTGGTTGCTGCGCATGGTGGTGACGAAGATGCGGTTCAACGCGAACCCGACCATGGTCACCGCCGCCACCAGGATCTCCAGCAGCGGCAGGTCGGCGGAGGCCGGCACCAGGCTGTCGTGCCAGCCGAGCATGATCGCCCAGGTGCAGGCCAGCGCCAGCAGATAGTCGCGCGCGTGGCAGAACAGCACGCTGTAGCCCAGGCTCAGGGTCACCGCCACCGGCAGCATCCAGGCCAGGCCGGCGCCGCCCATGTGGTGCAACTGCAGCCGGAACGCGGCATCGAACGCGATCACCGACAGGAAGGCGCCCAGCCGCCATTGCCAGGACCGCCTGGCCATGCGCATGACCAGGCCGCTGCCGAGCATGGCGACGAACGCCAGCGCGTAGCGCGCGTCCAGTGGGTGGTTCAGGTAGGGGTTGCACAGCAGCAGCGCCAGCCACACGCACAGGGTCAGGCCCTGGATCGCCAGGATCGGCGTGTCGAGGGTGCGGCGGACATGAAGGTGGTAGTTCATCTGCTCTCCCAGAGCGCCGCGGCACTCCAGCGTCTGCGGCACGGCCGGTCGGTGGTCCAGCGCGGTCCGTCGGTCGCTGGGGCGTCGTCACCGGTTAGCGGCCGCTGCAGGCAGAGCTTTAATGGATGTGTCGCGGCGTGCGTGTCGTCCGCCTGGTCGTGGTCCGACACCCGCCTGGACGCGGCCTGGCCTGGGGGTCACCCCGGTTCTGCCGCCACGCGCGGGCGGGCGCGCCCCGGCCGACCTGTTCAAGGCCGGCCGGGTGGCGTGCGCAGGCGCCGCGGCCGCGCGCGCTTACTCGAAGCGCACGCAGTGGCCGTAGCGTTCGGGCTGGATGTCGATGCCCGAGGCATCGGCCTGGTTGTTCTTGCGCCACAGATTGGGGCGGAACTCCGGGCCGGTGCAGTTGGCCGCGCTGTCCACGCCGATGGTGTAGGTGTAGGGGTTGCCGCGGAAGGTGTTGTTCTCGAAGGTGTTGTCCTGGCTCATGCTGTTGTCCCAGCACAGGATCTGCGGCGTGCGCTGGCGGATCGAGCAGGTCAGGTAGAGCCCGGCGCCCTTGTTGTCGATGAACTGGTTGCCCGCGAACAGGTTGCGCCGCGCGTCGGCCAGGTACACGCCCTGGCTGCCATTGCGCTCCAGGCGGTTGTCGCGGATCTCGCTGTCTTCCAGATGCTCGGTGGTGATGCCGGCGGCGACGTTGTCGTGGATCACGTTGTCGATCAGCTTGACCTTGGCGGTGCGGTTGAACGACACCCCGTCCCAGGTCGCGCCGGACACGTCGTTGTGCGCGATCAGCAGGTCGCGGCTGTCGAACTCGCTGAGCAGGCAGGCGCTGCGGCACTTGCTCACTCGCAGGTGGGTCAGCTGGATGTTCTGGCCGTTGCGCACCACCACCAGGCTGTTGCTCAGGTACGGGCGTTCGGGCATGAACTCCTTGTCGATGGTGCCGCCGACGATCTGCAACTGCTCCACGCGCACGTCGCGGATCGGCCGGATCGGGCGCTCGTTCTGGTAGTCGCCGATGACGATGGTCGGCTGCTGCACGTGGTCGCGCATGCGCAGCACGGTGCTGTCGCCCTGGCCGCGCAGGCGCAGGCCGTCGCGCTGGATCGAGATCAACTTGCTCACCGGGAACTCGCCGGCGCTCAGGCACACGGTGGCGGGTTTGCCGTCGTTGGGGACGCGGTCGATCGCGGCCTGCAGATCGTCGCCGGGTTGGGCGCGTACGCTGCAGTCGGAGGCGGCCGCGGGCGCGTCGGCAGCCGGCGTGGCACAGGCGGAAAACGACACGGCCGCGGCGAGCGGCAGCAACAGGGCGAGCAGGGGAGGGCGCTTCATCGGTAGGCAGACTCGGCAGTGGGGGAAGGGGGAAGGCAGGCCGGCGTATGCGGTCGGACGCCGGCGCGGAGCCGATCGCGGGTCATTGTGGTGCGGACGGGCTTAATGTCAGCGTGTGCCGGGTCGGGCCGGGCAGGAACTTTGTGGCGCGGCCCTGCACCCAGTCGGCGTGGCCGGCGCCCCAGAACGGCGACAGTGGGTGGCCGCTCTGGCCGCCGGGCATGTGCACGATGCCGTCGGCCTCGTGACCCGGTGCCACCACCATGCGCTCGGAGGCGCCGAACGCCGGGCGCTGCACCCGCGGCATGTCGTCGTCGCCGGGCAGCGGCGTGTCCGGCATGCACAGCCAGCCGCGCAGCGGCGCTGGCAGGCCCTGCGCCAGCGGATGGCAGATCGCCGCACGGTTCTCCTGGCCCCAGCGGCGTGTGTCCAGCGGGCCATCGGCCTGCAGGTGCGTGCGCACCTCGGCGGCGGCGTCTTCCAGCAGCGCCTGCCAGCTGCCGTAGCGGCGCGGCAGCAGGTGCAGCGGCTGTTGCTGCAGCAGCGGCCAGGCCACGCCTTCCAGTTGCGGCAGCGCCGGTGGCGCGGCATCGGCGTCCGATCCTGTAGGTGCCGGCGCGATCAGGCCGTCGCGGATCCGGGTCAGCACCGCCAGGCGCCAGGCGCGCACCAGGGTATAGCTCACCGATCCGGTGCTGGCGCGGCCCTCCCAGTGCTTGGCCGCTTGCGAGATGGCGTGCAACGCCGGCGTCGCCGCACCGGCATCGCGTTGCTGCAGCAGCGCCCACCAGCGCTGCAGGAACAGGGCGCGGTCGTCGAGCTGGATCGCTAGCAACTGCGGTTCGTTCAGCCGCGGATGCAGGCGCAGGTCGTCGCGGATCTGCTGTGCGCGTGCGCCCAGCGCGTAGCCGCCGTCGCCGAGCGGTGCCAGTTCGGCGCCGCCGACCACGCGGGCATTGGCGGTCCACAGTTGCCCGTCGGCGGGGTCGATGCGTTGCGGCGACTGGCTGGTGGACAGCGGCCATGGCGCGCAGCGCGCCTGCGCCGGCACTGTCGCACGCACGTCGTGCATCACCGCATCGGCCGCGCAATGCGGGCCGCGCAGCGGCAGCGGGCCGAGCACGCGCCAGCCGATATGGCCGTCGCGGTCGGCCAGCACCAGGTTCTGCGCCGGCGTGGCGATGCGTTGCGCGCGGGCGAAGGCGTCGGGGAGGGACGTGGCGCGGGCGAAGTCGGCCAGCCCCAGATTCAGCGCACCCGGCAACTGCGCGGCCCAGCGCAACGCCAGCGCGCTGCCGTCGGGTTCGTGTTGCAGGATCGGGCCATAGGCGGTGTCTTCGACCTGCAGTTCGGTGTCGGGGGCGCCCGAGACCTTGATCCGTTCGCGATGCACGCTGACCGGCGTGCAGCCGGGCTGCGCCACCGCGGCGCACGGGGTGAGCCGGTACCAGTCGGCGGTATCGGCATAGCTGTTGGTGAACCCCCAGGCGACGTGACCGTTGCTGCCGACAATCACCGCCGGCAGGCCGGGCAGCGAGAATCCGGACACGTCCACGCGGCCGCCCGGCGCCTGCGCATCGGCATAGCGCAGGCGCACGCGGAACCACAGGCTGGGCGCGCGCAGGCCCAGATGCATGTCGTTGGCGACGATGGCGCGGCCGTCGGCGGTGCGGCTGCCGGCGATCGCCCAGTTGTTGCTGCCGGGCGCGCTGGTGGCGACCGCCTCCGTCGCGGCGGGGGCGGGCGCGTCCGCCAGGCGGCGCAGATCGACCTGATCGGCGGAGGGCAGCGCCGCGTCGCCGCGCACGCTGCCGTCCAGTGTCGCGTCCCAACTGCTGCCCTCGTGGCGAAGCAGGGCGTACAGCGGCGCCGGCAAGCGCTGCTGCAGACGGTACAGGGCCAGCTTGCGTTCGAGCTGCTTGCCCTGCAGGTCGAAGTACATCGCCTGGCCGGCCAGCGCCGAATCCACAGGCTGCCAGTCGCGCGGCGCGGCGAACAGCATCAGGTAAGGCCACGGCCGTATCCGCAACGCGTGCAGGCCCTGGTTGACGCCGGCGCTGTAGGCCTGCAAGGCCGCCGCGTGCTGGCCGGCGAACGCGGCCAGTTGCGCGCTGCTGCGCGCGCGCAGGCGATGCGCCCGCCGTGCCTTGTCCACGTCCAGCGCGTGCGGGCCGACCAGTTCGGACAGCTCGCCGGCGGCCGCGCGGCGCAGCAGATCCATTTCGAAGAAGCGTTCCTGCGCGTGCACGTAGCCGAGCGCGCGCATCGCATCGGCCTCGTCGGCGGCATCGATGGTGACCACGCCCAGCGCGTCGCGCTGGATGCTTGCCGGTGCGCGCAGGCCTTGTAGCGGGGCCTTGCCGTCGAGCGTGGCCAGGCTGCCGCGCAGCAGCAGCCAGATGCCCAGCGCCACGGCCGCCGTCAGCAGCAGCGTCCCCAGCAGCAGGCGTTTCCATCGACCGCGCATCGTCTCTCTCCGGTGGGCAAGTCTTCGATTCTAGACACGACTGCGTGTCGTTCCCGCGTAGGCGCGGCACGCTGTGCGCGGGGTCACGCATCGTGGGTGGTGCGACTCGGGATGTGAATGATTCCGATTGGAACGCGGCGCGGCGGCATCGGGCACTATGGCGCCCTCAGTCGACCCCACGGAGCCCGCCCCATGAAGGGACACCCCGACGTTGTGCAATGCCTCAAGGAGCTGCTGCGCGGCGAACTGGCCGCGCGCGACCAGTATTTCATCCACTCGCGGCGTTACGAGGACCAGGGCCTGCTGGCGCTGTACGAACGCATCAACCACGAGATGGAAGAGGAGACCGAGCACGCCGATGCGCTGCTGCGGCGCATCCTGTTCCTGGAGGGCGACCCGGACATGCGCCCGCATGCCTTCGAACCCGGGCGCACGGTCGAGGAGATGCTGGAGAAGGATCTGAAGGTCGAGTACGAAGTGCGCGCCAATCTGGCCGCGGGCATGAAACTGTGCGAGCAGCACGGCGACTACGTCAGCCGCGACGTGCTGCTGGCGCAGCTGCGCGACACCGAGGAAGACCATGCCTGGTGGCTGGAACAGCAGCTCGGCCTGATCAAGCGCATCGGCATGGCGCTGTACCAGACCTCGAAGATCGACGGGCACGTGTCCGGCAAGGACGCCTGATCCGTCCGTGCGCCTCCCACATGCGGGAGGCGCCGATGCACTGAGCGGGACCCATCCCCGCCATCGCGGCCGTGCCATCGCCGGTCGCTTCTGACCCGCCGATCGTGCCGGTCGCCACAACTCTCGCTGGCCCGCACCGGCGCTGCCGACCTTCGCGGGCGATAGTGCGCATGGCGGTGTCGCGGCGGTTGCTGCTGCAGCAAGGCCGCAACGACTGCCGACACGCCTTCTGCCCTTCTCGTTTCCTGACGCCGCCGATCGGGTTCGGCCGCGCGCGGCCGCGTGGCTGGATGGCGTGGCTGGCGCATTCGCTCGGTTCGCAGTGCGACGCCATGGCGATCGGACGAGCCGATCTGTCGTCGCCGTCCTCGCCGATGGCTGTTGCAACGCCGCAAAAATCGGCCGTCGCACGCATGTCGCTGTATCCGCGAACCCTTGAAATCCCGGCGTTTGCGCGCCTCGCCACGTCCGTGGCGAACGCCGCGCGGGCAATGCTTGCAAAACGATAGTTATCGCTATACGGTAGTTTTCACTACTTAATTGCGCGATGGCGAGGGGGCGTTCGATGCAGGCGAGTCCGGGAATGAAGCGGTACGGCGTGGTCGGTGTGGTGGTCGCGGGATGGCTGCTGGCGACCGCGCCGGCGTGCGCCTCGCCGGCCGCGGCGCAGGGGTTGTGGCTGACCGCGGCCAAGGACGCGGTGGTGGAGTTCGCGCCGTGCGCGGATGCGGCCACGGCCTTGTGCGGACGCATCGTCTGGGACAAGGACGCCGGCACCGCCACCGATACCTGCGGCGTGCAGATCGCACGTCTGGGGCGCGAGGACGGCGATACCTGGCGCGACGGCTGGGCCTTCGATCCGCGCAGCGGCAAGCGCTACAAGGCCACGCTGCGCGCCAGCGGCAAATCGCTGGACCTGCGCGCCTTCGTCGGGGTGGAAGTGCTCGGCGAGACCGAACGCTTCACCCGCGTGCAGACGCTGCCCAGCACGCCGGTCTGCGCGACGTGATTCACCCGCCGCGCGCGCAACGCGCCGGCGTCATCGATGTGCGGGGGCCAGCGACGGCCGCCGCGCGTCCCACCTTCCTCAGCGAACAGGGGAGATTGAGATGACCGCAGTCCGCTTCATGGCGACCCTCGCGGGCGCACTGGCCCTGCACGGCGCGTGCTGCGCCCGGGCCCAGGCCCAGCAGGCCGACGCCGATGGCATGGTCAATTACGAGTTCCAGAACCAGATCAAGCTGATGAGCGAGCAGCGTACGCGCGGCGTGTCCGACTCGCTGATGCGCCCATCGTTGAAGTGGACCACCCAGTTCGTGCACGCCAGTGGTTTCGTCGCGCTGCTGGAGGTGGCCAAGGTCAGCAAGAAACAGTTCCTCGACGGCGACGGCCTGGGCATCACCGCCGCGGCCGGCTACCGCTTCGGCAATCCCGATGCCTGGCATGCCGGCGTCGGCCTGGCCACCGAGCGCTTCCCCGGCGCCAGCTTCCTGGCCCCGCACCGGATCGACCTGGAGACGGGAACGCCCGAGGACATCCGCCGCACCGACTACGACAGCAATTTCGGCGTGCTCGAACTCGGCTACGGCGCGGTCGAGGGCCGCCTGCTGTACGTGTTCTCCAAGACCTACCGTGGTGCCGACACCGGCGGCGTGTGCGCGCAGATCCTGCAGTTCGCCGCCGACCCGACGACGGCGCTGCGCTGCTTCGCCCGTGGCGAGCACGACTCGCGCGGCACGCTGCTGGGCGATCTGAACTACCAGACGCCGCTGCTGCCGTCGGTATTGCCGTCGACCACGCTGCGCCTGCACGCCGGCTACCAGAAGCTGCGCAACTTCAGCGAGGGCAGCTTCGCCGACTACCAGATCGGCGTCACCCACAAGCGCTGGGGCCTGGACTGGAACCTGGACTGGGTCAGCACCCGGGTCAACGCGCACGAGCTGTACTGGGTGCAGGACGGTGCGCGCATCCGCAAGACCGACGGCGACACCCTGGTGGCCTCGATCGGCTACACGTTCTGACCGATGCGCAGCGAACTGCTCGATGCCGACCGGGGCGGCGACCAGCCGCTGGTGCTGGCGGTGGACCTGGGAACCTCCGGCTGCAAGTGCGCGCTTGTCACCCTGGACGGCCAGGTGATCGCCTGGGCCTTCGAACCGGTGCCGCTGCACGTGCATGGCGTCTGCGCCGAGCAGGATCCGCGCGACTGGTGGAACGCGTTGCTGGTCACCGCGGCGGCGGTGCTGCAAGGCAGCGAGGCGTTGCGCCGGCGGGTGACCGCGGTGTGCTGCTCGACCCAGGGCGAGTGCACCGTGTGCGTGGACCGCGACGGCCGCGCGCTGGGCAACGCCATGCTGTGGCTGGACATGCGCGGGCAGGCCGCGATCGCGCGGCGCCTGCGCGGGCGTTGGCTCAACGTGCGCGGCTATGCGCCGCTGAAACTGCTGCGCTGGCTGCGCCTGAGCGGCGGCGCGCCGGCCGGCAGCGGCAAGGATTGCGCCGGCCATATCGCCTACCTGCGCGACCACGAGCCGCTGCGCTACCAGCGCACGCACAAGTTCCTCAACGCGCTGGACTATCTCAACCTGCGCCTGACCGGGCGCTTCTGCGCCACCGCCGATTCGGTGCTCACCACCTGGGTCACCGACAACCGCGACCCGATGCGCATCCGCTACGACGACGGCTTGCTGAGGCTGCTCGGCATCGAACGCGACAAGCTGCCGGAGCTGGTGGCCTCCACCGAGGTGCTGGGACCGCTGCTGCCGGGCGTGGCCGCGCAACTGGGCCTGTCGCCGCAGACCCGGGTGATCGCCGGCGCCATCGACAACTCGGCGGTGGCGGTGGCCGCGGCGGTCGAGGACTACGCCGCGCATCTGTATCTGGGCACCTCGTCGTGGCTGGGCGCGCACGTGCCGCGGATGAAGACCGACGTGTTCAGCAACATCGCCGCGGTGCCGTGCGCGGTTAGCGGGCGCTACCTGGCCACCGCGCTGCAGTCCACCGCCGGCGCCAACCTGTCGTTCCTGCGCGACCGCATCCTGTTCCATCCCGACGAACTGCTGCGCGACGAGGAACGCCCGGACGTGTACGAGGTGCTCAACGTCATCGCCGCGCGCGTGCCGCCCGGGGCCAACGGCCTGGTGTACATGCCGTGGCTGTTCGGCGAGCGCACCCCGGTGGAGGATCACAGCCTGCGCGCCGGGCTGGTCAACCTGTCGCTGATGCACACCCGCGAGGACATCATCCGCGCCTTCATGGAAGGCGTGGCGCTGAACACGCGTTGGATGATGGAGCCGTTCGCGCGCCTGCTCGGCCGCGATCCCGGCGTGATCGCCGCGGTCGGCGGCGGCGCGCAGTCGGACCTGTGGTGCCAGATCATCGCCGACGTCAGCGGCCAGCCGATCCGGCAACTGCACAACCCGATCCAGGCCAATGCGATCGGCGCCACCTTCATCGCCGGCGTCGGCCTGGGCCGGCTGCGCTTCGCCGACCTGCCGGCGCTGCAACGCGCGCGCCGGGTGTACGAGCCGTCGCCGCTCACCCGCGCGCTGTACGACGACCGCTATGCGATGTTCCGCGAATTGCAGCGCACGCTCGCGCCGATCTACCGGCGCATGAATCCCGTTCCCGAATGCGTGCCGGAGGTTCCCCAGCATGTTTGCCCATGAACAACGCATGCGTGTGGTCGCGCTGTGCGTGGAGCTGTCGCGGCGCGGCTACCTGGCCGGCACCGGCGGCAATGTCGCGCTGCGCCTGGATGCCGAACGCTTCGCGGTGACGCCGTCGGCCATCGATTACCTGGCGATGCGCGCCGAGGACATCTGCGTGGTGGGCCTGGCCGACCTGCGGCAACTGGACGGCGCCGCCACGCCGTCGGTGGAGACCGGCCTGCATGCGCAGGTGCTGCGCCGCCGGCCCGACGTGGCCTGCAGCATCCACACCCACCAGCCGGTGGCCAGCGCCTGCGCGCTGCTGGGTGCGGCGCTGACGGTCGAGGATCCGGCGTTGCAGGCAACGATCGGCACGCGCGTGCCGATGGTCGGCTACTTCCCGTCCGGCACCGGGCTGCTGGCTTGGCTGCTGGCGCGGCAACTGCGCGCGTCGAGCAACGCCTACCTGATGCGCAACCACGGCGTGCTGTGCTGTGGCCGCAGCCTGGAGCAGGCGGTGGCCGCGGTCGATGCGCTGGAGCAGCTGGCGCGCGATCACCTGGCGCGCCGCATCGAACGCCGCGCGCTGCACGACGCCGGCCTGGCCGCGCCGTTGCGTGCCGTCCTCACCGCCCTGGAGGCCTGACCCCATGCACGCCCTTTCCGTTTCCGCTCCCCCGAACCCGGCACCGACCATGAGCCAGACCCCCGCCATTTCGCAATGGCCCGATGTGGACCAGTTGTACGCACGCTTCCATGCACTGGTGAACCAGCCGATGCGGCCGATCGGCGCCGCCGGCATGGCCAAGGTGATGCGCTATTTCGACGCGCGCTGCCAGGGCTCAAGGCGCCTGGGCGAGGCGGCCAAGCAGGTGATCCCCGGCGGCGTGCAGCACAACCTGGCGTTCAATCATCCGTTCCCGCTGGCCATGCACAGCGCCGAGGGTGCGTACCTGACCGACGTCGACGGCAACCGCTACATCGACTTCCTGCAGGCCGGCGGCCCGACCCTGCTCGGATCCAATCCGCCGGAACTGCGCGAGCACGTGCAGGCGGTACTGGACCAGTGCGGCCCGGTGACCGGCCTGCTGCACGAGTACGAGGTCAAGCTGGCCGAACTGGTCTGCGCCAGCATGCCGGCGGTGGAGATGCTGCGCCTGCTCGGCTCCGGCACCGAGGCGGTGATGGGCGCGGTGCGCCTGGCCCGCACCCACACCCGCAAGAAATGGATCATCAAGATCGGCGGCGCCTACCACGGCTGGAGCGACCAGTTGGTGTACGGCATGCGCCTGCCGGGCACCGGGCGCATGGAGGCGATCGGCATCCCGCGCGGCGCCACCGCCTACACCCAGGAATGCCATCCCAACGATCTGGAGGCATTGCGGCGCAAGCTGCAGTTCAATCGCCTGCGCGGCGGCACCGCGGCGGTGCTGCTGGAACCGCTGGGGCCGGAGAGCGGCACGCGGCCGGTGCATCACGACTACAACCGGCAGGTGCGCAAGTTGTGCGACGAGTTCGGCGCGCTGCTGATCTTCGACGAAGTGGTCACCGGCTTCCGGCTCGGGCCGGGCGGTGCGCAAGGCTACTTCGGGGTCCTGCCGGACATCACCGTGCTCGGCAAGTGCCTGGCCGGCGGCTATCCGATGGCCGGCGCGATCGGCGGTCGCCGCGAGGTGATGATGAGCCTGGTCGGCGGCATCGGCACCACCGCGCGGCGCGCCTTCGTCGGCGGCACGCTGTCGGCCAATCCGCTGTCCTGCGTGGCCGGTTACCACGCCTTGCTGGAAGCGCAGCGCAGCGACGCCGCCGGCCAGGCCGGCCGCGCCGGCGATCGCCTGCGGCAGGGCCTGGAGGCGATCATCCGCCGTCTCGGCCTGCCGTACGTGGTCTACAACATGGGCTCGATCGTGCACCTGCAGACCTCCGGCGTGCTGCTGCTGGACACCGGCAACCTGTACAAGCTGTGGCGCGTGCGCAACGAAGCCAAGGAGCGCAAGCACATGATGGAAGAGATGGGCGCGGCGTATTCGGCGCACGGGCTGATCACCCTGGCCGGCAGCCGCATCTACACCAGCCGCGCCGATACCGATGCGGTGGTGGACGAGGCGCTGAACCGCTTCGACGACGTGTTCAAGCTGGTGTAGCGCATGCCCACCGTCCCGCAGATCGAAGCACTCTGGCTGCACACCCGCGCGCGGCTCGTGGCCAAGCGCCTGCTCGGCGACGACGCGGCAGCGCTGGCGCTGCGCTGTCCGGGCAGCACGGCGATGTGCTGTGGCGCGCTCGAGGCGGAGCGGCCGCAGTGGCTGGACTGGCACGACCCGGCGCTGCCGGCATGGGCGCAGGTGCACGCTCAGGTGTATGCGCGGCGTCCCGATGTCGGTGCCAGCGCCTGGTCGGCCGGCGCGTTCGGCCACCTTCTGGCCAATGTCGGCGGCGTGTTGCCGCAGGTGTTCGACGAACAGGCGCGGCACATCGGGCCGATGCCGGCGCCGTTTCCTGCGCTCGACGCGTTGGCGACGGCCGCGCCGGGCAGCGGCAGCGTCCTGCTGTTCGGCGGACGCCCGCTGTGTCTTGGCATCACCGCGCAGCGGCTGGCACTGAACGTGGAGTTGTTCGAGAAATGCGCCAAGGCCTATGTGCTTGCCGCGGCCACCGGCGGGCAGGTGCGGGAGCTGCCCTGGTGGGTGCGGCGCATCGCCAACGGGCGGCTGCGCAAGGACCAGGTGCGTGCCGCCGCGGCCTTCGCCGCGGGCGAACTGCCGGCCGAGAGCAAAGGCTACTGAGGGTCCATCGCGATGACCGCCACGCCATCCCCGTCTTCCGTCGCATCAACCGCCGTCCAAGCGACACGTCCGCTCGCTGCGGCCTTGTCGATCGGCGCCATCGCGCTGCTGATCCTCGGCGTGCAGCCGATCGTGCTCGGCGCACTGGTCGAGCAGCACCTGATCACGCTGCCCGGCGTGGGCGTGGTGGCGATGGGCGAGATCATCGCCCTGGGCATCGGCGTGGCGCTGGGCGATGCGCTGCTGCCGGTGTCCTGGCAACGCACCACGGCGGTCGTGGCGGCGTTGCTGGCCGCGCTGCTGAACCTGGCCACGGTACAGGCACAGGGCGATGCGGCGTTCGTCGCGCTGCGCGCCGTCGCTGGCCTGGCCGAGGGCCTACTGGTCTGGGTGGCCACCGTCAGCATCGTGCGCGCGGCCACACCGGACCGGATCACCGCGGTGTTCATGGTGCTGCAGGCGCTGGCGCAGATCGCGCTGGCGGCGGCGCTGGCGCTGTGGGTGTTGCCGGCGGCCGGCTGGCAGGGCGGTTTCGTCGCCATGGCCGCGACCTGCCTGCTGGTGCTGCCGCTGGCGGCGGCACTGTCGGTGCCGGCAAGCCTGGCTCCCGCCGCCGATGCACAGTGCGCGGCGACCGCCACCGCCAGGCTGCGCTGGTCGCCGGCGACGCTGGCGCCATTGCTGGTGGCGTTCCTGCAGATGTCGGCGATCGGCGCGCTGTGGGCCTACCTGGAGCCGCTGGCGTTGCGCGCGGGGCTGGACGCGCACGCGGCGCAACTGCAGACCTCGTGGGTGCTGGGCATGCAGATCGTGGGTGGTCTGGCGGCGATCTACTGGGTGCGCCGGCTCTCGGTGACGGCGACCCTGACCCTGGGCAGCGTGGCGCTGTGCCTGGTGGCCGCGGCGATGTACCGGGTTCCCGGCAATGCGGCGCTGGGCTTTGCCGCGGTGTGCGTTGCGTTCGGCTTCGCCTGGATGTTCCTGATGCCGTTCCATGTCGGCCTGGCGCTGCGTGCCGATGCGCAGGGGCGGGTGGCGGTGCTGGTGCCGGCCGCGCAGTTGATCGGGTCGGCCTGCGGGCCGTTGTTGGCGTCGCTGCTGCTGCACGCCGACGATCCGGCGCCGGTGCCGCTGGTCGGTCTGGGCTTTGCGCTGACCGCGGCGCTGCTGGCGCTGTGGATCGGCCGGCGGCAGCGCCGTCCGGCCGTCGTGGAGGCAGGCTCGCATGCGGGCTGATGGTGGTGGCCGTGCGAGCGCGCTGGTCGCTGCGGTGACGCGCTTCCGTCGGCCGCGCATGGCGCAGGGCAGGAGACTGCCAGGCACCGGGCGATGGCCGATGTCCGCCAAGCAGGAGCGCGGCGATGGCGCCTGAGCCCGTGCTGGACGCCCCACCGGAGACGGTCGCGGCGCTGTTCGCCGCGCAGCAGGCCATCGCGCTGGCCTGGCGCGGCTCCTCGGCGAACACGCGGCGCGCGCATCTGCGTGCGCTGCGCGATGCCTTGCTGGCGCGACGGCAGGCGCTGATCGCCGCCTTCGCCGCCGATTTCGCCAAGCCCGCACTGGAAGTGGAATTGACCGAGCTGCTGCCGGTGGTCGACGAGATCGCCACCGCCATCGCGCAGCTGCCGCGCTGGATGCGTCCGCGCAAGGTCTCGCCCACCTTGCTGGCCCTGGGTACGCGCGCGCGCATCGCGTTCCAGCCCAAGGGCCGCTGCCTGATCATCGGGCCCTGGAACTACCCGGTGGCCACCGTGCTGGGGCCGCTGGTGTCGGCGCTGGCTGCCGGCAACACGGCGCTGATCAAGCCCTCCGAGTTCACCCCGCAGGTCAACGCGGTGCTACAGGCGGTGCTGGACGAGGCATTCGCACCGGAAGAAGTGGCCCTGGTGCAGGGCGGCGCGGCGACCGCGCAGGCCTTGCTGGCCTGTCCGTTCGACCATGTGTTCTTCACCGGTTCGGCGTCGGTCGGCCGGGAGGTGATGGCCGCGGCGGCGCGGCAGCTGACGCCGGTGACGCTGGAACTGGGGGGCAAGTCGCCGGTGATCGTCGACCGCAGCGCCGACCTGCGTCTTGCCGCCGAGGTGATCGTCTGGGCCAAGCTGGTCAATGCCGGACAGACCTGCATCGCGCCGGATACCTTGTTCGTGCATCGCGACGTCAGCGCGCGCCTGCTCGCACACTGCCGCGCCCTGCTGGCGCAGCGCTACGGTGCCGACGCGCAGGCGGTCGCCTCCAGCCCGCACCTGGCGCGCATGATCCACCCGGCGCATGCCGCGCGGGTGGCCGCGCTGATCGACGAAGCGCGCGCCGGCGGCGCGCAGTTGCTGGCCGGTGGCGAGCACGACGCGGAGCGCTGCTACGTGGCGCCGACGCTGCTGGCGCAGGTGCCGGCGCAGGCGCGGATCGCGCAGGAAGAGATCTTCGGTCCGGTACTGCCGGTGGTCGAGTTCGCGCGCCTCGACGAGGTGCTCGATCGGCTCGACGTCGCGCCCAAGCCGCTGGCGCTGTACCTGTGGAGCCAAGACCGTGCCGGCATCGCCCAGGTGCTGGCGCGCACCAGTTCCGGCAGCGCGGTGGTCAACCACTGCCTGCAGCAGTTCGTGCACAGCGGTTTGCCGTTCGGCGGGGTGGGCGCCTCGGGATTCGGCAGCGCGCACGGCGTGCACGGCTTCCGCACCTTCTCGCACGAACGCGCGCTGCTGCGGGGCGGCCGCCAGCCGATCGTCAAGGCGTTCTTTCCTCCGTACACCACGTTGCAGCGGCGCTTGGCGGCCGGCCTCAGCGGTTGGCTGGCACGGCGTTGAGCGACGCTGCCGGTGTGCCAGCGGCCGGCGCGGTAAGATGCGATATCGGCGCGTGCCGCGACGTCGCGGCGCAGCCCGCGCACCCATTGCCGCGGCGATGCGTGCCGTCAGGCTGGCGACGTGCCGCCACCGCGGCGCCTGCTGCTTCACCACCATCGAGATCCCATGCCCGCCGACACGCCGCGTTCCCCCGCACCGCACCGCCCGCGCCTGACCGGGAACAAGGTGCCGGCCCAGCATCGCGCCACCGAGACCTACGAACAGATCCTCTCGGTCACCGCGCAACTGCTCGGCGACGTCGGCGTGGAGCGGCTGTCCACCAACCTGGTGTGCGCGCGTGCCGGGCTGACGCCGCCGGCGCTGTACCGCTATTTCCCCAACAAGTACGCGCTGCTGTCGGAACTGGGCCGGCGGCTGATGGAGCGGCAGAACCAACTCATCCCCAAGTGGATCACCCTGCATGCGATGAGCGGCACGCGCGAGGAATTGCAGCGCGCGCTGGCCGGGTTGGTGCTGGATACCTACCGCGTCACCAAGGCGACCGAGGGCGGTGTCTGGGTGCTGCGCGCATTGCGCGCGGTGCCGGCGCTGCAGCAGGTGCGCCTGGAGTCGCATGCGCAGGTGACCAAGGGCCAGGTGCGCTTCCTCAGCGAGGCCTTCCCCGACGCCGACCCGCGCCAGTTGCGCCTGGTCAGCCGCATCGTGGTCGACCTGATCTATGCCACGGTGGAACTGTTGTTCGATACCCGCCTGAGCGCGCGCGCGGTGGCCGACACGGTGGCGGCGATGATCGCCAGCCATATCGAGCAGTTGCGCGATGCTGCGACAGTAGGCTAGGCGACTTGGACTCGGTCGCTCGGGCAGCCGCGTTGTGCGAGGGGCTTCAGCCCCGACGCGCTGCAGGTGATGCGCGTCGGGGCTGAAGCCCCTCCCACAAAAGCCTCGTGACGTGCAGGTATTGGGGACGCTTGGGTTCGCACGCGATGCGCGTGCAGCCAGTGGTCGCTGTTGCGCTTCAACCGCGACGCTTCAGCGGTAAGGCCTCGCGGCAGAAGCCGCTCCTAAGAGAAGCGGGATGCCGCGCCGTATGCAAACGCTGCACCGGCGCGAAACTCCCATCCCGCATCCCAAATCCCGAATCCCGCGCTTGGCGCCAAGAGCTTACTCCACCGCCAGATCGTCGACCTTCTGCCACCCGCGCGGCAGCAATCCGCCGCGGCTGGCGCGGGCGCCGAGGTAGGCGTCCAGGTCCTTGAACGACAGCGACATGGTGCGTTGGCCGCTCTTGACCAGCAGCGTGTTGCCCGGCGCCACCGCGGCGATCGCCACCACCCGTTCGGTGCTGAGCTTGGCCTTGGGGATGTCGATGATCTTGTTGCCCTTGCCCTTGTCCAGCTCGGGCAGGTCGGCGACCGGGAACGCCAGCAGGTGGCCGGCGCTGGTGACCGCGACGATGCGGTCGCTGCCGGCGCCGCTCACCGGCGCGGGCGGCAGCACCTTGGCGTTCGGGGTCAGGTTGAGCATGGCCTTGCCGGCCTTGTTGCGGCTGGTCAGGTTCTCGAAGCGGGTGACGAAGCCGTAGCCGTGCGAGGACGCCAACACCAGGCGGCTGTCGTTCTCGCCGCTGGCGATGGCCTGGAACGAGGCACCGGCCGCGGGCGAGAAGCGTCCGGTCAGCGGCTCGCCGTTGCCGCGCGCCGAGGGCAGGGTGTGGACCAGGGTCGAATAGGCACGGCCTTCCGAATCCAGGAACGCCACCTGCTGCGTGCTGCGCCCGCGCACCGCCGCCAGCAGGCCGTCGCCGTCGCGGTAGGACAGCGCCGCCGGGTCCACGTCGTGGCCCTTGGCCGCACGGATCCAGCCCTTCTCCGACATCACCACGGTCATCGGCTCGCTCGGCACCAGCTCGGTCTCGTCGATGGCCTGGGCCGCGCCGCGCTGCACCAGCGGCGAACGCCGCGCATCGCCGAACTTCTTGGCGTCGGCCGTCAGTTCGTCCTTGATCAGCTTCTTCAGCTTGGTCTTGCTGGCCAGCAGCGCCTGCAGCTGCTCGCGTTCCTTGGCCAGCGCGTCCTGCTCGCCGCGGATCTTCATCTCTTCCAGCCGCGCGAGCTGGCGCAGGCGCGTCTCCAGGATGTAGTCGGCCTGTTCCTCGCTGAGCGCGAAGCGCGCGATCAGCGCCGGCTTCGGCTCGTCCTCGGTGCGGATGATGCGGATCACCTCATCCAGGTTGAGGAACGCGGTCAGCAGGCCTTCCAACAGGTGCAGACGGCGCTCGACCTTCTCCAACCGATGGTTGAGGCGGCGCACCACGGTGTCGCTGCGGAAGCGCAGCCATTCCTCCAGCAGGGTCTTGAGGTTCTTGACCTGCGGGCGGCCGTCCAGGCCGATCACGTTGAGGTTGACCCGGTAGCTGCGCTCCAGGTCGGTGGTGGCGAACAGGTGGCCCATCAACTGCTCGGCGTCGACCCGGTTGGAACGCGGCACCAGCACCACCCGCACCGGGTTGGCGTGGTCGGACTCGTCGCGGATGTCTTCCAGCCAGGGCAGCTTCTTGGCGCGCATCTGCTGCGCGATCTGCTCGATCACCTTGGACGGCGACACCTGGTAGGGCAGCGCCGTGACCACGATGTTGGCGTTTTCCTTCTGGTAGGTGGCGCGGGCGCGCACGCTGCCATGACCGGTTTCGTAGATCGCGCGCAGGTCGGCGGCCGGGGTGATGATCTCGGCGGTGGTCGGGTAGTCCGGGCCGCGCACGTGTTCGCACAGGTCGGCGACGCTGGCATCGGGATCGTCGAGCAGGCGGATCAGCGCGCTGACGATCTCGTTGAGGTTGTGCGGCGGCACGTCGGTGGCCATGCCCACGGCGATGCCGGTGGTGCCGTTGAGCAGCAGGTGCGGCAGCCGCGCCGGCATCCAGGTCGGCTCGTCCAGGGTGCCGTCGAAGTTCGGCGACCAGTCCACCGTGCCCTGGCCCAGTTCGCCCAGCAGCACTTCGGCGATCGGGGTCAGCTTGGACTCGGTGTAGCGCATCGCCGCGAACGACTTCGGGTCGTCGGTGGAGCCAAAGTTGCCCTGGCCTTCGATCAGCGGGTAGCGGTAGGAGAACGGCTGCGCCATCAGCACCAGCGCTTCGTAGCAGGCGCTGTCGCCATGCGGGTGGTACTTGCCGATCACGTCGCCGACGGTGCGCGCGGACTTCTTCGGCTTGGCCGTCGCGTTCAGGCCCAGCTCGCTCATCGCATAGATGATGCGCCGCTGCACCGGCTTGAGCCCGTCGCCGAGGAAGGGCAGGGCGCGGTCCAGCACCACGTACATGGAGTAGTCGAGGTAGGCGCGTTCGGCGTATTCGCGCAGCGGCAGCTGTTCGAAGCCATGGAAGGCGGGGCGGGCGAGATCGGTCATGCGCAGGAAATACCTATAGGGGAACGCGGCGCCAGGCGCCGCAGGTCAGCCGGTCGATTATCCGGATGCGGCCGGCGATGCCAAGCCGCGCGTGCCGCCGGCGCTGGCCAGGTAACGGGCCGGAGGATGGCCGAAGCGGCCGCGAAAGGCGGTGACGAAGGCGCTGGGGCTGCTGTAGCCGAGCCGGAAGGCGGTGTCGGCGACGCTGGCGCCGTCGCTGAGCCGGCGCAGCGCCTCGGCCAGCCGCGCCTGCTGGCGCCAGCCGGCGAAGCCGAAGCCGGTCTCGTCGCGGAAGTGGCGGCTCAGGCTGCGCGCCGACAGCCCGGCCCAGTGCGCCCATTGCGCCAGCGAGCGGTCGTCGGCGGGGGTTTCCAGCAACTGGGTGGCGATGCGCAGCAGCCGGCGGTCGCGCGGCATCGGCAGGTGCAGATGCTCGACCGGGGCGTTGCGCACCTCGTCCAGCAGCACCGCGCACAGGCGCTGCTGCTCGGCCGCCAGCACCGGCGGCACCCCCCACTGGCTCATCCGCCGCAGCACCTCCCGGAACAGGCCGTTCATGCCGATCACGCAGGTCCGCGGCGGCAGGTCGGCGCAGACGTCGGGGCGGATCAGCACCAGGTAGCTGCGCACCCGCCCGGACACCTGCACCGTGTGCAGTTCCTGCGGCGGCATCCAGCCGGCACAGCCCGGCGGCAGCGACCACTGGCCGTGCGCGGTGCGGGTGCTCAGCACGCCGTCCTCCACATAGATCAATTGCCCGCGCACGTGGCGGTGCCAGTCCACCTCGCGCCGTAGCGACACCGGCGAATGCGCGATGAAGGCCAGCGCGGGCGGGCCATCGGCGCGTTCGAACCACTCCATGGCGCGCGGGTCCAGCGCGCTGTCGGAGCCGACGCTGGCCGGAACGTCGGCCGGCTGGGTTGGCGCGATTTCGATATCCATTGTCCGGATTGTAATACCGAGCCATAGCCGCGCGCCGCTACAGTGCGCTCGCCGTCAGCGTTCCTCTACTGCAACGCAGCATCTAGTTTCCTTGGGGATATTTTCTTGACATATATTTCTAAATGAAAATAATAGGCGCCCATGAACTGCGCTCCCTCCTTTCCTGGCCAGCCCTCGTTCGGCCTGTTGCTGCGCCAGGTGCGTGACGGCCTGATGCGCCGCCTCGACCGCGCCATGGCCGGGCTGGAGCCGGACCTGGGCTTCAGCCACTACATCGGCATGAAGGCCCTGGCCCACATGGCGCCGTGCACCGCCAACGAACTGGCCCAGGCCATCGACCAGAACCCCAGCGCGGTGACGCGCCTGCTGGACAAGCTGGAAGACCTGGGCTGGGTGCGCCGCGAGGCGCACGCGCAGGACCGCCGCGCGTTGCGCCTGGTGCTGACCGACGAAGGCCAGGCGCTGTGGCAGCAGCTCAAGCAGCGCGGCGACGACGTCATCGCCGATGCCTTGCGCGATCTGTCCGCCGACGAGCGCGAGCACTTGTTTTCGCTGTTGGTCCGCGTCCGCGATTCCCTCAATTCGCCCTGAACCCGCCCACATGACTCTGTCTTCTTCTCCCTCCCGCCTGCGCCCGTTCGCGGTCGCGGCCCTCACCCTGGCACTGGCGGCCTGCGCCAGCAGCCGTGGCCTGGAACCGCAGGGGCGCCGGCTCGATGCCGACCGCCAGCTGCACATCGGCAAGACCCTGGCCGCCGACGCGCTGGCGCCAGCGCCGTGGCCGCAGCAGGACTGGTGGAAGGCGCTGGGCGATCCGCAGCTCGACGCGCTGATCGCCGAGGCCCTGCAGGGCACGCCCAGCCTGGACGCGGCCGATGCGCGGCTGCGCCTGGCGCAGGCCCAGGCCGGCGCGGCCGATGCCGACCGCGGCGCCAAGCTGTCGCTGTCGGCCGGCTACACCGGCCTGCAACTGCCCAAGGGCCTGGCCGGCGACGAGATCGGCGGCAAGTACATCCACAACGAGCAGGCGCTGCTGAACTTCAGCTACGGCTTCGACCTGTGGGGCGGCAAGCGCGCCTCGTGGGAGGCGGCGGTGGACCAGGCGCATGCGGCCGAGGTCGACGCGCAGGCCGCGCGCCTGGACCTGTCGGCCGGCGTCGCCCGCGCCTATGCGCAACTGGGTTACGCCTGGCATCTGTACGACCTGGCCGGCGCCGAACTGGCGCGCTCGGAGAACAGCCTGAAGCTGGTGCGGCAGCGCCGCGATGCCGGCATCGACAACAACCTGCAACTGCGCCAGGCCGAGGCGCGGGTGCCGGCGGCGCGCCAGCAGCAGGCGGCGGCGCAGCAGCAGATCGACGAAGCGCGCACCGCCCTGGCGGCCTTGCTCGGCCGCGGCCCGGATCGCGGGCTGCAGATCGAGCGCCCGCGCCTGCTCGACCCGCAGGTCGCGCGGGTGCCGTCGGTGCTGCCCAGCGACCTGCTCGGCCGCCGGCCCGACGTGGTCGCCGCGCGCTGGCGCGTGGAAGCCGCCTCGCAGGGCATCCATGCGGCCAAGGCGCAGTTCTATCCCAGCATCAATCTGACCCTGCTGGGCGGCGTCGCCGCCACCAATCCGGGCGACCTGTTCAAGAGTTCGTCGGTGCTGGGCCTGCTCAGCCCCGGCGTGAGCCTGCCGCTGTTCGACAGCGGGCGGCTGCGCAGTCAGCTGGCCGAGCGCGATGCGCAGTACGACCTGGCGGTGGCCAACTACAACCAGACCCTGGTGGCGGCGTTGCGCGAGGTGGCCGATCAGGTCAACGCCGCGCGTTCGCTGGCCGAGCAGGCGCAGCAGCAGGCGCAGGCGCTGCAGACGGCACAGGCCGCCTTCGACCTGTCGCAGCAGCGCTACCGCGCCGGCATCGGCAACTACCTGGACGTGCTCAGCGCGCAACAGCAGTTGCTGGACGCGCAGCAGCGCCTGGCGTCGCTGCAATCCAATCAGATCCTGGTCTCGGTGCGCCTGAATCAGGCGCTGGGCGGCGGCTACGACGCCACCTCCGCCGCCGATGCGCCGAGCTCTTCTTCTTCCGCACCTTCGCATTCCTGAGATCGCTGCAATGAATCAGACAACGACCCCCGCTTCCTCCGCTCCCGCCCCCAGCCGGCGCGGCAAGCTGCTGCGCGGCCTGGCCGTGGTAGTGGTGCTGGTGCTGATCGCGCTGGCGATCTGGTATTTCCTGGTCGGCCGCTGGCACGAGGACACCGACGACGCCTACGTGCAGGGCAACCTGGTGCAGATCACCCCGATGGTGGCCGGCACCGTGGTGCGCATCGACGCCGACGACGGCATGCGCGTGGAGCGCGGCCAGCCGCTGGTCAAGCTCGACCCGGCCGACACCGAGGTCGCCCTGCAGCAGGCCGAGGCCAATCTGGCGCGGACCGTGCGCCAGGTGCGCGGTCTGTACCGCTCGGTCGAGGGCGCCCAGGCCGAACTGTCCGCGCAGCAGGTGACCCTGCAGCGCGCCCGCGCCGACGTCGCCCGCCGCGCCAGCCTGGTCGCCACCGGCGCGATCTCCGCCGAAGAGCTGGCGCATGCCCGCGATCAGCTGGCCGCCGCCGAAGCCGCGGTCAGCGGCTCGCGCGAGACACTGGCGCGCAACCGCGCCTTGATCGACGAGAACGGCGTGGCCGACCAGCCCGACGTGCAGGGCGCCGCCGCGCAGGTGCGCCAGGCCTTCCTCAACAATGCCCGCAGCGCCATCGTCGCGCCGGTGGCCGGCTACGTGGCGCGGCGCTCGGTGCAGGTCGGTCAGCGCGTGCAGCCCGGCACCGCGCTGATGGCGGTGGTGCCGCTGAACCAGGTGTGGGTGGACGCCAACTTCAAGGAAACCCAGCTCAAGCACATGCGCCTGGGCCAGCCGGTGGAACTGGAGTCGGATGTGTACGGCAGCGCGGTGACCTACCACGGCACCGTGCAGAGCCTGGGCATCGGCACCGGCAGTGCGTTCTCGCTGCTGCCGGCGCAGAACGCCAGCGGCAACTGGATCAAGATCGTGCAGCGCGTGCCGGTGCGCATCGCCATCGACGCCAAGCAGCTGGAGCAGCATCCGCTGCGCATCGGCCTGTCGATGAAGGCCGACGTCAACCTGCATGACCAGAACGGCGCGGTGCTGCCGACCAAGCCGGCCAGCGGCACGCTGCTGGATACCGATGTGTATGCGCAGCAGCTGCAGCAGGCCGATGCGGCCGTGAAGCAGATCATCCACGCCAACCTGCCCGACGCCGCCAAGGCGAACTGAGCCCGGTCATGTCCAACCAAGCTGCCGCTCCCGCCGCGCCCGGGGTTCCGGGCGCACCGGCCGCCGGGTTCCGCCCGGCCAGTGTGGCGTTGTGCACGGTGGGCCTGGCGATGGCCTCGTTCATGCAGGTGCTCGACACCACCATCGCCAACGTCTCGCTGCCCACCATCGCCGGCAACCTCGGCGCCAGTTCGCAGCAGGCGACCTGGGTCATCACCTCGTTCGCGGTCAGCAACGCCATCGCGCTGCCGCTGACCGGCTTCCTCAGCCGCCGTTTCGGCGAGACCAAGCTGTTCGTGTGGGCCACGCTGGCCTTCACCGCGGCCTCGCTGCTGTGCGGCCTGGCCCAGAGCATGGGCATGCTGGTGGTGTCGCGCGCGCTGCAGGGCTTCGTCTGCGGCCCGATGTACCCGATCACCCAGAGCCTGCTGGTGTCGATCTACCCGCGCGAGAAACGCGGCCAGGCGCTGGCCTTGCTGGCGATGATCACCGTGGTCGCGCCCATCGCCGGGCCGATCCTCGGCGGCTGGATCACCGACAACTACAGCTGGGAATGGATCTTCCTGATCAACGTGCCGCTGGGCATCATCGCCGCGACCGTGGTCGGCTCGCAGCTGCGCGACCGTCCCGAGCCGACCGAGCGCCCGCGCATGGATTACGTCGGCCTGATCACCCTGATCATCGGCGTCGGCTGCCTGCAGGTGGTGCTGGACCTGGGCAACGACGAGGACTGGTTCAGTTCGACCAAGATCGTCGTGCTGGCCGCGATCTCGGCGGTGGCGCTGGCGGTGTTCCTGATCTGGGAGCTGACCGACAAGGATCCGATCGTCGACCTGCGGCTGTTCCGCCACCGCAACTTCCGCGCCGGCACCATGGCGCTGATCGTGGCCTATGCGGCGTTCTTCAGCGTGTCGCTGCTGATCCCGCAGTGGCTGCAGCGCGACATGGGCTACACCGCGATCTGGGCCGGCCTGGCCACCGCGCCGATCGGCATCCTGCCGGTGATCATGACCCCGTTCGTCGGCAAGTACGCCTCGCGCTTCGACCTGCGGCTGCTGGCCAGCATCGCCTTCATCTTCATGGCCACCACCAGCTTCATGCGCTCGGACTTCAACCTGCAGGTGGATTTCCCGCACGTGGCCGGGGTGCAGTTGCTGATGGGCGTGGGCGTGGCGCTGTTCTTCATGCCGGTGCTGCAGATCCTGCTGTCGGACCTGGACGGGCGCGAGATCGCCGCCGGTTCCGGCCTGGCCACGTTCCTGCGCACGCTGGGCGGCAGCTTCGCCGCCTCGCTGACCACCTATCTGTGGGCCAAGCGCACGCAGCTGCACCATGCGCACCTGACCGAGCACATCTCCACCTACACGCCGGGCATGCAGGAACAGGTGCAGATGATGGGCAACGGCAGCCTGCAGAACGGCGCGGCGCTGCTCAACAACACCATCAACCACCAGGCCTCGCAGATGGGCTTCAACGACATCTTCTACCTGCTGGGCTGGACCTTCCTCGGGATCATCTTCTTCCTGTGGCTGGCCAAGCCGCCGTTCGGCGGTGGTGGTGGTGGCGCGGCGGCGGCTGGCGGCCACTGAGCCTCGACGTCGGCACGGGCGGCACCACGACCCGTGCCGTTCCGTGCCGCTGCAATGGTGGTGCGCAAGCGGCGCTTGCACGCCATTGCCTGATGGCGTGCCGTCCGGCGCGCCGCACCAGGGCATGCCAAGTGACATGCATGCCCGGCGTCGCGCTCCGGCGCGGGGACACTTGCCGCTGCCGCGGCCTGCGCACCAGAATGCGGCCCTTCGCAGGCTTCGGCAGCCCCGCACATGCAGCGCTTTCTTCGCGCCTTCGGCGCCCGCTTCGCCGCATCGCTTCCGCGCGCGGCCGTCCTCGTACTGCTATGCCTCGGTGCGCACCCGGGCCACGCGCAGGCCGCGCCGCCGCCGGCGCCCTCGCCGGTGCCGGTGACCCCGGCCGATCGCCTGCACGAAGCCTGGTGGGCCGAGCGCCACCAGCAGGTGCTGGCGCAGGTGCGTGCGCACCCGGATGCGCCGCTGCTGCTGATCGGCGATTCGATCACCCAGAACGACGAGAAGGCGCAGGCACCGGACGAAGACTTCCAGTCGACCTGGCAGACCTTCTACGGCAGCCGCGGCGCGCTCAACCTCGGCTTCAGCGGCGACGCCACCGAACACGTGCTGTGGCGCCTGCAGCACGGCGAGGTCGACGGCCTGCGGCCCAAGGTCGCGCTGCTGCTGATCGGCACCAACAACACCGTCCACCAAGGGCAGAGCGCGGCGGACACGGTGCGCGGGATCGATGCGGTGGTCGCCACGCTGGAGCAGCGCCTGCCGCGCACCCGCATCCTGTTGCTCGGCCTGCTGCCCAGCGCACTGTCGGCGCAGAAGAGTGCGCGCGACGCCGAGGTCAACCGCGCGCTGGCGGTGCGCTACGGCGACAATCCGCGTGTGGCCTATCTGGACATCGGCACCGTGTTCCAGCGCGTCGATGGCACGCTGGACCCGAGCCTGTTCTACGATCCGCGGCAGCGTCCCGGCAGTGGCGCGCTGCATCCGGACACGCGTGGGCAGCGGCGCATGGCCGAGGCCATCGAGCCGACCCTGGCGCGGCTGCTCGACGAGGCGCCGCGGGTGCCGCTGGACGCAATGACCGACGTCGACACCGCGCGCATCGCGGTGCCCTGGCTGGAGCAGGATTCCTACGACTGGTACGGCCGCCACCATGCCGCGCTGGACGCCGCGCGGCAGTTGCAGCCGCAGGTGGTGATGCTCGGCGACTCGATTACCCATTTCTGGGCGGGCGCGCCACAGGCGATCCGGGTGAATGGCGCGCAGGCCTGGCAGCGCACCTTCGGCGACGCGCGGGTGCTGAACCTGGGCTTCGGCTGGGACCGCACCCAGAACGTGCTGTGGCGGCTGCGCCAGGGCGAGGTCGACGGCCTGGCGCCGCGCTGGGTGGTGATCAACCTCGGCACCAACAACCTCGCCGGCACCGAGCATGCGCGCACCAACACGCCGCAGGAGACCGCCGACGGCGTGGCGGCGGTGGTCGCCGAGATCCGGCGGCGCCTGCCGCGCAGCCGGATCGTGCTGATGGGGATCTTCCCGCGCGGCTTCGCCGCCGATGCGCCGCAGCGTGCGCCGATCCTGGAGACCAACCGCCTGCTGGCCGCGCGCTTCGCCCACGACCCGCAGGTGCGCTGGCTCGACATCGGCGCGCGCTTCCTGCAGCCGGACGGCACGCTGCCGGTGGCGCTGATGCCCGATGGCACCCATCCCAGCGAAGCGGGCTACGCGATCTGGGGCGAGGCGCTGCGCACGCTCGGCGTCGGCGGCTGAAGAGCGTCTCGAACATCACGCGTGCCGCGCCTCAGCGGGAAGCGTGGTCGTCCTCGTAAGAGCGGCTTCAGCCGCGACGGGCATGCCGGTCGCGTTTGGTCGCGGCTGAAGCCGCTCCTGCGAACGACATCCCGTCGTTACTGGCGATGCCCGAACGCCACACGCGCCGCCAGTGTGACTCAGCCGTTGTCCGGCTTGAGCAATTCCAGCACGGCTTCGCGGCGCCGCACCGAGGCGTTGCGATAGCGCGCGAGCAGGGCACGCTCCTGCGCGTCCTGCGCCAGCAACGGATAGTCGGCGGGCAGGTCCTGCACGCGCTTGCCGGGACCGACGCCGCACACCAGTTCGTCGAGCGAGCGGTTCAGCACGCTGCGCAGCGTCGGCAGCAGGCGGAAGCTCGGCGTTTCGCGGTCGTTCTCCCAGGCCGACACCGAGGACTTGGTGACGTCCAGCGCGAAGCCCAACTGCTCCTGGGTGAGCCCGGCGGCTTTTCTGGCTTCGCGCAAACGCTCGCCGAAGCTATTCATCGCGGTGGGCCTTGGGGGACGGCGGGCCTACCAAGATATGGAGCATCCGCCGGCTTGTCGTACAGTCACGCTTGACTCCAATTGTTCGGAGATTCAATACTCGTGCGGTGCGGAATGCACGGACGCGCGAGGATGCGCATGCAGGACATGGATGTTGTGGACACGAGGGTGTCGGCGCCGCGGTGCGCTGCCGCCATGCATTGGCCGATCGCGGCACGACGCGGCGCCTGCCGGTACGTGGGGGAGGGCGCATGGCCACCTACGAAGTGAGACTCCGGCGCGTCGCGCAACTGGAGCCGTCCTTGCAGGTGCTGGTGCATGCCGCCAATGCCTACCTGGCCGCGCGTGCGGCCGAACGCCACAACCCGGGCTACCGTGCCTACAAGGTGGCGGTGTGGGTGAAGGGCGTGCGCGTGGACATCGGTCCGTTGCGTCCGCCGCAGCGCTGAGCGCCGCGGCCTGCGCGCAGCCAACAAAAAACCCGCCGAAGCGGGTTTTGAGATCTTGCTCGACCTGTCGGTCGTGGTGCCCAGGAGAGGACTCGAACCTCCACGGTTTTACCCGCTAGTACCTGAAACTAGTGCGTCTACCAATTCCGCCACCTGGGCAACTCAGAACGAGAATTGTGCGCGTGGCGGCGGGCACTGTCAAGCGCTTTGCGACGGCGGCAGTGCAGCGCCGTCGCGGACGCGTCGGTGGCGACCTCAGTAGCCGACGTTGAAGCGCAGGCCCTGGTTGATCGCGCAGCGGTAGCCGAGGGTGCTGCCGGTCTGCTGGTAGCTGGGCAGGGCGAACACAAACATGGTGAAGTCCACGGTGTTGTCGGGATGCACCTGGTAGCGCAGGAACTGCTGGATCGGCTTGCCGTCGCGGCCGACGGTCACGTGCTCGTCGGCGAAGGACAGGGTGCCGTCGGCGGTGACGCGGTAGGCGCCGATGCGCAGGCCGCCGCGGGTCTGGCTGGGCGTGGCGCCGCCGGAGGTGGGCGTGCACTGGCTCAGGTCGATCGCCACGGCGACCGAGGCGCCGCTGTCCAGGGCGCGCTGGATCTCGGTGAGGGAATTGAGCGTGGCGTCGTCGGCGCCTGCGGCGGAGGCGCTGGTGGCGCTGGCGAACAGGGCGGCGGCGAGCAGGGAAGCGGACAGGCTGTGCATGGGGGAGGCTCCAGAGCGTGGGGGAGGGCGACGGATTGCCGGATGCAAGCTAGCGGGGCGCCGATCCGGGTCAACCGACAAAATCGCGAACTTCCGCTGCCGTCACGCCGGATCTTCGAAGCGGGTCCGCTTGTGACAGCGCCGTGTCGGAATCCGCATTGCACTGCGGTTTTCCGCCGAATGCGTGCGCCGCCGACGCGCGCGGTGCGGCTGCTTGGCCCGACGGGGTCGTGGCATCGGTGCAGGCGATCGCGAGCGAATGCGAAATAGGCGTTGACAAGGTCGCGCGGGCACCGCAGAATTCGCGGCCTTCAGCGCCCAGGTGGCGGAATTGGTAGACGCACTAGTTTCAGGTACTAGCGGGTAAAACCGTGGAGGTTCGAGTCCTCTCCTGGGCACCACATGCAAGATCGCGAGAGCGCTGAACTCTCGCACCGACCGGCCCGCTGACGCGGGCTTCGTCGTTTCTGGGGCGCACGTTCGCCGCAGCGCGCCGCCCGGTTCGGGTGACGCCACCTGCATGGGAGTACCATGCGCGGATGACAACTCGCAAAAGCAAGTCCGGCAAGCCCGGCAAATCCGCGTCCGGCGACGCGCCCACCTCCGATACGCCGAAGAAATCGCGTCTGCCCGCCTGGATGCCCAGCTTCCTGCGCCGTGGCCCCAAGCCGCCGCTGCAACCGCTGCACCCTCCGTCGCCACCGCCGGCGGCCGCGCCCGACACTGCCGCGCCGATCCACGACCCCTATGCCGCACGCGAGGCCGAGCGCTATGCGCAGCCGATCGCCAGCCGCGAGGCGATCCTGCAACTGCTCGAACGCTGCGACGGTCCGCAGACCCTGGACGAACTGGCCGAACAGCTCGGTCTGACCGAGCCGACCCGCAAGGAAGCGCTGAGCAAGCGCCTGGGTGCGATGCTGCGCGAAGCCCAGGTCGTGCAGAACCGCCGCGGCGGCTACGCGCCGCTGCAGCAGACCAACCTGATCCCCGGCGTGGTGATCGCCAATCCGGACGGATTCGGCTTCCTGCGCCCGGACGAGGGCGGCGACGACCTGTTCCTGCCACCGTACGAGATGCGCAAGGTGCTGCACGGCGACCGCGCCCTGGCCAACGTCACCGGCATCGACCGCCGCGGCCGCCGCGAAGGCAGCATCGCGCGCGTGCTCGAGCGCGGCCTGACTCGGATGATCGGCCGCTTCAGCCTGGAAGCCGGCATCGCCTTCGTGGTGCCCGACGACAAGCGCATCCAGCGCAACGTGCAGATCCCCGCCGACGCCGTCGGCGAGGCCCGCGACGGGCAACTGGTGGTGTGCGAACTCACCTCCGCGCCGGACGCGCGGCGCCCGCCGATCGGCAAGATCATCGCCGTGCTGGGCGACAAGCTGACCCCGTCGCTGCTGGTGGAAGCGGCGATCCACGGCCACGAGCTGCCCTACGAGTTCCCGCAAGAGGTGCTGGACGAAGCCGCGGCGGTGCCGCTGACGGTGGAGCCGGCGGCGATCAAGGGCCGCGTGGACCTGCGGCAGACGCCGCTGGTGACCATCGACGGCGCCGACGCCAAGGACTTCGACGACGCGGTGTTCTGCGAGTCCAACGCCGACGGGTTCCGCCTGGTGGTGGCGATCGCCGACGTGTCGCACTACGTGCGTCCGGGCACGCCGCTGGACACCGAGGCGGTCAAGCGCGCGACCTCGGTGTATTTCCCCGGTTTCGTGGTGCCGATGCTGCCGGAGACGCTGTCCAACGGCATCTGCTCGCTCAACCCCAAGGTCGACCGCATGTGCTTCGTCTGCGACATGCAGATCGACCGCCAGGGCGAGGTGGCCGGTGCGCGCTTCTACGAGGCGGTGATGAACTCGCACGCGCGGCTCACCTACGAACAGGTGTGGCAGGCGGTCGGCGAAAAAGACGAGCAGGTGCGCAAGGACGTGGCGGCGGTGCTGCCGCAGCTGGAGCGGCTGCATCAGCTGTACCAGATCCTGGCCAAGGCGCGCGCGCGCCGCGGCGCGATCGAGTTCGAGACCGCGGAAGTGCGCTTCGTGCTCGACAACACCGGCGAGGTGACCCAGGCCGGCATGCTGGTGCGCAACGACGCGCACAAGCTGATCGAGGAATGCATGATCGCCGCCAACGTGGCCGCGGCGCGCTACCTGCTGGAAACGCATATTCCGGCGCCGTTCCGCGTGCACGAGCGCCCGCCGGAATCCAAGTACGCCGACCTGCTGGAGTTCCTCAAGGAATTCAAGCTGAGCCTGCCGGCGTGGAGCAAGGTGGTGCCGGGCGACTACACCAAGCTGCTGAAGAAGGTGCGCGAGCGCCCGGACGCGGCGCTGCTGGAATCGGTGCTGCTGCGCAGCCAGAGCATGGCGGTGTACTCGCCCGACAACGCCGGCCACTTCGGCCTGGCGTTGGAGGCGTACGCGCACTTCACCTCGCCGATCCGCCGCTATCCGGACCTGCTGGTGCACCGCGCGATCAAGTACGCGCTGACCCGCGGCGCGCCGGACAAGTACCTGTACGCGCCGCGCGCGATGGCGGCGCTGGCGCTGCAGTGCTCCGAGCGCGAGCGCCGCGCCGACGAGGCCGAGCGCGAGGTCGACGAGCGCTACCGCGCCGCGTGGATGGAGAAGCACGTCGGCGGGCAGTTCGACGGCGTGGTCAGCGGCGTCACCAGCTTCGGCCTGTTCGTCGAACTGGACCAGTCCAAGGTCAACGGCCTGATCCACGTGACCCAGTTGCCGCAGGACTATTACCAGTTCGACGCGACCCGCAAGACCCTGACCGGCGAGCGCCGCGGGCGCGAGTTCCGCCTGGGCGACCGCGTGCGCATCCTGGTGCTGAAGGCGAGCATGGAAGAGCGCAAGATCGACTTCCGGCTGGTCGAGGAAGGCTCGTCGGCGCATGACGAGTTGCCGCCGCCGCCACCGCGTGGGCAGCCGGCCAAGCGCAAGAAAAAGAAGTACTGACGGCGCAGCGTCGCGGCGAACCGCCTGGCGGCCGCCGCGATCGCGCTTCCCGTGCGTCGTGCGGGAGGTCACCTGCGCGATGCGGTTCGCAGCGGAGAGCGGATATGGAGCAGGAGCAGGAGTACAGCGGCGGTTGCCAGTGCGGGGCGGTGCGTTTCCGCGTGCGCGGGCGGCTGCACGACGCCTCGATCTGCCATTGCCGGATGTGCCAGAAGGCGTTCGGCGCCTACTACGCGCCGCTGGTCTCCACCCGCGGTGCGGACCTGACCTGGACCCGCGGCGCGCCCAGGCGCTTCGCCTCGTCCAATCTGGTGCAGCGCGGCTTCTGCGCCGACTGCGGCACGCCGCTGACCTACGAGGCGCCGGACGGCATCGCCGTGGCCGCCGGCGCTTTCGACCATCCGGAGGCCGTGCCGCCGACCATCCAGTACGGCATCGAAGCGAAGCTGCCATTCGTCGACGCCCTGCATCGCCTGTCGGCGATCCGCACCGAGGGCGATCTGGTCGCCGCGCCGTTTCTGGCCGATATCGTCTCGCGCCAGCATCCGGACCACGACACCGAGCGCTGGCCGGCTTGAGCCGTGACTGACAGTGCCGACCTCGCGCGGCGCGTTGTCGGGAGATCGCTGGCGACCTCGGGAATCGGTCGCGCCAGGCAGCTGGCCGGTGTTCCCGACGTCATCGCGTCGGGACTGAAGTCCCTCCCACAAGGCTGCGCCGCGCCTTGTCTGGATGGCGCTGCGTCGTTGGTCTTGCTGTCGCGACACGCAGGCCCCGGGCATCGCAGGAAAGTGCGACGTCACGGCCAAGCCGCTTCTACCAATCCCCAATCCCGAATCCCCAATCCCGGCCCCCAAGGCATGACGCCAGCGGCCACAACCCCTACCATGCCCGCTTTCCTTACGCGTAGTCCCGCCTCATGAGCAAGCAGAACCAGTGGATCGTCGGCGTCAATGCCGTGGCCTCGTCGATCGAGAACGACGCGGACAACGTGCGCGAGGTGCTGGTGGAAGCGGGCAGCAAGAATCCGCGTCTGCAGGAGATCGAGGAGAACGCGCGGCGCAAGGGCATCGACGTGCGGCGGGTGAACACGCAGGCGCTGGACGGCGTCGGCGGCGCGGTGCGGCACCAGGGCGTGGCCGCGCGTTATGCCGCGGCGCGGACCTGGGCCGAGAGCGAGCTGGAAGGCCTGGTCAGCGCCGCCGAAGGCCGCGCGCTGCTGCTGGTGCTGGACGGTGTGCAGGATCCGCACAACCTCGGCGCCTGCCTGCGCAGTGCCGCCGCGGCCGGGGTGACCGCGGTGGTGATTCCCAAGGACAAATCGGCGCCGGTCAACGCCACCGTGCGCAAGACCTCGGCCGGCGCCGCCGACCGCCTGCCGATCGTGGCGGTGACCAACCTGGCGCGCTGCCTGCGCGAGCTGCAGAAGCAGGGCGTGTGGATCTACGGCCTGGCCGGCGAGGCCGAGACCTCGCTCTACGCGCAGGACCTGCGCGGCAACGTGGCGCTGGTGCTGGGTGGCGAGTCCGACGGCCTGCGCCGGCTGACCCGCGAGCATTGCGATGGCCTGGTGCGGATCCCGATGCCGGGCGAGATCGAGAGCCTCAACGTCTCGGTCGCCGCCGGCGTGACCCTGTTCGAAGCGGTACGGCAGCGCCTGGGCTGAGCGCCCCTTCGAAAAGCCCCTCTCCCTCCGGGAGAGGGGTTGGGGTGAGGGTCCGGGGGCGAAGCCCCTCGCCGCATCAGTGCGACACCAAGCTTTCGCGCTTCACCCTCAACCGCCGCTGCAATCGACGTTTCCCCAGGCTTCGCCCGTACCCTCATCCGCCCCTTCGGGGCACCTTCTCCCGGCGGGAGAAGGGGAGCGCGTGGCGCCTGGAGCCACTCTCCCCCCGGGAGAGGGGTTGGGATGAGGGTGCGGGGCGGAGCCTTCGCGCATCAGAACGACACCAGGCTTCGCCCGCGCGCTTGTCCGCCGCTGCGATCGATGTCTTCCCAGGCTTCGCCCGTACTCTCATCCGCCCCTGCGGGGCACCTTCTCCCGGTGGGAGAAGGGAGCGTGCTGCGATGGGATGTTGTTGGTGCTCCGCTCTGCGAAGACCGCTCCGGCTTAACCGCCGCGCAATCTTCACGCGTCCTTTTCCCGCAGGCTGCTACGGCCTCCACCCGCAGCGACGCTTTTTTGCCTACCATGGGCGCTCGTCCCGTGTTCCGCTCCGGTAATGAGTCTGTGTCGCCCCCGTCCCCTTGACGCTGGACCCCCGCGCCAGGGTCCTGTCGCGCCCCGCCTGCGTCGGATCGGGTCGGGACAGTGAGCGTCGCCAGGGGGAGGGGGGAGACAGCACGCGACCGCGGGCGCGCGTGGCCGGTGCTGCTGTTCTTGCTGCTGGCATTGGGCGTGGCGTGGCGCGCCGTTGCCGCCGATGGTGGCGCAGACGGGGTGCCGCCGCTACGCGACTACGCGATCGATTCCTGGACCTCGCGCAACGGCCTGCCGCACAACTCTCTGCGCGATCTTGCGCAGACCCCGGACGGCCGCCTGTGGTTCGCCACCTGGGAAGGGCTGGTGCGCTACAACGGCCTGGACTTCGCCGTCATCGACCGCAGCACCCGCCCGGGCCTGCCCGACAACGGCGTGGGCTCGCTGTACGTGGACCGCGCCGGCGCGCTGTGGCTGAGCGATTCGCGCGGCAATCTCGGCCGCCACGATGCGGCCGGCAACTGGCGCTTCTGGCGGCAGCCGCCGGGCTGGCCGCATGCGCTGATCCACGCCATGACCCAGGACCGCGACGGCCGCATGTGGCTGCTGTTCGAAGGCAACGGCCTGGGCTGCCTGTGGCCGGACGGTCGCTTCGATTACCAGCCGGCGCCGCGCGACCTGCCGTTGGCGGCGAGTTTCCCGCACCTGGCCGCAGACGACCAGGGGCGGATCTGGATCGGCAGTCTCGATGGCCTGCTGTACCGCGACCCGCAGGGCGTGCTGCGGCGCGCGCCGGCCGCGTTCGGCCTGCCGCCGGGGCTGGCCTGGCCTTATCGGGCACCGGACGGCTCGTTGTGGCTGGTGGCCGGCGAGAACCTGTACCGACTGCAGGGCGAGCAGGTGGTGCTGGTGCAGCACTTGCCGGGCTACGGCCATTTCACCTCGATGCTGCGCGACCGCGATGGCGCGATCTGGCTGGGCACCGAGAACCAGGGACTGCTGCGGATCAGTGTGCACGGCATCGAGCGCATGCTGCCGGGCGACGTGCTGCCCAACGGGCGCATCGTCAGCCTGCTGCAGGACGCCGAGGGCAGCATCTGGATCGGCGCCAATGGCGGCCTGTTCCGGCTGCGCGAGACGCTGTTCGCCGGCTACACTCGCCGCGACGGACTCAGCGGCGACTACGTGCGCGCGCTGCTGGAGACGCCGGACGGCGCACTGTGGATCGGCAGCGCCGCCGGGCTGGACCGGATGGCGCCGGATGGCCGCATCGCCCCGGTTGCGCTGCGCGACGCGCCATCGGTCCTGAGCCTGGCGCGCGGCCGCGACGGCGACCTGTGGATGGGCACCTACGCCGACGGCGTGTTCCGCCTGCGCGACGGCCGCGTCGTGCGCCACTACGGAACCAACGAGGGCTTGCCCAGCGGGCAGGTGCGTGCGCTCAGCGTCGATGCCGCCGGCACCGTCTGGATCGGCACGCGCAGCGGGGTGATGCGCATCGACGGCGACCGGCTGTCGGTGCCGGACGTGCCCGGCTTGCCGCGCGGCCTGATCACCGCCCTGGCCAGCGTCGACGGCGCACTGTGGATCGGCTCGGTCGAAGGCGCGGCGGTACTGCGTGATGGCCGGGTGCGGAAGCTGGCGCTGGAACCGCTGGGCGGCGCGCGCACCGTGTTCGGATTCCAGGCGTTGGGCCGCGATGTGTGGATTTCCACCGACCGCGGCCTGCACCGCGACCGCGATGGCCAGCTGGCGCGGGTGGGGCTGGAGCAGGGCATGCCCGTGGATACGGTGTTCCAACTGGTTCGCGATCGCCTCGGCAACGTCTGGATCAGCAGCAACCGCGGCGTGCTGCGGACCACAGCGGCGGCGCTGGACGCGGTCGCCGACGGCCGCCAGGCGCGGTTGCAGGTGAGCCGTTACGACGAGATCGACGGCATGTCCAACGCCCAGGGCAATGGCAGCTCCGGGCCGTCGATGATCCTGCGCCACGACGGCACGGTGTGGCTGGTCACCGCCGGTGGCGTCAGCATGGTCGATCCGCGGCGCCTGGCGCGCTTCCGCGATCGCCTGCCGCCGCCGGCGGCGATCGAGAGCGTGTTGCTGGATGGCCAGCCCTTCCCGTGGCAGAACACGTCGCAACTACCCGGCGCCAAGCGCATCACCGTGTCCTATGTCGGCCTCAGCTATCTGCTGCCCGAGCGTATCCGCTACCGCACCCGGCTCGACGGCCTGGACACCGGTTGGATCGATCGCGGCAACCAGCGCAGCGTGGAGTTCATCGGGCTGCCGCCGGGCGACTACACCCTGCACGTCGCCGCGGCGCATCCGGACGGCGCCTGGAGCACCCGCGAAGCCGTGTGGCGCTTCAGCGTGGCGCCGCTGTGGTGGCAGCGGCACAGCGTCCATGCGGCGGCCGCGGTGGCGCTGCTGCTGGCGCTGGTGCTGCTGTACCGCTACCTGATCGCGCGCTACAAGCGTCGCGCCCTGCGCCTGGAGCGGCTGGTGGCGCGGCGCACCAGCGCGCTGCGGCTGCAGACCGAGCGCCTGCTGCAGGCCGATGCCGAGAAGAGCCAGTTGCTGGCGGAACTGCAGCGCCAGGCTACCGCGTTCGAGCGCCTGGCGCACGAGGATGCGCTGACCGCGTTGCCCAACCGGCGTCACTTCGACGAGGTGCTGGTGCACAGCATGCAACGCGCGCAGCGCAGTGGCGCGCCGCTGTGCCTGTTGGTGATGGACATCGACCGCTTCAAGCAGATCAACGACGGCTACTCGCATGCCACCGGCGATGCGGTGCTGCGCGAAGTCGGGCAACTGCTGCTGAGCGCCTGCCGCGCCTCCGACCTGCCGGCGCGCCTGGGTGGCGAAGAGTTCGCGGTGCTGCTCGGCGACACGCCGCTGGCCGACGCCGAGCGCCTGGCCACGCGCCTGCGCGACCTGTTCCATGCACGCCTGCAGTGGGCGCCCGAGGCGCCGGCGCTGCGCGTCACCTTCAGCGCCGGCCTGGTCGCGCTGCGCCCGGACGACACGCCGAGCCAGTGGCTGGAGCGCGCCGATGGCGCGCTGTACCGGGCCAAGGGTATGGGGCGCGATCGGGTATGCGTGGGCTGAGTGCATGCGTCCGGGCATGCGGATCGAGTGCTGTCGTTCTACCTTGTCGCGTGATCGCAGACGCGAGCGTTTCAGCGTGAGGCGTGTAGGTCCAGCATCTCCAGCGCCATCTCCGCCGCCTCACGGGTGTCTGGACGTTCCGACCGCAACGACAGGGCCAGCCCCGCGCGCAAGGTCGGATCCGCAAAGGCGGCGGCCAACTGCGTAACCCAGTAGCGGCTACCGCCAGGGAGCGTGGGATCTTCCAGCGCCTCCCGGATCGCGGCGACGGTATCGCTGCGGTCGCAGGCATGGAACACGTCCTCGACCAGCGGGTAGACACCCCAGCCATCGCCGTTGCCGAAGGAGCGCAGGAACAGCGGGAGCGCGGCGCGATCGGGATCGGCGACAAACAGCCGTCTCGCCGCGTCGTAGGCGTCGATCAAGTCCTGGCTGAGCTGGTCGTCGTCGGGCAGCGGTTGCTGCGCGCGCAGGAAGGTCAGGGCGTCGGTCTTGTTCACTAGGAGGGTGATCGTTTGTGGGGTCATGTTCGTCATGATGCGCGTCGTCGTGTGCAGGCGAGAGGCCTTGTACACGTGCGGAGTGCCAATGCCCGCGCGCTGGATGCGGCGGGCGAGCGCAGGATCAGCGCGCAGGCAGGTGCCGCGACACCTTCGCGGTCAGCAGCTGCACCAGCGCCGGATCCATGTATCCGTAGTCGTCGGGGATGTCGAGGCAGACGATGCGTGCGCGGCCGAGATGGCGCTTGAACCGCCGCGACAGCTTGTTGCGATGCGCCGGTTCCATGACGAAGACGATGTCCGCCCACTCCAGCAGTTCCGGGGTGATTGGGGTGTCCGCGTCGTGGTCGACGCCGGCCGAGGCGGTTTCCACGCCGGGCCAGGTGGCGAACACCTGTTCGGCGGTGGGGCTGCGCAGCCGGTTGCGGCTGCAGACGAACAGCAGGTGGCGGGTCATGCGAGCGGCTGGCGGTGCGCGCGTGCCTTGCGATCCATGCCGCGGCTATGGCGCTGCGCCGACCGGCGGGGCCGGCCAGGCGTTGGCGATCTTGCAGAACAGGCGCGCGGTCTGCTCGGTGTCGTAGACCGCGCTGTGCGCGTCGGCGGCGTTCCAGTCGAAGCCGGCGGCCTGCACCGCGCGCGCCAGCACGGTCTGGCCGTAGGCGATGCCGGCCAGGGTGACGGTGTCGAACACGCTGAAGGGGTGGAACGGATTGCGCTTGTGGCCGCAGCGGGCGACCGTGGCGTTGAGGAAGTTGAGATCGAAATGGGCATTGTGGCCGACCAGGATGGCGCGCTGGCACCCGTACTTCTTCACCGCCGCGCGCACCGGCGCGAACACATGGTCCAGCGCCTCGCGTTCGGGCTTGGCGAAGCGGAACGGATGGTCCAGGACGATGCCGGTGACCTCCAGCGACTTCGGATCGATCAGGGTGCCGGGCGCCGGCACCACGTGCGCGCTGGCGGTGACGCCGGGATAGAGCTGGCCGAAATCGTCCATCTCGATCGGCACCACCGCGATCTCCAGCAGCGCATGCTTGTTCCAGTCGAAACCGCCGGTTTCCACGTCCACCACCACGGGCAGGTAGCCGCGGAAACGCCGCGACATCGGGGTGATGACCAGGGGTTGCGAGGGACTGTCGACCGAATCGTTCATCCGCCAAGGTTAGCAGAGCGCGGCCTCCGGCCGCCGCGGCGTCACTCCGGCAAACGCGTGCCGAGCACGCTGCCCTGCGCGCGCAGCCGTTCCAGCAGGGCCGCGCCCTCGTCCAGCAGGGCGCCAGGCGCAAGGCCGTGCGCGGCGGCCAGATCCAGCAGCAGTGCGCGTCCGCTGCGCGTGCCTGGCTGCAGCGCCGCCAGCACGGCGTAGGCCAGCGGCGCCAGTTCGGCGAAGCGCACCTGGCCGTCGGCCTCGCGCCGCGCCAGCAGACAGGTCGGCTGCGCCGGCGCCGTGTCCGGCTGCCAGGCCGGGCCGATGCGCTGCACCGGCCAGCGGTAGCGCAACAGGCGCAGCCACGGCGACAGCAGCGGGATGCCGTCGAGCAGGTCGCCGCGCGGATCGTGCGGCGGCAGCGCCGCATCGTCGATCTGCACCTGCAGTTCCACGGTCTCGTAGTGCGCCAGTTCGGCCAGCCAGGGATGCTGCGGATCGGGTGCGCGCTGCGCCAGGAACGCCACCAGTTCCTCGCCCAGGCGCGGGAACAGTGGCGTGCGAGCGCGGTGTTCGGCGCAGAACGCACGCAGCAGCGCCTCCCAGTCGGCGTCGCCGAGGGTGGCGCGCAGCACCGGGAACTGGCCGCTCAGCAGCTGCGCCAGATTGTCGAAGAACAGGGCGCGGTACACCGCCAGGCGCTGCGGCGGGATGTCGGCCGGCGGCGGGTGTCGCTGCGGATCGCGCAGATGCAGGGTCAGCGCGAACTGCTGCGCGCGCAGCGTCTCGCTCATGCGTCGGGCGACTGCGCATGCGCCTGCGCGGCGCGGATGCACTGCACTTCGTCCAGCAGCTCGCACAGCGGCGGGAACTGGCCGTCGCGCTCGAGCACGGTGGGACGCACGCCGTGCAGGCGGTAGGCGGCGGCAAGCAGGTCCCACACCGGGTCGGCCACCGGCGCGGCGTGGGTGTCGATCTTCAGCCCGCTGGCGGCATCGTCACGATGGCCGGCGACGTGGTACGAGGCGATGCGTGCGCTCGGCAGGGCGGCGAGGAAGGCCAGCGCGTCGTCGCCGTGGTTGCTGGCGTTGACGTGCACGTTGTTGACGTCCAGCAGCAGGTCGCAGTCGGCCTCGGCCAGCACCGCGGTCACGAAGGCGGCTTCGCTCATCGTCTGGCTAGGTGCGGCGTAGTAGGAGACGTTTTCCACCGCGATGCGCCGGCCCAGCGCGTCCTGCACCTGGGCGATGCGCGCGCCGACGTGGCGCACCGATTCGTCGGTAAACGGCAGCGGCAGCAGTTCGTAGAGGTGGCCGTCGTCGGCGCTGTAGCTGAGGTGCTCGCTGTACAGCGCGACCCGGTGCCGGTCGAGGAACTGCCGGGTCTGCTGCAGCAGCGTGGTGTCCAGCGCCGCCACGCCGCCCAGCGACAGCGACAGGCCGTGGCAGCTGAGCGGATGCCGCGCGCTCAGCGTCTGCAGCAGTTCCCCGGGGCGGCCGCCGACGCCGATCCAGTTGTCCGGTGCGCATTCGAGGAAGTCGAACGCATCCGTCGGCGCCTGCAGCAGGTCCTGCAGCAGGCCGCGGCGCAGCCCGAGGCCGGCGCTGGCCGCGGCCAGCGGCCGGGCGTCGTACCGGGGTGGTTCAGAGGCTGCCACCGCATTTGCCCTCGCCGCACTTGCCTTCGGCCATGGCCTTGTCGTCGTGCTTGGCCTGGGGCGTGGCGGCGCTCCCGGCCGCCGCGGGCTTGGCCGGCGTCGCCGCCGGGGCGTGCGCACCGCAGCTGCCGTCGCCGGCCTTGGCGCCGCAGCCGCCTTCGCTGGCCTTGGCCGGGTCGGCGGCCTGCCCGTTGTGCGCCGTCGGCGCGGGCGTCGGCGTTGCCGGCGCGCTCGCCTCGGTGCTTTGCGGCGGGGTGACGGCAGCCTGCGCGCCCAGCGCATAGCCCTGGGCGAGGTCGGTCATCGCCAGCGCGGAGGCGGACAGGCCGATCCCGCCAAGCAGAACCGCACCGGCGAGGGCAGAGGACGGACGGGACGACGTGGACATGCGCAGGCTCCTGGCGATGGACGGGTGCCGGTCGGGGTGGCCGACAGTGCGCCAAGCCTACCCGCTGCCGCACCGCGCTGCATGCGGCGGTGCGTGGCGACAAAAAAGGCTCCGTTGCGCACGGAGCCTTGGGACGCCAGCGGCGGTGGAACGGCGCATGGCCGGTCCGCACGCCGGGGATCAGATGCCGCTGGTGGAGCTGGTCTCGTCGCGCTTGTCGCGCGGCGGCAGCGGCTCGTCGCCGTGCACCAGGAACCACACGTTCTCAGCGATGTTGGTGGCGTGGTCGCCGATCCGCTCCAGGTTCTTGGCCATGAACAGCAGATGCGTGCACGGGGTGATGTTGCGCGGGTCTTCCATCATGTAGGTCAGCAGCTCGCGGAACAGCGCGGTGTACTGCGCATCGAGCTGCGCGTCGCCCTGGCGCACCAGCAGCGCGGCGTCGGCGTCGTTGTTCTGGTAGGCGGCCAGCGCCGCGCGCACCTGTTCGGCGGCGAGCTTGCCGAGCTGGCGCAGGCCCAGGGTCTGCGGCATCGGCGGGGACATGTTCAGCGCGATCGAGCGCTTGGCGACGTTGGCGGCGTAGTCGCCGATGCGTTCGACGTCGGCGGGAATGCGCAGGCCGGCCAGGATCTCGCGCAGGTCGCGCGCCATCGGTCCGCGCAGCGCCAGGCGCATGACGTCGTGGCTGATGGAGTGCTCGAGCGCGTCGATCGCTTCGTCGTTGACGACGATGCGCAGCGCGGCGTTGTCGTCGCGGCGTTCGACCACGTCCAGCGCCGCTTCCAACTGCGCCACCGCGGTTTCGCCCATGCGCACGATCTCGGCGGCGAGGCGATGCTGTTCTTCGTCGTAGCTCTTCACGATGTGCTCGTTGGGCTGAGTGTTCATGTCGTAGGTCCAATAGGTGCGTTGGTGTCGCCGCGGCCATGCCTGGCGGTGCGGTGCTGGCGTCGCCGGGCGCCCGCCCGTGGGGCGGCGGGCGCGGCCGCTGCGTCGAGGCAGCGGCGGCCGCAGCGGCTCAGCCGAAACGGCCGGTGATGTAGTCTTCGGTCTGCTGCTTGTTCGGCTGCGAGAAGATGATTTCGGTGCGGTCGTGCTCGATCAGGTCGCCCAGGTACATGAAGGCGGTGTAGTCGGACACGCGCGCGGCCTGTTGCATGTTGTGGGTGACGATGACGATGGTGTAGTCGTTCTTCAGCTCTTCCACCAGCTGCTCGATGCGGCTGGTCGAGATCGGGTCCAGCGCCGAGGTCGGCTCGTCGAGCAGCAGCACGTCCGGACGCAACGCCACCGCGCGGGCGATGCACAGACGCTGCTGCTGGCCGCCGGACAGGCCCAGCGCGCTCTGCCCGAGCTTGTCCTTGACCTCGTCCCACAGCGCGCCCTGGCGCAGCGCCTGCTCGACGCGGTCGGCCATGTCGGCCTTGGACAGCTTCTCGTGGTGGCGGATGCCGTAGGCGACGTTCTCGAAGATGGTCATCGGGAACGGCACCGGCTTCTGGAACACCATGCCGACCTTGCTGCGCAGGCGGTTCATCGGGTACTTCGGCGAGAGGATGTTCTCGCCGTCCAGCAGCACCTCGCCGCGCGCTTCCAGCTTCGGGTACAGCGCGTAGATGCGGTTGAAGATGCGCAGCAGGGTGGACTTGCCGCAGCCGGAGGGGCCGATCAGTGCGGTGACGCGCTTCTCCGGCACTTCCAGGTTGATGCCCTTCAGCGCGTGGTACTTGTCGTAGTAGAAGTCCAGGCCGCGCGCGGCGATCTTGACCGGCGACGGCGCCAGCGCGGTGTGCCCGTTGGGCATGGCGATGCGGTGCATCGGGGCGGCGTTGTGGTGATCGTTCATGGCCGGGTCCATAGGGGAATCAATCGTTGGAGATCTTGTTGCGCACCAGCAGGGCGCGCGCGCCGAGGCTGACCAGCAGGACGAAGACGGTGAGCACCAGCGCGCCGGACCAGGCCAGTTGCTGCCAGGTCGGGTAGGGGCTGCCGGCGAAGTTGTTCATCACCACCGGCACGCTGGCCATCGGCTTGAGGATGTTGTTGTTCCAGTACAGGTTGCCGAAGGAGGTGAACAGCAGCGGTGCGGTCTCGCCGCTGATGCGCGCCAGCGCCAGCATCACGCCGGTGACGATGCCGGCCGAGGCGCTGCGGTACAGCACCTGGATGGTCACCTTCCATTGCGGGATGCCCAGCGATAGCGCGGCCTCGCGCATCTGCGCCGGCACCAGCCGCAGCATCTCGTCGGTGGTGCGGACCACCACCGGCAGCACGATGAAGGCCAGCGACAGCGCGCCGGCCAGCGCCGAGAAATTGCCGCCGGTCTGCATCACGTAAAGGGTGTAGACGAACAGGCCGAGCACGATCGACGGCGCCGACAGCAGGATGTCGTTGACGAAGCGCACCACCTGGCCGGTCTTGCGCGCGTTGCCGTACTCGGCCAGCCAGGTGCCGGCGGCCACGCCCAGCGGCGTGCCGATCAGCAGCGCCAGGCCGCACATCACCGCGCTGCCGAAGAACGCGTTGGCCAGGCCGCCGTCCTCGCCGGGCGGCGGGGTCATGCGCGTGAACAGGTCCAGGTTGATGCCGGAGATGCCCTTGGCCAGCAGGGTCCACAGGATCCAGGCCAGGAACACCAGCCCGAACAGCGCGGTCAGGCAGGACAGGGTGAGCGCCACGAAGTTGACCACGCGGCGGCGGTTGTACAGGCGGTGTGCGATGTCGGCGGCCATCTCAGTTGCCCTCCTTGCGCGACAGTTGCGCCAGCATCAGGCGGGCGATCGCCAGCACGACGAAGGTCACCAGGAACAGGACGAAGCCCAGCAGCAGCAGTGCCGAGCGGTAATCGCCGGTGGCTTCGCCGAAGTCGTTGGCGATCAGCGCGGCGATGGTGGTGCCCGGCTCCAGCAGCGAGGGCGACAGGCGCACCGTGTTGCCGACCACGAAGGCCACCGCCATGGTCTCGCCGAGCGCGCGGCCCAGGCCCAGGAAGATGCCGCCGATCACCGCCGAGCGGGTGTAGGGCAGCACGATGTCCCAGCTCACCTCCCAGCGCGTGGAGCCGAGCGCGTAGGCCGACTCCTTGAGACGGGTCGGCACGGTCAGGAACACTTCGCGCATCACCGAAGAGATGAAGGGAATCACCATGATCGCCAGCACGAAGCCGGCGGTGAGCAGGCCGATGCCGATCGGGGGGCCCTGGAAGATCGGGCCGATCAGCGGCAACGTGCCGAGGTGGTCGTTGAGCCAGGGCGTGACGTACTCGGACATGATCGGGATCAGCACGAACAGACCCCACATGCCGTAGATGATCGACGGGATGCCGGCCAGCAGTTCGATCGCGGTCCCGACCGGGCCGCGTAGCCAGCGTGGCGCCACTTCGGTCAGGAAGAAGGCGATGCCGAAGCTCACCGGCACCGCGATCAGCATCGCGATCAAGGCAGTCACCAGGGTGCCGTAGATCGGCGCCAGTGCGCCGTATTTGTTCTCGACCGGGTTCCACTCGCTGGAGTAGAAGAAGCTCAGGCCCTGCAACTGCAGGGCATGACGGCCGCCCCACAGCATCGACAGCGCAGCGCTGCCCAGGGCGACGAGTACCAAAACGACGGTGGCGGTGAGGATCCAGCGGAACAATCGGTCGGCGCGGGCGTCACGCAGGTCGCGTCCGCGTGGCGCCGACATCGCTTCGGGAAGGACAGTGCTGTTCATGGGCTCGGTCGTCGCCGGAGCACGCGCCTGCGCGCTCCGATCGTGGCCGCGGCGGGGATGACCGCGCGCGGTGGGTGGTTGCA
The DNA here is from genome assembly GCF_964278005.1 of uncultured Xanthomonas sp. Classification (NCBI taxonomy): domain Bacteria; kingdom Pseudomonadati; phylum Pseudomonadota; class Gammaproteobacteria; order Lysobacterales; family Lysobacteraceae; genus Xanthomonas; species uncultured Xanthomonas sp. The sequence continues at coordinate 148,138 of NZ_CAXYKF010000009.1, forward strand.
TCGCTCCCGCACAGGCGGGAACCCGAAAGTCCGGATCACAAGTTGCCGAGACGGCGACCGGCGGCGCCTGGACTGCACCGCCGGTCGCCGGTTGCCGCCGCGCTGCGCGCAGTGCGCACCGCGGTGGCGCTTACTTGAATTCCTTGCTCCAGTAGGACTCGATCTGCTGCACCAGTTCCGGCGGCAGCGGCACGTAGTGCAGGGCGTCGGCCTGCGGCTGGCCCTTCTCGAAGGCCCACTTGAAGAAGTCCAGGGTCGCCTTGCTGCGCGCCGGGTCCTTGGCCTGCTTGTGCATCAGCATGAAGTTGGTGGCGGTGATCGGCCACGCCTGCGCGCCTGCGGCGTTGGTGATGACCAGGTTGAAGTCCTTGGCGTTGGCCCAGTCGGCCGACGCGGCGGCCGCGGCGAAGCTCTCGGCATTGGGCTGCACCCAGTTGCCGGCGGCGTTCTGCATCGACGCGTACGGCATCTTGTTCTGCAGCGCGTAGGCCAGTTCGACGTAGCCGATCGAGCCCTTGATCTGCTGCACGTACGAGGCCACGCCTTCGTTGCCCTTGCCGCCGACGCCGCCCGGCCACTGCACCGAGGTGCCTTCGCCGACCTTGCCCTTCCACTCCGGGCTGACCTTGGACAGGTAGTTGGTGAAGTTGAAGCTGGTGCCCGAGCCGTCGGAGCGGTGCACCAGGTTGATCTTGGTGTCGGGCAGGGTCACGCCCGGGTTCAGCGCGGTCAGCGCCGGGTCGTTCCACTTGCTGATCTTGCCCAGGAAGATGTCCGCCAGCACCGGGCCGGTCAGCCGCAGCTTGCCCGCGTCCATGCCGTCCAGGTTGACCACCGGCACCACCCCCCCAATCGCCGAGGGGAACTGGCCGAGACCGGCCGCGGCCAGCTCGGCGCTGTCCAGCGGCTTGTCGGAAGAGCCGAAATCGACCGTGCCGGCCTTGATCTGGGCGATGCCGCCGCCGGAACCGATCGACTGGTAGTTGATCTTGTTGCCGGTGGCCGCGTTGTAGTCGGCCGACCACTTGGAGATCAGCGGGTAGATGAAGGAGGCACCCGCGCCGGAAATCTCCGCCGCAGTCTTGGCGCCGGCGGCCGGCGCGGCAGCGGGCGTCCCACCTGCCGCATCGGCGGCGCCCTGCTTGTCGCCGTTGCCGGGCTGGCAGGCGGTGACGGCGAAGGCCAGGGCGAGGGACAGGACGGCAATGCGCGCCGGCTGCAGTTTCATGGGGGGTCACTCCGTAGCGAAGAGCGCCGGGACATCCGGCGGATGCTCGCTATGAAATGATATTTTTGTTACAGCGAGATGACTTGCGGACTGGTTGGCGGACGCCATCACCGGATGCGGCGCTCGCGCCGCCTTCCGGAACCGTGGCAGGGCAGGGCGGCGTGCCCCCGCTGGGCCTGCGCACGGCTCCGCCAGCGGGGACAAAAAAAGACGCGGACCCTGCGGTCCGCGCCTTCGGGACATCGCCGTGCCGGCGCGCGAGCGCCGGACGGGCGAGGCGCCGGCTTACTTCATGTTCTGCGCCCAGTAGGCTTCGATCTGCTTGACCAGCGGCTCCGGCAGCGGCACGTAGTCCAGCGCCTTGGCCTGCGGCTGGCCCTGCTCGAACGACCACTTGAAGAAGTCCAGCGCGGCCTTCGACGACGCCGGCTTCTTGGCCTTCTTGTACATGATGGCCCAAGTGGTGGCGGTGATCGGCCACGCGTCCTGGCCCGGCGCGTTGGTCATGATCAGGTTGAAGTCCTTGGCCGACTTCCAGTCCGCGGTGGCGGCGGCAGCGGAGAAGGTCTTGTCGTCCGGCATCACGAAACGGCCGGCGGCGTTCTTCATGCCGGCGTAGCTGAGCTTGTTCTGCAGCGCGTAGGCGTACTCGACGTAGCCGATGCCGCCGCGGATCTGCTTGACGTAGGCGGCCACGCCTTCGTTGCCCTTGCCGCCGATGCCGGCCGGCCACTGCACGGCGGTGCCTTCACCGACCTTGCTCTTCCACTCCGGGCTGACCTTGGACAGGTAGTTGGTGAAATTGAAGCTGGTGCCCGAACCGTCGGAGCGGTGCACGATGGTGATCTTCAGGTCGGGCAGGGTCAGGCCCGGGTTCAGCGCGGCGATCGCCGGGTCGTTCCACTTGGTGATCTTGCCGAGGAAGATGTTGGCCAGCACGGTGCCGTCGAGCTTCATCGCACCCGGGGCCACGCCCGCCACGTTGAACACCGGCACGATGCCGCCGATCACGACCGGGAACTGGCCCAGGCCGAACTTTTCCAGATCCGCGCCGCTCAGCGGCTTGTCGGAGGCGCCGAAATCGACCGTGGCCGCCTGGATCTGCGCGATGCCGCCGCCGGAACCGATCGACTGGTAGTTGACGCGGTTGCCGCTTTTCTCAGCATAGGCAGCCGACCACTTCGACAGCACCGGGTAGACGAAGCTGGAGCCTGCGCCAGTGACATCGGTGGCTTGCGCCGCGAGCGAAAACGTAGCGACCGCGGCGGCTGCCAGCAGTCGGAGCTTGAGGGAACGCATCGGGAGAACTCCTGAAATAGGTGGAATGCCGGCACCCCGGCCGGCATCGGCTGCATTCCAAGACTTTTTCATGAACGTCTGAAGAAAATCAGATGTCAGTCCGGTGACAGCCTTTCCGGACGGGGTTGCCTTCGTTTCGAAACGAAGCTGACTCAAAACCGTCATGTCTTTGACGGAATCTTTACAAATGGTCGGGCCATCGCACTGGGGCCGCACCGCACCCATACCACCCTGCCACCACCCATCGGAGAGATTCTAATGCGTTCCCATCTTCTCGCCACGGCGATCCTCGCCAGCCTCGGCCTCGCGTCGGCGCCGCAGGCGTTCGCGGCGAAGGCCAAGGCCAGCAGCAACCCGCCCGCCGTCAGCGCTGCCCAGCTGCAGCAGCTGCAGGCCCAGATCGAAGCGCTGCAGACCCAGGTCCAGCAGCTGCAGGCGCAGTCGGAAGCCCTGCAGGCGCAGTCCGACGCGCAGTCGGAAGTGAATGTCGTGCAGGCCCAGGCGACCGAAACGGCGCAGGCCAGCGCCGCCAAGGTCGACAAGCTCGCCAAGCTGGTCAACGACAACAAGATCGGCGGCCGCATGTTCTTCGATCTGACCAACATCGACCGCACCAGCGGCGGCGCCAAGACCGCCGCCAGCGGCACCGGTCTGGACGTCAAGCGCTTCTACCTGACCGTCGACCACAGCTTCAACGAGATCTGGTCGGCCAACCTGACCACCGACTTCCAGTACAGCTCGGCGCTGTCCAACACTCAGCTGTTCGTCAAGAAGGCCTACGTGCAGGGCAAGTTCGACGACGCCTTCGCCCTGCGCATCGGTGCCGCCGACATGCCGTGGGTGCCGTTCGTCGAGAAGTTCTACGGCTACCGCTACGTCGAGAACACCCTGACCGACCGCCTGAAGTACGCCAACTCCTCCGACTGGGGCCTGCACGCCTTCGGCGACCTGGGCTCGCAGGTCAACTACGCGATGTCGGTGGTCAACGGCGCCGGCTACAAGAACCCGACCCGCGGCAAGGGCATGGACGTGGAAGGCCGCGTCGCCTACATGCCGATGCAGAACCTGGCCATCGCCGTCGGCGCCTACTCGGGCAAGCTGGGCAAGGAAACCGACATCCTCGACGCGCAGCACGACTACACCCGCGCCGATGCGATGGTCGCCTACGCCGATTCCAACTTCCGTCTGGGCGGCGAGTACTTCCAGGCCAAGAACCTCAACAACGTGCTGACCCCGGCCACCGACAAGTCCAGCGGCTGGTCGGTGTGGGGCAGCGTGGCGCTGACCGACGGCGGCATCAACGCCTTCGCCCGCTACGACAAGACCGACCTGAGCAAGACCATCGACCCGACCCTGGCCGACAAGTACTGGAATGTCGGCGTCGAGTTCCCGGTGCTGAAGAACCTGAAGCTGGCCACCGTGTACAAGTACACGCACCAGGACAACGCCAGCAAGAAGACCGACGTGGAAACCAAGGAATTCGGCGTCTGGGGCGACCTGTCGTTCTGATTCGCGGAGATTCCCGCACGTGGAACGAAAGGCGGCGCATTGCGCCGCCTTTCTTTTTTACGGCGCGATCGCCGCGGCGCGCGATGGGGCGCGGGCCGGGGCGCCTTTCACGGTTCGCGTCGACGACCGTGGACGATAGTCGCTGCTACAGCGGCCAGGTGGCCTCTCGTGGAGAACTGGAGAAGCGGTTTCAACCGCGACGGGCGCAGCGGCGGACGACATGCGCCGCGCAAGTTGCCCAAGCCGACATCCCCGGCGCTGTACCGGCCGGCGCCGCGGCACGCCGCTCAACCCGGCGTCTTGTCCTTGTACCGGCACAGGTCGCGGATCGCGCACTGCGGACAGTCGGGCTTGCGCGCCTTGCACACGTAGCGGCCGTGCAGGATCAGCCAGTGGTGCGCGTCGTGCAGGAACTGCGGCGGCACCCGCTTGAGCAGCGAATCTTCGACCGCGCGCACGTCCTTGCCCGGGGCCAGCCCGGTGCGGTTGGCGACGCGGAAGATGTGCGTGTCCACCGCCATGGTCGGTTCGCCGAAGGCGGTGTTGAGCACCACGTTGGCGGTCTTGCGGCCGACCCCGGGCAGCGCTTCCAGCGCGGCGCGCGAGCGCGGCACCTCGCCGCCGTGCTGCTCGACCAGGATGCGGCAGGTGGCGATGACGTTCTTGGCCTTGGCGTTGAACAGGCCGATGGTGGAGATGTAGCGCTTCAGGCCGTCCTCGCCCAGCGCCAGGATCGCGGCCGGCGTGTTCGCCACCGGATACAGGCGCCGCGTGGCCTTGTTGACGCCGACGTCGGTGGCCTGCGCCGAGAGGATCACCGCGATCAGCAGTTCGAACGGGCTGTCGTATTCCAGCTCGGTGGTCGGGCTGGGGTTGAGTTCGGACAGGCGCGAGAACAGCTCATGGATCTCGTCCTTGCTCAGCAGGCGCCCGCGCCGTGCAGGCGTGCTTGCGCCCGTGCTCGCGGTCGCGCTCATTGGCCGCCTCGCTGCGCGGCCTTGGCCTTGGCGCGGGCCAGGATCGCCGCAGCGGCCGCCGGCAGGGCCGGCGCGCTCGGTGCGGCCGTGGTCGACGTCGAGGCGATCGGTGTCGCTGCCGCACGTCGCGCCTGGCGCGCATTGGCATGTCGCTCCAGGCGCGCGCTGCGCGCCCGGTAGCGCGCACGCGCGTCCCACGCATCGCGCAGGCGCTGCTGCGCGGCCAGCACCTGCGCGCGCAACTGCGGATGCGCCGGGTCCAGGCGATCGTCCTCCGGATCGGTGCCGCGGTAGTCCATCAGGCCGCCGTCGATCGCGGCATCCAGATCGTCGTCCAGGATCCAGCGCAGCAACTGCAGCGGCGTGGCGGGAGCGGGGGCGTGCGACATCGTGTGCGGGCTCAGCGGGCGCGGAACTGCGGCGGGCGCCGCTCCAGGAAGGCGCGGGTGCCTTCGCGCATGTCCTCGCTGGAGAACAGCAGGCCGAACTGCGCGGTCTCGTATTCCAGCCCCTGTTCGATCGCGCTTTCGCCACCGATCTGGATCGCGTCGAGGATGCCGCGCAGTGCCAGTGGCGCGGCATCGGCCAGTTGCTGCGCCAATTTCAGCGTGGTCGCCTGCAGTTCGCCGGCGGCGACCACGCGGTTGACCAGGCCCAATTGCAGTGCGCGCGCCGCGTCGATCGGCACGCCAAGCAGGCACAGTTCCAGCGCCGCGGCGCGGCCGACCAGCCGCAGCAGGCGCTGGGTGCCGCCGAAGCCGGGAATCAGCCCGAGATTGATCTCCGGCTGGCCCAGGCGCGCGCCTTCGGCGGCCACGCGCAGGTGGCAGGCCATCGCCAGTTCCAGCCCGCCGCCGAGGGCGAAACCGTTGACCATCGCCAGCACCGGCTTGGGCATGCGCTCGATCCGGCGCATCAGGCGCTGGCCCAGTTGCGAGAAATCGCGGCCCTGCACCGGTGTCAGTTCGTTCATCTCGGCGATGTCGGCGCCGGCCACGAAGGCTTTCTCGCCGGCGCCGGTCAGCACCACCACGCGGATCTGCGGGTCGTCCGCGGCCGCGGCGAAGGCCGCATCCAGCGCCTGCAAAACCTGGCGATTCAAGGCGTTGAGCTTGTCGGCTCGATTCACGGTGAGGATGCGGATCGCACCCTGGGTATCGGCGAGGACCGGCGTGCCGGACATGTGCATTCCTGGTTGTTAAAAAAAGGTAATGGGAACTCTGGGCGGGCCGCACCAGTCAGAGCAGCGTCGTCGGTAGCGGTTACGCGCCGCGGCGGCTATCCTAACGCGTCATCTCAGGCGGCACGGGCCGCCCTGTGCCACCACCCTGGAGAATTGTTTGATGAAGTTGCGTTCTATTGCGGTCGCTGTCGCGGCCCTCGCCCTGAGCGGCAATGCGTTCGCCCAGGACACCTCGTCCGAGAAGGGCAAGCTGAGCTATTACTTCGGCTACGACTACGGCAACAACCTTGCCGAACTCACCGGCCGCGGCGAGCAGCTCGATATCAATGCGGTGGTGAAGGGCTTGCAGGACGCCTACGCCAAGAAGCAGCCGGCGGTCAGCGCCGACCAGCTGAAGCCGGCGGTGGAAGCGTTCCAGAAGCGCGAGCAGGCCCGCGCTCAGCAGGCCAAGGCCGACTACGAGAAGGCCGCTGCCGAGAACAAGACCAAGAGCGACCAGTTCATGGCCCAGAACAAGGCCAAGGCTGGCGTGCAGACCCTGCCCAGCGGCGTGCAGTACCGCGTGATCGAGGCCGGCAAGGGTGCCAAGCCGACCCAGGCCAGCACCGTGCAGCTGGAAGTGGCCGGTCCGTACCCGTTCGGCCAGCGTCCGGCGCAGGCGCGTCCGGCGCAGCAGATCCCGGCGATCAAGGTCAGCGAAGTCGAGATGCAGGCCATGCGCGACACGCTGCTGCAGATGCCGGCCGGCTCCAAGTGGGAAGTGACCCTGCCGCCGGACAAGGCCTACGGTGCCGACCCGCGTACGCCGTTCCCGCCGAACGTGGCGGTGCAGTTCGAGATCAAGCTGGTCAGCGTCAAGTAAGCACGCCGTTCCAGTGCACGACGATTGCGCCGGCAGCGATGCCGGCGCAATTTTTTTGGCAGGCAACGACGGCGCCGACGAATCGCGCTAGGCTGGCAAGGTGTCGAATCCGATGGATCCCGTTCCGCATGCCCTGCTCACGCCCTGCATCGGTCTCTGCCGTCTCGATGCGCAGGGCTATTGCGCCGGCTGCCTGCGCAGCGGCGACGAGATCGCACGCTGGCGCGGCATGAGCGACGCCGAACGCCGCCGCTACATGGACGAGGTGCTGCCGGGCCGCGGCTGGTCGCCGTCGCCGGGGCAGCGCCTGGCCGAACGCGCGCATCTTCTGCGCGCACTGCACCCGCTGCAGCAGCCGCCGGCGGGGCCGGGCTGGAACCACCACGAACTGCAGGATCTGCTGCCGGACGGCGCGCCGGTGGAAGCGGCGGTGCTGGCCGGCCTGGTGCCGCGCGCCGATGGCACCCATGTGCTGTTGACCCGGCGCACCGACAGCCTGCGTCACCACGGCGGCCAGGTCAGTTTTCCCGGCGGCCGCATCGAGGCCAGCGACGCCGATGCGGTGGCCGCGGCGCTGCGCGAGAGCGAGGAGGAGATCGCGCTGGCGGCGTCGCAGGCCGAGCCATTGGGCTACCTGGATCCGTTCGTCACCATCAGCGGCTTCCGGGTGATGCCGGTGGTCGCGGCGATCGATCCGCGCTTCGTGCCGCAGCCGCATCCGGGCGAGGTGGCCGAGGTGTTCGAGGTGCCGCTGGCCTATCTGATGGCGCCGGACAACCTGCGCAGCATCGAGACCGATTACCGCGGACGCCCGCGCGTCGTGCTGGAGTACGGCTGGCCCGGCCAGCGGATCTGGGGCGCGACCGCGGCGATCCTGCTCAACCTGCGCCGCCGACTGGAGCAAGCCGCATGACCGCAACGTCCCCCGCATGGCACACCCTGGTCGAGGCGCCGGCGCTGGCCGCCGCGTTCGACGATCCCGCGCTGCGCCTGGTCGATGCGCGGTTCGTGCCGGCGGCGCTGCTCGATCCCGCCGCGGCGGCGGCCGCGCGCGAGGCCTATGCGCAATCGCACCTGCCCGGCGCGGTGTACGCCGATCTGAACGCGGACCTGTCCGATCTCGGCCGTCCCGGCCTGGGCCGGCATCCGTTGCCGGACGACGCGGCGTTCGCGCGCACCCTGGGGCAGTGGGGCATCGGTCCGCAGCACCAGGTGGTGGTGTACGACGCCAGCGACGGCAGCATGGCCGCGGCGCGGTTGTGGTGGATGCTGGGCCTGCTCGGCCATCGCCGTGTCGCCGTGCTCGACGGCGGCCTGGCCGAATGGCGCCGGCTCGGCCTGCCGGAAACCGACGCGGCCACCGCGCCGTCGCCATTGCCGCCGTATCCGCAGGTCTTCGATGCGGCGCGCATCGTCTCCGCCGAGGAGGTCGCCGCACGCCTGCACGAGGCGCCGGGCTGGTTGCTGGATGCGCGCCCCGGCGAACGCTTCCGTGGCGAGGTGGAGCCGATCGACCCGCTGCCCGGGCACGTGCCCGGCGCGCTCAACCGGCCGCTGGCGCAGAACCTGCGCGACGGCCGCCTGCGCCCGGCGCAGGAACTGCGCGCGGAGCTGCAGCCGTTGCTGCAGGGGCGCGATCCGCGCGAGGTGGTGCTGATGTGCGGCTCCGGCGTCACCGCCTGCCATCTGCTGCTGGCGCTGGAACATGCCGGCCTGCACGGTGCGCGCGTGTATGCCGGCTCCTGGAGCGGCTGGATCGCCGACCCGTCGCGGCCGCGCGCCGTCGGCTAGGTCCGCGGCGCGCACCGAACGCATGCACGATGGCGCGCGTCAGGGGCGGCACCATGCGCTGGCGTGAGGCCTGCGGGCTGGCGTTGATGCTCGGCCTGGTCGCCTGCGGCGACCGCCGCGCGGCGGCCGATGGCGCCGACGCCTCGCCGCGCGCGCAATCTGCCACGCACTATCGCGAGGCGGTGCAGCGTGGCCGCGCGCAGCGCCTGGCGACGTTGCGGGCGCCGTCCGGCTGGTTGAGTTATACCGGCTCCGGGCGCCTGCACAGCGGCCTGCATCGGGTCGGCAGCGCACCCGACAACGATGTGCAGTTGCCGGCCGGTCCGGCGCATCTGGGCACGCTGCAGGTGGATCCGCAGGAGGGCGTGCAGTTCCAGCCCGCAGCGGACGCGACGGTGCAGGTGAACGGCCAGCCGTTCGCCGGCGGCCGCCTGGAGACCGACGCGGCGCACGGCACCGAGACCCGGCTGATGCTGGGGGCGCAGGAGTTCTACGTGGTGCGCACCGGCAACCTGTTCGGCTGGCGCTTCCGCGATCCGCAGGCGCCTGCGCGCGCGCGCTTCCGCGGCATCGACTACTTCACGATCGATCCGCAGTGGCGGGTGGTGGCCGACTGGCATCCGGTACCGGCGCCGCGGGCGATGGTGCTGCTCACCTCGATCGGCACGCCGCAGCCGCTGGCCCTGGTCGGCAGCGCCGACTTCGTGCTGCAGGGGCGGCACTACCGCCTGCAGGTGCTGCGCGACGGCGCCGGCCAGCGTCTGTTCCTGCCGTTCTCCGATCGCACCAGCGGCCGCGAGAGCTATGGCGGCGCCCGCTATCTGTTCGTGCCGGCGCCGCAGGGTGACCGCATCGTGCTGGATTTCAACCTGGCGCAGAACCCGCCGTGCGCGTTCACCCCGCACGTGGTGTGTCCGCTGGCGCCGGTCGGCAATCGCCTGGACGTGGCGGTGACCGCGGGCGAGAAGAACTACGTCGGCGTGCACTGAGCGCGCGTGGAAGATCGCGCAGGAGCGGCTTCGGCCGCGACCGGGCCGTTCCTGATGAAGCCGGGTCGCGGCTGAAGCCGCTGCTACGGGAGCGTGCGAATGCGACGCTGTCTGCTACTCCATCGCGGCCCGGATCGACCGTTCCAATCCACCTCCAGCGCGATCACACAGGCGGCGCATACGGCGCCAGCGCCACCGCCTCCAGCACGTGCGGCCATGGGAAGCGCGGGCCCGGATCGAGCTTGCGCTGCACCTGCCGCGTCGGATCGTCGCTGGCCGGTTCCAGGCTGCGGTCCAGCGCGTCGTGTCCGGCGATGTGGTGCAGCTGCGGCAGTTCCGCGCGCAACTGCTGCAGCAGCCGGATCAGCGCCTGCACTTGCGCCGGCGGGTAGTCCTCGCGCATCGCCTGGTGGCGCGAATCCAGCCACAGCGGATAGCGTCCGCGGTTGACCAGTTCGATGCCCAGCGATTGCCGGTTGTAGCCGCGCACGTGGTGCGCGACGCGCTGCAGCGGCACATAACGATGCACGCTGCCGTCGCGGTCGATGTAGAAGTGGCCGCTGTTGCCGGTGCCCGATGGATACAGAACACGCTCGCCGTACAGGCGCGCGCTGGCCAGGTCCGGCAACTCGGTGCAGTGGATCACCGCCAGCGTGATGCTGTCCGGCGCGCGCTCCTCCAGCAGTCCGACGTAGGGCAGGGGCGCATCGTGGATCGGCAACGGCGAGGTGGGCGGCATGCGCGGATGCTAGCATTCGCCGATGACCCTGAATTCCGAAAGCCCGCTGGCGACCCTGCTGGCCACACTGCCGCGCGCCGGACGCGTGGAATGGATCGGCCTGCGCCCAGCGCGCGATGTGCCGATGCACGAAGTCGACGCCGCCACCGCGCAAACCGAGGGCGGCCTGCACGGCGACCGCTACGCCGGCCGCAACGGCAAGCGCGGCGTGACCCTGATCCAGGCCGAACACCTGCCGGCGATCGCCGCGCTGGCCGGCCATGCGGCGGTGGCGCCGGCGACCCTGCGGCGCAACGTGGTGGTGTCGGGCATTCCACTGATCGCGCTGAAGGGGCGTCGCTTCCGGATCGGCGAGGTCGAGCTGGAAGGCATCGCGCCGTGCGATCCGTGCTCGCGCATGGAGCAGGCGTTGGGGCCCGGCGGCTACAACGCCATGCGCGGCCACGGCGGCCTGTGCGCGCGCATCGTGCAGGGCGGCACGCTGCGGTTGGGCGATGCGGTGGTGGCGCTGTGAGCCGCGGCCACTGCATCCTCTCGCACGGCTTCGAGAGCGGGCCGGACGCGATCAAGGTGACCGCATTGGCCGAGGTGGCGGAACGCCTGGGCTGGAGCCATTCGCGCCCGGACTACACCGACCTGGATGCGCGCCGCGACATCAGCCCGCTGGGCGACGTGCCGACGCGTCTGCAGCGCCTGCTGGAGCTGGCGCAGGCGGCGGCGCAGCGCGGGCCGCTGGTGCTGGCCGGTTCCAGCCTCGGCGCCTACATCGCCGCGCAGGTGTCGCTGCACGTGCCGGTGCGCGGCCTGTTCCTGATGGTGCCGCCGACGCGGATGGGGCACATGCCGGCGCTGGATGCGGCACCGGTGCCGACCTCGGTGGTGCATGCCTGGCGCGACGAACTGATTCCTGCCAGTGAAGTGATCGCCTGGGCGCAGGCGCGCGCGGCGCGGCTGCTGCTGGTCGACGACACGCATCGCCTGGGCGAGCACGTGGCGACCTCGGCGCAGGCCTTCGCCGAGCTGCTGGAGCGCCTGTGAGCGCAGCCGACGACATGCTGTTGCGCGCCGAGCGGCCGGCCGACGCGGCGGCGATCGAGGCGCTGACCCTGGTCGCGTTCTTCCGCGTCGCGCACAGCCGCCACGAGGAGCAGGACATCATCGAACGGCTGCGCGCGGACGGCGCGCTGACCCTGTCGCTGGTGATCGAGCACGAGGGCTACATCGTCGGCCACGTCGCGGTGTCGCCAGTGAGCCTGTCCGACGGAAGCCGCGGCTGGTACGGGCTGGGACCGCTGTCGGTGGGGCCGGGCCACCAGCGCCAGGGCCTGGGCACGCGGCTGGTGCGCGAGGCGCTGGCGCAGTTGCAGGCGCTGGGTGCGGCCGGCTGCGTGGTGCTGGGCGCCCCGGCCTACTACGCGCGCTTCGGCTTCCATCCGGAACCCGGGCTGACGCTGCCGGGTGCGCCGGTGGAGGCCTTCCAGGCGTTGGCCTTCGGCGAGCGGCTGCCGCCGATGGCCGAGGTGGCCTACCACCCGGCGTTCCTGTCCGCGGCCTGAGCCAGCGCGCCGCGCCGTGGCCCGTCGCGGCCGCGTTGCGTTAGCATCGTCCCGCGTCCACTCCGATCGAGGATCCACGCCGATGCGCCATTGATGCCGCCGTCTTCGCGACGGCCCTCGTCCCACCTGCCGAGCGATCGGCGGGCACGACCGGCATCCATGGAGGTTCCCATGACGCATCCGCTGCTTGCGCTGGACAGCGCGACCCATGTTCTGCCCGACGGCAGGATTCTGTTCTCCGATCTGCACTTCGCGCTCGATGCGCGCCGCACCGGCCTGGTCGGCCGCAATGGCGTCGGCAAGAGCGTGTTCGCGCGCCTGCTCGCCGGCGAGCTGACGCCCAGCGCCGGACGCTGCGTGCGCCACGGCCGCCTGCATTACGTGCCGCAGCAGATCGCGCCGGCACCGCACGCCACGGTCGCCGATCTGGCCGGGGTGGGCGCGGCGTTGCGGGCGCTGGCGCGGATCGAGGCCGGCAGCGCCGACGTGGCGGATTTCGACGCGCTGGGCGAGCGCTGGGACATCGCCCAGCGCCTGCAGGCACAGCTGCACGCGCACGATCTCGGCGCGCTGGAGCCGCACCGCCTGGCGGCCACGCTCAGCGGCGGCGAGGCGATGCGGGTGGCGCTGATCGGCGCCTGGCTGGCCGAGGCCGATGCGCTGATCCTGGACGAGCCGACCCTGCACCTGGACGCGGCGCAGCGGCAGCGCCTGCGCGAGGCGCTGCAGCGCTGGCCGGGCGGCCTGCTGGTGATCAGCCACGATGCGCTGCTGCTGCAGGACATGCAGCGCACGCTGGAACTGTCGCCAGGCGGGCTGCGCGACTACGGCGGCGACTACGCGTTCTACCTGCAGCGCCGGGCGCGCGAGCGCGAGGCCGCGCAGGCCGAACTGGCGCAGCACAAGCTGCAGCACGCGCGCGACAACGCTGCGTGGCAGGCGCAGCACGATCGACAGCAGCGGCGCAGTGCGCGCGGGCGGCAGCAGGCCGGCACGGCCAACCAGGCGCCGATCCTGCTCGGCCGGCAGAAGCAACGCAGCCAGGACAGTGCCGGCAAGCGGGTGCGCGATCATCAGGTCACGCAGGCGCGCAGCCTGGAGCGCATCGCCGAGGCCGCGCGTCAGGTACAGCCCGACGCACCGGTGGCGCTGTTCGCGCCGCCGCCGGCCGATGCGGCCACCCGGCGCCTGGTCGAACTGCACGCGCTGCGGCTGCCGTTCGCGCCGGCGACGCGGCAGCCGCTGGACCTGGTGGTGCAGGGCGGCGCACGCATCGGCGTGGTCGGGGCCAACGGCAGCGGCAAGTCGACCCTGTTGCGGCTGCTGGCCGGGCAGGTGGCGGCGCTGTCCGGCACCTGCCGGGTACGCGCCGCCAGCGCCTATCTGGACCAGTCGCTGGTGTCGCTGGACCCTGACGCCACCGCGCTGGCGCAGGTGCAGGCCGCAGCGCCCGGCATCGCACTCGCCGACCTGCGCACGCGGCTGGCCTTGCTCGGCCTGGACGCGCAGCGCATCGGCGTGCCCTGCGGCCAGCTCAGCGGCGGCGAGCGGCTGAAGACTGCGCTGGCCTGCGCCTTCTACCGCACGCCGCCGGCCGAACTGCTGTTGCTGGACGAGCCGGACAACCACCTGGACCGCGAAGCCCGCGACGCCTTGCGCGCGGTGCTGCTGCAGTACCCCGGCGCGCTGCTGGTGGTCTCGCACGATGCGGAGTTCCTGGACACGCTGCGCCTGCAGCAGCGCTTGCAGGCGGATGCCGAAGCGTGGCGGCTGACGCCGTGGTGAGTGGCCTGCGCTGCCGTCGACGGGGTCTGCCGCCGGGCATGCCCGGCGCCGGATTCGTGGCCTCGCATTGCGCGATGCGTCGCGCACCAAGGCGGCAGGAGGGCGCGTCTGCAGCGCCAGCTTCATCTGCCACGGCGCGGGGTGGTCGCGAAGCGAACGCCGGCGGGCGACGTCGCTGTGCCCGTCACACGAGGCCAGTGACGGCCGCGGCGCACCCTGCGCCAGGGCACCGCGTAGCAGGCAGGGGCGCACGGACCCTGTGGTATTCTGCGCGCCGTTCCGGTGCGGTGCGTGCGCGTGCCCATCCCTCGATCCGCGGCCGCGGCCGCGGTAACGCCGGATCCGGCGCTGCGATGCGCCACGCGCGCGGCGTCCGCCGTGCCTCCCTCCCGTCCGTCCTGGTCCGCCTTCCGTGAAATTCTTCGTCTCCTGCGCCAAGGGCCTGGAATACCTGCTCGTCGATGAACTGCTCGCGCTCGGCGTGGCGCAGGCCACCGCCACCGTCGCCGGGGTCAATGCCGAAGGTAGCCTGCAGGACGCGCAGCGCGCGGTGCTGTGGTCGCGCCTGGCCAGCCGGGTGCTGTGGCCGTTGCAGTCCTTCGACTGCCCCGACGAGGCGGCGCTGTACGCCGGCGTGGCGGCGCTGCCGTGGCGCAGCCATCTGGCGCCGCAGCACACCCTGGCGGTGGACGCGCATGTGTCCGGCACCGGCATCACCCACGCGCGCTTCGCGGCGCAGCGGGTCAAGGATGCGGTGGTGGACACGCTGCGCGGCGAGGGCCTGGAGCGGCCGTCGGTGGACGTGGAGCACCCGGACCTGCGCCTGAACCTGTCGCTGCGCAAGGGCCGCGCGACGCTGTCGGTGGACCTGGGCGGCGGCTCGCTGCACCGGCGCGGCTGGCGCCAGGCGCAGAACGAGGCGCCGCTGAAGGAGAACCTGGCCGCGGCGGTGCTGCTGCGCGGGCAGTGGCCGGCGCTGTATGCGCAGGGCGGCGGGCTGCTGGATCCGATGTGCGGCAGCGGCACGCTGCTGATCGAAGGCGCGCTGATGGCCGCCGATGTCGCGCCGGGCTTGCTGCGCGGCGAACTGGCGGCGCAGCAGCGCGGCGACACCGATGCCGATGCCGCGCCGAGCCGCTGGCTGGGGTTCGACGTGGCGGCCTGGCGTACGCTGCTGGCCGAGGCGCGGCAGCGCGCCCAGGCCGGTCGCGCCGCGTTGCGGCCGGTGCTGTACGGCAGCGACATCGACCCGCATGCGCTGCGCGCGGCGCGCGAGAACGCGCTGGCGGCCGGCGTGGTCGAGGCGATCGCCTTTGCCGCGCACGACGTCGCGGCGTTGCCTGCGCCGGCGCAGGCGTTGGGCACGGTGGTGTGCAATCCCCCCTACGACGAGCGCCTGGCCGCCGACGCGGCGCTGTACCGGCGCCTGGGCGATGCGCTCAAGCGCGCGGTGCCGCAGTGGCGCGCCAGCCTGCTGTGCGGCAGCGACGAACTGGCCTATGCCACCGGCCTGCGCGCGGCCAAGAAGTACCAGATGTTCAACGGCGCGCTGGAGTGCCCGTTGATCGTCTGCGACCCGATCGCGGTCGCGCCGCGCGCGGGCGCCAGCGAGGAGCCGCGCGCGCTCAGCGACGGCGCGCAGATGGTTGCCAACCGCCTGCGCAAGAACCTGCGCAAGTTCAAGACCTGGCGGGCGCGCGAGCGGATCGGCTGCTACCGGGCCTACGATGCCGATCTGCCCGAGTACGCGGCGGCGATCGACGTGTACCAGGAGGACGGCGGCCAGGCGCGCACCTTCCTGCACGTGCAGGAGTACGCGGCGCCGGACAGCATTCCCGACGTGGACGTGCGCCGCCGCCGCAACGAACTGCTGGCGGCGGCGCGCGAGGTGTTCGCGGTGCCGGCCGAGCAGGTGGCGCTGAAGACCCGCGAACGCGGCAAGGGCGGCAGCAAGTACGGCCGCTTCGAGCAGCGTGGCGAGTTCCTGGTGGTGCGCGAGCACGACGCGCTGCTGCGGGTGAACCTGTTCGACTACCTGGATACCGGGCTGTTCCTCGACCACCGCCCGCTGCGCGGGGTGATGGCGCAGCAGGCGCGCGGCAAGCGCTTCCTCAACCTGTTCTGCTACACCGGCGTGGCCAGCGTGCAGGCGGCGGTGGCCGGCGCCGATTCCACCACCAGCGTGGACCTGTCCGGCACCTATCTGCAGTGGTGCGCCGACAACCTGGCCTTCAACGGCAAGGGCGGCGCCCAGCACCGGCTGGTGCAGGCCGACGCGCTGAGCTGGCTGGAGGCGGAGAAGAACCGCTACGACGTGATCTTCTGCGACCCGCCGACCTTCTCCAATTCCGCGCGCGCCGAGGATTTCGACATCCAGCGCGAGCACGTGCGGCTGTTGCGCGCGGCGGTGGCGCGGCTGATGCCCGAGGGCGTGCTGTACTTCTCCAACAACTTCCGCCGCTTCAAGCTGGACGAGAACGCGCTGGCCGAATTCGCGGTGTGCGAGGAGATCAGCGCGCAGACCATCGACGTCGATTTCGAGCGCAACCCGCGCATCCACCGCGCCTGGCGTCTGCAGCGGCGCTGAGAAGCGGTGCCTCGTGTGTCTTTCCGCAGGAGCGGCTTCAGCCGCGATGGGCGTGACCGGTCACGCCCATCGCGGAGCGTAGTGCGCTGTTGCTTCTCCATCCGGGAGAAGGGGCCCCGAAGGGGCGGGTGAGGGGACGGGCGAAGCCGCGTGTCCTCGATCTCTGCGCGTCGCTTCGCGCCGTCCCCTCACCCCAACCCCTGTCCCGGGGGGAGAGGGGCTTGTATCAACTGCCGTGATGCCCCAGCGCGGCCTGCGCCTTGCCGCGTGGCGGCGGGTCATCCTCGGTCTCGCGCTCGTTCCAGTACGCCTGGATCTGCAGGATCTGCGGCAGGATCGCCTCGAACAACTGCACTAGGCGCGGCTCGAACTGGCTGCCGGCCTTGTCGCGGAACAGCGCCATCGCCTGTTCCAGCGGCCATGCGTCCTTGTACGGACGCGGTGAGGTGAGCGCATCGAACACGTCGGCCAGCGCCACGATCCGTGCCGATTCGGGAATCTGCGTGCCTGAAACGCCGGCCGGGTAACCGCCGCCGTCCCAGTGCTCGTGGTGGTACAGGGAGACCTCGGCGGCGAGCCGGAACAGCGGCGCGTTGCTGCGGCTGAGGATGTCGTAGCCGATCCGCGGGTGCCGCTTCATGACCTGCCACTCGTCGGCGTCCAGCGGCCCGGGTTTCTTCAGCACCGCATCGGGGATGCCGATCTTGCCGGTGTCGTGCATCGGCGCGGCCTGTTCCAGCAGATCGGCGTCCTCGCACGACCAGCCGGCGGCCAGCGCGAGCGCGCGGGCGTAGGCGGCCATGCGCCAGATATGCGTGCCGGTGTCCGAGTCGCTGTAGTGGCCGGCCATGCCCAGCATCTGGATCGCGTCGCGATGGCTGTCGGCCAGGCTGGTGGCGCTGACCAGCGACAGGTGGGTACGCACCCGCGCGCGCAGGATGCTTGGCGAGTAGGGCTTGGTGATGTAGTCGACGCCGCCGGCGTCGAACCCGATGCTCTCGTCGGTGTCCTTGTCCTTGGCGGTGACGAAGATGATCGGGATCGCCGCGCTGCGCGCGTCTTCCTTGAGGGTGCGGGCGAGGGTGTAGCCGTCGATGTCGGGCAGGTCGACGTCCAGCAGGATCAGCGCCGGGTGGTGCTTGGCCACCCCGCGCAGGGCTTCGGCGCCGTTCTTGGCGAACACCAGCGCATAGTCCTCGCGCAGGAGCTGGCGGATCAGCGCCAGGTTGCTGGGTTCGTCATCGACACAGAGGATGCAAGGCTGGGTCATGGTGGGTTCCCGTCGGACACGCGCCGCCGCGCGGGCGGCGCTCTCTCAATCGCGTGCATCGGCCAGCCATCGCCTGACTTGAGCCTCGGCTTCGCGGAAGGAAAAATTCTCCAGCAACTGTTGCAGCTCGGCGGCCTGCGCCGCCGGCAGGACAGGCGCCAGTTGCCGCAGCGTGCGGTCGATGCGGTCCGGATCGTCGCTGTCCAGCACCTGCAGCACCTGATGCCAGGAGGCCTGCAGCGTCGCCGGATCGACCGCGGCGATGTTCGCTGCCGCGGGTGGCGTCGCAACCTGGGTGGCGTCGGCGAAGCGCAGCACTTCGGCAGCGGTGTCGGCCATCGCCGCGGCCAGCGCGGCGATCTCGGCATCGGCCTGCGTCGGCGCCGTGCTCAAGCGTTCTTCCAAGGCGGCGCTGGCGATGCTCAACGCCGGCAAGGCCAGCGATCCGGCCGAGCCGCGCAACTTGTGCACCAGCGAGACGGCCTCGGCGGGCCGTTGCGCTTCCAGCAGGGTGCGGACGCTGGCCGCCGGGTCGGGATGTTCCTGCAACAGCTTCAGCAGATAGCGCCGATACGGCTCGCGTTCGCCCCAGAGCCGCTGCGCCTGGACGGTATCGAGCAGCGCGGGGTCGCTGGCCGGCCAGTCGTCCGCCGGCAGCACCGACGGTGGCGCCGCCAGCGGCAGCAGCGGCAGCGCGGTCAGGTTCGGCGGCAGGAACCGCCGGATGATCGCGATCAGGTCCTCGACCTGGAACGGTTTGGCGATGAAGTCGTTCATGCCGCTGGACAGCGCCATCTCCTGCTGCTGGCGATAGGCGCCGGCGGTGAGGGCGATCACCGGCACGGCGGCCAGGTCCGGATCGGCACGCAGTTGCCGGGTGGCTTCGTAGCCGTCCATGGTCGGCATCTGCACGTCCATCAGCACGACGTGGAAGCGGCCGGGATCGCGGCGTAGCCGCTGCAGCGCCTGGGCGCCGTCCTGCGCCAGCTCGACCAGCGCGCCTTCGCCTTCGAGGATGCGCTGCGCGACCTCGCGGTTGATGTCGCTGTCGTCGACCACCAGCAAGCGGGCCCCGGCCAGGCGTGCGACGCCGTCGCCGGGCGCTGCCGCGGGCAGCTCGCCGTTGCGACGCGCCAGCAGCATGGCGATGGTGCGCTGCAGGGCCGAGGCGGTGACCGGCTTGGTCATCACCGCATCCACGTCGGCGACGCCGGGCTGTTGCTCCTGGATCATGCGCCGCTCGTAGGCGGTGACCATGACGATGATGGGTTGCCGGTCCGGCGCCGATTGCGCGCGGATGCGCTGGGCCACGCTCAACCCGTCCAGGTCGGGCATGCGCCAGTCCAGCAGGATCACGTCGAACTCGGCCCGTTCCGGCGCGGCCGCGGCCAACGCGGCGGTGCCGCTGGACACCGCTTCCACCTGCCAGCCGAAGCCGTTGGCGATGTCGGTCAGGCTGCGTCTCACCAGGTCGTGGTCGTCGGCGATCAGCACCCGCCGCGCCTGCGCCGGTTCGGCGTCGTCGGCCGGTGCCGGCGCCACCGCGAACGGAATGACGAAGTAGAAATCGCTGCCCTGACCGGGGGCGCTCTGCACTTCCAGTTGCCCGCCCATCAGCTCCACCAGGCGCCGGCTGATGGTCAGGCCCAGGCCGCTGCCGCCGTAGCGGCGGCTGGTGGAGGTGTCGGCCTGCAGGAACGGCGAGAAGATCAGGCTCTGCTTCTCGCGCGGGATGCCGATGCCGGTGTCGCGCACCGAGAACAGCAGCTTGAGCTTGCCGGGTTCGGCGCCGGGGAAGGCACGCACCGACAGCACCACCTCGCCCTGTTCGGTGAACTTGATGGCGTTGCCCACCAGGTTGATCAGCACCTGGTTCAGGCGCAGCGCGTCGCCGCGCAGCCAGCGGCAGCCCGGCGGCAGCGGCTCGACGATCATCTCCACCGGCTTGGCGCTGGTCGCCGAGGTCATCAGCGCGGCGATGTTCTCCAGCAACTCGTTGAGGTCGAACGGCGCCGATTCCAGGTCGATGCGTCCGGACTCGATCTTGGAGAAGTCGAGGATGTCGTTGATGATCTCCAGCAGGTTGCGTGCGGACAGCTCGATCTTCTGGATCATGTCCTGCGCCGCCTGCGACAGCGCGCTGTGCCGCAGCAGGTACAGCATGCCCAGGATCGCGTTCATCGGCGTGCGGATCTCGTGGCTCATGTTGGCCAGGAAATCGCTCTTGGACTGGTTGGCGCTTTCGGCCGCGTCGATCGCCAGGCGCAGCTCGCGCTCGCGCCGCTTCTGCTCGGTCAGATCGACCGCGATGCCGAGGTAGCCGATCACCCGGTCGTCGTCGTCGCGCAGCGTGCTCAGGGTGAGCAAGACCGGGAAGGCGTGGCCATCCTTGCTCAGGTAGGTCCACTCGCGGGTGTCGCTGCGTCCCAGCGTGGACAGCGCGGCCACCGACTCGAACGAGGGCTGCACCGGCATGCCCGATTGCGCGGCCATGCGCTCGGCGCGTGCGCTCAGCTGTTCCGGATCCAGGAACAGGCCGGTGGCCTTGCGCCCGATCAGCTCGTGCGCGGCGTAGCCGAGCAGCAGTTCGGCGGCCGGATTGAACAGGGTGATGACGCCGTCCGGGTCGGTGGCGACGATCGCGTAGCCGGCATTGGTCAGGATCGCGCGCTGCAGTGCCGAATAGGTCACCAGTTCGCTGGTGCGCTCGGCCACCTGTTGCTCCAGCGTGGCGTTGAGCTCCAGCACCCGCGCCTGCGCGCGCACCTGTTCGGTGACGTCGTGCAGCAGGTGCGAATGGCCGATGGTGCCGCCACGGGTGCCGGCGATCGGCGAGACGCTGGCCAGGACGCTGACGGTGTGACCATCGCGGTGGCGCAGCTCGCGGACGCCGTCGCCGCTGTTGATGGGATCGCGGACGTGCGCGCCCAGCAACCGCTGCAGCGGCTGGCCGATGGCCTGCTCCGGGGTGTAGCCGAAGATGCGCTTGGCCGCGGGATTCCAGTGGGTCACGCGGCCGTTCAGGTCTTCGGCGACGATCGCTTCGCTGGTGCCGGCGACCAGGGCGGCCAGTTGGCTCTGCTCGCTGAGGATCAGGTCGCGGCGGCGCAGGCTGGTCAGGAACACGTACAGCAGGGTGGCGAGCAGCAGCGCGATACCGGCGGCCAGCGCGCCGGCGAACAGCGGCGAGGTCTGGTCGAGCGAGCGCACGAAGCCCGGCGTGGCGCGTGCACCGATACGCCACTGGCGTCCATAGACCGCCAGGGTGCGCTCGGCGGTGGGGCCTCCGGCCAGGATCGGTGTGGCGTCGTCGCGATAGAACGGCTGCCCAGGGGTCAGGCTGTCGGCCAGGCTCAGCTGCAGCGCGTTGCTGTGGTCGTCGGAGGAGGCCAGTACCTCGGTGATGCTCAATGGCGCGTATGCCCAGCCGCTGGTGGCCTGCCAGCGCTGTTCCGGGGTCTGCAGCGGCAGGCCTTCGCGATACACCGGCAGCAACAGCAGAAAGCCGCTCTTGCCCAGCCCCGGCCGCTGCACCAGGCGGATCGGCGCGGTGATGGTGGGCTTGCCCGAGTGTGCGGCGGCGATCGCCGCGTCGCGTCGCGCCGGTTCGGAGGCGATGTCGAAGCCCTGCGCCGGCGTGTTGGACTGCACCGGCTGGATATAGACGATGACGAAGCGGTCGCCGTCGTGCGGGGCCAGCTCGCGGATCTGCAGCGACGGTGCGCCGTCGGCGCGGGCCTGCTGCAGGAACGCCGCCTCGTCGGCGCGCGGCACCCGCTGGATGTAGCCGAAGCCGCGCACCCCGGGAAACTCGCGCAGATAGTCGCGCGAGGCGCTGTAGCGTGAGAAGCGCTCGCGCGAGATGCGGTCGCCGCCGGCCGCGATCACCGCACCGCGCGCGCCGCGCAGGCCATGCTCGTACATGTCCAGGCGCTGCCGCAGATCGCTGGCCACGTGCGAGACCAGTTGCTGGAAGCGCGCCTGCGCCTGCGCGCGGTTGCGCTGCTGCACGCCATGCGCGATCAGCAGCGCGGCGAGCAGCCCGACGGCCAGCACGGCTAGGGCGGCGAGCCGCGCAAGCCGCGCAGGGCCGGCGATGGGTGTCCGGCGTTTCTTCGACATGCTCCCCTTTCCTCTGGCGAACGCGCGTTCGGCACGCGCATCGGCTTCCCCCCGACCGGTTGCGGGATGGCGTTCACAGCGGCGACGCAGGCCCCGCAGGTCGTCCCCCAACGCTAGCGCGGGCGTGGCTGTCGCGCCAGCCCTTCGGTCCAAAGAGTCGAGGCGTGTCTACACCTTGCTGCGTGGATGGCACCGGGTGCCGCGGGTCGGCGGTCCGTCGTGGGGTGCGTGCGTCGCATCGTGCGTCGGCAGCGGGCCGGCCGCTCCAGCGGCGCAGTGCATCCTTGCCATGCACGCTCAGCCAAGCAGCGTGACGGCAGCGTGCAGCGCCAGCCCGATCAATCCGCCGACCAGGGTGCCGTTGAAGCGGATGTACTGCAGGTCGCGGCCCACGCTCAGTTCCAGTTGCTCGACCAGGTGGCGTTCGTTCCAGCCCTTCACGGTCTGCGCGATGTGCTCGGTGACGCCGCTGCGCAGGCGCTGGGTCAGCCGCTCGGCGCCGCCGAGCAGGTGCTGGTTGAGCGCCTCGCGCAGGGCGGGATCCTGCGCCAGCGACTGGCCGAGCGCGCCGAGGGCGCGCTGCAGGTGCTGCACCAGCGCGCCGTCCTGGCGCGACAGGTCCTCGCGCAGCGCGCTGTGGATCTGATCCCACAGGCCCTGCACGTACGCCTGTACGCCGGGGTGGTCGATCAGCCGCTGCTTCAGCGCCTGCACTTTCTCGGCGGTGGCGGGATCGGCGCGCAGCCGCTGCACGTAGCCGCCGAGCCAGCGCTCGTAGTCCTGGCGCAGCGGATGCTGCGGCTGCGACAGCACCTCCTGCAGTTCCTCCAGCAGCGCGTGCGCCAGGCGCTCGGCGAGGGTGTCGGCGATGCCTTCCACCGGCTTCACCCATTCCACGGTGCCGACCAGCTTGGGCCATTCGCGCCGCGCGTACTTGACGATCATCGCCGACACCCGCTGCTTGACCGCGGCATCGTCCAGGTGCCGGCCGAGCCGGGTCAGCGCTTCGTCGAGCAGTGCGTGGTGGCGGCCGTCGGCGGTGAGCAGGCCGAGCAGTTCGCCGGCGGTGGCGGCGGCGTCCCAGTCGCGCAGCCGCGCCACCACGAAACCATGGATGCGGCGCCGCACCGCGGCTTCGTCCAGCAGGTCCAGCGCCTGCAACGCCCAGCCGCGGGCCAGATCGGCCAGCCGTGCGGACTGCGCCGGTTCGGCCAGCCACTGGCCCAGCCGCGCCGCCGGATCGAACGCGCTGAGCTTGGCCAGCAGCGCGCCCGGTTCCAGGAACTGATCGCGTACGAACACCGCCAGGCTGTCGGCGATGCGCGCCTTGCCGTGCGGGATGATCGCGGTGTGCGGAATCGGCAGGCCCAGCGGGTGCCGGAACAGCGCCACCACCGCGAACCAGTCCGCCAGCGCGCCGACCGTGGCCGCTTCGCAGAACGCGCCGACCCAGGCCCACACCCCCTGCAGGCCCATGGCATGGCTGAGCAGGAAGCCGCACAGCATCGCCAGCAGCAACAGCGCCGCCAGCAGCTTCATGCGCCGCAGCTGCGCGCGGCGCGGATCGGGGGGCAGGGCAGGGGCGGAAGACACGCTCATGCGGCCGAGTCTACGCAGTGCGCGGTGAGCGCGGTTGCACGCGCGGCGGCGAGGTCATCCGGCCGCGGCACGGATGGCCGGTGCGCGTGGATCAGCCCGGCAACTGCGCGCGCAGCGCCGCCACTTCCTCGCGCAGCGCCTGGTTCTCGGCCTCGAGTTCGGCCACGCGCTGGCGCAGCGTGGCCGCCGTGTCGCCCTCGGCATCCGCCGCCGGGGCCGCGTCCTCGGCGGCGTCCGCAGGCGCCGGTTTGGGCTTGCGCTTGGACTCGCGGGCGCGCTTGGCGGCCTGCTTCAGCTCGTCCTTGCCGGCCATCGCCGCGGCGCGCTGTTCCTCCTCGGGCAGGCTGGCCACTGCCGCGGCGGCATTGATCGAGATCGCACCGGACTTGACCGCTTCCACCACCTCGGCCGCGGCCTGCTTCTGGATCTTCTCGATCTGCACCACCTGGCTGTTGCTGAGCCGCGCCACGCGCGCCAGTTCGGCGCGGCTGAGCGGTGCCGGTGCGTCGGCCCAGGGTGGCGTGTCGGTGTCGGTGTCGTTGGCGGTCTCGCCAGCCGCGTCCGGGTCAGTGGCGTCGGCTGCGGGCGCCTCTGCGGCAGCCGCGCTGGCGCGCCGCTCGGCGAGGATCTCGCGCTTGCGCAGCGCCAGCACGCCGCGCTGGAAGTCGGAGACGCTGCGCCGGCCCAGGTGCTGGTCGATCATCCACAGGTGCACGTCCTGCAGCGACTGGAAGCGGGTGTTCTGCACGGTCTGGAACGGCAACCCATGCTTCTGGCAGATGCCGTAGCGGTTGTGCCCGTCGACCAGGATGTCGCCCCACAGCACCAGCGCGTCGCGGCAGCCCTCGGCCAGCAGGCTGCGTTCCAGGGCAGCGTATTCGTCGGCGGTCAGCGGATCGATATAGGCCTTGAGGTCTTCTTTGACAACGATGTTCATCAACGGGCGGTGCGGCGTGGCGACGGGGGCGGCATTGTAGAGGCCGGGAATCGGGAACGGGGAATCGGGAATGGCAACAGCGCGTGTCGCGGCCGCATGGCCTGAGTCGTTCGCGCATGCGGCGCTTTCCGATTCCCTACTCCCGATTGCCCATTCCCGGCTTCACCCCACCACCACCTCACTGATCTGCATCACCGGCGTCAGGTCGGTGTAGTTCTTGATGTCGCCGAGGATCTCCTCCGCATGCGGGCCGAAGCCGGCCTGGAAGGCCTCCACCGACTCGCTGAAGATGTGGCACATGCCGACGTAGGTCGGGTCGCTGCCGGGGGTGCCGCCGGACAGGCCCTTGTCCACGGTGTAGCGCAGGCAGGCGGCGCCCATGCGCGCCTGCAGCAGCGGCATGTGCGTGTCGCGGTAGTAGGCATGGTCGAAACGGGCGCCTGGCGTGTACGGGTACATCACGCTGACCTTGATCATGGAGCGGCTCCTGTGGCGGCGGTGGGTCCCGGCCGGGCGCCGGGGTGGCGCAAGGCTACACCCGGGAATGGTCGGCGTGTGTTGCGCTGCGGTGGGCGCAGGGCCGGGAATGGGGAATGGGGATTGGGGAATCGCAACAGCAAGAGCAACAGCAAGTGATGCGGTTGCCGGGTTGCCCGATGCGGGCGCCGCGGCGCTTTTGCGATTCCCTATTCCCGATTCCCCATTCCCAGCCCTTTACCGCATCGTCGGCATCGCGAACTCGGCGCCGGCCGCGGCCTCGGGCCAGCGCGCGGTGACGGTCTTGAGCCGGGTGTAGAAGCGCACCCCGTCCGGGCCGTGCACGTGCAGCGGACCGAACAGCGAGCGCTTCCAGCCGCCGAAGCTGTGGAACGCCATCGGCACCGGGATCGGTACGTTGATGCCGACCATGCCGGCCTGCACCTGCCGCGCGAACGCACGCGCGGCGCCGCCGTCGCGGGTGAATACCGCCGCGCCGTTGCCGTAGTCGTGGTCGGCGATCAGGCGCAGCGCGGCGGCGGCGTCGGCCACCCGCACCACGCACAGCACCGGGCCGAAGATCTCTTCGCGGTAGATGCGCATGTCGCTGCGCACGTGGTCGAACAGGCTGCCGCCGAGGAAGAAGCCCCGCGGATGGTCGGGCGCGCCCGCCGGGCGCCCGTCGACCACCAGGCGTGCGCCCTCGGCCACGCCGCTGTGGATGTAGCCGAGCACGCGCTCGCGGTGCGCGGCGCTGACCAGTGGGCCCATGTCCGGTTCGTCGCGGCCGGCGTCGGCCTGGCCCGCGCCCAGGCGCAGCGCGGCCACGCGCGGCGCCAGTCTGGCCACCAGCGCATCGGCCAGCGCGTCGCCCACGCACACCGCCACCGAGATCGCCATGCAGCGTTCGCCGGCCGAGCCGTAGCCGGCCCCGAGCAGGGCGTCGGCGACATCGTCCAGGTCGGCGTCGGGCAGCACCACCAGGTGATTCTTGGCCCCGCCCAGCGCCTGCACGCGCTTGCCCAGCGCACTGCCGCGCGCGTACAGGTCGGCGGCCACCGCGGTGGAGCCGACGAAGCTCAGCGCCTGCACCTGCGGGTGCGCCAGCAGTGCGTTCACCGCCGGTTTGGCGCCGTGCACCACGTTGCACACGCCGGCCGGCAGCCCGGCCTCGTGCAGCCATTCGGCCAGGAGCAGCGACGCCGAGGGTGCGTGTTCGGAGGGCTTGAGCACGAAGCTGTTGCCGCAGGCCAATGCCACCGGCAGCATCCACAGCGGCACCATCGCCGGGAAGTTGAACGGGGTGACGCCGGCCACCACGCCCAGCGGCGCGTATTCGCTCCAGGCGTCCACGCCGCGGCCGACGTCGTGCGAATGCTCGCCCTTGAGCAGGTGCGGGATGCCGCAGGCGAACTCCACCACCTCCATGCCGCGGACCACTTCGCCGCGCGCGTCGGTCACGGTCTTGCCGTGCTCGGCGCTGATGCAGCGTGCCAGTGCATCAGCATTGCGTTCCAGCAGCTCGCGGAAACGGAACAGCACCCGCGCGCGCTGCAGCGGCGGCGTCGCCGCCCAGCCGGGAAAGGCCGCACTGGCGGCACGCACCGCCATCTCCACCGCATGCGCGGCGCCCAGCGGCACGTGGCGCTGGACGGCGCCTGTCGCCGGGTCGAAGACCTCGGCGTGCTCGTCGCCGCGGAAGGCGACGGGCTGGCCGTCGATGTAGTGGGACAGGGTGTCGCGCATCGTGCTCGATCCTCGGATGGACAGCGTCAGCCCAGCGCGTCCAGCGGCCGCACGAACTCCTGGCCCAGCGCCTGCGCCACCGCGCGGTGGGTGAGCTTGCCGGCGTGCACGTTGAGGCCGTTGCGCAGGTCCTGGTCGTCGCGCAGCGCCTGCAGCCCGTGTTCGGCCAGCAGCAGCACGAACGGCAGGGTGGCGTTGGTCAGGGCGAAGGTGGAGGTGCGGGCGACGCCGCCGGGCATGTTGGCCACGCAGTAATGCACGATGCCGTCGACCTCGTAGGTCGGCTGCTGGTGCGTGGTCGGGTGGCTGGTCTCGAAGCAGCCGCCCTGGTCGATCGCCACGTCCACCAGCACCGAGCCGGGCCGCAGCAGCGCCAGTTGCTCGCGCGACACCAGCTTGGGCGCGGCGGCGCCGGGGATCAGCACCGCACCGATCACCAGGTCGGTGTGCGGCAGGCACTGCTCGATCGCATCGCGGGTGGAGTACAGCGTGGTCAGTTGCTGGCCGTAGAGCTCGTCCAGGTACTTGAGCCGCTCCAGCGAGCGGTCCAGCACGGTCACCCGCGCGTGCAGGCCCATCGCCATGCGCGCGGCGTTGATGCCGACCACGCCGCCGCCGATCACCAGCACCTGCGCCGGCTTGACCCCGGGCACGCCGCCGAGCAGCACGCCCGAGCCGCCCTGCGCCTTCTCCAGCGCATGCGCGCCGGCCTGGATCGCCATGCGCCCGGCGACCTCGCTCATCGGCGCCAGCAGCGGCAGGCCGCCGTGGCCGTCGGTGACGGTCTCGTAGGCGATGGCGGTGCAGCCGGAGCGCTGCAGCGCCGCGGCCTGCTGCGGATCCGGCGCCAGGTGCAGATAGGTGAACAGCAATTGCCCGGGGCGCAGCATCGCGCATTCCTCCGGCTGCGGTTCCTTGACCTTGACGATCATCTCGGCCTGCGCGAACACGCTGGCCGCATCCTCGGCGATGCGTGCGCCGGCGCGCTCGTACTCGGCATCGGTCAGGCCGATGGACTGGCCGCCGCCGCGCTGCACCAGCACCTGGTGGCCGTGCAGCACCAGTTCGCGCACCCCGGACGGGGTCAGCCCGATCCGGTATTCGTGGTTCTTGATCTCTTTCGGAACGCCGACCAGCATGAGCGGTTCTCCAGGCAGACGCAGCGCGTGGGGAGCGCGGGCGGTGGGTTGGGTGAGGGAGGGGTCAGGGCGTGCTGCGGATCATGTCCGCCAGCACCGCGAAGATGTGCTCGATGTGCGTGGCTTCCACGATCAGCGGCGGCGACAGCGCGATGGTGTCGCCGGTGACGCGGATCAGCAGGTCGCCTTCATGGAAGCAGCGCTCGAAGATCTCGTAGGCGCGCGCGCCGGGCGCGCCCTTGCGCGGCGCCAGTTCGATCGCGCCGATCAGGCCGAAGTTGCGGATGTCGATGACGTGCGGCAGGTCGCGCAGCCGGTGGATCGCCTCCTCCCACACCGGACCCAGCTCGATGGCCTTGTCGAACAACTGTTCCTCGGCATAGGTGTCCAGCGTCGCCAGCGCCGCGGCACAGGCCAGCGGATGGCCGGAGTAGGTGTAGCCGTGGAACAGGTCGATGGCGTTGGCCGCACCGTGCGCGAAGGCCTCGTGGACGGCGTGGGACACGAACACCGCGCCCATCGGCACGCAGCCGTTGGTCAGGCCCTTGGCGGTGGTGATCATGTCCGGGGTCACCCCGAAGCGCTGCGCGGCGAAGGCGTGGCCGACGCGGCCGTAGCCGGTGATGACCTCGTCGAAGATCAGCAGGATGCCGTGCTTGTCGCACAGTTCGCGGATGCGCTGCAGATAGCCGTGCGGCGGCAGCACCACCCCGGCCGAGCCGGAGATCGGCTCGATGATCACCGCGGCGATGGTGGAGGCGTCGTGCAGCGTCACCAGCCGCTCCAGATCCTCGGCCAGTTCCGCGCCATGGGTCGGCAGGCCGCGCGAGAACGCATTGCGCTCCAGGTCGAGCGTGTGCCGCAGATGGTCCACGCCCGGCAGCAGCGGGCCGAACGCCTTGCGGTTGTTCGGCAGGCCGCCGACTGAAATGCCGCCGAAGCCGACGCCGTGGTAGCCCTTCTCGCGGCCGATGAAGCGCGTGCGCTGGCCCTCGCCGCGGGCGCGGTGGTAGGCGAGTGCGATCTTCAGCGCGGTGTCCACCGACTCGGAGCCGGAGTTGGTGTAGAACACGTGGTCCAGGCCCGGCGGCGCCAGTTCCACCAGCCGCTCGGCGAGCACGAACGGCAACGGCGAGCCCATCTGGAAGGTCGGCGCGAAATCCAGCGTGGCGATCTGCCGTGCCACCGCCTCGACGATGCGCGGCCGCGCGTGGCCGGCGTTGCAGCACCACAGCCCGGCGGTGCCGTCGAGGATCTGGCGCCCGTCCACGCTGCGATAGTGCATGCCCTCGGCCGAGGCCAGCAGCCGCGGCCGCGCCTTGAACTGGCGGTTGGCGGTGAACGGCATCCAGAACGCCTCCAGCGTGTCCGGCGCGCGGGTGGCCTGCGCGGCGTAATGGTCGGACAGCGCCTGGGACGAGAGGGGCGGCTGAGGGCGCATCGCAGGCTCCACGCGAGGGATGTTGAAAAAACTTTACACCATGCCGCTGCGCCGGGTGTGACCCGGCGTGTCGCAGTGCGCGCGAATCGGGCGGGCTTTTCCTGGTTGCGCCGCAACACGGGCGCGCCGCCCGAAATTGACC
The DNA here is from genome assembly GCF_964278005.1 of uncultured Xanthomonas sp. Classification (NCBI taxonomy): domain Bacteria; kingdom Pseudomonadati; phylum Pseudomonadota; class Gammaproteobacteria; order Lysobacterales; family Lysobacteraceae; genus Xanthomonas; species uncultured Xanthomonas sp. Next base: position 177,516 of record NZ_CAXYKF010000009.1, read on the forward strand.
GTCCGGGGCGGGTGTGTAAAGTATCCGGCAACACCGCCACCGGCGTTCCCATTCGCGATGGATATCGGCGCCCGCCTGCATCGGGTTCGCACCGCCCACGGCCTGAGCCAGCGCGAGTTGGCCAAGCGGGTGGGCGTGACCAACAGCACCATCTCGCTGATCGAGCAGAACAAGGTCAGCCCGTCGGTCAGTTCGCTGAAGAAGGTGCTGGACGGCATCCCGATCTCGCTGGCCGAATTCTTCACCCAGGACCTGGACGCCGGCGCGGCCGATGCGCCGTTCTACCGCGCCGACGAACTGCCCGACGTCGGCAGCGACGGCATCCACTACTACCTGGTCGGCCAGCATCGCCCGCAGCGGCAGATGTGCATCCTGCGCGAGGTGATGCCGCCGGGCAGCGACACCGGCAGCGCGATGCTGGTGCACGACGGCGAAGAGGGCGGGGTGGTGGTGGCCGGCGAGGTGGAGATCACCGTCGGCAGCCAGGTGCGGGTGCTGCGCGCGGGCGAGGGCTACTATTTCGAAAGCCGGGTGCCGCACCGCTTCCGCAACGTCGGCCGCGACACCGCGGTGCTGGTCAGCGCCAATACGCCGGCCACATTCTGAGCCGCATGCGCGCCGCGCCGCCGCCGGCCGTCGCGTGCTTCCGATCCTTCCGCCGCAGCAGGAGTTTCCGATGACCGCACCCCGCACCCGCGACGCCTGGCAGGCGCTGGCCGACACGCTGCGTCCGCGCACCCAGGCCTTCATCGACGGCCGCTACATCGATGCCGCCAGTGGCAAGACCTTCGACTGCATCAGCCCGATCGACGGGCGCCTGCTCGGCCGCGTGGCCGAGGGCGAGGCCGCGGACATTGACCGCGCGGTGGCCGCGGCACGGCGCAGCTTCGAGGCCGGGCACTGGTCGCAGGCCAAGCCCGCGCAGCGCAAGAAGACCCTGTTGGCGTTGGCCCAGTTGGTCGAACGCCATGCCGACGAACTGGCCTTGCTGGAGTCGCTGGACATGGGCAAGCCGGTGCGCGATGCGCGCGCGGTGGACCTGGCGGCGACGGTGCGTTGCCTGTCCTGGACCGCCGAAGCGGTGGACAAGCTGTATGGCGAAGTGGCGCCGACCGGACAGGACGAACTGGGCCTGATCACCCGCGAGCCGCTGGGTGTGGTCGGCGCGATCGTGCCGTGGAATTTTCCGCTGCTGATGGCCGCGTGGAAGATCGCCCCGGCGCTGGCCGCCGGCAACTCGGTGGTGCTGAAACCGTCGGAGAAATCGCCGCTGAGCGCGTTGCGCCTGGCCGAACTGGTCGCCGAGGCGGGTATTCCCGACGGCGTGTTCAACGTGGTGCCGGGCTTCGGCAAGGGCGCCGGCGAGCCGCTGGCGCTGCACATGGACGTGGACGGGCTGGTGTTCACCGGCTCCACCGCGGTCGGCCGGCGCCTGCTGCAGTGCGCCGGGCTGTCGAACATGAAACGCGCGTACATGGAATGCGGCGGCAAGAGCCCGAACCTGGTGTTCGCCGATGCGCCGGACCTGGAACAGGCGGCGCAGGCGGCCGCCGCGGCGATCTTCTACAACCAGGGCGAGGTCTGCACCGCGGCCTCGCGGCTGCTGGTGGAGCGTTCGATCAAAGATGCCTTCGTCGAGCGCGTGGTCGCCGCCGGCCGCGCGCTGCAGCCGCGGCATCCGTTCGACGACGACGCGGCGATGGGCGCGCTGGTGGACGAGACCCAGACCCACCGCGTGCTCGACTACATCGCCCGCGGCAACGCCGAAGGCGCGCGCCTGCTGCTCGGCGGCAAGCGCGTGGAAGTGGTGCCCGGCGGCTGCTACGTGGAGCCGACCATCTTCGACGAGGTCGGCCACGAACACACCATCGCCCGCGAGGAGATCTTCGGCCCGGTGCTGTCGGTGATCGCCTTCGACGACGAGGCGCACGCCCTGCGCATGGCCAACGACAGCGACTACGGCCTGGCGGCGGGCGTATGGACCCGCGACATCGGCCGCGCGCATCGCGTGGCGCGCAAGCTGCGCGCCGGCAGCGTGTGGGTGAACTACTGGGATGGCGGCGACATGACCGCCCCGTTCGGCGGCTACAAGCAATCGGGCAACGGCCGCGACAAGTCGCTGCACGCCTTCGACAAGTACACGGAGATGAAGGCGACGTGGATCAATCTGGGTGAGTAGCGGGGATTTGGGATTGGGGATTGGTGAAAGCGGGGTTGCGGCCGCTCCTATAGAACAGGTGGTGTTCCAGAGCGCAGTGGCGCCACTCATCCCCAATCCCGACTTCCCAATCCCGGCTCTCTCTCCACCCGGCACGCGAAACAGCCATGCCGCGCATGATGCAGATGCAGGTAGCGCACCTGCGGGTCGGCGAAGGCGCAGGCGATCGCGGTGGCGATGCGTTCGCCCGGCTGCACGTCGGCGGCGATCAGCATGTCGCTGGCGTCGTAACCGCGCAGCGAGATCAGGCGGCGGACGATGGCATCGGGTACCTCGCCCGGCGCCGGTGCGGCGCACGTAGATCGGGCCGGCGGCGCGGTACGGGGTCTGCGCGGGTTGGTGCAGGTAGTGCAGCAACAGCAGTTCCTCGCCGGGCCGCGCGTCCTCCAGGCTGATCCGGCAGGGATAGCCGAGCGCGCTGTCGGCGCGGAGGCGCCGCGCGTGACGTGCCAGCAGCTGTGCGTCGTCGAGATCGAACAGCGGGTCGAACGCGGCGGCCGGCAGGCCGACGCAGCGGAAGCTGGACATGGGCGCTCCAGTAACGAATGGAGCGCGCAGCGTGCCGCTCGCCGCGATCCCGCGCTGGCCGTATTCGGACCCGGCATTCGACCGGTGCCCGGTCCGGCATGCGCGCAGCGCCGGGCCGGGCGGTGTGTCTCGGTAGCAATGCCGTGCCGCCGCCGCGGCGCGTCCGCGCCTCAGCGCGGCAGGTAATCGGCGAAGGCGACCGGATGCCGCGGATCGGCCGACTGCACCTGGTCGGCGTCCTTGACCAGCGCCTCGGCGTCGGGCGAAGGATTGGGGTTCATCTCCCAGCGCTGCTGGATGCGCTTGTGGAACAGCCACTGCTTGCGCTGCGCGTCGTAGCGGAAGGTGATGAAGTCGGTCCAGTGCTGGCCGCAGGAGACCCCGTTCTGCACGGTGAAGTAGCGACCCTTGGCGGCGAACGGTTCGTCGCCATCGGTGAACGGATCGCACTGGCCGCCCTCGTCGCGCTTGAGGATCACCCGGTCGTTGCGTGCCGCCAGCCGGTAGTGGCCGTCGCCCTGCTGCACGAAGATCAGCAGCGGTCGCGCCGGGGCCGGATCGCGCTGCGCCTCGCCGCGCTGCTGCAGCGCGACCAGGTAATCGGCGCGGCCGTCGCCATCGAGATCGGCCTGCAGCTGCGCCAGCGGCTGGTAGCCGGCCGGCACCTGGCGCAGCACATCGGCGGGAAGATCGGCGGCGTTGGCGGTGTGGGTGCCGAGCAGCACAAGGCCGGCGGCAAGGCAGAGGCGGAACGGGATGGGCATGGGGGGCGGTTTCGCAAACGTGGGGCCGCCAGCCTACCCGACCGGCGGGTGATGGCGGCAGCGCGACGTGGCGGCGGTGTGCGTCGCCACGTCGCGCCTTGCGCTGGGGCTTCTTGCAGCGCACAAGGAAAGGCGCCTGCCGCGCGCCGCGTCGCCGATCGCAGCCGGGTGGGGGCGCGGCTGTTGAAAGGGGGCGGCATCCGTCGTAGGTCGCTGGGTGTGCCTGCGCGGGCGCTTGGAAACGGCAGCGTGCCCACGCGCGCGGGGGACCGGGTGGCTCGGCCAGGCGCTGGCCGGCGCTTCAGCCCGCACGTGCGCGGGTCGCGTTGGCAGGGCGTGACCCGCGTTGCCAGTGGCGATTGGCCTGCCGCCCTCACAGGTGTACAACACGACGCTGTAGCATCCTTGGCAGGTAGCAAGGCGTGTCCGATCGGCGCCCGCATGAAGCTGGTCGTGGGCTGACGCGGGGAGGCGGCAGCCGCGGAAGGCCTTCCGGCGTGCGGCACGGTCGCCGACGGCGGCCACCGCTGCCGCTGGTCCGGCCGAGCGACGGGAGTGCCCCGGCATCCCCGTCGCACGGCAGAATGCGTTCGTGCTGTTCCACTGAGTCCGGAGGGTCGCGATGTATTCGGGTGCGTCATCCAGGCCAGGTGCGGTCGCGCGCGGCGTGCGTCGCCACCGCGACGGGCGCACGGCCGTCGCCCAGGACCTGGTCGCGGCCGAGGTGCCGGTGGCGTTCGCCTACAACGACACGCCGTTCGTGGTGATGATGGCCACGCCGGAAGACCTGGAGGATTTCGCGCTGGGCTTCTCGCTCAGCGAGGGCATCGTCGAGGCGCCGGCGCAGTTGCGCATCGAGGCGGTGGAAACGTATCTGGAAGGCGTGTCGCTGCGCCTGCAGATTCCGCCGACGCAGGCGGCGGCCTTACAGGCGCGGCGCCGCAACCTGGACGGGCGCAGCGGCTGCGGCGTGTGCGGCAGCGAATCGCTGGAGGCGGTGTTGCGCGCGCCGCGGCCGGTGCCGGCCGGCACCCCGATCGCGCCCGCGGCGCTGGCCCAGGCCCTTCGCGCGCTGCGCGCGCAGCAGACCCTCAACGCGCTCACCGGCGCGACCCATGCCGCGGCCTGGGCCGATGCGCAGGGCGAGCTGCAGCTGATCCGCGAGGACGTCGGCCGCCACAACGCGCTGGACAAGCTGATCGGCGCGCTGGCCGGCGCCGGCCTCGACCCGGGCGCCGGCTTCGCGGTGGTCACCAGCCGTGCCAGCTACGAAATGGCGATGAAGGCCACGCAGGCCGGCATCCCGTTGCTGGCCGCCATTTCCGCGCCCACCGCGCTGGCCATCGCGCTCGCCGACAGCGCCGGCCTCACCCTGATCGGCTTCGCCCGCGATCACGATTACGTCGTCTACAGCCATCCGCAGCGCCTAGCGCACACAGAACCCGCCGGAGAGCCCGCATGAGCAAGAAGACCATCCAGCCCTACACGCAACCGGCCGGCGGTTGGGGGGCGTTGCGCGCGGTGGCCAAGCACCTGATGGAGCAGGACGTGGCGGTGCAGGGCGCCAAGACCCTGCTGCACGTCAACCAGCCCGACGGCTTCGACTGCCCCGGCTGCGCCTGGCCCGACCGCGACCACACCTCCACCTTCGAGTTCTGCGAGAACGGCGCCAAGGCGGTGGCCGCCGAATCCACCGCACGCCGCGCCACCCCCGAGCTGTTCGCCCAGCACAGCGTCGCGCAACTGGCCCGCTACAGCGACTACTGGCTGGAAGGGCAGGGCCGGCTGACCCAGCCGCTGCGCTACGACGCCGACACCGACCACTACGTGCCGATCGACTGGGACGACGCGTTCGCGCTGATCGCCCGGCACCTCAATGGCCTGGCCTCGCCGAACGAGGCGATCTTCTATACCTCCGGCCGCACCAGCAACGAGGCCGCGTTCCTCTACCAGCTGTTCGTGCGCGAGTTCGGCACCAACAACTTCCCGGACTGCTCCAACATGTGTCACGAGCCGTCCGGCACCGCGCTCAAGGCGCAGATCGGGGTCGGCAAGGGCACCGTGTCGCTGCAGGATTTCGAACTGGCCGATGCGATCTTCATCTTCGGCCAGAACCCCGGCACCAACCACCCGCGCATGCTCGGCGAACTGCGCCAGGCGGCCAAGCGCGGCGCGGCGATCGTCTCGTTCAATCCGCTGCGCGAACGCGGCCTGGAGAAGTTCGCCGATCCGCAGGACAAGCTGCAGATGCTGCACAACGGTTCTACGCGCATCTCCTCGGACTACTTCCAGCTCAAGATCGGCGGCGATCTGGCGGCGGTGAAGGGCATCATCAAACATGTGCTGGAGCGCGACGCCGAGGCGGCCAGCAGTGGCCAGCCGCGGCTGCTGGACCTGGAGTTCATCGCCGGCCATACCGTCGGCTTCGAGGCCTTCGCCGCCGAGGTCGCGGCCGAGCCGTGGGACACCATCGTCGAGGAGTCCGGGCTGAGCGAGGCCGAACTGCGCAAGGCCGGCGAGATCTACCTCAAGGCCGAGCGGCTGATCGCCTGCTGGGGCATGGGCATCACCCAGCACAAGCATTCGGTGGCGACCATCCAGATGATCGCCAACCTGCTCCTGCTGCGCGGCCATCTCGGCCGTCCCGGCGCCGGCGCCTGCCCGGTGCGCGGCCACAGCAACGTGCAGGGCGACCGCACGATGATGATCTACGAGAAGCCGCCGGAAGCGTTCCTGGACCGGCTGCAGGCGGTGTTCGGCTTCGCCCCGCCGCGCGCGCCCGGTTACGACACGGTCGGTGCGATCGAGGCGATGGCCGACGGCCGCGCCAAGGTGTTCTTCGCCATGGGCGGCAATTTCGCCACCGCCACCCCCGATACCGACGCGACCCATCGTGCGCTGCGCCGCTGCGATCTTACCGTGCACGTCACCACCAAGCTCAACCGCAGCCACCTGGTGCACGGCCGCGACGCGCTGATCCTGCCGTGCCTGGGCCGCACCGAGATCGACATCCAGGAGGGCGGGCCGCAGCACGTCAGCGTCGAGGATTCGATGAGCATGGTGCACCTGTCCGGCGGCATCAATCCGCCGGCCTCGCCGCAGTTGCTGTCCGAGCCGGCGATCGTGGCGAGGCTGGCCGAGGCCACGCTGGGGGCGCGCAGCGCGATACGCTGGCGCTGGCTGGTGGCCGACTACGACCGCATCCGCGACCTGATCGGGCAGATGTTCGACGACTTCGCCGACTTCAACGCGCGGGTGCGGGTGCCGGGTGGCTTCCGCCTGTCCAACGGCGCGCGCGACCGCGAATGGGACACGCCGGAGGGCCGCGCGGTGTTCAAGGTGCATGCGGTGCCCACCGACAATCCGATCCACCGCGCGCGCCGTCAGCACCCCGGGCAACTGGTGTTCACCCTGGCGACCACGCGCTCGCACGACCAGTACAACACCACCATCTACGGCCTGGACGACCGCTACCGCGGCGTGTTCGGCGAGCGCCGGGTGCTGTTCATCAACGCGGCCGACATCGCCGACCTGGGCATGCGCGCCGGCGACTGGGTGGACCTGCACAGTCTCTGCGAGGACGGCGTGCCGCGCCAGGCCAAGCGCTTCCTGCTGGTCGAGTACAACATCCCGCGCGGCTGCCTGGCGGCCTACTACCCGGAGACCAATGCGCTGGTGCCCTTGTCCAGCTTCGCCGACGAGGCGCGCACGCCGACCTCCAAGTCGATTCCGGTGGTGGTCACCGCGCATCTGGCCGACGCCGCCGCGGCCGCCCCGCGCGACATCGGTGTGGCGCTTGTCCGCTGATCCGCTGCTGACCGCGCGTCTGTTGCGATTGCTGGCCGAGGCGCCGGACGGCATGGCGCTGGCGCGCGTGTGCAAGCGCCTGGACGTGCGCATGAGCGTGCTGTTGCGCACGCTGGCCTGGCTGGGCGATGCCGAACTCGCCGGGCAGCCGGGACCGGGCTGGGTGCGGGTGGAGCGCCGCGGCGAACGCGAGATCGCGGTGCTTGCCGAGGCAGGCCGAGCCGCTGCGCAGGCGGCGGGTGCTGTCTCGTCCTGAGTCGGGCGATGGCCGTCGGGCCGGCCCTGTGATGCGCACCACGGGATGCACCGAGCCTGCCAGCGCACGGCGCATTTTTTCGCCGTGTCCGCGCCGCAGGCGGTCAAGTTTGCTTCCACCATGCCGATGAGGCGATCACGCATCGCGGGTGTCGCGTCGTGTTCGCCAGGGCAGGACACTGGCACTGCGACAACGCGTGCAGGGCCCGATCCACCGACACGGCGCTCCGGGGAGGGGCCTGAGGATGTCCAGGTTGTTGTTCAAGCGCAGTCCGTTCTATTGGTCGCTGGCGACGCTGCTGATCGGCGCGGCGCTCACCACCGCGGTGGCGCTGCAACTGCAACGGGCCAACGCGCGGCACACGCAAGCGCAACTGGACGCGAAAGCCCACGTCGCCTTCGACCGCATCGAAGAGCTGTTGTCCAACTACGACCACGGCTTGCGCGGCATGCGCGGCATGATCGTCACCGCCGGCGACGAATTGCACCGCGATCAAGTGCTGCGCTACAGCCAGAGCCGTGATCTGCGCCGCGAGTTTCCCGGCGCGCGCGGCTTCGGCTTCATCCGCCGTGTCGCGGCGGCCGAGCAGGAACGTTTCGTCGCCAACGAACGCGCGCTGGGGAGCAAGGATTTCGACATCCGGCAATTGGCGCCGCACAGTGGCGACCGCTTCGTCATCCAGTACATCGAGCCGGTGGACAGCAACGCCGCGGCGCTGGGCCTGGACATCGCCTCGGAGTCGTCGCGCCGTGGCGCGGCCATGGCGGCGGCGCTGAGCGGCGAATCGCGTTTGACCGGGCCGATCACGCTGGTGCAGGCCGGCGCGCAACATGCGCAGTCGTTCCTGTTGTTGCTGCCGGTCTACCGCAGCGCCACCACGCCGCCAACGGCGGCGCAACGCCTACGCGAGCTGCGGGGCTGGACCTACGCGCCGCTGCTGATGCCGCAGGTGATGCAGGCGCTGGATCTGGATCCGCAGCGGATCGAACTGACGCTGAGCGACGAGAACGCGGATGCTGGCGCGACGCCGTTCTATCGCAATGTGCCGCAGGCCACGCTCGCGCAGGCGCCGCGTGCCGAGTTGCGACGCGACGTGATGGGACGGCACTGGCGGATGGACATGGTCGCCAGCCCGGCCTTCGTCGCCGCCAGCGCGCGCTGGTCGGTGCACGCCGCGGTGCTGGGTGGCGCGCTGCTCAGCGTGCTGGCGTCGGCGCTGGCGTTCGCGCTGTGCAGCAATCACCTGCGGCGCCGGCAGATCGCCCGCGACCAGGCGAACCTAGTCGCGGTGGTGCAGAGCTCGGCCGACGGCATCATCGGCAAGACCCTGGAGGGCGTGGTCACCAGCTGGAACCGCGCTGCCGAACAACTGTTCGGTTTCAGCGAGGCCGAGGCGGTGGGCCGGCGCCTGGGCGAGCTGATCGTGCCGCCGGAACTGATGCACGAGGAGGAGTCGGTACTGCGGCGGATCGGGCGCGGCGAGGACGTGCCGTACTTCGAGACCGTGCGCCGGCATGCCGATGGACGCATGATCGACGTGCTGGTCAGCGTCTCGCCGATCTACAACGCCCAAGGCCGGCCGATCGGCGCGTCCAAGACGGTGCGCGACATCTCCGAGCAGAAGGCGGTACGTGCGCAGATCCTGGCCCTGAACGCCACCCTGGAAAGTCAGGTGGCGGCGCGGACCGCCGAGTTGAGTCGCAGCACCGCGATGCTCGAAGGCGTGCTGAGCGCCGCCTCGGAAGTGGCGATCATCGCCACCGACCGCGACGGCACCATCACCCTGTTCAACACCGGCGCCGAGCGCCTGCTCGGCTACCGCCGCGAGGACGTGGTCGGCACGCTGACTCCCGCTGCGTTCCATCGGGCCGAAGAGGTGGCCGCCCGCGGCGCGATGCTGGCCGCCGAACTCGGGTATCCGGTGGAAGGCTTCCGCGTATTCGTGGAAAAGACCGAGCGCGATGGCGCCGACATCTGCGAGTGGACGTATGTGCGCCGCGACGGCACGACCCGCCAGGTGAGCCTGGTGGTCACGGCGATCCGCACCGCACAGGGCGAACTCTCCGGCTACCTGGGCATCGCCCTGGACATCAGCGAACGTCAGGCCGCCGAGCGCTCGCTGGCGCGCAGCATGGCCCTGACCCAGGCGATCCTGGACACGGCGGTCAATCCCATCATGACCTTCGATGCGCGCGGCAAGGTGCGCTCGGTCAATCGCGCCGGCGAGCGCGTATTCGGGTACGGCGCCGAGGAGATCGTCGGTGAGGACGTGAGCCGGCTGATGCCCGAGGCGGCCTCCAGCCTGCACGCGGCGATGGCGGCCGACGTGCCGCCGACGGGCACGTGGCCGGAACGCGTCGACAGCGCCCACGAACTGCAGGCGCTGCGCAAGAACGGCGATGCGTTCGCGATCGAGATCAGCCTCGGCAGTATGTGGATGGACGGCGAATACCTGGTGGTCGGTGTCATCGCCGACATCACCGAGCGCAATCGCCAGCGGCAGGCGCTGACCCGCGCGCACGACCAGCTGGCGATGGCCGCCGATGCCGCCGAACTCGGCATCTGGACCTGGACCCCGGGCGACGACGCGCTGGAATGCAACGAGCGCATGTACGACCTGTACGAGTGGCCCGCGGCTTTGCGCGAACGCGGCTTGCGTTATTCCGATTGGCGGGTGAAGGTGCACCCGGACGATATCGCCATATCCGAGGCCAGCCTGCAGGCTGCGATGGAGCGGGGGACGGTCTACGACCCGGTGTTCCGGGTGCAGTGCAGCGACGGCGGCCTGCGGCATATCCAGGCCGGCGCACACACCGAACGCGATGCGCAGGGCCGGGTCACCCGGGTCATCGGCATCAACCGCGACATCAGCGCGCAACTGCAGGCCGAGCAGGACCTGCGCCAGGCCAAGGCGCGCGCGGACGAGGCCAGCCAGGCCAAATCCTCGTTCCTGGCCAACATGAGCCACGAGATCCGCACGCCGATGAATGCTGTGCTGGGCATGTTGCAACTGCTGCAGCGCACCGCGCTGGATGCGCGCCAGGACGATTACGTGGGCAAGGCGCAGAAGGCCGGCAAGTCGCTGCTGAGCCTGCTCAACGACATCCTCGACTACTCCAAGATCGAGGCCGGCAAGCTGCAGCTGGACCTGCATCCGTTCCGCATCGAGGAGTTGCTGCGCGACCTGGCGGTGGTGCTGGCCGGCAATCATCAGCGGCCGGAAGTGGAGATCGTGTACCAGCTCGACCGCGGTATCCCCGATCGCGTGATCGGCGATGCGCTGCGCCTGCAGCAGGTGCTGATCAACCTGGCCGGCAACGCGCTCAAGTTCACCGAGCACGGGCATGTGCGCTTGCGCGTTGAACTGCTGCAGCGGCAGGCGCAGGCGGTGACCCTGCGGATGATCGTGGAGGACACCGGCATCGGCATCAGTGCCGAGCAGCAACAGCGCATCTTCCACAGCTTCACCCAGGCCGAGGCCTCGATCAGCCGCCGCTTCGGCGGCAGCGGCCTGGGCCTGGTGATCAGCCGGCGCCTGATCGGCATGATGGGCGGCGAGCTGCAGGTGCACAGCGTGCTCGGCGAGGGCAGCCGGTTCTGGTTCGATCTGCCGCTGATGCTGGATGCCAACGGCGAGGCGGCGGCTGGATGCGGCTGCGCGCGCCCGCGGCATGTGCTGGTGGTCGACGACAGTGCGCTGGTGCGCGAGGTACTGACCGACGCGCTGGGCGCCTGCGGCTGGCAGGTGGAGGGCGTCGCCAGCGGTGAGGACGCGGTGGCGCGCGCGATCGCGGCCGAGCGCGAGGGCGCACGCTTCGACGCCGTGTTGATGGATTGGCGCCTGCCCGGCATCGACGGCGTCACCGCGGCGGCGCAACTGCGCGCGATGTGCGCCGCGCCGCCGTTGGTACTGATGCTGACCGCCTACCAGAGCGAACTGCTGGGCCAGACGCAGCGCCACGTGTCGCCGCCGTTCGCCGATCACCTGGTCAAGCCGGTGACGCCGTGCCAGGTGATCGAAGCTCTTGAGCGGGCCTGGAGCGGGGGTGCCAGGATCGCTGCGCCAGTGCCGGTGTCGCAGCGCGCGGCGCGTCTGCCCGGGCTGCGCGTGCTGGTGGTCGAGGACAATGCGCTGAACCGGCAGGTGGCCGAGGAATTGCTGTGCGCCGAGGGCGCGCAGGTGGCGCTGGCCGAGGACGGCCTGTCCGGCGTTCAGTGCGTGCGCGACAGCGGCCAGGTCTTCGACGTGGTGGTGATGGACATGCAGATGCCGCGCGTGGATGGCCTGGAGGCGACCCGGCGCATCCGTGCCGACGCGCGTTTCGCGCGATTGCCGATCCTGGCGATGACCGCCAATGCGGCGCAGGACGACGTCGACGCCTGTCTGGCGGCGGGCATGGATGCGCATATCGGCAAGCCGATCGATCTGGAACAGATGGTGGAGGCGCTGCTGCGCCTGAGTGGCCGCACCGCCGCGCCGGCATCGGTGGCCCCGCAGCCGGCGCCGCCCGAGCCGGCGGCGCCGGCTGCGCTCGATGCGATCCTGGCGCGGTTCGGCAACAACGCCGGCCTGTTCGTGCGCATGCTGGACGCCTTCGCCGAGGAGCACCGCACGCTGCTGCAGCGGGTCGAGGCGGCCTTGCGGCAGGGCGATGCCGGTGCCAGTGCCGATGCCGCACACGCTTTGAAAGGCAGCGCCGCGACGCTGGGTGCCGCCACCCTGGCGCAGGCCGCTGCCGTGGTGGAGCAGGACGCCCGCGGCGGACGCCTGCCCGACGTCGCGGCGACGCTGGCGGCGCTGCGCGCGGCGGCCACGCAGGATCTGGAGGCGCTGCGCACCGCGGCCGCGCCGCTGCGCGCGCCCGCGCCACCTGCCGGCATGGATGCCATGGCCGAAGACGCCCTGTTGCCGTGGTTGCGCGCGCTGGAGCCGCTGCTGCGCCATTCCGACCTGGCCGCATTGACCCTGCTGGAGCAGGCCCCTCCGGCCATCGCCGGCGCCCAGACAGGCGACGCGCTGCGGCTGCGCGAGCAGGTACAGACGCTGCGCTTCGACGACGCCCTCGTCATCCTGAACACCCTGTTGGAGACCGCTTCCCGATGAGCGATTTCGCTGCCTACCGACGCCTCGCCCCGCAGGGACGGCGCCCGCGTGTGCTGATCGTGGACGACCAGCCGATCAACATCCACGCGCTGCACGAACTGCTGCGCGACGCCTGCGAGGTCAGCATGGCGCTGGATGGCGCGCGCGCCCTGGCCTTGTGCCAGCAGCAGCCGCCGGACCTGGTGCTGCTGGACGTGATGATGCCGGAGCTGGACGGACTGCAGGTCTGCCGCCGGCTCAAGGCCGACCCGGCGACCGCGGACATCCCGGTGGTGTTCGTCACCGGGCAGGATGCGCCGGAGGACGAGGTCGCCGCGCTGGAAGCCGGCGGCGCCGATTTCATCAGCAAGCCGGTGCAGCCGGTGGTAGTGCGGGCGCGGGTGCAGAACCATCTGATCATGAAACTGCAGAGCGACCTGTTGCGCGAGGTCGCGCTGCTGGATGGGCTGACCGGGGTGGCCAACCGCCGCCGTTTCGACGACGCCCTGGCCACGCACTGGCAGGCCTGCCTGCGCGAAGGCAAGCCCTGCGGGGCGCTGATGATCGACGTGGACTACTTCAAGCGCTACAACGATCACTATGGCCATCAGCTCGGCGATGGCTGCCTGCGCGCCGTTGCCCAGGCGCTGGCCGGCTGCGTGCTGCGCCCGCACGATCTGCTCGCCCGCTATGGCGGCGAGGAGTTCGTGGCGTTGCTGCCGGGCAGCGATGCCGATGGCGTGCGCGAAGTGGCGCAGCGCATGCTGCAGCGGGTCGCCGAGCTGCAGCTGGCGCACGACGCCTCGCTGGTGGGGCCATGCGTGAGCATCAGCCTGGGCGGCGCGGTGGCGGTCCCCCAGGCGGACGCCAGCCCCGCACAACTGCTGGCGCAGGCCGATGCGCAGTTGTATCTGGCCAAGCAGGGCGGGCGCGCGCGGGCCTGCGTGGGGTGATGCGCCGCGCCGGCGATCGTTGCCTGCGCAACAAAGCGCGTCGCCTCGGCGCCGATCTGCCAGAATCGGCCGATTGCCTGTCGATGTCGCCTCCATGACCGTTGCCGCGTCTCCCGTTCCGCCCGTCAACTCGCCGCGTCGCGTGCTGCTGGCCAGCCTGGTCGGCACCACCATCGAGTTCTTCGACTTCTACATCTACGCCACCGCCGCGGTGCTGGTGTTCCCCAAGCTGTTCTTCCCCGAAGGCGATGCCGATGCGGCGCAGTTGCAGTCGCTGGCGACCTTCGCCGTGGCCTTCGTCGCGCGGCCGCTGGGATCGGCGCTGTTCGGCCATTTCGGCGACCGCATCGGCCGCAAGGCCACGCTGGTCGCGGCGCTGCTGACCATGGGCCTGTCCACCGTGCTGATCGGCCTGCTGCCCGGCTACGACCGGATCGGCCTGTGGGCGCCGGCGCTGCTGGTGCTGTGCCGCTTCGGCCAGGGCCTGGGCCTGGGCGGGGAGTGGGGCGGGGCGGTGCTGCTGGCCACCGAGAACGCGCCGCCGGGCAAGCGCGCCTGGTACGGCATGTTCCCGCAACTGGGCGCGCCGCTGGGCTTCCTGCTGTGTTCGGGCATCTTTTTGCTGCTGGGCGCGCTGCTGGACGAGGCGCAGTTCCTGCGCTGGGGCTGGCGCATTCCGTTCGTCGCTAGCGCCCTGCTGGTGATCACCGGGCTGTGGGTGCGCCTGCGCATCCACGAGACCCCGGACTTCCAGCGCGCCCTGGACCGCAACGAGCGCGTGCGCCTGCCGATGCAGACGGTGCTGTCGCAGCACGTCGGCGCGACGGCGCTGGGCACGTTCGCGGTGCTGGCGACCTTCGTGCTGTTCTATCTGATGACGGTGTTCGCGCTGGGCTACGGCACCACCACGCTGCACTACAGCCGCGAGCAGTTCCTGCTGCTGCAGATGGTCGGCATCCTGTTCTTCGCCGCCGGCATCCCGTTGTCTGCCTGGTACGGCGACCGCCGCGGCACGCGCCCGGCGATGCTGGTGGCCAGTGTGGCCATCGTCGCGTTCGGGCTGTTCTTCGCGCCGCTGTTCCAGGCCGGGCAGCCCTGGCAGGTGCTGGGCTTCCTGGCGCTGGGGTTCTTCTTCATGGGCCTGACCTACGGCCCCTGCGGCACGCTGCTGGCCGAACTGTATCCGGTGCCGGTGCGCTACACCGGCGCCTCGCTGGCGTTCAACCTGGCCGGCATCGTCGGCGCGGCGCCGGCGCCGTACGTGGCGGTGTGGCTGGCCACGCACTACGGCCTGCCGTGGGTGGGCTACTACCTCAGCGCGGCGGCGCTGCTGACCTTGCTGGCCCTGCTGGCGATCAGGCGGCCGCGTCGCTGAGCGCCGGCTCCGCCGGCGGCGCGTGTTCGACCCGGTTGCGGCCGCCGGCCTTGGCCAGGTACAGGTACTTGTCGGCCTCGGTCAGCAGCGGATGCAGGGTCTGCCGCTGCGGTCCGCTGCTGCTGACGCCGATGCTGATGGTGAGACGCAGCGTCTGCGTGCCCAGCGGAATCGCGAGGTCGGCGATGCGCGCGCGCAGGGTTTCGAAGTAATCGGCGGCCGCGGTGGGGGCCAGGCCCGGCACCAACATGCAGAATTCCTCGCCGCCGAAGCGCGCCACCATGTCCTGCGGGCGCGCGTGCGCGGCCAGGGTCGCCGCCACCGCGCGCAGCGCTTCGTCGCCGGCCTCGTGGCCGAAGGTGTCGTTGATGTGCTTGAAATGGTCGATGTCGAGCATCGCCACGCAGACCGGCTCCTGCCGCGCCAGCCACTTCGCCAGCACGCGCTGGCTCTGTTCGAGGAAGTGCCGGCGGTTGGGCAGGCTGGTGAGGAAGTCGCGTGTCGCCAGGTCCTGCAGGGTGCCGATCAGCTCCAGCTGATCCACGTTCTGCGAGACCCGGCAGAAGAACTCCTCGCGCGAGAAGGGCTTGCGCAGGAAGTCGTTGGCGCCGTTCTTGAGGAAGCGCGGTACCAGCGACGGGTCGTTGTTGCCGGACAGGCCGATCACCGCCAACATGTCGCGCGCGCGCAATGCGCGCAGCCGGCGGGTGAATTCCACGCCTTCCATGCCCGGCATTTCCTGGTCCACCACCGCCAGGCGGATGGACGGATTGGCCTCGATCGCGCGCAGCCCGGCGGCGCCGTCGGCGGCCTCGACCACGCGGTAGCCGTACATCGACAGCAGGGAGGCGGCGTAGGCGCGCGCCGACGGCGAGTCGTCCACCACCAGCGCGGTGATGGACCGGTTGCGCGCCAGTCGCTGCACCAGCCAGGCCAGGTAGTCGATGCTGTCCGGCGCGTTCTTCAGGACGAAGTCGATGATCTGTTGGGTCAGGATGCGCTTGCGCAGGCTCTCGTCGTAGACCCCGCTGACCACCACCGTGGGCAGCCCGCGCGCGACGAAGAAGTCCACGACGGTGTCGCGGTCGCCGTCGGCCAGCACCAGCCCGGTCAGCGCCAGGAACCAGGGACCGCCGTCATCCAGGGCGGCGGCGGCCTCGGCCAGGGTGGAGACCACCACGACCGGCAGTTCGACCCGTTGCTCGATCGCCGCGCGCAGCAGGTCGGTGAAGGTGCGCGAGTTTTCCACCAGCAGGATGCGCTGCTGTGCGGGGCTGCCGTCGGGGGCGATCGGGGCGATCGACAACGGGTGCGACATGCATGCCTCGCGGGCGGCAATCCAGGAATGGAACCCGGTTAGCGGCCGTGCGCGCGCAAACTTGAGGGCGGCGTGGGTGCGTCGCTGGCTACCAGAGCGCGTCGCGCAGCTTGTACCAGGACATCGCCGCCACCAGCAGCGGCGTGCGCAGCAGGCGCCCGCCGGGAAAGGGCGCGTGCGGGATCCGTGCGAACACGTCCAGCCGCTGCGCCTGCCCGGCGATCGCCGCGGCGATGACCGCCCCGGCCAGGCCGGTGGCGGCCACCCCGTGGCCGGAGAAGCCCTGCGCGAAGTACACGTTCGGGGTCAGCCGGCCCCAGTGCGGGGCGCGGTTGCGGGTGATGTCGACGTAGCCGCCCCACACCGAGTCCATCTCGACCTGGCGGAGTTGCGGGAACACCCGGCGCATGCGCCGCGTCATCACCCCGCGCAGGCCGGGCGGCGGCAGCGACGAATAGCTGGCGCGGCCGCCGAACAGCAGCCGGTGGTCGCGGCTGAGGCGGAAGTAGTCCAGCGCCCAGTTGACGTCGGCCACCGCCATGTCGTTGCCGATCAGCTCGCGGGCCAGCGCCTCGCCCAGCGGCGCGCTGGCGCCGATGTAGGTGCCGACCGGCATGATCCGCGATTCCAGCTCCGGGGCGATGCCGCGCAGCCAGGCATTGCCGGCGAGGATGGCGAACTCGCCCTCGACCTCGCCGTGCGCGCTGCGCAGGATCGGTCGCGCGCCGCGCACCAGTTGCGTGACCGGCGTCTGCTCGTAAATGCGCACCCCGGCCGCCAGCGCCGCCCGCGCCAGGCCACGCGCGTACTCCAGCGGATGCAGGTGGCCGCTGGCCGCGTCATACATCGCCCCCAGGTAGCGTGGGCTGCGCAACTGCGACTGCAGCTGCGCGCGGTCCCACCATTGCAGCGGATAGTCGTAGCGCTGCGCCATCTCGATGATGCCGGCGCGCAAGGCGCGTTCCTGCCGCGGCTTGATCGCCACGTGCGCATGCCCGTCGCGCCAGTCGCAGGCGATGCCATGGCGGGCGATGCGGGTACGCAGCAACTGCATGCCGTCGCGGGAGAAGTCGAACAGCAGCCGCGCATCGTCCTGGCCGAGCAGGGCTTCCAGGGTGTGCTGCTCGCAGCCGTAGCCGACGATGGCCTGGCCGCCGTTGCGCCCGGACGCACCCCAGCCGACCCGCTGCGCCTCCAGCACCACCACCCGATACCCGGCCTCGGCCAGGGCCAGCGCCGCACTCAGCCCGGTATAGCCGGCGCCGAGGATGCACACGTCGGCGCGCACCTGGCCTCGTAATGGTTCCTGTTCCGGGAATGGTGCGGCGCTGTCGAGGTACCAGGACGCGCCGGGAATGGGGACTCGGGAATGGGGAACGGGAGAAGCGCCGGTCATGGCGGCGAACTGCAGTGATGGCCCAGGCGCACCGTATCCTGGGCTCCAGACGCTTTCGCGCTCGCTGCTTTCGATTCCCGATTCACCATTCCCGATTCCCAGCCTTCAAACCGTGCGCAAATACCAGCGATAGTCCACATCGCTGACCTGCGCCTGGAAGTCCAGCAGCTCGCGGCGTTTCTGCTGACCATAGATATGCCGGAAACGTGTGCCGAACGCGGTGGCGGCGAAGTCGCTGTCCAGGAAGCGGGCGATCGCGCTGCGCCAGTCCGGCTCGCGTGCAGCGTGTTGCGCGTAGGCATTGCCCTGGGTCGGCGGGCCGGGGTCTAGGCCCTGCGCCAGGCCGTGTTCGATGCCGGCCAGCACCGCCGCGACGACCAGGTAGGGGTTGGCGTCGGCGCCGGCGATGCGGTGTTCGATGCGGGTGTTGGCCGGGTCGCTGTGCGGCACCCGCATCGCCACGGTGCGGTTGTTGAAGCCCCAGCTGTCGTTGAGCGGGACGAAGGCATTGGCGACGAAGCGCCGGTAGCTGTTGGCGTGCGGGGCGAACAGCAGCAGGCAGTCCTCGGCGCTGTGCTGCAATCCGCCGATGGCATGGCGCAGCGGCGCGGCCGGCACCTGCGGGGTGCAGGCGAACACGTTGTGGCCGCCATCGTCGAGCAGGCTCACGTGCACGTGCAGACCGCTGCCGGATTGCGCGGCGAACGGCTTGGCCATGAAGCTGGCGAGCAGGCCCTGCTGCTGCGCGATCGCCTTGATCGCGCGCTTGAGCAGCACCGCATCGTCGCAGGCGGCCAGCGCATCGGCGCGGTGCTTGAGGTTGATCTCGAACTGGCCCGGCGCGTATTCGGCGACCGCGGTATCGGCCGGGATGCCCTGCGCGCGGCAGGCCTGCGCGACCGCGTCGGTGAAGCCGCGCTGGTCGTCCAGTTCCTGCATGTAATAGACCTGGGTGCTGTCGTTGCGCAGTCCGCTGTGGGCGTGCAGCGGCGGCTGCGGGCGGCCGTGCGCGTCGGCGTGCGGATCGAACAGGTAGAACTCCAGCTCCACCGCGATCACCGGGGTCAGCCCGCGTGCCTGCAGGCGTGCCAGCACCTGCGCCAGCACCTGGCGCGGGGCGAAGTCGAGCGCGCCGCCGGCGCCGTCCTGCATCGCCAGCAGCAGTTGCGCCGACGGCACCGGCGCCCACGGCACCGGCCGCAGACTGCCCGGCACCGGGAAGCACAGCCGGTCCTCGTCGCCGATGTCGTAGCCCAGCCCGGTTTCCTCGACGGTATTGCCGGTGATGTCGGTGGCGATCAGCGACATCGGCAGGCACACGCCGTCGCGGTAGACCTTGTCCAACGCGTCGCGGGCGATGCGCTTGCCGCGCAGCAGCCCGTTGCAGTCCGGCAGCAGCAGGTCGACCTGCTCGCAGCCGGCGATACGCTGCAGGGTCTGGGCATCGTCCGGGGGCAGCAGCGGGGCGTCGTGCATGCGGGTCATCGCGGCGGACGGCGGGAGTGCTTCGAGCTTAGCAGAGCGCCATGGCGTCAAGAATACTCAACAGCGGCAGGAGGCGACGTGCCGACGCTCGCTCGCGCGGCACGCTGGCCGTGTTGCGCTTTTGCGGCATGGCGGAGGAGATTTTGCGGCATCGTGCGGGCCGGTCAGCGCCTCTGCAGGTGCGTTGTGCGCCGTGTCCCACTGCGTGTCGTGTTGTAAAAATAAAACGCTCGCGGTAACTTGCGAGGACGCCACACGAGTTCTTCGCATGGCCGTATCGCCCCTGGTCGGCGTGCCGACCGATCGCAAGCTCATCGGCCAGCATCCGTTCCTGGCCGCGGGCGAAAAGTATCTGCGTGCCGCCGTCGATGGGGCCGGGGTGACCCCGGTGCTGCTGCCCTCGCTGCAACCGCCGGTCGACGCCCGCGCCTGGCTGACGCGGCTCGACGGCCTGCTGCTGACCGGCGCGGTCAGCAATATCGAGCCGCACCATTACAGCGACGAGCCGAGCTGGCTCGGCAACCTGCATGACCCGGCGCGCGACGCCAACACGCTCGACCTGATTCCGCAGGCGATCTCGCTGGGCCTGCCGATCCTGGCGATCTGCCGCGGCTTCCAGGAAGTCAACGTCGCCCTCGGCGGCACCCTGCACCAGAAGGTGCATGCGCAGCCGGGGCTGTCCGATCATCGCGAGGATCCGCAGGCGCCGCTGGAAGCGCAGTACGCACCGGCGCACGAGGTGGCGCTGAGCGAAGGCGGCTGGCTGGAGGAGATCGCCGGCCGCGGGCGGGTGCGGGTCAACTCGCTGCACGGCCAGGGCGTGGCCCGGCTCGGCGGCGACCTGATCGTCGAGGCGCTGGCGCCGGACGGGCTGATCGAGGCCTTCCGCGGCATCGGCCCCGGTTTCCTGCTCGGTGTGCAATGGCATCCGGAGTGGCGGGTCCTCGACGACCCGTTCTATCTCGGCATCTTCCAATCCTTCGGCGACGCCTGTCGCCACTATGCGGCCAGCCGCAGGCACTGATTCCCATGGCCAGTCGACCCCGATCGCGCAAGCACACCCCGGAACAGCAGGAAAGCTCGCTGCGGCGCTGGCTCAAGGAACGCCACATCACCGAGGTCGAGTGCCTGGTGCCGGACATCACCGGCAACGCGCGCGGCAAGATCATTCCCGCCGCCAAGTTCTCGCACGACTACGGCACGCGCCTGCCCGAGGGCATCTTCGCCACCACGGTCACCGGCGACTACCCGGACGATTACTACGACCTGACTTCTCCGTCGGATTCGGACATGCAGCTGCGCCCGGACCCGGACACGGTGCGCATGGTGCCGTGGGCCGCCGATCCCACCGCGCAGGTGATCCACGATTGCTATACCAAGGAAGGTCAGCCGCACGAACTGGCGCCGCGCAACGTGCTGCGCGGGGTGCTGGAGGCGTATGCGGCGATCGGCTGCAAGCCGGTGGTGGCGCCGGAGCTGGAGTTCTTCCTGGTGCAGAAGAACACCGACCCGGACTTTCCGTTGCTGCCGCCGGCCGGCCGCTCGGGGCGGCCGGAGACGGCACGGCAGTCGTACTCGATCGACGCGGTCAACGAGTTCGATCCGATCCTGGACCTGATGTACGACTATTGCGACGCGATGGAGCTGGACGTGGACACGCTGATCCACGAATCCGGCGCGGCGCAGCTGGAGGTCAACTTCACCCACGACGACGCGCTGTCGCGCGCCGACCAGGTGTTCCTGTTCAAGCGCACCATGCGCGAGGCGGCGCTGCGCCACGGCGTCTACGCCACCTTCCTGGCCAAGCCGATGGAGAACGAGCCGGGCAGTGCGATGCACATCCACCAGAGCCTGGTGGACAAGCACGGCAAGAACGTCTTCAGCGGCCGCCGCGCCGGCGAGTACAGCCGCACCTTCGCCCATTACCTGGCGGGCCTGCAGAAGTACGTGCCGATGGCGATGGCGTTCTTCGCGCCGAACGTCAACTCCTACCGCCGGCTGATGTTCGGCGAGGTGTCGCCGAGCAATGTGCTGTGGGGCTTCGACAACCGCACCTGCGGCCTGCGCGTGCCGATCGACACGATCGAGAACATGCGCGTGGAGAGTCGTTTCGCCGGTTCCGACGCCAATCCCTACTTGGCGATGGCGGCGACGCTGGCCTGCGGCTTGCTCGGAATCCGCGAGAAGCTCGAGCCGACCGAGCCGACCACGGGTAGCGGCAAGGAGATGGGCTATCAGTTGCCGCGTTCGCTGGGCGAGGCGCTGGACGAGCTGGAGCGGTGCGGGCCGTTGCAGGAGTTGCTGGGGCCGCGTTTCGTGCGGGCGTACATTTCGGTCAAGCGCAAGGAGTACGAGACGTTCTTCCGGGTGATCAGTTCGTGGGAGCGGGAGTTTTTGTTGTTGAACGTGTGAGTTGCTGTTGGCTGTTGTGGTTGGGCTGCTGCGCAGTTGTTCGTACTCCTCGACGCTGCTTCGATCTTGCCGCTTCCGCTTCCGCTTCCGCTTCCGCTTCCGCTTCCGTTTCTGCTTCTGCTGCCGCTTCATCTGTTGCTGTTGCTTCTGCTGTTGCTTTTTGGCTTTTGATTTACCGGGTTCCCTTCCGTAGCGGCGGCCATCGCGGGGAAAAACCCGAAGGGCGGCGTACATGGATGTACGCCGTCCGCGGCAGGGGCAGGATGCCCCTTCCGCGGATCCCCGTGATGGACGCGGACCCGGAGCGCGTAGCGCGGAGGGCGCGAGGCAGGGCGCGCTTTCTTTTGGGTACCTTTTCTTTGCGCGAGCAAAGAAAAGTAACTCGCCCGCAAGGGCGAAAGCCTTTGCTGTTGTTGTTGCTTTAAGACCCATGTAGGAGCGGCTTCAGCCGCGACCAAGGAGGTGACGAAGCACCTGTCGCGGCTTAAGCCGCTCCTACAAGTTCCGTGCGTCCGACAGGAAAAAAGCAATCAACAGCAACAGCTTTCGCCTGGCGGCGAGTCACTTTTCTTTGCTTGTGCAAAGAAAAGTAACCAAAAGAAAGCACACCCCGCAGCGCGCCCTCCGCGCTGACGCGCTCCGGGTCCGCAGCCACGACGGGCATTTTTCGACGGCACATCCATGTGCCGGCGAAAAACGACGCGCATCCTGCGCGTCGCCCTTCGGGTATTCGCCCGCCGTGGCTGCCGCGCCGAGGGGACCCCGGGTGAAGCAAAACAGCAACAGCCAAAGCCAGAGCAACAGCCAGAGCAACAGCCAGAGCCAAAGCCAGAGCCAAAGCCAGAGCCAAAGCCAAAGCCAAAGCCAAAGCAACGTCCGAAGCCAAAGCAACGTCCGAAGCAACAGCAGCAGCAACAGCTAAGAGAGACAGTGCGATCGAATTCCCCCCGTTAACGGAACCACCATGAACTTCATCTCCACCCGTAACGCCGCTCCCGCCGTTTCGCTCAGCCAGGCCATCGCCGCCGGGCTCGCCCCCGATGGCGGCCTGTACGTCCCCGAGCGCCTGCCCGCCGCCCGCGACCTGCGCGCCGGTGCCAGCCTCGCCGAGACCGCCGCGGACCTGCTGACGCCGTTCTTCGATGGCGACGCTCTGGCTGCGGAACTGCCGGCCATCTGCGCGGAGGCCTTCGACTTCGCCGCGCCGCTGCAGCCGCTGGCAACGCCCGGCGACCACGCGCTGGAGTTGTTCCATGGGCCGACCGCCGCGTTCAAGGACTTCGGCGCGCGCTTCCTGGCCGCCTGCCTGACCCGGCTGCGGCGGGGTGCGGAAACGCCTTTGACCATCCTCGTCGCCACCTCCGGCGATACCGGTGCCGCGGTCGCGGCCGCGTTCCATCGCCAGCCCGGGTTGCGCGTGGTGGTGCTGTATCCGGACGGGCGCGTGTCGCCGCGGCAGGCGCACCAACTCGGCTGCTTCGGCGACAACATCCAGGCGCTGCGCGTGGCCGGCTCGTTCGACGATTGCCAGGCGCTGGTCAAGCAGGCCCTGAACGACGCCGACCTGCAGGCGCAGGCACCGTTGAGTTCGGCCAACAGCATCAGCCTGGGCCGTCTGCTGCCGCAGATGAGCTACTACGCGCACGCAGCCCTGCAGCACCACGTCGCGCACGCGCAGCCGCTGAACCTGGTGGTGCCGACCGGCAACCTGGGCAACGCGATGGCCGCGATCCTGGCGCGTGCGCTGGGCGTGCCGCTAGGCCGGATCGTGCTGGCGACCAATGCCAACCGTGTACTGCCGGACTTCTTCGCCGGCGCCGATTATGCGCCGCAGCCCAGCGTGGCGACCCTGGCCAATGCGATGGACGTCGGCGCGCCGAGCAATGTCGAGCGCCTGCGCTGGCTGTACCAAGGCGACGACGCCACGCTGCGTAGCCAGTTCCAGGCGTACTCGGTGGACGATGCGCAGATCCGCCAGACCATCGGCGAGCGTTTCCGCCGCTACGGCGAGGTGCATTGTCCGCACACCGCCACCGCGCTGCACGTGCTGCAGCAACTGCGCGCCGAGGGCGCGGAGGCCGACGCCGGCGACTGGGCGGTGGCGGCCACCGCGCATCCGGCCAAGTTCGAAGGGGTGGTGGAGCCGCTGATCGGGCAGGCGGTGCCGGTGCCGCCGGCATTGGCGGCGCTGTTGCAGCGGCCGGCGCAGGCCGAGCCGCTCGCGCCGGACTACGCGGCGCTGCGCGCGCGGCTGCTGGCCGGCTGAGCAGCGCAGGCCGGGGCGCGCGAGCGCGCCCGACGGCTCAGTCGGACGGCTGCAACCGCTGCCAGGCGGCCAGGACGATGCCGCGTACCTGCAGCCAGTCCAGGCGCGAGCGCGGGTGGTCGCGCAGGAACACGTCGCGCAGTTGCGCGACCACCTCTTCCACGCGCTGGCCGTGGTACCTGAGGTAGGCGTCGTAGGCCAGCTTCAGCGCCGGCTCGTAGTCGTGGAACGTGTAACCGGGCTGATGGAAGGGGCTGTGTGCGTAATGCGCCTTCCAGAACTCCAGTTCGCGCTCGCGGTCCAGCATCACGCAGGCGCGCGAGGCGTGTTGCATCTCGATGGCGACGGCCATGTTGGCCCTCCGAGTGGTCCCCCCCACCGGCACCGCGGCGGCGCCGCAGGTGTGTTGCGCACGCAGTCTATGCCGGTCGGGCGTCGCCGCCGCGATGGCCGGCTGAAGCGTTCAGAGCTGGCGGTGCGGCAGTGCTGCACGCCGCGGCAAACCGGTGATCGGTTGGCCGCCGGCGGGCGCTGCACGGTTGTCCACACGCGATGTGGAGCGTTGCTCTGGAATCCTGTGGATAAGTGGCCAGGCACCGCATGGCGTCGGTGCCTGGAGCCGCGTGGCGAAAAAATCGCCACGCCGGTCCGCTCAGTCTTCGTCCGACGCCAGCCGGTGCAGCGCGGCGAAGTCGCGAATCTCCACCACATGCAGTTGCGGCAGCGCGATCAGGCCCTGCTGGCGCAGCTTGGTGAAGGTACGGCTGACCGTCTCCATGGTCAGGCCGAGATGGTCGGCGATGTCGCCGCGGCCCATCGGCAGCACCACCTTGTTGCCGGCATCGCCCTGGCGCGCCGCGCGGGCCGCCAGCTTGAGCAGGAAGTCGGCCAGTTTCTCGGCCGGCTGCAGCCGCGCCAGCGACAGCGCCGCGTCCTGCGCCGCATCCAGCTCCAGGCAGGCGCGTTGCAGCAGCTTGCGCTCCAGGTGCGGGAACTGCGTGCGCAACTGCTGCATCTGCGCCACCGGCACCCGGCACACCCGGCTGTCGGCGATGGCTTCGATGTCGTGGCGGTGCCTGACCGATTCGCTCAGGCCGACGTAGTCGCCGGGCAGGA
Source organism: uncultured Xanthomonas sp. (assembly GCF_964278005.1). Classification (NCBI taxonomy): domain Bacteria; kingdom Pseudomonadati; phylum Pseudomonadota; class Gammaproteobacteria; order Lysobacterales; family Lysobacteraceae; genus Xanthomonas; species uncultured Xanthomonas sp. Next base: position 202,493 of record NZ_CAXYKF010000009.1, read on the forward strand.
CGAAACCGGCCACCTGGCGGCGTCCGTCGGCGAGGGTGCGGACCAGGCGCAGCGCGCCGGCGGTGACGGTGTAGACCGCCTGTCGTGCCTCGCCGGTGCGGGCCAGAGTGGCGCCGGCGGCGTAGTGCAGCGAGGTCGTGGCCCGTTCCAGCGCCTGCACCTCGTCGCAGGCCAGCGCCGAGCAGATCGCCAGGTGGCGGACCGCGCAATGCAGGCATTCGTTGCCGCGCGGTTCGCGCGGGGCGGACGCGTCGGCGTAGGGCAGGGCGAATCCGGAAGGAGGCCTGTTCATGGGCGGGGCAGCGGCTTCGGCACCGGCGAATGATACGCCGATGCGGCCGCGCGTGGCCGGTGCGGCTAGAATTGGCGTCCCGCTCGCCCCCGAATCGCAGGAGTTCCGCACGTGATCAAGCCCCGTACGCCGCCCGGCATCATGGAATTGCTGCCACGCGAGCAGATCGCGTTCCAGCGCATGCTGGACGTCATCCGCCGCAATTACGAGCGGTTCGGGTTCCTGCCGGTGGAGACGCCGGTGTTCGAGCTGTCCGACGTGCTGCTGACCAAGTCCGGCGGCGAGACCGAGCGCCAGGTGTACTTCGTGCAGTCCACAGGTGCGCTGGCCAATGCCGCGGCCGAGGGCGGCGAGGGCGGGCTGCCGGAGCTGGCGCTGCGCTTCGACCTGACCGTGCCGCTGGCCCGCTACGTGGCCGAACACGAGCACGAGCTGAGCTTCCCGTTCCGGCGCTACCAGATGCAGCGCGTGTACCGCGGCGAACGCGCCCAGCGCGGCCGTTTCCGCGAGTTCTACCAGTGCGACATCGACGTGATCGGCAAGGATGCGCTGAGCATCCGCTACGACGCCGAGGTGCTGGCGGTGATCCACGCGGTGTTCGCCGAACTGGGCATTGGCGATTTCGCGGTGCAGTTGAACAACCGCAAGCTGATGCGCGGTTTCTTCGAGAGCCTGGGCGTGGCCGAGGGCGAGCGCCAGCTCGCGGTGCTGCGCGAGGTCGACAAGCTGGACAAGCGCGGCGCCGACTACGTGCGCGAGACGCTGGCCGGCGAGGGCTTCGGCATTCCCGCCGAGCAGGTGCAGCGCATCCTCGATTTCGTCGCGGTGCGCTCCAGCAGCCACGACGATGCGTTGGCGCGGCTGCAGGCGCTGGAGGCTGATGCTGTGTTCAGTGCGACCCTGCGCGAGGGCGTGGCCGAATTGCGCGAGGTGCTGGCCCTGGTCAAGGCGCTGGGCGTGCCGGAGACCGCGTACTGCCTCAACTTCTCCATCGCCCGCGGCCTGGACTACTACACCGGCACCGTCTACGAGACCTTGCTGACCGACTACCCGCAGATCGGCTCGATCTGCTCGGGCGGCCGCTACGAGGACCTGGCCAGCCACTACAGCAAATCCAAGCTGCCCGGCGTGGGCATCTCCATCGGCCTGACCCGGCTGTTCTGGCAGTTGCGCGAGGCCGGCCTGATCGACGGCATCGCCTCCAGCAGCGTGCAGGCGATGGTGGCGCTGATGGACGAGGCCAAGCTGGACGACGCGCTGGACATCGCGCGGCGCCTGCGCGCCGGCGGCATCAACACCGAAGTGCAGATGGAGCCGAAGAAGATCGGCAAGCAGTTCCAGTACGCGGCGCGCGCCGGCATCCGCTTCGTGGTGCTGGCCGGCGACGACGAACTGGCGCGCGGGGTGGTCGCGGTCAAGGACCTGCTGCGCGAGCAGCAGTTCGAGGTCGCCCGCGACGAACTGGCCAGCACGCTGCAGGTGGAGCTGGAGCAGGCCAAGGTGATGGCCTGAGTCTGGTGGCGGCGGCCGGCGACGGCCGCCGCGCTGTGCGAGATCTGCGTGGGGCGGCTTCAGCCGCGACCGGCATGGCCGATCCAGGCCACGGCCGATCCCAAAAACGCAGGCTACAGCAGGCCGGCACCCTGCAGCATCGCCTTGAGTGCACGCCGCTGCGCGCCATCGTCCGCCGGCCAGCCCTGCACTTGCGCGACGACCTTGTCGTCGCGCACCAGGAAGAACGTCGGCATGCGCCACTCGCGCGGCAGCAGCGGCCACTCTTCCACGTCGTAGATCGGATGCAGCGGCGTCTGCGGCTGCGCCTGGTTCCAGGCGCGCAGTGCCTCCAGGTCCTCGCTGCCGGGCGGCAGGGTCAGCCACAGCGCATGGCGCCTGAACGCCGGACCCAGTTCGGGATCGGCGGCAATGGCGCGCGCGGCGTCGGCGGCGAAATGGCAGCCGGCGGTGACCAGGAGTTGGGTCGGCGCCAGATCGATGCGCTGCCGATGCAGGGTGCGGCCATCGGCGTCCAGCGACCACAGCGTCGGCCCCTGCGCCGCCGCGCCCAGGCGGTCCTCGAAGCGCAGCCAATGCGGCCAGTCGGCGCTGCCGCCATCGGCCAGCAGGCGCCGTGCGTCTTCCACGCGATGCGCGAGCAGCAGCGCGTTGCCGGCGTCGTCCACCTGCGCCGCGCTGGCCTGGCCGCGGCGCCGCAACTGCGCCAACACCTGCAGTTGCGTGTCCAGCCCCGCGGGGGTGGGGCGCAGCGCGTAGGTCGCGACGACGGCCCGATACAGAAGATCCAGCGCGGCCGCGTCCGATTGCGCGATGGCGGCGGGGTCGAATGCTTCGGGCAGGGCGCTGCGCACTGCGGGCCAGGGATCGCGTCCAGTGCGGCGCAGGCCGTCCAGATTCCGGTTGTAGCCGTTGTAGCGACGCTCCAGGTCGCCGATCGCGGCGGTGGGCTCGTTGGCGCGCGGTTGCGTCGCCCAGTGCGGCAAGCTTTCCGCGTAGCGCTCGACCCCGAACAGCGCCAGCAGCGCCCGGCCCTGCGTGCGGGTCAGCTGCGGCAGGTCCTGCGCATCGAATCCACCCAGGCCATTGCGGCCGAACACCAGGCCGTCGAGGAAGCGTTCGCGGGCGCCGGGCGTGAGCGCGTCCAGCGGCGTGCGTTGGCCGGCGTGGGCGCGGAGGTAGGCCTTGAGCTGGGCGGCGGAGCGGATCGGCAGTTGCTCCACAGTGGCCGCGGTGTCGGCGTTTGCGGCCCCCTGGGCGGGAGGCGCCGGCGGCGGCTGCGCCGCTGCCGACATCGCCATGCACAGGACAAGGGCGGCAAAACACGCAGTGCGCATGCGGTACTCCAGAGCGGCGGCGGTCATCGCCGATCCTAGCGGCCGCCGGGCGATCCTTCCATCCGCCGCGGGAGGTGTCTGCGCGCAGCGTGAGGCCGGATCGCGGCAACGCACAGGGCGCCAGAGCGCGCAACAGGATGGCCCGGAGGCTGAACGCCAGGTCGCCGCGGCCCGCGCAAACTTGACCTTGTAATAGCGTGCTATTACATTAGCGCAATGAAACAACGTCCCGTCCCTGCAGCAGACCGCGACAGCGACGCCTCGTTCAAGGCGTTGGCGCGCACCCTGGCCCAGCTCGGCAAGCCGCAGGAAGTGGCGGCGTTCCTGCAGGACCTGTGCACGCCGGCCGAGCTGGAGGCGATGGCGGACCGCTGGCGGGTGGTGCCGCTGCTGCTCAAGGGCGTGCCGTACCGCGAGATCCACGACCTGACCCAGGTCAGCGTCACCACCATCGGCCGTGTCGCACGGACCCTGGAATACGGCGCCGGCGGCTATGCCGCGGCGCTGCGCCGGCAGACGGCGCGCCCCTCCGATTCCCACTGAGATGTCCTGATGAGTGCTTCCCTGGCAGCACCGGCCCGCGACCGGCTGCGTATCGCGATCCAGAAGAGTGGCCGCCTGGCCGAGCCGGCCCGTGCGGTGCTGGCCGCCTGCGGGCTGAGCTGGCGCGAGAGCCGCGACAAGCTGTTCTGCTACGGCGAATCGTTGCCGGTCGACCTGCTGCTGGTGCGCGACGACGATATTCCCGGGCTGATCGCCGACGGCGTGTGCGACTTCGGCATCGTCGGCCGCAACGAACTCGAAGAGCAGGCCGGCGAGCGCCGCCGCAATGGCCTGCCGGAGGCCTATCGTGCCCTGCGCGGGCTCAACTTCGGGCAGTGCCGGCTGATGCTGGCGGTGCCGGACAGTTGGGAGTGGAGCGGCCCGCAGCAGGTGCAGGGGCTGCGCATCGCCACCAGCTACCCGGCGGTGCTGGCCGACTGGCTGGACGCGCGTGGCATCGCCGCGCAGGTGGTGGAGCTGTCCGGCTCGGTGGAGATCGCGCCGCGCCTGGGCACCGCCGACCTGATCTGCGATCTGGTCTCCAGTGGCGCCACCCTGGCCGCCAACCAGCTCAAGCCGGTGGAGACGCTGCTGGAGAGCGAGGCGGTGCTGGCCGGTCCGGTCCGCGAACCGGCCGATGCCCGCGCCGGCCTGGCGGCGATGCTGCTGCGCCGGCTCGACGGCGTGCTCAAGCTGCGCGACAGCAAGCTGCTGATGTTCCGCGCTGCGCGCGAACGCGTGGCCGACCTGGCGCGGTTGCTGCCCGACGCCGAACCGCTGGTGCAACTGCCCGGCGATGCCGATGGCCCGCTGCAGTTGCAGACCATGTGCCACGGTGCGATCACCTGGCAGCGCATGGAGGAACTGGAGCGCGCGGGCGCGCAGGGCTTGATGGTGTTGACGGTGGAGCGGTCGCTGGCATGAATCGTTTGGAATGGAGCGCGCTCGACGCGCAGGAACGCACCCAGGCGCTGACCCGGCCGGTGCAGCGCGTGGCCGAGCAGACCCGCAACGCGGTGGCGCAGGTGCTCAATGACGTGCGCAGCCGCGGCGACGACGCGCTGCGCGAGCTCACCGCGCGTTTCGATGGCGTGGTGCTGGAGACCTTCGAAGTGAGCGCCGCCGAGTTCGCCGCCGCCGAGGCGGCGGTGCCGGCGCCGCTGCGCGCGGCGATGGCCGAGGCGGCGGCGCGGATCGATACCTTCCACCGCGTCGGCATGGCGCAGCCGTACGCGGTCGAGACCGCGCCGGGCGTGGTCTGCGAGCGCGTGGTGCGGCCGATCGGCCGGGTCGGCCTGTACGTGCCGGCCGGCAGCGCGCCGCTGCCGTCGACCGCGCTGATGCTGTGCGTGCCGGCGGCGCTGGCCGGCTGTCGCGAGGTGGTGCTGTGCACGCCGCCGCGCGCCGACGGCTCGGCCGACCCGGCGGTGCTGGTCGCGGCGACGCTGTGCGGCGTCGACCGGGTGTTCAAGCTCGGCGGCGCCCAGGCGATCGCGGCGATGGGCTTCGGCACCGAGACCGTGCCGTCCTGCGACAAGCTGTTCGGTCCGGGCAACAGCTACGTCACCGAGGCCAAGCAGCAAATCGCGCAGGCCGGCGCGGCGGCGATCGACATGCCGGCCGGACCGTCCGAGGTGCTGGTGATCGCCGACGCCGGCGCCGATGCGGCCTTCGTCGCCGCCGACCTGCTGTCGCAGGCCGAGCACGGTCCCGATTCGCAGGTGCTGCTGCTGTCCGACAGCGCCGCGCTGATCGAGGCGGTCGAGAACGAACTGGAGCGGCAGCTGGCGACGCTGCCGCGCGCGGCGATCGCCCGGCAGGCGCTGGCCGCGTCGCGGCTGATCCGCGTCGACACGCTGGAGGATGCGTTCGCCATCAGCAACCGCTACGCCCCGGAACACCTGATCCTGGCGCTGCGCGCGCCGCGCGACTGGCTGGACCGCGTCGAGGCCGCAGGCTCGGTGTTCCTGGGCGACTACACGCCCGAGGCGCTGGGCGATTACTGCAGCGGCACCAACCACGTGCTGCCCACCAGCGGCGCGGCGCGTGCCTACAGCGGCGTGAGCGTGGCCAGCTTCCAGAACTTCGTCAGCGTGCAGAGCGCCAGCGCCGCCGGCATCGCCGCGATCGGCGGTTGCGCGGTGTTGATGGCGCGCGCCGAGGGCCTGGACGCGCACGCCAACGCGGTGGCGCTGCGCATGGAGAAGGCGGCATGAGCCAGACTCCAGACGCACGCGCCGTGCTGGCGCTGGTCCGCCCGGACCTGCGCGAGTTCGCCGGCTATTCGTCCGCGCGCAGCAGTGCGCTGCAGGGCGAGATCTGGCTCAATGCCAACGAGTCGGCCTGGGCCAACGCCGCCGATGGCGACGCCGGCAATCGCCGCTATCCCGACCCCCAGCCGCCGGCGCTGCGCGCCGCACTGGCGCAGCTGTACGCCTGCGCCCCGGAACAACTGCTGCTCGGCCGTGGCAGCGACGAGGCCATCGACCTGCTGCTGCGCGCCCTGTGCGAGCCGGGCCGCGACGCCATCGTCATCACCCCGCCGGTGTTCGGCATGTACGCGGTGTGCGCGCGGCTGCAGAACGCGCGCGTGGTCGAGGTGCCGCTGCGCGATGCCGCCGAGGGCCTGCTGACCGACGTGGACGCGGTGGTGGACGCCGCATTGAGCCAGATGGCCAAGCTGGTATTCCTGTGTTCGCCGGGCAACCCCGGCGGTGCGGCGATCGCCCTGGCCGACATCGATCGCGCCGCCGAGCGCCTGCAGGGACGTGCGGTGCTGGTGGTGGACGAAGCCTATGGCGAGTTTTCCGACGAAGCCTCGGCCACCAGCTTGCTCGCGCGCCATGCCAACCTGGCGGTGCTGCGCACGCTGTCCAAGGCGCACGCGCTGGCGGCGGCGCGGATCGGCTGCGTGATCGCCGATCCGGCCCTGATCGCGGTGCTGCGCCGCTGCCAGGCGCCGTATCCGATTCCGGCGCCATGCACGCAACTGGCGCTGGCCGCGCTGCAGCCCGAACCGCTGCGGCAGACCGCGGCGCGGGTGCAGGAGGTGCGGACCGAGCGCACGCGCATGCAGGCGGCGCTGGCGGCACTGCCCGGCGTGCGCCAGGTGTATCCGTCGCAGGGCAATTTCCTGCTGCTGCGCTTCGACGACGCCGAGGGCGCGTTCCAGGCGCTGCTGGCGGCCGGGGTGGTGGTGCGCGACCAGCGCGCCGCGCCGGGCCTGGGCGATGCGCTGCGCATCACCCTGGGCACGCCGGCGCAGAACCAGCGCGTGCTCGGCGCCTTGCAGGCATGGAGGGCCGCGGCATGACCCCGATCCTGTTCGTGGACCGCGACGGCACCCTGATCGAGGAGCCGGCCGATTTCCAGATCGACGCCTACGAGAAGCTGCGCTTCGTGCAGGGCGTGATCCCGGCGATGCTCAAACTGCGCGACGCCGGCTACCAGTTCGTCATCGTCACCAACCAGGACGGCCTGGGCAGCGAGGCCTACCCGCAGGCCGCCTTCGACGGTCCCAACGACCTGATGCTGCAGATCTTCGCCAGCCAGGGCATCGTGTTCCGCGAGGTGCTGGTCGACCGCAGTTGGCCGGCCGACAATGCGCCCACGCGCAAGCCCGGCATCGGCCTGATGCTGCCGTACCTGCAGGACCGCAGCATCGACTGGGCACGCTCGGCGATGGTCGGCGACCGCGTCACCGACATCCAGTTCGCCGAGAACCTGCGCATCCGCGGCTTCCAGCTGCGTACCGCGCAGTTCGGCGGCGAGTGGGACTGGGCCGGCATCGCCCACGAGCTGGCCGATGCGCCGCGGCGTGCGCGGGTGCAGCGCGACACCAAGGAAACCCGCATCGCGGTGGAACTGGACCTGGACCTGGCGCGCGACCCGCACTGCGCCACCGGTCTGCCGTTCTTCGACCACATGCTCGAGCAGATCGGCAAGCACGGCGGTTTCGCCCTGGACGTGCGTGCCGAAGGCGACCTGCACATCGACGAACACCACACCATCGAGGACACCGGTCTGGCCTTGGGCCAGGCGTTGCGTCAGGCGCTGGGCGACAAGCGCGGCATCGGCCGCTACGGCTTCACCCTGCCGATGGACGAGACCCTGGCCAGCGCCGCGCTGGATTTCAGCGGGCGCCCGTACTTCGTGTTCGAAGGCGAGTTCAAGCGCGAGCGGGTCGGCGACATGCCCACCGAACTGGTACCGCACTTCTTCCGCTCGCTGTGCGATGCGGCCGGGCTGAACCTGCACCTGAGCGTGCGTGGCGACAACGACCACCACAAGGTCGAGGCCTGCTTCAAGGCGCTGGCCCGCGCCTTGCGCCAGGCGCTGAAGCGCGAGGGTGCGGCGCTGCCCTCGACCAAGGGCGTGCTGTGAATCGGCGCGTCGTGGACACGCGGAGGGTGCGATGAGCACGGTGGCCTTGATCGACGCCGGCGGCGCCAACCTCGGTTCGGTGCGCTATGCGCTGCAGCGGCTCGGCGTGGAGCCGCGGCTGGTGCGCGACGCGGCCGGTCTGCAGGGCGCGGAGCGGGTGATCCTGCCGGGCGTGGGGGCGGCGCCGCATGCGATGGCGCGGCTGCGCGAGCAGGGCCTGCTCGAGCCACTGCGCGCGCTACAGGTGCCGCTGATCGGCATCTGCCTGGGCATGCAGTTGCTGTTCGAGCATTCCGAGGAGGGCGATGTCGATTGCCTGGGCCTGCTGACCGGCGTGGTCCGGCGCATGCCGCCGGCGCTGGGCATCCGCGTGCCGCACATGGGCTGGAACCGGCTGTTGCCGCTGCGCCCGTCGTCGTTGCTGGCGGGCGTGCCGGACGGTGCCAGCGCCTATTTCGTGCACGGCTATGCCGCACCGGTCACAGGCGACACTGTCGCCGCCTGCGATCATGGCGGTCTGTTCACCGCGGTGGTGCAGCATGGCCGCCGCTGCGGCGCGCAATTCCATCCCGAGCGCTCCGCCGACACCGGCGCGCGCATCCTGCGCAACTTCCTCGAGACTGATTTCCCATGAGCTTCGTCGTCTATCCCGCCCTGGACATCCGCGACGGCCGCGTGGTGCGGTTGGCGCAGGGCGACTACGCCCGCGAGACCCACTACGGCGACGATCCGTTGCGCCGCGCGCAGGCCTTCGCCGAGGCCGGTGCGCAGTGGATGCACCTGGTCGATCTGGATGCGGCCCGCGCCGGCGGCTATACCCTGGCACCGCTGCTGCAGCGGATCCGCAACGAGACCGGGCTGCAGGTGCAGACCGGCGGCGGCGTGCGCTCGCGCGCCGACGTGCAGCGCCTGCTCGATGCCGGCGCCAGCCGCGTGGTGATCGGCTCGCTGGCGGTACGCGACCGCGAGTCGGTGTTGGAGTGGCTGGCCGAATTCGGTCCTGAGCGCATCACCGTGGCGCTGGACAGCCGCCAGGACGCGCACGGCGTCTGGCGCTTGCCCGTGCATGGCTGGACCGAAACCTCCTCGCTGAGCCTGGACGCGCTGGCCGGCGAGTACGCCGCGGCCGGGCTGATCCACCTGCTGTGCACCGACATCGCCCGCGACGGCATGCTGTCCGGGCCGAACCTGGCGCTTTACGCGCACCTGCGGCAGCTCGCGCCGGCGTTGGCGGTGCAGGCCTCCGGCGGCATCCGCAACGCTGCCGACGTGCGCGGCGCGCGCGAGGCCGGCTGCGCCGGGGCGGTGCTCGGCAAGGCCTTGCTGGAAGGGCGGCTGCGCCTGGACGAGGCGCTGGCGTGCTGAGCCGGCGCATCATCCCGTGCCTGGACGTGCGCGAAGGGCGCGTGGTCAAAGGCGTGAAGTTCCGCGACCACGTGGACATGGGCGACATCGCCGAACTGGCGTTGCGCTACCGCGACCAGGGCGCCGACGAACTGGTGTTCTACGACATCGGCGCCAGTCCGGAAGGGCGCTCGGTGGACTACGCCTGGGTCGAGAAGGTGGCGCGGCTGCTGGACATCCCGTTCTGCGTGGCCGGCGGCATCCGCGACGTCGCCACCGCGCGCGCGGTGCTGCATGCCGGCGCCGACAAGATCTCGATCAATTCGCCGGCGCTGGAGCGGCCGGCACTGATCGCCGAGCTGGCCGAGGCCTTCGGCGTGCAGTGCGTGGTGGTCGGCATCGATTCGATCCGCGAGGACGACGGGCAGTGGCGCGTGCGCCGCTTCACCGGCGACCCGAGCAAGACCCAGGCGCTGCGCATGCGCACCCTGGACTGGGTGGTGGAGGCGCAGCGCCTGGGTGCCGGCGAGATCGTGCTCAACTGCATGGACAGCGACGGCGTGCGCCGCGGCTACGACATCGCCCAACTGCACGAAGTGCGCGCCCTGTGCAAGGTGCCGCTGGTGGCGTCCGGCGGCGCCGGCGAGATGCAGCACTTCGCCGACGTGTTCGAGCGTGCCGACGTCGACGGCGCGCTGGCCGCCAGCGTCTTCCACAGCGGCGCGATCCCCATTCCCGAACTCAAGCGCTTCCTGCGCCAACGACAGATCGAGGTGCGCGATGGCGCATGAACATTCCCACGGCGCGGACGCCGCCGATGCGGCGCTGGACTGGGGCAAGGGCGATGGCCTGCTGCCGGTGGTGGTGCAGGACGCCGCGACCCTGCGCGTGCTGATGCTGGGCTACATGAACCAGGAGGCACTGGCGCAGACGCGCCGCAGCGGCCAGGTCACCTTCTACAGCCGCAGCAAGCAGCGCCTGTGGACCAAGGGCGAAAGCTCCGGCAATGTGCTGGACGTGGTGGCGATCGACACCGATTGCGACCGCGACACCCTGCTGGTGCTGGCGCATCCGCGCGGGCCGACCTGCCACCTCGGCCGCGACAGCTGCTTCCCTCAGGCGCCGGGCCAGTTCCTGGGCGCGCTCGACCGGCTGGTCGCGCAGCGCGAGCGCGAACGGCCTGCGGGCAGCTACACCACGCAGCTGTTCGAGAAGGGCACGCGACGCATCGCGCAGAAGGTGGGCGAGGAGGGCGTGGAGACCGCGCTGGCCGGCGTCGCCCAGGGCGACGAGGACCTGCTCGGCGAGTCCGCCGATCTGCTCTACCACCTGACCGTGCTGCTGCGCGCACGCGGCCTGGGCCTGGCCGACGCGGTGGCGGTGCTGGAAGCGCGGCACCGCTGAGTCTGTCCGGCGCGGTCATCGTCGCGTCGATGTCCTTGGCTACAATCGGGGGCCCTCGGCTTCTCCGGATGTTCCGCATGCTGCGCACCGTCGTCCTTGCCTGCCTGTTGGCCGCCGCTGCTCCCGCCGTGGCGCAGACCGCGACGATCAGCGGCAGCGTCTACCAGGAACGCGACAACGCCCCGGGCCGCGGCCCGGGCGATACCGGCATCGCCGGCGTGCAGGTGTCCGACGGCGTGCACATCGTCCGCACCGACGCGCAGGGCCGCTACCGCTTGGAAGTGGAGCCCGGCCGCACGGTGTTCGTGATCAAGCCCGATGGCTACAGCTTCGCCAGCGCCGGCAACGGCCTGCCGGACTACTGGCGGCACTACGCGCCCGCCGGCTCGCCCACGCTCAAGTATCCGGGCATCGCGCCCACCCGCGGCGCCACCGACCACTGGGACTTCGCGTTGCGCGCGCAGCCCAAGGCCGACAGCACCGAGGTGCTGGTGTTCGCCGATACCCAGACCGCATCGATGACCGATGTCGGCTACTACGCCCGCGACATCGTCGCGCCCTTGCGCGGCAAGACCCACGCGCGCATCGGCACCACCCTGGGCGACGTGGTCAGCGACGACCTGTCGCTGTATCCGGCGCTGAATGCGGAAACCGCCAAGCTCGGCGTGCCATGGTTCCATGTGCCCGGCAACCACGACCTCAACTTCGACGCGACCGACGACGTCGATTCGCTGTCGAGTTGGCGTGCGGTCTACGGTCCCGACACCTACGCGGTGGAAGAGGGCGGCGCCAGCTTCGTGTTCCTGGACGATGTGGTCTACCAGCCGACGCAGCAGCCCAAGTACATCGGCGGCCTGCGCGCGGACCAGTTCGCGTTCCTGCAGGCCTACCTGACCAGCGTGCCCAAGGAGCGGCTGGTGGTGCTGGGCCTGCACATCCCGCTGTTCGATGCGGCGCCCGGCAAGGAGACCTTCCGCCATGCCGATCGCGCGCGGCTGTTCGCGCTGCTGCAGGCGTTCCCGCATGTGCTGGTGCTCAGCGGCCACAGCCACACCCAGCGCCACTATTACCACGGTGCCGACGAGGGCTGGCACGGCGCGCAGCCGCTGCACGAATACAACGTCGGCGCGGCCTGCGGCGCGTTCTGGTCCGGGGTCAAGGATGCCGAGGGCATTCCCGCCGCGACCATGGCCGACGGCACCCCGAACGGCTATGCGCTGCTGACCGTGCGCCGCGACGGCGGCTATGCGCTGGCCTACCACGCCGCGCGTGCCGCCGACGACACCCAGATCGGCCTGCATGCGCCGAAGGTATTGCGCCGCGGTGCCTATCCGGCCTGGGGCGTGTACGCGAACGTGTACATGGGCGAGGACGACACGCGCGTCGAGTACCGCGTGGACGACGGCGCCTGGAAGCCGATGCAGCGGGTCGAACAGCCGGACCCGGCCCTGCTCGCCGAGAACGCGCGCGACGATGCCGCCGACGCGTTGCGCGGCTACGATCGGTCGCCGGAAGCGATTCCGTCGCAACACCTGTGGCGCGGCGCCTTGCCGACCGACCTGAGCGTGGGTGCGCACCGCATCGAGGTCCGCGCGTTCGACCGCTGGCGCGGCGAGCAGCACGCCAGCGGCAGCTATCGATTGCAGGACGCCTCTCCCTGATCGCGCCGCGGTTGCGACGCTGGCGTCGCGTCTCGGCGACGCCAGGTCAGCCGCGATCTAGGTTTTTTTGATCGCCGTCCTGGGCTGTGCCCGGCGCACGCGGGCGCTGGGCGAAGTGGGACCGGCTGTTGTCGTTGGCGATGACGCCGATGAGCCGATCGGCGCCGGCATTGGCGAATGTGCCGCCGTTTGTCCAGTTCGGCGCGCCGTCCCAGGAGCCGTGCCAGCTTTCATCTGCAAGTTATTCGAAGGACATGCTTTGCATTGATTGAATAACTGCACTGTTCCACACGGTTCGCCAGTTTTACGTCATGCGTTTGCTTGTCCGCGTACCTGCAGCGTACGGTGACGAATCGGCCCTCATCGTAGATGTAGCCCAGAACCCAATGGCCGTATCGCTCCTTTGCCACGTCGGGCTCAAGCGTTGCGAGATCCTGTGGTTCTCCATCGAATGCATCGATGGAGCGAAGTGGCTGATCCTGTCGAATGGGGCAGACCGAAGGCGCGGCGAGCACGGGACTCCAGGCAAAAAGGCAGAGTAGAAGAGCGGCAACTCGCTTGCTCAATGGAATAGACGTTGTTTCCATTGTTTGTAGCTCATATCTGCGCTGCCGTGCCTGCGGATCCGTCAGTATCAAGTCGGGCGCGGCGAAGACCCATTCTTCATCGGATACGTCGGTTGGCGTGGTGGCTTCATCGCCTACGATAGCCGCGTGAACTCCAAGTTCATAACACGCTCTAGGCTTGGCCACTGCTGAGAACAACTACACCATCGACCTGCTGAGACGGTTGTGGACCATCGCTGCGGCGCGGTCCGGCTTACTACCGGTCTGGAGTCGGCATGAAACAAAAAAACCTCCATGAAGGAGGCCTATAAAACGAGAGGATCCTGGCTGGCGAGCGAAGGCTGGCGGGCGGATCGGTGCGCAGCTGGCTGGCGAAAGGCTGGCGGGCTTGCTGCGGGGCGCAGTGTAACGGCTGCACGCGATCGGCGATCGAATGCGAATTACTCTCATCTATGGGGTTCCTGCGGACTCCTGCTCCAGGCCCCAGGCGCACCGAGCGTTGGGGTCTTACGTGCGGTGCTCGACGGAGCAGTGCGGCTCACTGCCTGGGAGTGGCAGTCGATGGCGGTAGCGCCGGTTTTGCGGGCGTCGGGGGAGCAGTGGTTTGCATGGTCCCGGGCGCGTGGTCCGGTTCGCCATCGGTCGCAGTCACTGCGTCGTCCGCATCGGGTTCCGGATACGGATAGACCGGTGCGGCGGCGTTCGGCAACTGCGCGCGCCAGTGCTGCAGCCACGCGCCGATGCGCGCGCCCACGTACAGCTGCGGATACGACGGCGCCTCGCCTTCGGCCTGCTCGCGTGCGCTGATCTCGGCACTGGCCAGGCGATAGCTGTCGACCAGATCGGTGGTGTGCGCCAGTGCGTCGATCAACCAGGCGCGGCCGAAATAGGTGGCGCTGGCGGTGTTGCCGCAACCGAACGAGGGCCGGTCGCGACGCGCGGCGGTGATCACCAGGGTGTCGGCGGTCTTCAGTGCGGGCACGAAGCCGCCGGAGTAGCAGGCCGAGATCACGATGATGCGGTTGCGGATGCCGGCGTCGTCGAGCAGGCGGCGCAGGTCCTGCGGCGTGATGGTGTCGTACTCGGCATCCTCGCCGGGGCCGAACTGCAGATACAGCTCGTGCTGCTCGGTGCCGTGGCTGGTCAGGAACAGCAGCAGCGCGTCCTCGCGCTTGTCCATCAGCTTGCCGATGCGGTCCAGCGTATCGGCCAGGTTGTCGTAGGAGGCCTGCGGCGCGTAGGCGTGCGCGCCGAGATTGTCGCCGTGGTTGATCAGGGTGGCGATGCGGCCAGCGGCGCCAAAGCGCTGCGTGAACATCTGCCGCAGGTACAGCACTTCGTTGCGGAACACGTCCTCGCTGGCGTCGCCGGCGAAGCCCACCACGTACAGGTCGGGGATGCCCGGGCGCTGCGCCTGCAGCGATCCCAGCGCCAGGCGCAGCTGCGCCTGGTCGACCGGATCCTGCGCCGCCTCGTCCTGCGCGGTGTCGGCCGTGCCGGCCGGCGTGGCGCCGGCATCGGAATGGCAGGCGGGCAGCGCCAGCGCCAGCAGCGCGGCCGGCAGCAGTCGGCCGCGCACCACGGCAAGCGGGCGCCGCATCGCCGCCAGGGCGGCCATCAAGGCAGCGACAGGCCTGCGCATACGCGGGCTCAGAAGCCCAGGTCGGCGAAGCTCTCCGCGCGGCGGTGGCCGTTGCAGGCCTCGTCCTGGCGCGGTTGCGGGTAATCGTCGCGGCGGTCGATCAGCACCGTGTCCAGGCCGGCGGCGCGGGCCGCATCCAGTTCGGCGACCACGTCGGACAGGAATACGATCTGCGCCGGCGCCACCCCGATCGCCTCGGCGATGCGCGCGTAGCTGGGCTGCTCGCGCTTGCCGCCGATCTCGGTATCGAACCAGCCGGAGAACAGCGCGCGAAGGTCGCCGGCGTCGCTATGGCCGAAGAACAGCTTCTGTGCCGGCACCGAGCCGGACGAGTACACGTACAGCGCGCGGCCGTCGGCATGCCAGCGGCGCAGTGCCGGCGCGGCATCGGGATAGATGTGCGCGGTGAAGTCGGCATCGCGGTAGCCGGCTTCCCAGATCATGCCCTGCAGCGCCTTCAGCGCGGTGTGCTTGCGATCCTCGTCGATCCAGCCCTGCAGGGTCTCCACGATCACCGCATCGGTGCAGATGCCGCCGCATTCGCTGGCGACCGCATCCAGCCATTGCCGCACCTGCGGCTGCTGGCCGTGCTCGCGCACGAAGCCGGGCAGGGCGCGGCGCGCATAGGGGAACAGCACGTCCTTGACGAAGGAGATGCTGCTGGTGGTGCCTTCGATGTCGGTGAGGACGACGCGGGGATCGGTCATCGCTCAGTGCGCCTCGCCGCGCAGCTTCGCCTCGTAGCGCGGGAAGCGCTGGGCGATGTCGGTGCCGGTGAAGTGGCCGACCCAGCCGTCCGGCTCGGTGAAGAAGCGGATCGCGACGAAGCGCGGCTCCGGCCCCATGTCGAACCAGTGGTGGGTGCCGTCGGGCACGGCGATCAGGTCGTTCTGCACGCACTCGATCTCGTAGACCTTGCCGTCCACGTGCAGGGTGAACAGGCCGGAGCCGGCGACGAAGAAGCGCACCTCGTCTTCCTTGTGGAAGTGCTCGTCGAGGAACTTCTTGCGCATCTCCTCGCGCTGCGGGTTGTCCGGGGCGATGCTGACCACGTCCACGGTCTTGAAGCCGTTGGCGGCGACCAGGCGGTCGATGTCGGCCTTGTAGGCGGCCATGACCGCGTCCGGCGAGGCGCCGGGCTCGATCGGCTGGTTGGCCTGCCAGCGCTCGAAGGTGACGCCGATCTTGCGCAGTTCGGCGGCGATCGCGTCGCCATCGCGGCTGTCGAACAGCGGCGCGTCGGGAGTGGTGTCGGCGAAGATGCGGAGTCGGCTCATGGCGGCGGGCGAAAGCGTCAGTGGGGACGAAAAGGGTAGCAGGTGCGCGGCCGACGGCCGTTGCGGCGCTGGAACGCTGTCGCGCCGCGGCGGATCAGCCGGCGGCGCGCAATTTGCGCAGCTCCAGCTCGCAGTGCAGCAGGAACTCGAAGGCTTCGAGGTGGCGGCGCGCTTCGGCCATGTCGCGGCCCCAGGCATACAAGCCGTGGCCGTCGATCAGGTAGCCCCACAGCGGCGTGCGATCGAGCTGGGCGTCGACCTGCGCGGCCAGCACGGTCATGTCCTGGGTGTTGGCGAACACCGGCAGGTCCACCGCGGCCTCGTGGGTCTGGTTGCCGTGCAGCGCCTTCAGCAGCTCGTAGCCTTCCAGGCGGATATGACCCTGCGGCGCATACAGGCGCGAGGCGATGGTCTGCACCGGCGAGTGCGTGTGCAGAATGCAGCCGACCTCGGGGAAGCGCCGGTACAGCTGGGTGTGCAGCAGGGTCTCGGCGGACGGACGCAGCGGCCGGCCGACGGCCTGGCCGTCGAAGTCCACCACCATGATGTCGTCCTCCACCAGCCGGCCCTTGTCGCGACCGGAGACGGTGATCGCGGCATGGCGATCGTCCAGGCGGTGCGAGAAGTTGCTGCTGGTGGCGGGCGTCCAGCCGGCCTGCGAGAGCTCGCGGATGTTGTCGATCAGCAGGTGCGCCAGCGTGCGCAGGCGCTCGGAATCGTAGGGTAGTGCGTTCATGCGCGTAGTGTAGGGCTTGGGGGTTGGATTGGGATGACAGGTGGCTGGATCCAAGCGCATCTGCTCATGCCGTACCCTCACCCCAACCCCTCTCTAGAGGGATCACTAGCGGTCGGACCCTCACCCCAACCCCTCTCCCGGGGGGAGAGGGGCTACGGCGTTCCCCTTCTCCCATCGGGACCATGGCCCCTTTTGCGGGGGAAGGTGCCCCGCAGGGGCGGATGAGGGTACGTGCGAAGCCTCGTGTTGCCAGATGGGTGCAGCGCTTCGCGCGCCGTACCCTCACCCAAACCCCTCTCCCGGGCGGAGAGGGGCTCTGCGCTCAGCCTTGGCTGCCGCGCAGGCGGCTGTGGCGGTAGCCGTAGCCGAAGTAGATCGCCAGGCCGATCACCGTCCAGCCGGCCATCAGCATCCAGTTGTGCGCGGTCATCGCCGACAGCAGCGCCAGGCAACTGAGCACGCCGGCGATGCAGATCGGCCAGGCGAACGGGATGCGGAACGGCCGCGGCAGGGCCGGCTGGGTGCGGCGCAGGATCAGCACGCCGGCGCAGACCGCGGCAAAGGCGATCAGGGTGCCCATCGAGGTCAGTTCGCCCAGCACGTCCAGCGGGAACAGCGACGCCAGCAGGGCGATGCCGATGCCGGTGATCACCGTGTTGACGTGCGGGGTGCGGTAGGTCGGGTGGATCTTGGTGAACACCGGCGGCAGCAGGCCGTCGCGGGCGATGATCATGAAGATGCGCGGTTGGCCGATGATCATCACCAGCACCACCGAGGACAGGCCGATCAGCGCGCCGACCTCCACCACCACGCGCAGCCAGCCCAGTTGCGGATGCGCGGCGACCGCGGTCACCACCGGCTCGTCGGTGCCCAGTTGCGCGAACGGCACCAGCCCGGTCATCACCGCGGCCATGGCGATGTACAGCACGGTGCAGATCACCAGCGACAGGATCATGCCGATCGGCAGGTCGCGCTGCGGCCGGTGCGATTCCTGCGCCGCCACCGACACCGCCTCGAAGCCGATGTAGGCGAAGAACACCATCGCCGCGCCACGCAGCACGCCATCCAGGCCGTACTTGCCCGGGCCTTCGTTGGCCGGGATGAACGGGTGCCAGTTGGCCGGGTCCACGTACTTCCAGCCGGCGGCGATGACCAGCACGATCAGGCCGCTCTTCAGCACCACCATCGCCATGTTCATCGCTGAGGACTTGCGGATGCCGACGTAGCACAGCCAGGTCAGCAGCAGCACGATGCCGGCGGCAGGCAGGTTGGCGATCGCGCCGGTGGGCTGCAGCTTGCCGTCCAGCGGCGCGTTGACCAGGGCCGCGGGCAGATGGATGTTGAAGTGGTCGAGCAGGCTCAGGAAATAGCCGGTCCAGCTGACCGCCACCGCCGAGGCCGACACGCCGTACTCCAGCACCAGCATCCAGCCGATGAACCAGGCCGCCAGTTCGCCGAAGGTGGCGTAGGTGTAGGTGTAGGCGCTGCCGGAGACCGGCACCATCGCCGCGAACTCGGCGTAGGCCAGCGCGCAGAACGCGCAGCACACCGCGGCCAGCACGAACGAGAGCATGATCGCAGGCCCGGCGTGGTTGGCCGCGGCCTGCCCGGTGATGACGAAGATGCCGCCGCCGATCACCGCGCCGATGCCCAGCGCGGTCAGGCCCCAGGGGCCGAGCGCGCGTTGCAGGCCCAGCCCGCCGGCGTCCTCGTGGCTGGCATGGGGGTGTTTGGTGGCTAAGAGTTGTTTGAGCATCGAGCGGTTCCAGCCGGGCGCGGCGTGCGAGGAAGAGGGTGCGAACGCGAAGACCGGCGCGGACGCCGGTCTTCGGGGGAGCGGATCAGGCCTTGGTGGCCAGGCGGCTGTTGCGGATGCCGTAGAAGAAGTAGATGCACAGGCCGATCAGGGTCCAGCCGACGAACACCTTCCAGTGTTCCTGGAATGCCTGGAAGAACAGGCCGACGCAGAACAGCGCGCCCAGTGGGCACACCGCCCAGAACAGCGGCACCCGGAACGGGCGCGGCAGATCCGGACGGGTGAAGCGCAGCACCATCACGCCGACGCAGACCGTGGCGAAGGCCAGCAGGGTGCCCATCGACACCAGTTCGCCGAGCACGTCCAGCGGGATCAGTCCGGCCAGCAGCGCCGCCAGCACGCCGACCACCACGGTGCCGACGTAGGGGGTGTGGAAACGGCGGTGCACCTTGCCGAACAGCTTCGGCAGCAGGCCGTCGCGCGCCATGGTGTAGAAGATGCGCGGCTGCGCCATCAGCATCACCAGCACCACCGAGGACAGGCCGGCGATGGCGCCGATCTCGACGAAGGTCTTCAGCCAGGCCAGCTGCGGATAGTGCTCCAGCGCAGTGGCCACCGGCTTGGCGGTGCCGAGCTGGGTGTAGGGCAGCAGGCCGGTCAGCACTGCGCAGACGATGATGTAGATGACGGTGCAGATGGCCAGCGACACCAGGATGCCGATCGGCATGTTCTTCTGCGGGTCCTTGGTCTCGCCGGCGGAGGTGGAGACCGCATCGAAGCCGATATAGGAGAAGAACACGATGGAGGCGGCGCGGAAGATGCCGCTCCAGCCGAACTCGCCCGGGCCGGTGTTCTCGGGGATGAACGGATGCCAGTTGTCCGGGTTGATGTAGAAGATGCCGACGCCGACGAACAGGCAGATCACCAGCACCTTGATCGCCACCACGATGGCGTTGACGAAGGCCGATTGAGTGACGCCGACGTAGCACAGCGTGCTGACCGCGGCCACGATCAGCACCGCCGGCAGGTTGACGAGGTTGCCCGAGGCGACGAAGGCGTGGCCGGTCCAGGTCAGCGGCGCGCTGGCCAGTTCCGCGGGGAAGGGCAGGCCGAGGGTGCCGGTGACGAAGCTGATCAGGTAGGCCGACCAGCCCACCGCGACGCTGGAGCCGGCGAACAGGTATTCCAGCACCAGGCACCAGCCGATGAACCAGGCCACGCCTTCGCCTAGCGTGGCGTAGGAGTACGAGTAGGCGCTGCCCGAGACCGGCAGCATCGCCGCGAATTCGGCATAGCACAGGCCGGCGAAGGCGCAGGCCAGGCCGGCGAACACGAACGACAGCATCACCGCCGGGCCGGCATGATTGGCCGCGGCCTGGCCGGTGAGCACGAAGATGCCGGCGCCGATCACCGCGCCGATGCCGAGCAGGATCAGGTGTCTGGCGGTGAGGGTGCGTTTGAGGGTGGCTTCGCCCTCCAGACTGCCTTCGAACGGTTCGCCGGCATCGACGTGACCGGCCGGTTCGATCGGCTTGACCCTCAGCAAAGACTTGAGCATTCGGTGCATCCCCAGGTGGCGGTACGGGGCAAGCGGCCCCGGCAATGGCGAAGCGCCGGGCCCGCAGCGGGCGACGCAAGCGTCGTACCATGCCAAAGCCGGCCGGCCGCCACAAGCCGCGCTGCACCGTGGACGGCGATAATGGCCGCCCCCGAATGCGAGAACGCCGATGCCGGAGTCGTCCCTACGCCAGCAGTTGCGGGCCCATGCCGGGCAGTGTCCGGACCAGGCCGAGGTCGCCGCGCAGTTCCTGGCCTTGCTCGACGATGCCGCCGATCCGTTCGTGCGCGCGCGCCTGGACGGCCATTTCACCGGCTCGGCCTGGCTGGTCAGCGCCGACGGCACGCGCACCTTGCTGACCCATCACCGCAAGCTGCAGCGCTGGCTGCAACTGGGCGGCCACGCCGACGGCGACCGCGATCTGGCGCGGGTGGCCTTGAAGGAAGCCGAGGAAGAATCCGGGCTGCCCGGCCTGGCACTGGAGGATGGCGCGATCTTCGACCTGGACCGGCACTGGATTCCAGCCCGCGGCGAGGTGCCGGGGCACTGGCATTACGACGCACGCTACGTAGTCCGCGCCGGCGCCGATGACGTCTTCGCGGTCAGCGCCGAGTCGCTGGCGTTGGCCTGGCGCCCGATCGCCGAACTGCTGGACGAAGCGGACCTGGATCCGTCGCTGCGGCGCATGGCGCAGAAGTGGTTGAAGCGCAGCGCATCAGCCCCTCTCCCCCCGGGAGAGGGGTTGGGGTGAGGGTCGGGCGCGAAGCGCAGGCGGTGTTTCAGCTGCACGAGGCTGCGCCCGTACCCTCATCCGCCCCTTCGGGGCACCTTCTCCCAAAAAGGGGGCCATGGTCCCGGCGGGAGAAGGGAAATGCATAGCCCCTCTCCCTCCGGGAGAGGGGTGAGGGTACGGGCGCGCAGCGCCCCCACGAATCCCCAATCCCCAATCCCCAATCCCCAATCCCCGCTAATAAAGAATGCGCGTCCGCAACGTCCCCGCCACCTGCGCCAGTTCCTCCTTCAGCACCGCCGCCTGCTCCTCGCTGGCGCCGACGTCGATCACCACGTAGCCGACCTTGGGGTCGGTGCGCAGGAACTGGCCGTCGATGTTGACGTTGTGGCGCGAGAACAGTTCGTTGATCTGCGACAGCACGCCCGGCACGTTGCGGTGGATGTGCAGCAGGCGCAGGCTCTCGGCGTGCTCGGGCAGGGTCACCTCGGGGAAGTTCACCGCCGACAGGGTGCTGCCGTTGTCGCTGTAGCGCACCAGCTTGGCCGCCACTTCCACGCCGATGTTGTCCTGCGCTTCCAGCGTGCTGCCGCCGACGTGCGGGGTCAGGATCACGTTGTCGTGCGCAGCCAGCGGCGATTCGAACAGGTCGCCGTTGCCCTTGGGTTCGATCGGGAACACGTCCACCGCGGCGCCGCCGATGTGGCCGCTGCGCAGCGCCGCGTCCAGGGCGTCGATGTCGATCACCGTGCCGCGCGAGGCGTTGATCAGGTGCGCGCCCGGCTTCATCTGCGCCAGCTGCGTGGCGCCGATCATGTCGCGGGTGGCCGCGGTTTCCGGCACGTGCAGGGTGACCACATCCGAGCGCGCCAGCAGGTCGTCCAGGTCGGTGGCGGTGCGGGCGTTGCCCAGCGACAGCTTGGTCTCGATGTCGTGGAAGATCACCTGCATGCCCAGCGCCTCGGCCAGCACGCCGACCTGGGTGCCGATATGCCCGTAGCCGACGATGCCCAGCACCTTGCCGCGGGTCTCGTGGCTGCCGGCGGCCGACTTCGACCAGCCGCCGCGGTGGCATTCGGCGTTCTTCTGCGGAATGCCGCGCAACAGCAGGATGGCCTCGGCGATCACCAGCTCGGCGACGCTGCGGGTGTTGGAGTAGGGCGCATTGAACACCGGGATGCCGGCCAGTTCCGCGGCGTCCAGGTCGACCTGGTTGGTGCCGATGCAGAAGCAGCCGACCGCGATCAGGCGCTTGGCGTGGGCCAGCACCTCGGCGCTGAGCTGGGTACGCGAGCGGATGCCGACGATGTGCGCCTCGGCGATGCGCTGCTTGAGCTCGTCTTCCGGCAGCGACTTGGCGTGCAGTTCGATCTGCGAGTAGCCGGCCGCGCGGAACACGTCGACGGCGGTCTGGCTGATGCCTTCGAGCAGCAGCACGCGGATATCCTGCTTCGGAAACGAGGTCTTCTTGGGCGACATTGCGGCGAGGGAGCGATGGCCAACGGGCCGGTCACTATGCCAGATGGCTTCGCGCTTTGGTGCGCCGCAATAGGATGCCGTGAGGATAGCGATGCAACGCTGGAAAGGTTTCAGGTGCATCGATGTTTGTTGGGAGGAGTCGGGACTCGGGACCCGGGACCCGGAGAAGCGTGCACCTCTTGCGCCTGACGGTGTTGCTTGACGTCCCACGTCGGTTGCTTTTGCTTTTCCGGGTCCCGGGTCCCGGCTCTAGATTCCCGAGCCCCGGCTCCTCCCCAACTGGACGCGGTTACGCAACGCTGGCACGCTTGAATGCTTGCCTCCACCGATGCCTCTCCGCCCATGACCGACCCGCGCCTGGATGCCCTGGCCCTCGCTGTCCCCGGCCTGCGCCTGAAGACCGATCCCGCCGACCTGGAGCACTACGGTCGCGACTGGACCCGGCGCTGGACCCCGGCGCCGCTGGCGATCGCGCTGCCGGCGACGGTGGAGGAGGTGCAGGCGGTGCTGCGCTGGGCCAACGACCACGCGGTGGCGGTGGTGCCCTCCGGCGGCCGTACTGGCCTGTCCGGCGGCGCGGTGGCCGCGCACGGCGAACTGGTGCTGAGTCTGGAGCGGATGAACAAGGCGCTGGCCTTCGATCCGGTCGACCGCACCCTCACCGTGCAGGCCGGGATGCCGCTGGAGGCGGTGCACAACGCCGCGCGCGAGCACGGGCTGCTTTACCCGGTGGACTTCGCCGCGCGCGGGTCGTGCTCGATCGGCGGCAACATCGCCACCAATGCCGGCGGCATCCGCGTGATCCGCTACGGCAACACCCGCGAGTGGATCGCCGGGTTGAAGGTGGTCACCGGCAGCGGCGAATTGCTCGAGCTCAACCGCGGGTTGATCAAGAATTCCAGCGGCTACGATTTCCGCCAGTTGCTGATCGGCTCCGAAGGCACCCTCGGCATCGTGGTCGAAGCCACCCTGCGCCTCACCGACCCGCCGCCGCCGAGCAACGTGATGCTGCTGGCGCTGCCCTCGTTCGAGGTGCTGATGCAGGTGTTCGCCGCGTTCCGCAGCCGGCTGCAGCTGGAGGCGTTCGAGTTCTTCACCGACCGCGCGCTGCAGCACGTGCTGGCGCATGGCGCGCAGGCCCCGTTCGACACGGTGTATCCGTACTACGTGGTCACCGAGTACGCCAGCGGCAACGAGGCGCAAGAGGCCGCGGCGCTGGCCGCATTCGAGGCCTGCATGGAGCAGGGCTGGGTGCTTGACGGGGTGATCAGCCAGAGCGACGCGCAGGCCGCGCAGCTGTGGCGCCTGCGCGAAGGCATCACCGAAGCGGTGGCGCGCTACACCCCCTACAAGAACGACGTGTCGGTGCGGATCTCGGCGATGCCGGCGTTCCTGGCGCGGACCCAGGCGCTGCTCGGCGAGGCCTACCCGCAGTTCGAGGTGGTGTGGTTCGGCCACATCGGCGACGGCAACCTGCACATCAACGTGCTCAAGCCCGAGGCCACTGCGCCGGCGGAGTTCATCGCCGCCTGCGAGCAGGTCACCAAGCTGCTGGCGCAGGTGCTGGCCGAGCACGGCGGCAGCATCTCCGCCGAGCACGGCATCGGCCTGGTCAAGAAACCCTACCTGGACAGCACCCGCAGCGCCGAGGAGATCGCGCTGATGCGCGCGGTCAAGCGGGTGTTCGATCCGTCCGGGTTGCTCAATCCGGGCAAGCTGTTCGATCCCTGAGCGCAGCCGTGCACCGCTGCCGCGCGGCCCGTTCAGGCGCTGCGCGGGGCGGACCGCTAGGCTATGCGGCGCGGCGCTGGCCGTCCCCTTTTTCACGATCCCGTTTGGAACGATTGCAATGACCCGAGTGACCGCGCGCTGCGCCCTGCTGTTCGCCCTGATCCTGCCCGCGTTCGCGCAGGCCTCCAGCTTCGCCGGCAGCTCCGCCGGTTCGGCCTCGGCCGGCTCGGCCGGCAGCTCGGCGTCCTCGGACAGCAGTTCCAACAACGACAAGGTGGTGCTGCAGGCGCGCGACGACGCGGCCGGCTTCGTCGCCAGCGCCGGGCGCATCCGCGGCGTGCAACTGGAAGCGGCGCTGCGCGTGCTGCGCGAGCGCAACCCGCAGGCGCAACAGGCCAGCGACCTGGAACTGGCGCAGGCGATCCTGGCGCTGTGATCGCGCGCCGGCCACGGCGCCTGCGCGCGCGGTGGCTGGCGTTGCTGGCGCTGGCCGCTGCGGTGCACGCAGCGGCCGCGCCGCTCGCTGTCGATGAGACAGGGCTGAGTCCCGCCGAGCGCACGGCCAGCGAGGCCGTGCTGGCCGCGGCGCAGGCGCGACTGCCGCCGGCCTGGACCGCGGCGCTACCCGCAGGACTGCCGCTGCAGTGGCGCGACGATCTCCCCACGCAGGTGCACGGGCGCGCGCAGGCCAGGCGCCTGCTGTTGAACAAGCGCTTGCTACGCGACTGGATCGCGGCGCCAGGGCGCGACACCGATCCGGTCGCCGACCCGGCACGGCGCCCGGCGCTGGCCGCCCTGCTGCACGAGCTGGCGCACTTCTACGACCGCTCCGCGGCCGGGCATCTCTCGTCCGATCCGCGCTTGCTGGATCTGGCCGGCTGGCAGGTCAGCCCGATGCGCCTGGGCCTGCGTCGTGGCCAGAACGGGTTCACCGAGCGCAGCCCAGATCGCTACGAATTGCAGTCGCCGGCCGAGTTCGTGGCGGTGAATCTCGAGCACTTCCTGCTCGATCCGGACTACGCCTGCCGGCGGCCGGCGCTGGCCCGCTACTTCGCCGCACGCCTGGCATGGACGCCACCGGCGAGCGCATGCGCGCCCGGCCAGGTGTTCGTGCAGGACCCGCTGGCCGACGCGGCCGCCTTGCTGCAGGTGGACCCGGCGCGGATCTACGCGGTGGACTACCTGCTGGCCGAAGGCAACGCGCAGCCGATGAGCCACTGGGGCCACAGCATGCTGCGCCTGGTGATCTGCGCGCCGGGGCGGCCGCTGGGGCCGGCATGCCGGCTGGACCTGGCCGAGCACCGGGTGCTGTCGTTCCGCGCCTTCGTCGACGACGTGCAGATTTCCAACCTGCGCGGGCTCACCGGCTCCTACCCGTCGCGGCTGTTCGTGCTGCCGCTGCGCCAGGTGGTGGACGACTACACCCAGGTGCAGTTGCGCGGCCTGCAGTCGCTGCCGCTGCGGCTGTCGCGCGAAGAGATCGCCGCGCTGCTGGAGCGTGCCGCGCAACTGCACTGGAGCTACGACGGCCGCTATTACTTCCTGAGCAACAACTGCGCGGTGGAGACCTACGCCTTGCTGCACGACGGCGTGCCGCGGCTGGCGGCCGCGCATCTGTCCGGGATCAGCCCGACCGGCCTGCGCCGGCGCCTGGTACGGGCCGGCATCGCCGATGCGTCGGTGTTCGACGACGCCGACGCGGCGGTGCGCGATGGCTACTTCTTCCCGGCGGCGAGCGCGCATTTTGCGCAGATGTTCGCAGTGGCGCGCGGCTCCCTGGCACTGCCGGCCCGCAATGCCGACGCGTGGCTGGATCTGCCGGCCGCGCAGCGCGCGCCGTGGCTTGAGCGTGGCGACCTGCGTGCCAGTGCCGCCTTGTTGCTGCTGGAGAACGCCGCCCGCCGCCGCGCCGAACAGCGTGGGCGCGAAGCATTGAAACGGCGCTATCTGGGCAAGCCGCTGCCGACCGCGGTGGCCGGTGCGGGCGGGGGCGATGCGGGTGCCGACACACGTGACGCTGCCAGCGCGGTGCGTGCCGTGCTGGCCGAGCAGGGGCTACTGAGCCAACCGGCGAGCCTGCTGCAGGGGCAGCCGGGCTATGGCCTGCCGCAGGCGCAGGAACGTGCCTGGCTGCAGGTGCAGGGACAGGCACGGATCGCGGCGCTGCACGACGACGGCGCCGCGCTGCAGACGCGCCTGCGCGGATTGCTGCCGGCGCCGCTGCAGGCGGACCTGGCGCAGATCGATGCCAACCTGGCGACGCTGGGCGCACGCCTGCGCACGCTCAATCGCGAAGGCGGTGGACTGCAGTTGGATTCGCCGTCGCTGTTGCGGCAGCGTGGTGGGCAGCCGTAGCGCGGCGTGCGTGCTTGTGATGCGAGGCGATCGAAGGGAACTGGATCGCCCGTGCGGTTGACGGCGGCGCGGTTGCGGCTGAAGCCGCTCCCGCGACGTTCGCGGCGTGAGTCCGCAGCACCTGTGCGTCGCAGGCGCAGCCGTGTTCGCATGAAGGAAGACTGAAAGCTCCATGGGTCGGGACTGGAGTCCCTCCCACAGAAACGCGGCGCGCGTCCAACCCATTTAGGTAGGGGGCGGCTTCAGCCGCGACGAGCGAAGACGCGAAGCCGGCCGATGTCGACGGCCGTCAGGGCCGACGCCGATGCCCGCAAGGGCGCCACCTTGCCGGCCGGCAAGCCGTCATCACGGCAGCTCGAGACCCGCATCCTCGCCGTAGCGGCGCAGCCAGGCGTCGCGCGGCGGATCCTGGCGGTACTGTGCACGCAGCGTCGCCCACGTCTGTTCGTTGCCGTCGCAGTACTTGGCCATCGCCTGCTCCAGTTCGCGCCGCCGCGCCGCGTCGTAGGGCTCTTCGCCGGCGAAATGGGTGCAGGTGTCCTGGCGCGCGACGAAGGCGCGGATCGGCGCGGGCAGCGTGCAGAAACCGTCGTGGTGCTCGGGATCGACCGCGTCGGGAATCGTGCACGCGGGCTTGGGGGCGGCCGCCGTGGCCGGCGTCACCGGCGCGGCGAGCGCCAGCACCGGCAAGACCAGCAGCAGGCCGAGGCAGGCGGGCCGCGGCGCATGCGCGGCGCTGCCTGTGCGGGAGACGTGGGTGACACTGCTCCCGCGCATGGGCTCAGTCGGCGCGACCGGCGAACTCGCCGGTGGTGGTGTTGACCAGCACGCGCTCGCCGTTGCCGATGTACTCCGGCACCATGATCTCGATCCCGGTGTTGAGCTTGGCCGGCTTCGGGCGCTTGGTGGCGGTGCCGCCCTTGAGCTCAGGCGGGGTCTCGATCACTTCCAGGGTCACGCTCTGCGGCAACTGGATCGCCACCGGCTGGTCGTCGATGACCTGCACGTAGATGCCGCTGAGGCCGTCGGTGATGTAACCCGCATCGGTGCCGATCGCATCGGCGTCCAGGGTGTAGGGGGTGTAGTCCTCGTCGTCGAGGAACACGAAGGCCTCGCCGTCCTTGTACGAGAAGGTGGACTGGCGGCGCATCAGCTCGACTTCGCGCAGGTCGTCGTCGCCGTCGAAGCTGGCATCGAGCTTGTTGCCGCCCGGCACGCTGTACATCACGAAGCGGAAGCGCACGTTGCCGCCGCGGCCCTGTGGCGAGCTGCGCTCGATGTCGCGGATCTGGTACACGCCGTTGTTGTACTCGACGACGTTGCCTTTCTTGATTTCGTTGGCTTTCATTTGGGGCTGGGAATCGGGAGTTGGGAATCGGGAATGGGAAAAGCAAAGGCGGAGAACTGGCAATCGGAGGGAAGCGCTTTTGCGATTCCCCATTCCCGATTCTCCATTCCCCGCTACTTCGGCGCCAACCGCACCGCGCCGTCGAGGCGGATGGTTTCGCCATTGAGGTAGCGGTTGCGCAGCAGGAACATCACCGTGTCGGCGAATTCGTCCGGGCGGCCGAGACGCGAAGGATACGGGATCGCCGCGGCCAGCGACTGCTGCACGGCCTCGGGCATGCCGTCGACCATCGGGGTCCAGAAGATGCCCGGGGCGATGGTGTTGACGCGGATGCCGAAGCGCGCCAGTTCGCGCGCCATCGGCAGGGTCATCGCCACCACGCCACCCTTGGACGCGGCGTAGGCGGCCTGGCCGATCTGGCCTTCGTAGGCGGCGACGCTGGCGGTGTTGACGATGACGCCGCGCTCGCCGTCCTCGCCCGGGGCGTTGTGCTGCATCAGGTCGGCGGCGGCCTTGGCGACGTTGAAGCTGCCGACCAGGTTGACCATCACCGTGCCCTGGAAGGTGGCCAGCGGCATCGGCGCCTCCTTGCCCAGCACGCGGCCAGCGCCGAGGATGCCGGCGCAGTTGATCGCGGCATTGAGGCCGCCGAGGAAGCCCTGTGCTGCGCCGAGCTGCGCAGCCACCTGGGCCTCGTCGCTGACGTCGGTGCGCAGGTAGCAGGCCCGGTCCGCGCCCAGGGCGGCGACCGCGGCCGCACCCTTGTCGTCGTTCAGGTCGAACAGCGCGACCTTGCCGCCTTCGGCGACGATGCGTTGCGCCACCGCCAGGCCGAGGCCGGACACGCCGCCGGTGACCACCGCTTTCAGATCGGCAAGCTGCATGGATGTTCCCTCCCAGGAAAACG
The DNA here is from genome assembly GCF_964278005.1 of uncultured Xanthomonas sp. NCBI lineage: Bacteria > Pseudomonadati > Pseudomonadota > Gammaproteobacteria > Lysobacterales > Lysobacteraceae > Xanthomonas > uncultured Xanthomonas sp. The sequence goes on from NZ_CAXYKF010000009.1 coordinate 231,054, forward strand.
CCCAGTTTAGAGGCTGCCGCCCCATCGCGGCGAGATCGGCGACGGGCCGCGGCGTGCAGGTCCGTCGCCGGGTAAGGAACTGCCGCGGCTCAGCCCTCGGCGGCCAGCGCCTGGCCGACCTTGCTGCCGGTCGGCCGGCCCAGTTTCTGCGCCAGCCAGCGGCCGGTCGCGGCCAGCGCGGGCAGGTCGATGCCGGTCTCCACGCCATTGCCGTGCAGCAGGTAGACCACGTCCTCGCTGGCCACGTTGCCGCTGGCACCCTTGGCATATGGGCAGCCGCCGGCGCCGGACACCGCGGCATCGACCACGCGCACGCCTTCTTCCAGGCAGGCGGCGATGTTGGCCAGGGCCTGGCCGTAGGTGTCGTGGAAGTGCACCGCCAATGCGTCCATCGGCACCACGGCGGCGACCGCGCGCAGCATCGCCCGCGCCTTGCCTGGCGTGCCCACGCCGATGGTGTCGCCCAGCGAGATCTCGTAGCAGCCCATCGCATGCAGCCGCTGCGCCACCCGCACCACGTCGGCCAGGGGGACGTCGCCCTGGTAGGGGCAGCCGAGCACGGTGGACACGTAGCCGCGGACCTTGACACCGTCCGCCGCCGCGCGTTCCAGCACCTGCGCGAAGCGCGCCAGCGATTCGTCGATGCCGGCATTGGTATTGGTGCGGTTGAAGGTCTCCGAGGCGGCGGTGAACACGGCCACCTCGCGCACGCCGACCGCGGCCGCGCGTTCGTAGCCCTGCAGGTTCGGCACCAGCACCGGATAGTCCACGCCCGGCACCTGCGCGATGCCGGCGTAGACCTCGGCCGCGTCGGCCAGCTGCGGGACCCATTTCGGGCTGACGAAGCTGGTCGCCTCGATGCTGCGCAGGCCGGTGCGCCCCAGTCGCGCGATCAGCTCGATCTTGTCTTCCGTGGCGACCCAGGCCTTCTCGTTCTGCAGGCCGTCGCGCGGGCCGACTTCGACGATGCGCACGCGGTCGCTCATTCGCGGTATTCCTGCGCGGTTGGCCGGGCGCTGCGCACGAAGCGGGAAGCAAAGAGGGTCATGGGATTCCTGATGAAGAGAGGCGGTGAAGCAGTGGCAGGCATGGCTGGCGCCAGGTGCGCTGGCGCAACGCGGTAGCGCGGATCAGGCCGCTGCCGGGCGGTGGCAGACCGCTTCGATGTTGTGGCCGTCCGGATCCAGCAGGAACGCGCCGTAGTAGTCGGGGTGATAGTGCGGGCGCAGGCCCGGTGCGCCGTGGTCGCGGCCGCCGGCGGCCAGGCCGGCACGATGGAACGCATCCACCTGCGCGCGGCTGGCGGCGACGAAGGCCACGTGCACGCCATTGTCGCCGGCGTCGCGGCCGCCGTCGGCGATCCAGAAGTTGGGCTTGCCGTCGCGTCCGAAACCGACGTGGCGCTGGCCGCCGCTTTCCTCGGCGCTCACCTGCATCACCACGTCCAGCTCCAGCGCGGCCAGGGCGGCGCGGTAGAAGGTCAGGCTGCGGTCGAGGTCGCTGCAGCGCAGGCCGAGATGGTCGATCGGGTTCATGGACTAGCCCTCCAGGCCGGTTCGCGTTTCTCCAGGAACGCATTCAGTCCTTCCTGGCCTTCGGCCGAGACCCGCAATTGCGCGATCAGGGCGGCGTTGGCCTGGTCCAGCGCATCGCGCTCGCCGCCGGCGGCGACCCGCCGCACCAGGGCCTTGGCGCCGGCGGCGGCCAGCGGCCCGGCCTGGCCGAGCAGGGCGACCTGGCGTTGCACCGCCGCGTCCAGCGCCTCCGGCGCCACCGCCTGGTGGACCAGGCCGATCTGCGCCGCGGTGGCGGCGTCGAAGGTTTCCGCGCTGGCGAACCAACGCCGCGCCTGGCGCGCGCCGATCGCCGCGATCACGTACGGCGAGATCACCGCCGGCAGCAGGCCCAGCCGGCTTTCGCTGAGCGCGAAGCGCGCATCGGTGGCGGCCACGGCGATGTCGCAACAGGCGACCAGGCCCACCGCGCCACCGAACGCCGCGCCTTGCACCCGCGCCACCGTGGGCTTGGGCAGTTCGTCGAGCAGACGCATCAGCCGCGCCAGGGCCAGCGCATCGTCCAGGTTCTCCTGTTCGCCGGCGCCGGCCATCGAGCGCATCCACTGCAGGTCGGCACCGGCCGAGAACGCCGCGCCGGCACCGGCCAGGACCAGTACCTGCACCTGCGGATCGGCGCCGATCTGCAGCAGGGCGTCGCTGAGCTGGGCGATCAGCGCGGCGTCGAAGGCGTTGCGGACCTCGGGTCGGTTCAACTGCAGGGTCAGGACCTTGCCGGATCGTTGCAACAACAGGGCATCGCTCATCGAACACGCTCGTACAAAGGGAAAACGGCAGCCATACGGCGATCATAGCCGGCCGTGCCGGTCCCGCCATGACGCGCCGCGGCGATGCTACAATTGATAACCATTCTTATCGACGGAACGTGCTGTGACGTTGTCCGACATGCCGTTGCGCAGCAGCGCCCTCGTGGAATCCGTGCACGACCGCCAGGCCAACGACGCCATCGCCCGGCGTCTGCGCGAGCTGGGCTTCGTCGCCGGCGAACAGGTGCAGGTGCTGGCCAGCGGGCCGATCGGTGGCGAACCGCTGCTGGTGCAGGTGGGGTATACGCGCTTCGCGCTGCGGCGCAGCGAGGCGGCACGGGTGCAGGTCAGCGCGCTGGACGAGGTGCGCTCGTGAGCGCGGTGGCCGCGCCGCTGCGCCTGGCCCTGGTCGGCAACCCGAACTGCGGCAAGACCGCGCTGTTCAACCAGTTGACCGGCAGCAAGCAGAAGGTCGCCAACTACGCCGGCGTCACCGTCGAGCGCAAGGAGGGCCGCTTCCGCGCGCCGTCCGGGCGCGAGTTCGCGGTGCTGGATCTGCCCGGCGCCTACAGCCTGCAGCCGGCCAGCCTGGACGAGGCGATCACCCGCGACCTGTGCCGCGGCTTCTACCCGGGCGAACCGGCGCCGGACGTGCTGGTCTGCGTGGTCGACGCCACCAACCTGCGCCTGCACCTGCGCTTCGCGCTGGAACTGCGCGAGCTGGGCAAGCCGATGCTGGTGGCCTTGAACATGGTCGACGCGGCGCAGCGCCGCGGTATCCAGATCGACCGCCAGGCGCTGGAACAGGCGCTGGGCGTGCCGGTGATCGAGACCGTGGCGGTGCGCCGCAACGGCGCCCGCGCCCTGGTCGAGCGGCTGGACGCGCTGGCGCCGGCACTGCCGCCCGCGGTGGCGCCGAGCGAAGGGCAGGGCGACTACCACCAGCAGGTGCGCGCGATCCTGGCGGCGGCGGTGTCGATGCCGACCCGCACCTCGCGCGTCGACGACGCGCTGGACCGTTGGCTGCTGCATCCGGTGGCCGGCCTGCTGACCCTGGCGGTGGTGATGTTCCTGATCTTCCAGGCGGTGTACGCCTGGGCGGCGCCGCTGATGGACCTGATCGATGGCGGCACCAAGGCGTTGGGCGCCTGGATCGGCGGAACCCTGCCGGAGGGGCCGCTGAACAGCCTGCTGGTGGACGGCATCATCGCCGGCCTCGGCGGGGTGGTGGTGTTCCTGCCGCAGATCCTGATCCTGTTCGCCTTCATCCTGGCGCTGGAGGAATCCGGCTACCTGCCGCGTGCGGCGTTCCTGCTCGACCGCATGATGGCCGCCGCCGGCCTGTCCGGGCGCTCGTTCATCCCGCTGCTGTCCAGTTTCGCTTGCGCCGTTCCCGGCATCATGTCCACCCGCAGCATCCAGGATCCGCGCGATCGCCTGGCGACCATCCTGGTGGCGCCGCTGATGACCTGTTCGGCGCGGCTGCCGGTGTACGCGCTGCTGATCGGCGCGTTCATCCCGCAGCGGCAGGTGTGGGGCGTGTTCAACCAGCAGGGGCTGGTGCTGTTCGGCCTGTACTTCGCCGCCATCGCCAGTGCGCTGGTGGTGTCGTGGACGATGAAGAAGTGGCGCCGCGACAAGGGCGAGCATCCGCTGCTGCTGGAGTTGCCGTCCTATCGCGTGCCGCACCTGCGCGACCTGGCGCTGGGCCTGTGGGAGCGCGCGGCGATCTTCCTCAAGCGCGTCGGCGGCATCATCCTGGCGCTGACCATCCTGCTGTGGTTCCTGCTGTCGTTCCCGGCGCCGCCGGCCGACGCCACCCTGCCGGCGATCGACTACAGCTTCGCCGGCCGCATCGGCCACGCCATGACCACGGTGTTCTCGCCGCTGGGCTTCAACTGGCAGATCTGCATCGCGCTGATCCCCGGCCTGGCCGCGCGCGAGGTGGCGGTGTCCTCGCTGGCGACGGTGTACGCGCTGTCGGCGGCCGACGACGATGCCGCCGCGCAGGCGCTGTCGCCGTTGATCCACGACGGCTGGTCGCTGGCCACCGCGCTGTCGTTGCTGGTCTGGTACATCTACGCACCGATGTGCATTTCCACCCTGGCCACGATCAAGCGCGAGACCAACTCGTGGAAGCAGATGAGCTTCGCCGCGTTCTACCTGTTCGCGCTGGCGTATCTGGCCTCGCTGGTCACCTACCAGGTTGCGGTGGCGCTGGGAGCCGGCTGAGATGAGCGCCTCGCTGCTGCTGCAGTACCTGGTGATCGCGCTGGCGGTACTGGTCAGCGCCTGGGTGGTGTTGAAGAAGCAGTTCCCGGGCACCGCGCGCAAGCTGCGCGGCGCGCTCGCACTACGCCTGCTCAAGCCCGGCCGGGCGGCCTGGCTGCAGGCGCTGGGGCGGCGCATCGCACCGCCGGCCAGCGCCGGTGCAGGCGCCTGCGGCGGCTGCGACAGCTGCGGGCCGACGCCGCCGCGGCGGCACTGAGTCGCGTCGCCCGTTGCTGGCCGGCGCATCGCTTGTGCGCCGCACATGCGCGTCGCGATGGCGGCGACTATCCTATGCCGATGACCAGCCCATTCCAGTTTTCCCGCCGTGCGCAGGCGCTGACCAGTTCGGCGATCCGCGAAATCCTCAAGGTCACCGAACGCCCGGAAGTGATCTCCTTCGCCGGCGGCCTGCCGTCGCCGGATACCTTCCCGGTCGCGCGCATGCGCGAGGCCTGCGACAAGGTGCTGCGCGACGCGCCACAGGCGGCGCTGCAGTACGGCCCGACCGAAGGCTATCTGTTGCTGCGCGAATGGGTCGCGGCGCGGCTGAGCCGCGACGGTGCCCACATCCGTCCCAGCCAGGTGCTGATCACCACCGGTTCGCAGCAGGGCCTGGACCTGCTCGGCAAGGTGTTCATCGACGAAGGCAGCAAGGTGCTGGTGGAAACGCCCAGCTATCTCGGCGCGCTGCAGGCGTTCTCGCTGTTCCAGCCGGCGTTCGCGGCGATGCAGTCGGACGACGACGGCGTGGTGGTGGACGCGCTGGACGATGCGCAGCTGGCCGGCGCGCGCTTCATGTACGTGCTGCCGAACTTCCAGAATCCGACCGGACGGCGCCTGCCGCTGCACCGGCGCCAGGCGCTGGTAGCGCGTGCGGCCGCGGCCGGCGTGCCCATCGTCGAGGACGATCCCTACGGCGAGCTGTGCTACAGCGGCGACACGCTGCCGAGCCTGCTGTCGATGAACCCGGACGGCGCCATCTACATGGGCTCGTTCTCCAAGGTGTTCGCTCCGGGTCTTCGCCTGGGCTACCTGGTCGCGCCGGAGGCGGTGCACGCCAAGCTGGTGCAGGCCAAGCAGGCGGCGGATCTGCACACGCCCTCGTTCAGCCAGCGCATCGTCTACGAGGCGGTGCAGGACGGCTTCCTGGATGCGCATATCCCCGGCATCCGTGCGCTGTACGCCAGCCGTTGCGAGCAGATGCTGGCCGCCCTGGCCAAGTACTTCCCGGCGCAGGTGCGCTGGAACCGCCCGGCCGGCGGCATGTTCATCTGGGTCGAACTGCCGGAGGGCATGGACGGCGGCGCGCTGCTGAGCAAGGCGATCGAGCGCAACGTGGCCTTCGTGCCGGGCGCGCCGTTCTTCGCGGTCGCGCCGCAGCGCAATACCCTGCGGCTGTCGTTCGTGACCGTGCCGGCCGAACGCATCGAGACCGGCGTGCGCATCCTCGGTGCGCTGCTGCAGGACGAGGTCGCTGCGCACCGGCGCGCGACGGCCTGAGTCCGGCGGCGCCTCCGTCGATGACGTCGTCCGATGCCGCCGTCGCGTCCTGGACCATCGACGCGGTCCTGGTCGGCCGCGCGCAGGCGTTCACCCGCCCGGGCAGCCGCAGCGCGATCGACAAGCGGCCCCAGGACGGACGCCTGCGCATCGGCCCGGAGGGGCTGGAGCTGGACGAGCAGGGCGACCGCCGCGTGCATGGCGGCCCCGACAAGGCCTTGCACCATTACCCGCGCGATCATTACCCGGCCTGGCGCGAGGAACTCGGCGCACATGCCTTGCTGGACGCGCCGGGCGCGTTCGGCGAGAACCTCAGCAGTAGCGGGGTGACCGAAGCCGACCTGTGCCTGGGCGACCGGCTGCGCCTGGGGACGGCCGTGGTCGAGGTGTCGCAGTCGCGGCAGCCGTGCTGGAAGCTGTCCGACCGGTTCGGCGTGGCCGCGCTGGCGCGGCGCGTGCAGGACAGCGGCCGCACCGGCTGGTACTACCGCGTGCTGCAGCCCGGCGAGGTCGCCGCCGGCGATCGCCTGGAGTTGCTGGAGCGTCCGTATCCGCAGTGGCCGCTGGCACGCCTGGTCGGCCTGCTGTACCGCCGCGAGATCGATCCGGCGCAACTGCAGGAGGTGCTGGCGCTGCCGCTGGTGCCGAACTGGCGCACCCTGTTCGAGCGGCGCCTGGCGCAGCGTACGGTGGAGGACTGGGACAAGCGCCTGTTGGGGCAGGCGGCAGCCGAGTAGGGCGGTTGATCGATCCGGCGAGCGTGCTCCCCTCTTGGCGGGAGTGGTGGCGTCGACAGGTGCATGCCCGATTGGGTGGGTGCAACGCGTCGGGGCTGAAGTCCCTCCCACAGGGGTGTCCGATCGGCTGCGATGTCTCTTGGCAGGTGCCGGGTGCCTCGCCCGGCGGCTTTTTTGTCGCTTCCAGTGCCGCCACGCCCCTGTGGGAGGGGCGGCAGCCCCGACGAGGGAAGCATCGCCACGTCCGAGGTGGCGCGTGGGACGCTTGCGTCTCGGGCGCGCGCGCCCTCTGTCGCACCCGCGCGCAAACCGCTAGCCTTGTGCCGATGACGACTTCTCCGCTGCGTGTGTTGATCCATGGTGCGTCCGGCCGGATGGGCCAGGCGTTGTTGAGGCTGGCCGCGCAGGACCCGGCGCTGCAAGTGGTGGCCGCGGTGGTGCGGCGCGCGCCGGCACAGCGGGTGATCGACGGCGTGCCGTACTTCGCCGCAGCCGAACTGGGCGGCGTGCCGGCCTTCGACGTGGCGATCGATTTCAGCCTGCCGCAGGGCTTCGACCCGGTGCTGGCCCTGTGCACCGGGCGCGGTGCGGCGCTGGTGTCCGGCACCACCGGACTGGAGGACGCGCAGCGGCAGGCGCTGGCCGCTGCCGCCGAACGCATTCCGCTGATCTGGGCCTCGAACTTCAGCCTGGGCGTGGCGGTGCTGCACGATCTGGTCGAGCGCGCCGCCGCGGCGCTGCCGGGCTGGGACTGCGACATCGTCGAATCCCACCACGTGCACAAGCAGGACGCGCCCTCCGGCACCGCGCTCACCCTCGGCGACGCGGCCGCGCACGGCGGCGCCACCCCGCGCTACGCCAGCCTGCGTGCCGGCGACATCGTCGGCGAGCATCTGGTGCAGTTCGCCGGGCTCGGCGAGCGGGTCGAACTGGTGCACCGCGCCAGCAACCGCGACATCTTCGCCCGCGGCGCGCTGCATGCCGCCGTGCGCCTGCCGGGGCGTGCGCCCGGGGCCTACCGGCTGCGCGATCTGCTCGGCTGAACAGGCACTTCACCCAAACGGCTGGCGCGGACCGCCCCGCGCCGGTACAATTCTCGCTCGCCTGTTACCCATCGCCACGGACCCGGAGAAGCGCCGAGTTCGCGGTTTCTTGCAGCCTGCAAGTTGGTGGGGCAGGGTTCCTCTCTCCCCAAGGCGAACCCCGTGACTCAACCCGCAATCCTTGTCCTTGAAGACGGCACCGTGTTCGAGGGCGAATCCGTAGGCGCTGCCGGCCTGTCCGTCGGCGAAGTGGTGTTCAACACCGCCATGACCGGCTACCAGGAGATCCTCACCGATCCCTCCTACGCCCGCCAACTGGTCACGCTGACGTATCCGCATATCGGCAACACCGGCTGCACCGACCAGGACGACGAGGCCGCCCAGGTCTGGTCGGCCGGCCTGATCGTGCGCGACGTGCCGCGCCGCCCCAGCAACTGGCGCAACCAGGTGGCGCTGCCGGACTGGCTGATCCAGCGCGGCGTGGTCGCCATCGCCGGCATCGACACCCGCAAGCTGACCCGCATCCTGCGCGAGAAGGGCTCGCAGAACGGCGCGCTGATGGCCGGCGAGGTGAACGTGGACACCGCGCTGGAAGCGGCGCGCAAGTTCCCGGGGCTGAAGGGCATGGATCTGGCCAAGGTGGTCTCCACCGACACCGCCTATCCCTGGCGCGACGGCCAGCTCGACCTGGACAGCAACGCTTTCGTCACGACCGAGCCCAAGTTCAAGGTCGTCGCCTACGACTACGGGGTCAAGCACAACATCCTGCGCATGCTCGCCGAGCGCGGCTGCGAGGTGACCGTGGTGCCGGCGCAGACGCCGGTCGCCGAGGTGCTGGCGATGAACCCGCACGGCGTGTTCCTGTCCAACGGCCCCGGCGACCCGGCGCCGTGCGACTACGCGATCGCCGCGATCAAGGAACTGCTGGCGCGCAAGATCCCGACCTTCGGCATCTGCCTGGGCCACCAGCTGCTGGCGCTGGCCGCCGGCGCGCAGACCCTGAAGATGGGCCACGGCCACCACGGCGCCAACCATCCGGTGCAGGATTTGGACAGCGGCCGGGTGATGATCACCTCGCAGAACCACGGCTTCGCGGTGGACGAGGCGACCTTGCCGGCCAACGTGCGCGTCACCCATCGCTCGCTGTTCGATGGCAGCAACCAGGGCATTGCGCTCACCGACGCGCCGGCCTTCAGCTTCCAGGGCCACCCCGAAGCGTCGCCGGGTCCACGCGACGTGGCGCCGCTGTTCGATCGCTTCACCGCGCTGATGGCGGCCGCCGCCTGATGGCCGCAGCGCCGGCCATGCCGTCGCCGACCCGCCGCTGGCGGTGGCCGGCCACGGCGTTGCTGGTGCTCGCCGCGTATCCGGCCTTCGTGCTGGGCGCGGTGTATCCGCAGTGGCTCAGCGCCGGCTTGCCGGGCGGACGCGACGGCCCGGCCGATGCGTACCGCCACAGCCTGGCCAGCGCCGTGGTCGCCTACACCCTGTCGCCGCGCTGCGTGGACTGGGTCACGGCGGTCATGGAGCGCGACGGCCACGGCAACGCCAGCCGGGCGATGGACGCCCACAACAACCGGATCGGCGCGCGCATCGGCGCCACCGCCAGCAGTTGGGCCGCGATGCAGCGCGAGGTTCGCGCCGCGGTCGACCATGGCGCGATCGATGCGCGTTCGCCCGATCAGATCACCTGGCGCGCCCCCGCGGCGTGGCAGGACCGCCTCTACTGAGAATCCCCCATGCCCAAGCGCACCGACCTCCAAACCATCCTCATCATCGGCGCCGGCCCGATCGTCATCGGCCAGGCCTGCGAGTTCGACTACTCCGGCGCGCAGGCGTGCAAGGCGCTGCGCGACGAGGGCTACCGCGTGGTGCTGGTCAACAGCAACCCGGCCACGATCATGACCGACCCGAACATGGCCGACGCCGTGTACATCGAGCCGATCAACTGGCAGACGGTCGAGAAGATCATCGCCAAGGAAAAGCCCGACGCGCTGCTGCCGACGATGGGTGGACAGACCGCGCTGAACTGCGCGCTGGACCTGGCCGACCACGGCGTGCTCGAGAAGTACGGCGTCGAGCTGATCGGCGCCAAGCGCGAGGCCATCCGCATGGCCGAGGACCGCGAGCTGTTCCGCGTGGCGATGGGCGAGATCGGCCTGGAATGCCCGAAGGCGGCAGTGGCGCACACCCTGGAAGAGGCGCTGGAGATCCAGGCCACGGTCGGCTACCCGACCATCATCCGCCCCAGCTTCACCCTCGGCGGCAGCGGCGGCGGCATCGCCTACAACCGCGAGGAACTGATCGAGATCGTCGGCCGCGGCCTGGAACTGTCGCCGACCAGCGAGGTGCTGGTCGAGGAATCGGTGCTGGGCTGGAAGGAGTTCGAGATGGAAGTGGTCCGCGACACCGCGGACAACTGCATCATCGTCTGCTCGATCGAGAACCTGGATCCGATGGGCGTGCACACCGGCGACTCGATCACCGTGGCCCCGGCGCAGACCCTGACCGACAAGGAATACCAGCGCCTGCGCGACGCCTCGATCGCGGTGCTGCGCAAGATCGGCGTGGACACCGGCGGTTCCAACGTGCAGTTCGGCATCAACGCGCAGACCGGCCGCGTGGTGGTGATCGAGATGAACCCGCGCGTGTCGCGCTCCTCGGCGCTGGCCTCCAAGGCCACCGGCTTCCCGATCGCCAAGGTCGCGGCCAAGCTGGCGGTGGGCTACACCCTGGACGAACTGAAGAACGAGATCACCGGCGGGCTGACCCCGGCCTCGTTCGAGCCGTCGATCGACTACGTGGTCACCAAGATTCCGCGCTTCGCCTTCGAGAAGTTCCCGCAGGCCGACGCGCGCTTGACCACGCAGATGAAGTCGGTGGGCGAGGTGATGGCGATGGGCCGTACCTTCTCCGAGTCGCTGCAGAAGGCGCTGCGCGGCCTGGAGACCGGCAAGATCGGGCTGGATCCGACCGGCCTTGACCTGAGCAGCGAGGACGACCTGGCCACGCTCAAGCGCGAGCTGAAGGCGCCCGGTCCGGAGCGCTTGTTCTACGTCGCCGACGCCTTCCGCGCCGGCCTGAGTGTCGAGCAGGTGCACGCGCTGTCGTTCATCGATCCCTGGTTCCTCGACCAGATGGAAGACCTGATCGCGCAGGAAGCGCAGCTGGCTGCCGACGGCCTCGGCGCGCTGGACGCCAAGCGCCTGCGCACGCTCAAGCGCGCCGGCTTCTCCGATGCGCGTCTGGCCGAGCTGTGCGGCACCAACGAGGCCGCGGTGCGCGCGCTGCGCCGCGCGCACAAGGTGCGCCCGGTATACAAGCGCGTTGACTCGTGCGCGGCGGAATTCGCCACCAGCACCGCCTACCTGTACTCGACCTACGAGGACGAGTGCGAGGCCGCGCCGAGCAATCGCGACAAGATCATGATCCTCGGCGGCGGCCCCAACCGCATCGGCCAGGGCATCGAGTTCGACTACTGCTGCGTCCACGCGGCGCTGGCGCTGCGCGAGGACGGCTACGAGACCATCATGGTCAACTGCAATCCGGAGACCGTGTCCACCGACTACGACACCTCCGATCGCCTGTACTTCGAACCGCTGACCCTGGAAGACGTGCTGGAGATCGTCGAGCTGGAGCAGCCCAAGGGCGTGATCGTGCAGTACGGCGGGCAGACCCCGCTGAAGCTGGCGCGCGCGCTGGAGGCCAACGGCGTGCCGGTGATCGGCACCTCGCCGGACTCGATCGACCTGGCCGAGGACCGCGAGCGCTTCCAGCAGCTGGTCGACAAGCTGGGCCTGAAGCAGCCGCCGAACCGTATCGCCCGCAACGCCGACGAGGCGCTGGTGCTGGCGCGCGAGATCGGCTATCCGCTGGTGGTGCGCCCGAGCTACGTGCTCGGCGGCCGCGCCATGGAGATCGTCTACGGCGAATCCGACCTGGCGCGCTACGTGCGCGATGCGGTCAAGGTCTCCAACGACTCGCCGGTGCTGCTGGACCGCTTCCTCGACAACGCGGTGGAAGTGGACGTGGACATCATCGCCGACCATAGCGGCCAGGTGCTGATCGGCGGCGTGATGGAGCACATCGAGGAAGCCGGCGTGCACTCGGGCGATTCGTCCTGCTCGCTGCCGCCGTACTCGCTGTCGCCGGCCACCCAGACCGAGCTGCGCCGCCAGGTGGTCGAACTGGCCAAGGCGCTGAACGTGGTCGGGCTGATGAACACCCAGTTCGCGGTGCAGGTCAACGATGCCGGCGACGACATCGTCTACCTGCTGGAAGTGAACCCGCGCGCCTCGCGCACCGTGCCGTTCGTGTCCAAGGCGATCGGCGTGCCGCTGGCCAAGATCGCCGCGCGCTGCATGGCCGGCAAGACCCTGGCCGAGCAGGGCGCGCTGAAGGAGATCGTGCCCGACTATTACTCGGTGAAGGAGGCGATCTTCCCGTTCGCCAAGTTCCAGGGCGTCGATCCGATCCTCGGCCCGGAGATGCGCTCCACCGGCGAGGTGATGGGCGTGGGTCGCAGCTTCGGCGCAGCGTTCGCGCGTGCGCAGGAAGCCGGCGGCATCAAGGCGCCGCCGCTGGGCAAGGCCTTCGTGTCGGTGCGCGATCCGGACAAGCAGCGCGTGCTGCCGGTGGCGCAGGCGCTGGTCGAGCGCGGCTACACCCTGGTCGCCACCCGCGGCACCTGCGCCTGGCTGCAGCAGCACGGCCTGCAGTGCGAGCAGGTGAACAAGGTCGCCGAGGGCCGCCCGCACATCGTCGATCTGATCAAGAACGGCGAAATCGTGTATATCGTCAACACCACCGAGGGCCGGGCGGCGATCTCCGACTCGTTCTCGATCCGTCGCGAGGCCCTGCAGCATCGCGTCACCTATTCGACCACGGTCGCCGGCGCGCGTGCGCTGGTGCATTCACTGGAATTCCGCGGCACCGGTCCGGTCTGGGCGCTGCAGGAACTGCACAAGGAGCTGGAAGCGTGAGAGCCCCGATCACCATGCAAGGCGCGCAGCGGTTGCGCGAGGAACTGGATCACCTGAAGTCGGTCAAGCGTCCCGAGGTCATCACCGCGATCGCCGAGGCGCGCGCGCACGGCGACCTCAAGGAGAACGCCGAGTACCACGCCGCGCGCGAGCAGCAGGGCTTCATCGAAGGCCGCATCAAGCAGCTGGAAAGCGAGCTGTCGCACGCCGAGGTCATCGACGTCAGCAAGCTGGCGGTCGGCAGCAAGGTGGTGTTCGGCGCCACCGTGACCCTGGCCGATGTGGAGACCGACGAAGAGAAGCGCTACCAGCTGGTCGGCGATCTCGAAGCGGACATCAAGCTCGGCCTGATCGCGATTTCCTCGCCGCTGGCGCGTGCGCTGATCGGCAAGATGGAAGGCGACAGCGTCAGCATCGACGCCCCGGCCGGACGCCGCGAGTACGAGATCGTCAGCGTCGCCTACGTCGGCTGATCCGATGGCGGTCGCCACCTTGCTGTTGCCGGAGCGGGTCCGCCTGGCCGGCGCCGTGCTGGCCGGCGAGGTGGCGCGCGCGTTCGGCCGCGCCGACCGCACGCAGGCCGTGCCCGGCGGCGAGGCGCAGTTGCGCCGCCATTTCGTGCTGGCGGAAGCATCGCTGCCGGCCGCGGCGCTGACCCGCCAACTGGACGCCGGCGATGCCGGCGACGGCCTGTGGCTGCGCGCCGATCCCGCCTATGTGGTGCCGGACATGCAGGGCGCGCGGCTGATGGCGCATGGCGACATGCTGCCGCTCGACGCGGTGGACCTGGACGCGCTGTTGCCGGCGGTCCAGGGCGTGTTCGCCGAGAGCGGGCTGACCCTGGACGCGCCCGATCCGACCCGCTGGTACCTGCGCCTGCCGGCCGACAGCGTGCTGCCGGTGTTCGCGGCACCGGCGCAGGTGCTCGGGGCGGACCTGTTCGATCATCTGCCGCAGGGCGAGGATGCGCGCCGCTGGCGTGCCCTGCTGACCGAAGTGCAGATCGTGCTGCACCAGCATCCCTGGAACCGCGAACGCGTCGCCCGCGGCCAGCCGGCGATCAATTCGCTGTGGTTCTGGGGCGGCGGCCGCCTGCCGGCCACCGTCGGCACTGCGCATGCGCAGGTGCGCAGCCGCGATCCGCTGTTGCGCGCGTTGGCCCAGGCCGCCGGCGTCGCCGATGCGCAGGCGCCGCGGGTCGATGCGCTGGTCGACCTGCGCCAGTTGCGCGCGCCCGAGCAGTTCGTCGGCGAGGTGGTGCAGCCGCTGCTGCAGGCGTTGCGCGATGGCGAGCTGCAGCAGCTGCAGCTGGATTTCGAGGACGGCACCTGTTTCCGTATCGCTCCCGCGCAACGCTGGCGCCTGTGGCGGCGGCCGCTGTCGCGCCTGGACGCATGAGTTCCAGCGCGCGCATCGTGCGGCGGCCCGCGGCGGCCGCGACCGGCCCGTGGCATGAGGCCACCTTGCCGCTGCTGCGGCGCATCTATGCCGCGCGCGGCGCGCACGACAGTGGCCTGGCGCAGCCCAAGCTGGCGCAACTGCTGCCGCCGGATGCGCTGAGCGGCATCGACGCCGCCGTGGAATTGCTGGCCGAAGCCATCGCGGCGGGCAAGCGCATCCTGGTGGTCGGCGATTTCGATTGCGACGGCGCCACCGCCTGCGCGGTGGCGGTGCGCGGGCTGCGCCTGCTCGGCGCCGCGCAGGTGCTGCATGCGGTGCCCAACCGCATGGTCCATGGCTACGGGCTGTCGCCGGCGCTGGTCGCGGAACTGGCGCCGTTGCAGCCGGACCTGCTGGTGACGGTGGACCACGGTATCGCCTGCCATGCCGGCGTCGCCGCGGCCAAGGCGCTGGGCTGGCAGGTGCTGGTCACCGACCACCACCTGCCGGGTCCGGCCTTGCCGCCGGCCGACGCCATCGTCGATCCGAACCTGGCCGGCGACGCCTTCCCGAGCAAGATGCTGGCCGGCGTCGGGGTGATCTTCTACGTGCTGCTGGCCTTGCGCCGGCACCTGCGCGTGCGCGGCGCGTTCGCGGCGGCACCGCCGGACCTGAGTGGGCTGCTGGACCTGGTCGCGGTCGGCACCGTCGCCGACCTGGTGCCGCTGGATCCCAACAACCGCGCGCTGGTCTCGGCCGGTTTGCGCCGGTTGCAGCGTGGCGAAGGTTGCCTCGGTCTGCGCGCCCTGATCGAGGCCAGCGGCCGCGACCCGGCACGGCTCAGCGCCAGCGACATCGGCTTCGCCCTGGCACCGCGGCTCAACGCCGCCGGCCGCCTCGAGGACATGGCACTGGGCATCGAGTTGTTGCTGTGCGAGGACCCGCAACAGGCGCGCACGATCGCCGCGACGCTGGAAGAGATCAACGCCGAGCGCCGCGCCGTGCAGCAGCAGATGACCGACGAGGCCGAAGCGGTGGTGGCGCAGGCGCTGCTGGCCGCGCCCGAGCAGCCGCCGGTGGCGGTATGCCTGTTCGATGCGCAGTGGCATCCCGGTGTGATCGGCCTGGTCGCCTCGAAGATGAAGGACCGCTTGCACCGGCCGGTGATCGCCTTCGCCCCGGCCGAGCCGGGCAGCACCCAGTTGCGCGGCTCGGCGCGTTCGATTCCCGGCTTCCACATCCGCGACGCGATGGCGGCGGTGGAGGCGCAGCGGCCGGGCCTGATGGAGAAGTTCGGCGGCCATGCCATGGCCGCGGGCCTGAGCCTGCCGCAGGACGCGCTGGCCGAGTTCGAAGAGGTGTTCCGCGCGCATGCGCTGGCCAGCCTGGACGCGGAACTGCTGCAGGCCGAACTGCTCAGCGACGGCGCGCTGGAGCCGCACGAACTCGACCACCGCCATGCCGAGGCGCTGCGCCAGGGCGGGCCATGGGGGCAGGGCTTCCCCGAGCCGCTGTTCGATGGCGAATTCGAAGTAGTGCAGTGGCGCTTGCTGAAGGAGCGCCACGTCAAGCTGAGCCTGCGTTGCCCCGGCCGTGCCGAACCCTTGAACGCGATCCATTTCAACGGCTGGCACGGTCGCGAACCGGGCCGCCGCGTGCACATCGCCTATCGGCTGGTCGCCGACGACTACCGCGGCGGCGATGCGGTGCAACTGGTGGTGGAGCACTGTCTGCCGTTGGATGGCTGAGCAGTTGGCGGTCTGACGCTGCGCGTGGTGCCGGACCCTCACCCCAACCCCTCTCCCGGAGGGAGAGGGGCTTTGCGTTCCCTTCTCCCACCGGGACCATGGCCCCCTTCTTGGGGGAAGGTGGCCCGCAGGGCCGGATGAGGGTAGGGCGCAGCCTCGCGCCGTCTGTTGCATCGCGTCTGTGCCGGACCCTCACCCCAACCCCTCTCCCGATGGGAGAGGGACTTGCGCGTCGCCTGAGTCTGGACGCACACAAGCAACCCCATCGCGTCACGGCGGACGTTCAAGCCATACCGTCCCAGCCAGGAGCGATCCATGCCGTCCACCATGCGCAGAAGCGTGTACGTGTTGTTGCTTTCGTTGTCGTTACTCGCCGCGGTCCCGGCCGGGGCACAGTCCGCGCCGCAGCGGCAATTGGTCGCGCCGTTGCTGCACACCGACGCCGGCGAACGTCCGGTCGACCTGCGCTCGGCGACCGTGCGTGCGCATGCCGCCGCTGGCCTGGCCGAAACCACGGTGGAACTGGAGTTCTTCAATCCCAACGCGCGCGTGCTGGAGGGGCAACTGACGTTCCCGCTGCGCGCGGGGCAGCAACTCAGCGGGTTCGCCCTGGACGTCGACGGGCAGATGCGCGACGCGGTGCCGGTGCCCAAGGCGCGCGGGCGCCAGGTGTTCGAAGCGGTCGAGCGGCGCGGCGTGGATCCGGGCCTGCTCGAGCAGACCGCCGGCAACCAGTTCCGGCTGCGCGTCTACCCGCTGCCGGCGCATGGCAGCCGCCATGTGCGCCTGGTCTATCGCGAATCGCTACAGCGCACCGCCGCCGGCTGGCAATGGCGCTTGCCGCTGACGTATGCGGTCGGCGCGCGGTCGCTGCAGGTCGCGCTGAGTAGCCAGGCCGCGCCTGATGAACGCGCGGCGACGCCCGGCATGCGGCTGCTGCCGACGGCGGATGGCGGCTACGCCGCGTCCTGGTCCGGCAGCCCGGCGCAGTTGCCGCCGGAGCTGGTGCTGTCGCTGCGCGCGAGCGCCACGCCGCGCGTGGCGACCGGTCTCCACGATGGCCAGCGCTACTTCCAGGCGCTGGTGCCGATCGCCGACCTGCATGGCCCGCGCCCGCTGCCGCAGCGCATCGGCCTGCTCTGGGATGCGTCCGGTTCGGCACGGCAGCGCGACATTCCGGCCGAACTGGCCTTGCTGCAGCGCTATTTCGCCGCGGTCGGCACTGCCCAGGTCGATCTGATCGTGCTGCGCGACCGTGCCGCGGCGCCGCGCAGGTTCCAGGTGCGCAACGGCGACTGGAGCGCCCTGAAGGCGGCGTTGCAGGCCGAGCAGCCCGACGGCGCCAGTGCGCTGGGCGCCTGGCAACCGGCGGCGCAGGTGCAGGAGTATCTGTTGTTCAGCGATGGCCTGGGCAACTACGGCGCGCAGACCATGCCGACGCTGGCGCCGGGGCAGCGCCTGTATGCGATCGACTCGGCCGGCGTGCACGCCGATGCCGCGCGCCTGACGGCGATCGCGGAAGCGCGCGGCGGACGCGCGATCGCATTGCAGGGCCTGCCGGGCGTGCAACTGGCCAGCGAGCGGCTGTTGCGACGTGGCGGCGAACTGGTCGCGCTGGACGGTAGCCAGGTCGCCGATCTGGTCGCCGATTCGCGCGACGCCGACGATGGCTACCTGCGCATCGCCGGGCGCCTGCTCGGCGCCGATGCGACGCTGCACCTGGAGATCGCCACCGCCTCCAGCACCCGACGCCTGAGTATGCCGTTGCGCAAGGCGGAGGAAGTTCCAGGCGACCTGGTGCCGGGCGCCTGGGCACGGGCCATGCTGCGCAGCCTGTCCGCCGATCCGCAGGGATCGGCCGCGCGCCGCCAGGCGCTGGCGACGCGCTTCGGCCTGGTCAGCGCCGACACTTCGTTGCTGGTGCTGGAGAATGCCGACGACTACGCCCGCTATGGCATTCCGGCGCCTTCGGCGCTGCGTGCGGCGGTGGCGGGTGCGCAGGTACAGCAGCAGAAGCTGCAGGACGACACGCGCAAGCGACGTATCGACGCGATCGCCGAAGCGTTCGCGCAGCGTGTCGCCTGGTGGCAGCGGCGCTTTCCCAAGGACGCGCCGCCAGTGGCGATCGCCGCCGCTGACACTGCCGACCAGCGCATGCAGGCCCCGTCGGGCCCGCAACGGTCCATGGCCCTCGCAGCGCCTGCGCCGATGCCCGCTGCCGCGCCTGCACTCGCGCCGCTGGAGCTGGACATCGTCGGCGGTTCGTCCGGCGCGCCCAGCGACGCGGCCGCGTCGGCGACTGCGCGCGAGCGTGTGGCGGCTCCGGCCACGATCTCCCTGGCCGTGCAGCCCTGGCAGCCGGATTCGCCGTATGCGCGGCGCCTGCGTGCGGCCGCGGCGGACGCGGTGTATCCGCTGTATCTGAGCGAACGCGCGGCGCACGCCGACAGCGTGGCGTTCTACCTGGATGTGGCCGATGTGCTGTTCGAGCGCGGCCAGCGCGACCTGGCCCTGCGGGTGCTCTCCAACCTGGCCGAGTTGCAACTGGAAAATCGCCACGTGCTGCGCGTGCTCGGCTACCGGCTGCTGCAGGCCGGTCGCGCCGACCTGGCGGTGCCGGTGTTCGAGCAGGTGCTGCGGCTGGGCGAAGAGGAGCCGCAGAGTTTCCGCGACTTGGGCCTTGCCTATGCCGCGCGCGGCGACGCGCAGGCGGCGATCGCGCAGCTGTATGAGGTGGTGGTGCGCGACTGGGACGCGCGCTTCGACGGGGTGAGCATGATCGCGCTCAACGAACTGAACGCGATCGTGGCGCGGGCGCCGCGGCCGCTGGACACCGGCTTCGTCGACCCACGGCTGCTGCGCAATCTGCCGCTGGACCTGCGCGTGGTGCTGAACTGGGACAGCGACAACAGCGACATGGA
Organism: uncultured Xanthomonas sp.; assembly: GCF_964278005.1. Lineage (NCBI taxonomy): Bacteria > Pseudomonadati > Pseudomonadota > Gammaproteobacteria > Lysobacterales > Lysobacteraceae > Xanthomonas > uncultured Xanthomonas sp. The sequence continues at coordinate 249,956 of NZ_CAXYKF010000009.1, forward strand.
CCTGTGGGTGACCGACCCCAATGGCGAGCGCTGCTTTTACGGAAACCGCGCGACCTACCAGGGCGGCCAGCTGTCGCCGGACTTCACCGGCGGCTACGGGCCGGAGGAGTTCTCGCTGCGCACCGCCAAGCCCGGCAAGTACAAGGTGGAAGCGAACTTCTTCGGCGAGCGCCAGCCGCTGGTCACCGGTGCCACCACCTTGCATCTGCAACTGAGCACGGGCTGGGGTACGGCCGCGCAGCGCGACCAGCAGGTGACGCTGCGCCTGACCGAGCGCAAGGAGACGGTGCTGGTCGGCGAGTTCGACGTGCGCTGATCCGCCCATGGCGCGCCGGCGCGGTCATGCCGGCGCGCTACACTTCGACCATGTCCGATCCGTCCGGCGCCAGCGCCTATTCCCGTTTCCAGCCCTGGCGCCGCAGCTTCGAAATCGGCTTCTGGGTCGCGCTCACCCTGATCAACGCCATCGCCAACAGCGTCACGGTGCTGATCGACATCCGCAACACCGGGCTGCATTTCGCCGCATGGGAGCCGGTGGTCTGGGAGTGGTCCAGCCAACTGATGTTCCTGCTGATCGTGCCGTTGGTGGTGCTGCTGACCCGGCGCTACCCGCTGCACTGGGACACCTGGCGGCGCCGGCTGCCGGGCTACCTGCTGGGCAGCGTGGCATTGTCGGTGCTGCACGTGGTGGGCATGGTCGCCCTGCGCAGCCTGGTCTACCGCCTGCAGGGCCAGCAGTACGACTTCGGGCCGTGGCCGCAGGGGCTGGCCTACGAATACCTCAAGGACGTGCGCAGCCTGGCCTCGATCGCGCTGTGCGTGGAGATGTACCGGTTCCTGTTGCGGCGCTGGCAGGGCGAGGCGGCGCTGCTCGGCGCGCCCGACGCCGGCCCGCCGGTGGGCTCGCTGGAACGGCCGGAGCGCTTCCTGGTGCGCAAGCTGGGCCGCGATTTCCTGGTCGCCGCGGCCGACATCGAGTGGCTGCAGGCCGCCGGCAACTACGTCAACCTGCGCGTGCGCGGCCACGACTACCCGCTGCGCAGCACCATGGCCGCGATCGAGGCGCGGCTGGACCCGGCGCGGTTCGTGCGCATCCACCGCAGCTACATCGTCAACCTGGCCAGCGTGGTCTCGATCGAGCCGCTGGAGGCGGGCGAGGCCCGGGTGCACTTGCGCGACGGCAGCCAGGTGCCGTGCAGCCGCCGCTACCGCGCCGCGCTGCGCGTGGCGGCCGGGGAGGGCGAGGCGGCGACCGTCGAGTAGTCCGGCGGCGCTGTGGCGCGGCGGCCGGAATTGCTAGAATCGCGCTCTTGTCTGCCGGAAACGCCGCAATGATCGAACTCAATCCGATTCGCCACCGCATCGCCGATCTGTCCGATCGGGTGCTGTCGCTACGGGGGTTTCTTTGACTACGACGCCAAGAAGGAGCGTCTAGAGGAAGTCACCCGGGAGCTGGAAAGCCCCGACGTCTGGAACGACCCCGAGCGCGCCCAGGGCCTGGGCCGTGAACGCGCCAGCCTGGAGAAGACCGTCGGCGGCATCGCCAGCGTGCTCGATGGCCTGAACGAATCGCTGGAATTCCTGGAACTGGCCGAGAGCGAGAACGACGAGGCCACCGCGCAGGCGGTGCTGGCCGACGTCGACCGCTTCCAGGCGCAGGTGGAGAAGCTGGAGTTCCAGCGCATGTTCTCCGGGCAGATGGACGCCAGCAACGCCTTCGTCGACATCCAGGCCGGCGCCGGCGGCACCGAGGCCCAGGACTGGGCCGAGATCCTGCTGCGCATGTACCTGCGCTGGTGCGAGTCGCGCGGCTGGAAGACCGAGCTGATGGAAGTCTCCGGCGGAGAAGTGGCCGGCATCAAGTCCGCCACGCTGCGCGTGGAGGGCGACTTCGCCTACGGCTGGCTGAAGACCGAGACCGGCGTGCACCGGCTGGTGCGCAAGTCGCCGTTCGACTCGGACAACCGCCGCCATACCAGCTTCACCTCGGTGTTCGTGTCGCCGGAAGTGGACGACAACATCGACATCGACATCAATCCGGCCGATCTGAAGACCGACGTGTACCGGTCCTCCGGCGCGGGCGGCCAGCACGTCAACAAGACCGAGTCGGCGGTGCGCATCACCCACGTGCCCACCGGCATCGTGGTGGCCTGCCAGACCGGGCGCAGCCAGCACCAGAACCGCGACAATGCGATGAAGATGCTGGCCGCCAAGCTGTACGAGCTGGAGATCCAGAAGCGCAACGCCGAACGCGATGCGGTGGAGGCGACCAAGTCCGACATCGGCTGGGGCAGCCAGATCCGCAACTACGTGCTCGACCAGAGCCGGATCAAGGACCTGCGCACCGGCGTGGAGCGCTCGGACACCCAGAAGGTGCTCGACGGCGACCTGGACGAGTTCGTCGAGGCCAGCCTCAAGTCCGGCCTGGAAGCCGGCGCGAAACGCAGCGACGCCTGAACCGGCGGCCTCCGTCCTGGCGACGGAGGCCGTGCGGCGGCACACGGCCCGCCGGCTGGTGCATTCTTTCCCTTCCTCACGCATCCCCCATCCCATGACCGAGCAGACCCCCGCGCCGTCCCTTCCCGTCGACGAGAACAGCCTCATCGCCGAACGGCGCGCCAAACTCGCCGCGCTGCGCGCGCAGGGCGTGGCCTATCCGAACGATTTCCGCCGCAGCGACTTCGCCGGCGATCTGCAGGCCGAGTTCGCCGACACCGAGCGCTGGACCGCCGAGGCGCTGGAGGCCCAGGGCCGCAGCCTGCGCCTGGCCGGGCGCCTGCTGGCCAAGCGGGTGATGGGCAAGGCCAGCTTCGTGCAACTGCAGGACGAGTCCGGGCGCATCCAGCTGTTCCTGCAGGCCAACGCCCTGGGCGAGGCCTACGATGCCTTCAAGGGCTGGGACATCGGCGACATCATCGGCGTGGAGGGCGGGCTGACCCGCACCAAGACCGGCGAGCTGTCGGTCAAGGCCACCGGCCTGCGGCTGCTGACCAAGGCGCTGCGGCCGCTGCCGGACAAGTGGCACGGCCTGTCGGACGTGGAGCAGCGCTACCGCCAGCGCTACGTGGACCTGATCGTGTCGCCGGAGGCGCGCGAGGTGTTCGTCAAGCGCTCCAAGATCATCCGCGCCATGCGCGCCTGGCTGGACGCGCGCCGCTTCCTGGAAGTGGAGACGCCGATGATGCATTACATCCCCGGCGGCGCCACGGCCAAGCCGTTCACCACCCACCACAACGCCCTGGACCTGGACCTGTACCTGCGGGTGGCCCCGGAGCTGTACCTGAAGCGCCTGGTGGTCGGCGGCCTGGAACGGGTCTACGAAATCAACCGCAATTTCCGCAACGAAGGCGTCAGCACCCGGCACAATCCGGAATTCACCATGATGGAGCTGTACGAGGCCTACGCCACGTACCACGAGGTGATGGACCTGACCGAGAACGTCATCCGCGACGTCGCCCGCGAGGTGCTGGGCACCACCCAGGTGCACTGGGACGGCGCCGACATCGACCTGGCGCCGGCGTTCCGCCGCTGGCGCATGGACGAGGCGGTGCGCCACCACAACCCGGAGATCAGCGCCGCCGACTGCACCGACCGCGAGGCCCTGCTGCGCCACTGCGAGCGGCTGAAGATCCGCACCAAGCCGTCCTACGGCTGGGGCAAGCTGCTGCTGGAGATCTTCGAGGCCACGGTCGAGCACACCCTGATCCAGCCGACCTTCATCACCGACCACCCGGTCGAGGTGTCGCCGCTGGCCCGCTCCAGCGACACCGAGCCGGGCTACACCGACCGCTTCGAGCTGTTCATCAACGGCAAGGAAATCGCCAACGGCTTCTCCGAGCTCAACGACCCGGAAGACCAGGCGGCGCGGTTCCAGGCTCAGGTCGCGGCGAAGGACGGGGGGGACGACGAGGCCATGCACTTCGACGCCGACTACATCCGGGCGCTGGAAGTCGGGCTGCCGCCGACCGGCGGCCTGGGCATCGGCATCGACCGACTGGTAATGTTGCTCACCGGCAGCAGCTCGATCCGTGACGTGCTGCTGTTTCCGTACATGCGTCCGGAGGCTTAACCTAGCCGCGGACGAGGTGGCGCGGTTCTTGCACCAGGCGTTGCACGCAAAAGGAAGTGAGGTGGACGGGCCGGGGTGAGTCAGCGTCGGCGCGTTCCCGTTGTCGTCTCAGCAGCCCGCGCAGATGCGACGGGCGGAGGATTGCAGATGCATGATGCCAGCATGAGCCTCTCCGGCGCGTCCTCGAACGGGGACCGTCTCCACTGGGCGGACGGAAGCGACAATCGTTTGAACATCGTCATCGTCGACGATCAGACCTCCGCGCGCACGATGCTGCGGCATGTCATCGAGGACATCGCCCCGGAACTGACCGTGCGCGACTTCGGCGACTCGCAGGCCGCGCTGGCCTGGTGCGAGGCCGGCAAGGTCGACCTGTTGCTGCTCGACTACCGCATGCCGGGCATGGACGGGCTGGAGTTCGCGCGGCGCCTGCGCCGGCTGCCCAAGCACCGCGACATCCCGATCATCCTGATCACCGTGGTCGGCGACGAGCCGATCCGCCAGGCGGCGCTGGAAGCGGGGGTGATCGACTTCCTGGTCAAGCCGATCCGCCCCCGCGAGCTGCGCGCGCGATGCCACAACCTGCTGCAGCTGCGGCTGCAGAGCGAGAACATCAAGCAGCGCGCGATGTCGCTGGAGCAGCGCCTGCTGGCCAGCATGCGCGAGGTCGAGGAACGCGAGCGCGAGACCCTGTCGCGGCTGGCGCGGGCCATCGAGTACCGCGACGTCGGTACCAGCGCCTACCTGGAACGCATGGCGCACGTGGCCGGGCTGATCGCCGAGCAACTGGGCCTGTCCGAGGACGAGGTGCGGGTCATCGAGATGGCCGCGAGCCTGCACGACATGGGCAAGATCGCCATTCCCGACGCGGTGCTGCTCAAGCCGGGCAAGCTCAACGAGGACGAGATGGCGGTGATGCGCATGCACCCGCGCATCGGCTACGAACTGCTCAGCGGCAGCCAGAACCGTTTCATCCAGGTCGGCGCGCTGATCGCCCTGCGCCACCATGAGCGCTACGACGGCAGCGGCTACCCGGACGGCCTGGTCGGCGAGGCGATTCCGCTGGAAGCGCGGATCGTGGCGGTCGCCGACGTGTTCGACGCGCTGATCTCGCCGCGCCCCTACAAGGAAGCCTGGACCATGGATGCGACGCTGGCCTATCTCTACGCCCAGCGCGGCCGCCTGTTCGACCCGCGCTGCGTGGACGCGCTGTTCCGCGGCCGCGAGCAGCTGCAGGTGATCTGCGAGAAATTCTCCACCGCCTCGGCGCGACCAGGAGTCTGACATGACCTCGGCGATCACGTGGGTGCGGCAACGGTTCGCGGAGCGCAAGGATACCGAGCACGGCCAGGCGTTCGTCCGTATCTGCATGGTCGCGCTGATCCTGGCGTACGAACTGTCGTTCTCGCACGGTTGGGACATCGCCCCGCGGCAGCGCGCCTATGTCATCGGCCTGACCCTGATCTCGCAGGCCGTGGCTCTGGCCTTGATGAGCTGGATCCTGGCCCGGCCGCAGCGCTCTGACGTGCGCCGGATCATCGGCATGGTCGCCGACTACGGACTCATGTCGATGGCGATGAGTGCGATCGGCGAACCGATGGCCTGCATCTACGTCGTCATCATGTGGGTCACCATCGGCAACGGCCTGCGCTACGGCAATCGCTATCTGTACCTGGCCGTGGCCATGGCGGTGGCCAGTTTCAGCATCACGCTGATGACCAGTGACTACTGGATCGCCAATCGCGGCCTGGGTATCGGCTTGCTGGTCGGTCTCGCCGCCATTCCGCTATACCTGTCCGGGCTGTTGCGACAATTGACCAGCACCACCGCCGAGGCGCGCCGCGCCAGCGAGGCCAAGAGTCGCTTCCTGGCCAACATGAGCCATGAGTTCCGCACTCCGTTGAATGGTCTGTCGGGCATGACCGAGGTGCTGGCGACCACGCGACTGGACGCCGAGCAGCGCGAGTGCGTCAATACCATCCAGGCCTCCGCGCGCAGCCTGCTGTCGCTGGTCGAGGAAGTGCTGGATATCTCCGCGATCGAGGCCGGCAAGCTCCGGCTCGACAAGCGTGATTTCTCGCTGCGCGAAACCCTGGAGGGGATCAGCCTGATCCTGCAGCCGCAGGCACGGGCCAAGCGCCTGACCTACCAGGTGGATGTCGCGCCGGACGTGCCGGACTATCTTTCCGGCGATCCGGGTCATCTGCGCCAAGTGCTGCTGAACCTGGCCGGCAACGCGATCAAGTTCACCGAGACCGGCCGGGTCGATATCCGGGTTCGCCTGCACAAGAACGAGCAGGGACAGCCGAAACGCCTGAGTTTCGACATCGTCGATACGGGGATCGGGGTGACGCCGGAGATGCGGCCGCGCCTGTTCGAGGCGTTCGAACAGGCCGACGTCGGCCTCGCGCGCCGCTACGAAGGCAGCGGCCTGGGCACCACGATCGCCAAGGGCCTGGTCGAAGCGATGGGGGGCAGTATCGGCTATCAGGAGAACGCACCGCGCGGTAGCCATTTTTGGTTCGAACTGCCGTTCGTGGCCGCGGCGGTACCGGCGTCGACGGATCTCGGGGCGCCGGCGGCCAGCGTGCCGGCGGTCGCCGAGGAGATCGATACCAGCGGCAACGTCATCGCGTTCTCCGATCCGTTCCTGCGCCACCGCGCGCGGGTGCGCGGTATGCGTATCCTGGTCGCCGACGACCACGCCGCCAATCGCATGGTGCTGCAGCGCATGCTGCAGAAGGCCGGCCATCGCGCCATTTGCGTGGACGGCGCCGAGGCGGTGCTGGATGCATTGGCCGAAAGCGAATTCGATGCGGTGATCGTCGACCTGCACATGCCCGGCATGAGCGGGCTGGACATGTTGCGGCAATTGCGGGTGATGCAGGCCGGCGGGCCGCGCACCCCCGTCGTGGTGCTCAGCGCCGACGTCACTCCCGAGTCGATCCAGCGCTGCGAGCAAGCCGGTGCCCGGACGTTTCTGGCCAAGCCGGTGGTGGCCAATCGCCTGCTGGACACGCTCTCCGACATCGCGATGGAGGGGCGCCTGCGCGTCGGCAGCGAGACGAGCACCGTGCGGCAGAACGTGGTGTCGAGCGAGGGAGTGCTGGATTCGTCGGTCCTGGACGAACTCGCCGGACTTGGCATGGGCGACGGCTTCGAGCGCGAATTCATCTCGCAATGCCTCAACGATGCCGAGGGCTGCCTTGGCGGCATGCAGATCGCCGGTGAGGCCGAGCATTGGGAACGCCTGCGCGAACACGCGCATGCGATCAAGGGTGTTGCCAGCAATCTCGGGCTGATCCGGCTCGCCAGTCTCGGTGGGGAACTGATGCAGATGCCGGAATGGCAGGTGCGCAGCGAGTGGCGTCCGCGCTTGATGGCGCTCAACGCCAGCCTGACCGAAGGCCGCGAAGCCCTGGAACTGCGCGCCCGGCAGAGCGCCGTACAGGACGGCGAACTGCGCTGAGGAAGGCCCGGCGCTGGGCCGGGTCATCCCTCATTGCCGGCAGCATGCCGCGCTCAGGCGGCGACCACGCCGGCTTGGGCGCGCCGGACCTGGGCGCGTACCAGCCGATCCATGATCCGTAGCGACTTTTCGCCAAGGGCCAGCGCCGCATCCACCCAGATCTCCGTCACCGCCAGCAGTTCTTCGCGGCGCACCGGCTGCACCACGTTGCGCATTGCATTCATTGCCAGATGCGCCAGGGGCGCGCGCCGCTGTTGCTGGATCAGATCGTGCACCGCGTCCTTGCCCTGGCCCTTGGGGACAAGCACGTCGACGATGCCCATGGCATGCATCTCCTGGCTGCTGAAGACATGGCCTCCCAGGATGAGCTTCTCCGCGGCATGCGGCGCGATGCGGCGACTGAGAAACGAATACGCACCCATACCCGGAAACAGGCCGAACATGATTTCCGGCAGACCCATGCCGACATCCTCTTCGGCCACGATCACATGGCACGACAACGCCATTTCCAGTCCACCGCCGAGGGCATCACCCTGCAACAGGGCGATGGTGCGAAAATTGCCGCCGAGCCCTTCGTGAAAACGATGTACGCCATCGATGCAGCTTGTCGCGTAGGCCATCAGGCCGGCGCGATCACGGCGGCGGATGTAATGGCCGAACAGTTCCAGATCCCCGCCAAGGTTGAACGCGCTGCCATCGGACGCCAGCACCAGACTGCCCAATCTCGCCGACGCCAGGCTGCCAGGCTGGCTGATCGAGGCGAGGTAGCTGTGCATCTCGCGCATCAAGGTGGGATGGAAGCAGGGCCGCTGCTTCGCGGCGCTGCCTGCATGCATGTACAGCCAATGGCTATCGTCGTCGCCGTCCGCATCGATGCGGATGCTGGAGTAGGCGCGGGTACGGGGCAGCGTGTCGATCGTGCTCATGGCGGGCTCTCGGAAAGACGCCCGCGGAGATGGCGTGGCGCAGCGGGCGAGTGCGTTTCCACCCGGCGGATGCTACACCCGGGTGCCGCGGCCGGAACTCGCCCCGCCAGCGCCTGCGCGGGCGCCGCGCGGGCGCCCGTCGGACCTGCTTATTGCGGCGGCGGCGCGTCCCGCAGTTCGCGCCGCAGGATCTTGCCCACGTTGGTCTTGGGCAGCTCCTTGCGGAACTCGACGATGCGCGGGTGCTTGTAGCCGGTGAGGTTGGCGCGGGCGTGCGCCTTCACCTCCTCGGCGGTCAGGTTGGGGTCCTTCTTCACGATCACCACCTTGACCGCCTCGCCGGATTTTTCGTCCGGCACACCGACCGCGGCCACTTCCAGCACGCCCGGCATCATCGCGATGACGTCCTCGACCTCGTTCGGATAGACGTTGAAGCCGGACACCAGGATCATGTCCTTCTTGCGGTCGACGATGTAGAAGAAGCCCTGCGGATCCATCCGCGCCATGTCGCCGGTGTGCAGCCAGCCGTCGGCGTCGATGGCGCTGGCGGTTTCCTCCGGCCGGCGCCAGTAGCCCTTCATCACCTGCGGCCCGCGGATGCACAGCTCGCCGACCTCGCCATGGGCGAGGACCTGGCCCTGGTCGTCCTTGACGCAGGCGTCGGTGGACGGGATCGGCAGGCCGATCGCGCCGTTGTATTCGGTCAGGGTCAGCGGGTTGATGCAGGCCGCCGGCGAGGTCTCGGTGAGGCCGTAGGCTTCGACCAGGGTGACCCCGGTGACCTGCTTCCAGCGCTCGGCCACCGCGCGTTGCACCGCCATGCCGCCGCCGAGGGTGAACTTCAGCGAGGAGAAATCCACCTTGTCGAAGCCGGGGGTGTTGAGCAGGCCGTTGAACAGGGTGTTGACGCCGGTGAAGGCGGTGAAGCGGGTCTTCTGCAGCTCCTTGACGAAGCCCGGCATGTCGCGCGGATTGCTGATCAGGTGGTTGAGCCCGCCGAGCTTCATGAAGACCAGCCCGTTCGCGGTCAGCGCGAAGATGTGGTACAGCGGCAGCGCGGTGATGATGACTTCCTTGCCTTCCTCCAGCTTGCCGGTCGCCGAGATCCAGGCGCCGGCCTGCAGCATGTTGGCGACCAGATTGCGGTGGGTCAGCATCGCGCCCTTGGCTACGCCGGTGGTGCCGCCGGTGTACTGCAGGAAGGCGATGTCGTCCGGTTCGATGTCGATCTGAGGCAGCGTGTGCAGGCGGCCCAGGGTCAGCGCGTCGCGGAAGCGGATCGCGTTGGGGATGTCGTAGTCCGGCACCAGCTTCTTGACGTACTTCAGCACGAAGTTGACCAGCGGGCCCTTGGGGAAGCCCAGCATGTCGCCCAGGCCGGTGGTGATGACCTGTTTGACGGGGGTATCGGCGAGCACTTCCTGCACGGTGGTACCGAAGTTGTCGATCACCACCAGGGCGCTGGCGCCGGAGTCGATCAGCTGGTGGCGCAGTTCGCGCGGGGTGTACAGCGGATTGACGTTGACCACGGTCATGCCGGCCAGCAGCACGCCGAAGGTGGCGATGGGGTACTGCAGGCAGTTGGGCATCATCAGGGCGACGCGGTCGCCTTTCTTGAGCTGCAGTTCGCCCAGCAGGTAGCCGGCGAATTGCCGGGCCAGTTCGCCGGCCTCGCGGTAGGTCAGGGTCTTGCCGAAGTTGCAGTAGGCGGGGCGGTCTCCGAACTTGGCCACGGAGCTTTCGAACACCGCGGCGACGGAGCGGTACTCGTCGACGTTGATGTCGGCGCCAACGCCGGCCGGATAACTCTGCAACCACGGACGATCCAGACTCATATTCCCCCTCCAGGAAACGTATTGTTGGGCTCTGTACGGACAGTATCCGCTAGAACCGGCAACGGCAGCATACCGTTCCGTAGGGAAAAGGCGAACAGGGGTGGGGTGGATGCCTCGCGGGCGAGCGTGTTTTGCGTTGCTAGGGCAAGCGTGCCGAAGACCATCTCTGCTGTTGCTGTTGCTGTTGCTTTTACCGGTTCCCTTCCGAAGCGGCGGCCAGTTCGGGGAAAAACCCCGAAGGGGCGGCGCACAAGGACGTGCGCCGTCCGCGGCAGGGGCAGGATGCCCCTTCCGCGGATCCCCGGGCTGGACGCGGACCCGGAGCGCGCAGCGCGGAGGGCGCGAGGCAGGGTGTGCTTTCTTTTGGTTACTTTTCTTTGCACAAGCAAAGAAAAGTAACTCGCCGAAAGGCGAAAGCCTTTGCTCTTGCGTGCGCGCGCATGCAAGCGTCAATTCGCGGACCCTGGCAGCGCCCCCGCGCAGGCGCGGGGGCCGGGTTTCCGCTGTCGGAAAGCGCAGTGTCGGTCAGCGCGCGGCCAACTGCCGCAGTACGTACTGCAGCAGGCCGCCGTGGCGGAAGTACTCCACTTCCTTCGGGGTCAGCAGCATCACCGCCACCTCGAAGGACTGCGCACTGCCGTCGGCCTTGGTCGCGACGACCTTGGCGCGCTTGCTGGCGCCGTCCTGCAGGCCGGTGATCTCGACCACTTCCGAGCCGTCCAGGCCCAGGCTCTGCGCGTTCTGGCCGTCGAGGAACTGCAGCGGCAGCACGCCCATGCCGACCAGGTTGGAGCGGTGGATGCGTTCGAAGCTCTCGGCGATCACGGCCTTGACCCCGAGCAGGTTGGTGCCCTTGGCTGCCCAGTCGCGCGAGGAGCCGGTGCCGTACTCCTTGCCGCCGATCACCACCAGCGGCACGCCGTCGGCCTTGTACTTCATCGCCGCGTCGTAGATCGCCAGCTTTTCCGGCTGGCCACCGCCGGGCGGGTGGTACAGGGTGTTGCCGCCTTCCTCGCCGCCGAACATCAGGTTCTTGATGCGGATGTTGGCGAAGGTGCCGCGGACCATGACGTCGTCATTGCCGCGGCGGCTGCCGTAGCTGTTGAAGTCGGCCGGCTGCACGCCGCGCTCCTGCAGGAAGCGGCCCGCCGGCGAGTCCTTCTTGATGTTGCCGGCCGGGGAGATGTGGTCGGTGGTGATCGAATCGCCGAACAGGCCCAGCACGCGCGCGCCGTGCACGTCCTCGATGCGGCCGACCTGCATGGTCATGCCGTCGAAGTAGGGCGGGTTCTTGATGTAGGTGGAGGCGCCATCCCACGCGTACAGCTCGCCATCGGGCGATGCGATGGTGTTCCAGCGGCTGTCGCCCTTGAACACGTCGGCGTAGTTCTGCTTGAACATCTCCGGGCCGACCGTGGCGGCGATGGTGTCGCCGATCTCCTTGTTGCTCGGCCAGATGTCGCGCAGGTACACCGGCTGGCCGTCGCTGCCGGTGCCGAGCGGGTCGCGCGTCAGGTCGATGTCGGTGGTGCCGGCGATGGCATAGGCGACCACCAGCGGCGGCGAGGCCAGGTAGTTCATCTTCACTTCCGGATGCACGCGGCCTTCGAAGTTGCGGTTGCCCGACAGCACCGAGGCCACCACCAGGTCGTCCTTGGCGATCGCCGCGGAGACGTCCTCGGGCAGCGGGCCGGAGTTGCCGATGCAGGTGGTGCAGCCGTAGCCGACCACGTAGAAGCCGAGCTGTTCCAGGTCGCGCATGACCCCGGCCTTCTTCAGGTAGTCGGTGACCACCAGCGAACCCGGCCCGAGCGAGGTCTTGACCCAAGGCTGCGCCTTCAGGCCCTTGGCCACGGCATTGCGCGCGAGCAGGCCGGCGCCGAGCATCACCGCCGGGTTGGAGGTGTTGGTGCAGGAGGTGATCGCCGCGATCACCACCGCGCCGTCGCGCAGGCGCCAGCCGGCGCCGCTGGCCTCGGCGTCCTGCGCATGCGCCGCCTGGGCGCCGACCGCAGTGCCGCCGCCGCCTTCGTTCTTGAGCCGGTCTTCCTGCACGGCATCGCTGCGGCGCTTGGCGCGCGCGTCGGCGAACGGCACCAGACTGTCGCGGTAGTTGCGCTGCATGTCTTCCAGCAGCACGCGGTCCTGCGGGCGCTTGGGGCCGGCCAGCGACGGCTTGACCTCGCCCATGTCCAGTTCCAGGACGGCGCTGTATTCGGCATGCGCGCTGTCGGCGTCGTGCCACAGGCCCTGCGCCTTGGCGTAGGCCTCGACCAGCGCGATCTGCTCCTCGCTGCGCCCGGACAGGCGCAGATAGGTCAGCGATTCGGCGTCGATCGGGAAGATGCCGCAGGTGGCGCCGTACTCGGGCGCCATGTTGCCGATGGTGGCGCGGTCGGCCAGCGGCAGGTGCTGCAGGCCGTCGCCGAAGAACTCGACGAACTTGCCGACCACGCCGTGCTTGCGCAGCATCTGCGTCACCGTCAGCACCAGGTCGGTGGCGGTGGCGCCTTCGGGCAGCTTGCCGGTGAGCTTGAAGCCCACCACCTGCGGGATCAGCATCGACGAAGGCTGGCCGAGCATCGCCGCTTCCGCCTCGATGCCGCCCACGCCCCAGCCGAGCACGCCGATGCCGTTGATCATGGTGGTGTGGCTGTCGGTGCCGAACACGGTGTCCGGGTAGGCGATCGCCTCGCCGTCGCGCTCGCCGGTCATCACCACCCGCGCCAGGTGCTCCAGGTTGACCTGGTGCACGATGCCGGTGTTCGGCGGCACCACCTTGAAGTTGTCGAAGGCCTTCTGGCCCCAGCGCAGGAAGCCGTAGCGTTCCTTGTTGCGCTGGAATTCGATCTTGCCGTTGAGATCCAGCGCGTCGGGCTTGCCGAACACGTCCACCTGCACCGAGTGGTCGATCACCAGTTCCGAGGGGATCAGCGGGTTGATCTGCTCCGGGCGTCCGCCGAGCTTGACCACCGCATCGCGCATCGCCGCCAGGTCGACCACGCAGGGCACGCCGGTGAAGTCCTGCAGCACCACGCGCGCCGGCATGAAGGCGATCTCGGTGTCGGGTTCGGCCTTGGGATCCCACTTGGCCACTGCCTCGATGTGGTCCTTGCCCACGGTCACGCCGCCGTCTTCGTGGCGCAACAGGTTTTCCAGCAGGATCTTCAGCGAGTAGGGCAGGCGGGCGATATCGAAGCGCTCGGCGAGCCTGGGCAGGCTGTAGTAGGCGTAGCGTTGGCCGTTGACCTCGAGCGAGGCGCGGGTGGAAAAGGAATCGCTCATCACGGAACTCCTATGGCGTCGCGGCTGTAGGGACTGCGGTCATTCTGACCGATTCAGTGTGTATGGCAGGTGTGACCGCCGCTGTATGCGGGCTTGAGTATGACGCTTCAAGTATGTAAAATTCGTACATACCTTGTGGAGCCAGCCCGATGGAAGCCACTGTCGCCGAACGCGGTCAGATCACCCTGCCGAAGGCCGTGCGCGATGCGCTGGGCCTGAGCAAGGGCACCATCCTGAAGGTGGAACTGGATGGCGGCCGGATCATCCTGCGCAAGAGCGTGGACGATGCCATCTCGCGCGCCCGCGGCCGCTTCAAGCTCGACGGCTTCGCCAGCACCGACGAGGCGATGCGCGCCATCCGCGGCCGTGCCCCGGGCGATCCGTTCGAACCCGAGCCCGACGCCGGCGCATGATCGCCATCGACTCGTCCGTGCTGGTGGACCTGCTGGCCGACGGCCCGCAGGCCGATGCCACCGAAGCCTGCCTGCGCCAGTGCCTGAGCACCGGCCCGGTGGTGGTCTGCGACATCGTCCTGGCCGAGGTCTGCAGCGCGCTGCGCGACGGCGCCGAGGCCTTGTCGGTGCTGGAGGACATGAGCATCCGCTTCAGCGCGCTGGAGGCCAAGTCGGCCTTGCGCGCCGGCGAGATGCAGCGCCGCTTCCGCGCCCGTGGCGGCAAGCGCGAGCGGGTGGTGGCCGATTTCCTGATCGGTGCGCATGCGCTGCTGCAATGCGATGGCCTGATCACCCACGACGACCGTTTTTTCCGCGATTACTTCAAAGGCCTGAAGATCATCGTCCCCAAGCCTGCCGGCTGACGCCGCGCCGCCGCTGCCGCACATCCCCACCGTATTTTTCCGGAGAACCCGCATGTTGGAAGCCTATCGCCACCACGTTGCAGAGCGCGCCGCGCTCGGAATCCCGCCGCTGCCGCTGAGCGCGCAGCAGACCGCGCAGGTCATCGAACTGCTGAAGAACCCGCCGGCCGGCGAGGAGCAGTTCCTGGTCGAGCTGCTGAGCCAGCGCGTGCCGGCCGGCGTCGACGACGCCGCCAAGGTCAAGGCCTCGTACCTGGCCGCGGTCGCCTTCGGCAGCGAGAAGACCCCGCTGATCTCGCCCACCCGCGCCACCGAACTGCTGGGCACCATGCTCGGCGGCTACAACATCCATCCGCTGGTCGAGCTGTTGGACAACGCCGAGCTGGGCGCGGTCGCCGCCGAAGGCCTCAAGCACACGCTGCTGATCTTCGACGCCTTCCACGACGTGCAGGAAAAGGCCGAGGCCGGCAACGCGCACGCCAAGGCCGTGCTGCAGAGCTGGGCCGAGGCTGAGTGGTTCACCAGCAAGCCGGAAGTGCCGCAGAGCCTGACCATCACCGTGTTCAAGGTGCCTGGCGAGACCAACACCGACGACCTGTCGCCGGCGCCGGACGCCACCACCCGCCCGGACATCCCGCTGCACGCGCTGGCGATGCTGAAGAACAAGCGCGACGGCGCCCCGTTCGAGCCGGAAGAAGACGGCAAGCGCGGCCCGATCCAGGCCATCGCCGACCTCAAGGCCAAGGGCCACCTGGTCGCCTACGTCGGCGACGTGGTCGGCACCGGTTCCTCGCGCAAGTCGGCGACCAACTCGGTGCTGTGGTGGACCGGCGAGGACATTCCGTACATCCCCAACAAGCGTTTCGGCGGCGTGTGCCTGGGTTCGAAGATCGCGCCGATCTTCTACAACACCATGGAAGACGCCGGCGCGCTGCCGATCGAGCTGGACGTGTCGCAGATGGAGCACGGCGACGTGGTCGAACTGCGTCCGTACGAGGGCAAGGCGCTGAAGAACGGGCAGGTGATCGCCGAGTTCGCGATGAAGTCGGACGTGCTGTTCGACGAAGTGCGCGCCGGCGGCCGCATCCCGCTGATCGTCGGCCGTGGCCTCACCGCCAAGGCGCGCGAGTTCCTGGGCCTGCCGGCCTCGACCCTGTTCCGCCTGCCGATGGACCCGCCGGACACCGGTAAGGGCTTCTCGCTGGCGCAGAAGATGGTCGGCCGCGCCTGCGGCCTGCCGGAAGGCCAGGGCATGCGCCCGGGCACCTACTGCGAACCGAAGATGACCTCGGTGGGCTCGCAGGACACCACCGGCCCGATGACCCGCGACGAGCTGAAGGACCTGGCCTGCCTGGGCTTCTCCGCCGACCTGGTGATGCAGTCGTTCTGCCACACCGCGGCGTATCCGAAGCCGGTGGACGTCAAGACCCACCACACCCTGCCGGAGTTCATCTCCACCCGCGGCGGCGTGTCGCTGCGTCCGGGCGACGGCGTGATCCACAGCTGGCTCAACCGCATGCTGTTGCCCGACACCGTCGGCACCGGCGGCGATTCGCACACCCGCTTCCCGATCGGCATCTCGTTCCCGGCCGGTTCCGGCCTGGTCGCCTTCGCCGCCGCCACCGGCGTCATGCCGCTGGACATGCCCGAGAGCGTGCTGGTGCGCTTCAAGGGGCAGATGCAGCCGGGCGTGACCCTGCGCGATCTGGTCAACGCGATCCCGCTGTACGCGATCAAGCAGGGCCTGCTGACCGTGGCCAAGCAGGGCAAGAAGAATATCTTCTCCGGCCGCATCCTGGAGATCGAAGGCCTGCCGGAGCTGAAGGTGGAGCAGGCGTTCGAACTGTCCGACGCCTCCGCCGAGCGTTCGGCCGCCGGCTGCACGGTGCGCCTGAACAAGGAGCCGATCGTCGAGTACCTGACCAGCAACATCACCCTGCTGAAGTGGATGATCGCCGAAGGCTATGCCGACGCGCGTTCGCTGGCGCGGAGGATCAAGAAGATGGAGGAGTGGCTGGCCGACCCGCAGCTGCTCGAGCCCGATGCCGACGCCGAGTACGCGGCGGTGATCGAGATCGACCTGGCCGACATCCACGAGCCGATCGTGGCCTGCCCGAACGACCCGGACGACGTGAAGACCCTGTCCGACGTCGCCGGTGCGGCGATCGACGAAGTGTTCATCGGCTCGTGCATGACCAACATCGGTCACTTCCGTGCCGCGGCCAAGCTGCTGGAAGGCAAGCGCGACATCCCGACCCGCCTGTGGGTCGCGCCGCCGACCAAGATGGACGCCTCGGAGCTGACCAAGGAAGGCCACTACGGCACCTTCGGCGCCGCCGGCGCGCGCATGGAAATGCCGGGCTGCTCGCTGTGCATGGGCAACCAGGCGCAGGCGCGCGAGGGCGCCACGGTGTTCTCGACCTCCACCCGCAACTTCCCCAACCGCCTGGGCCGCAACACCAACGTGTACCTGGGCTCGGCGGAACTGGCGGCGATCTGCTCGCGCCTGGGCCGCATCCCGACCAAGGACGAGTACATGGCCGACGTGGGCGTGATCAAGACCAGTGGCGAACAGATCTATCGCTACATGAACTTCGATCAGATCCAGGACTACCAGGACGTGGCCGCCACGGTCGCGGCCTGATCGCCCCGGCGATGCGCTGACGCGACGTGCCGCCCATGCGGCACGGTCGCAACGAAGAAGCCCGGCACTGCCGGGCTTTTTCGTTGGTGGTGCCTGCGCTGCGTACGACGGTGGGCTCGCCGCTTGCCTGCGCTAGGCCTGTGGTGCGGACGCTCGCCCTTGCAGCCAGTGTTCCAGCGCCGCCGCCGGCAGCGCCGGCGCGAACAGGAAGCCCTGCAGCACGCGGCAGCCCAGCCGCGCCAGGAACGCGCGTTGCGCTTCGGTTTCCACGCCCTCGGCGACCGTGTGCATGCCCAGGGTTTCGCCGATCCGCAGGACCGAGGTGGTCAGCGCTCGCGAAGTCTGGCAGTGCTCCAGGTCGCTGACGAAGCTCATGTCCAGCTTGAGCTCGTTGACCGGCAACTGGTGCAGATGGCTGAGGCTGGAATAGCCGGTGCCGAAGTCGTCCAGCGACAGCAGCACGCCGCTGGCCTGCAACTGGCGCAGGTTGGCCAGCACCGCGTTGGTGTTGGAGAGCATGACGCTCTCGGTCATTTCCAGTGCCAGGTCGGACGGTTGCAGGCCGGACGCGGTGAGCAGGCCTTCCACCCGCGTGGGCAATTCGGGGTCGGCGAAGTTGTTCGCCGACAGGTTCACCGCCACGCGCGGCACCGCGATGCCGCGCAGACGCCAGTCGGCCATCTGCCGGCAGGCTTCGCGCAAGACCCACTGCCCGAGCTCGTCGATCAACCCGCATTCTTCGGCCATCGGCACGAACCGCGCCGGCGAGATCGCGCCGAGATTGGGATGTTCCCAGCGCAGCAGCGCCTCCACGCCGTACAGCGCGTGCGGCGCCTGGCTGTCCAGTTGCGGCTGGTAGTGCAGCTGCAGTTTGTTGCGATGCAGGGCGTCGCGCAGCGCGGTCTCCATTGCCACGCGTTCCTGCGCCATGCGGTTCATGTCGGAACTGAAGTAACGCACGCTGTCGCCGCCTTCGTGCTTGGCCCGGAACATGGCCAGGTCGGCATGGCGCAGCAAGGTCTCGATGTCGCGGCCGTCGTCGGGGAACATGGCCACGCCGATGCTGGCGCTGGGGTGCAGGGTCACCTGGCCCACCACCAGCGGCTCGGCCAGAACCAGCAGCAGGCGCTCGGCGACGCCGGCGGCCTGTTCGACGCTGCAGTTCGGCAGCATCAGCACGAACTCGTCGCCGGCCTGGCGGCCGACCAGATCGGTCAGGCCCAGGGTGTCGCCGATGCGCTGGGCGATGTCGCGCAGCAGGCCGTCGCCGGCGGCATGGCCCTGGGTCTCGTTGATGCGCTTGAAGCGGTCGAGGTCCACGAACAGGATCGCCACCGGTGCGCCCTGATGCTCGGCGGCGGCCAGCGCCTGCTCGGCGCGGGCGCTGAACATCACCCGGTTGGGCAGGCCGGTGAGCGAGTCGTAGAAGGCGAGCTGGTGCACGCGTGCCCTGGTCTGCTCGCGTTCCAGCGCCAGGGCGCACAGATGCACGCAGAGCTCGATCAGGCGCAGGTGCCAGGCCAATGGCTCGCGCACCTGCCGATAGCACAGCGCGAAGCTGCCGAGGACGCGACCGCTGCTGGACTTGATCGGGGTGGCCACGCAGGTGCCCAACTGCACATGCTGCACCAGCCCCATGTAGTCGGCGAACAGCGGGTCGGTGTGCGGGTCGAGGACCAGTACCTGCTTGCCGCGCCAGATCGAGGTGGCGAGGGCGCCGGCACGCGGTCCGGCGCGCATGTTGTTCATGGTCTCGCCGAACCGCGCCGGCATGCTCGGCGCCGCCAGCGGCTGCAGGCAGCCGCTGCCGTCGACACTCACGATCGCGGCCATCAGTTCCGGCGCGATGCGCTCGACCTCCTTGCAGATCAGCGTGGCGACCTCGATCAGCGGCTGTTCGCGGACCAGCGCATCCAGCACGTTCTTGTGCAGCACCTCGTGCATCTTGCTCTGGGTGATGTCGGTGAACGAGAGGATGTAGTGCTGTTGGCTGCCATCCTCGCTGGCGATGGGGGTGGCCACCAGGGTGGCCCACAGCGGGGTGCCGTCCTTGCGGTAGGCGAGGATGTCGGTCTGGTGGCCGAAACCGGCGCGCACGCGTTCGCGGGTGTGCTGCACGGTCTGCAGGTCGGTGCCGGGGCCGCTCAGCACGCTGCTGGGCAGGCGTCCCAGCACTTCGCTCTCGGCGTAGCCGAACACCTGGCTGAAGCCGGCGTTGACATAGAGGGTGTTCAATTCCGGATCGCAGACGACGATGGCGTTGTCGCTGGAGTCCAGCGCCAGCGACAGCAGCCGCATCCTGGCGTCGCGAGCGCGCTCGGCGCTGATGTCGCGCACGAACAGCACCTGCAATTGGCTGTAGTGCTGCGGTGCCCGCGCTGCGCTCACCGCCAGCCAGCGCGCTGCGCCATCGTAGTCGCGCAACAGCAGCTCGTAGCTGCCGCTGCCGCCGTCGTGCAGGCAATGCGCGAGGAAGTCGTCGCGCACGTCGGCATCGGCCAACTCGCCGAGCGGCCGCCCCAGCACCTGCGCGCGGGGACGGTTCCACAGCGCCTCGGCGGTGTGGTTGAAGGCAACCACACGCGCCTGCGGATCGACGATCAGCACGCCTTCCGGCGCGTACTGCAGGCAGAGCAGCAGGTCCAGTTCGGAACGGGCCGATGCCACCCGCGCCGCCTCCACGCTGACGTCGCTGGGCACGCTCGACGTTGTGACGCGGCGGCCCGGCATGGTGTCAGCGCGCCTGCACGGACAAGGCGATCAGCCGCTCGGCGATCTTGTCCAGCGGCAAGACCTCCTGCGCCGCGCCCAGGCGGAAGGCGGTGCCGGGCATGCCCCAGACCACGCTGGTGGCCTCGTCCTGGACCAGGGTGCTGGCCCCGGCCTGCAGCATTTCCAGCAGGCCGCGCGCGCCGTCGTCGCCCATGCCGGTGAGGATCGCGCCGATGGCGTTGGCGCCGGCGTTGCGTGCCACCGACTGGAACAGCACGTCCACCGCCGGCTTGTGCCGGTTGACCGGCGGGCCGTCGTCGATCTTGCAGCGCCAGCGCGCACCGTCGCGGATCACCTGCAGGTGCTTGCCGCCGGGCGGCAGGTAGGCGTGGCCGGGCAGGATCGCTTCGCCTTCGGTCGCTTCGCGCACGGCCATGGCCGAGTGCCGGTTGAGGCGGTCGGCGAACGCGGTGCTGAAGCCGGCCGGCAGGTGCTGGGTCATGACCACCGCAGGCGCGTCGGCCGGCATGCCTTCCAGCACCACGCGCAGCGCTTCGGTGCCGCCGGCGGAGGCGCCGATGGCGATCAGCCGGTCGGTGGTGCGGAACTTCAGCGAGGACACCGCGGCGGGCGTGGCGGTGGCGCCGGCCGGTTTCGGCGCGGCCGGCCGGTCCAGGGCGCGGACCTTGGCCTTGGACGCGTTCTTGACCTTGGCGATGATCTCTTCGGCGTACTCCTCCAGCCCGCGGGCCACGTCGAGCTTGGGCTTGGAGACGAAGTCGACCGCGCCCAGCGACAGCGCCTGCAAGGTGGTGTCGGCGCCGCGCTCGGTCAGCGAGGAAATCATCACCACCGGCGTGGGCCGCAGCCGCATCAGGTTTTCCAGGAACGCCAGCCCGTCCATGCGCGGCATTTCCACGTCCAGGGTGATCACGTCCGGATTCAGACGCTTGATCTTCTCGCGCGCCAGCAGCGGGTCGGCGGCCGAGCCGACCACTTCCACGCCGGGCGCGCCCGACAGGATTTCGGTAAGGATCTGTCGCACGACCGCCGAGTCGTCGACGATCAGCACGCGGCAAGGGGCTTCCAGGCTCATTCGAACAACTCCACGGCACCGGTGACGGGGGCTTTGGCGAGACGGGCGCGCACCGCCGACTCGGCCGCGGCGATTTCGGCTTCCTCGTGCGCGTGCGGCAGGCGCTGCACGACCACGCGGCCGGTAGCGGGGAAGAACCAGATCTTGCGCGGATGGATGCCGCGCAGATCCTCGGCCACCACCGGGATATGTTCGGCCTTGAGGTAGTTCAGCACGAAGTCGGCGTTGCGCGTGCCGACCGGATTGTTGGTGAAGCCCTTGAGCACGTTGCCGCCGCCGAACACCTTGGCTTCCAGGCGGTTGCGTGCGGCGCCGCGCTTGAGCAGGTCGTTGATCAGCACTTCCATCGCATAGCTGCCGTAGCGGGCCGGCGCGCCGTCGCCGCTCTGGCCGTCGGGCAGCATGAAGTGGTTCATGCCGCCGATCTTCAGCAGCGGGTCGCGGATGCAGGCGGCCACGCACGAACCCAGGATGGTGGTCAGCGCGGTGTCGTCGTCCACCACCAGGTACTGGGTCGGCAACAGCTTGGCCGCCATCGTCTGGAAGCGCGTGTCGTGATAGCGCATCACCTGGTCCAGGGCCATGGCCGCGGCGCTCATGCGCGATCCTTCTGCGCCCGGCGATACAGCGTGCGGCCGCAGGGCTGGATCAGGTCGGCCGCATGCAGATAGTTTTCCGAATGGCCGGTGTAGAGCATGCCGTCGTCGTCCAGGTGCGGAATCAGCCGCGACAGGATGCCGCGCTGGGTGGGCTTGTCGAAATAGATCATCACGTTGCGGCAGAACAGCGCCAGGTACGGGCCGGCCACGTCGTAGCGCGGTTCCAGCAGGTTGAGCTGGCGGAACTCGAGCAGGTCGCGCAGCGCCGGCAGCACCCGGCACTGGCCTTCGTTGGCGCCGCTGCCGCGCTGGAAATACTTGCGCTTGAGGGCGGGATCGAGGCTGGCGACGCGTTCCAGCGCGTACACGCCGCGCGAGGCGGTGGCCAGCACCTGGGTGTCGACGTCGGTGGCCAGGATCCGCACCGGCGGGGTCAGCGTGCCGAACGCCTCGCAGGCGGTGATCGCCAGCGAGTAGGGCTCCTCACCGGTGGACGAGGCGCAGGACCAGATCTTCAGCGGCGCCGCGCCGGAGTGCTTCTGCAACTCTTCGCGCAGCCGCTCGAAATGGTGCGGCTCGCGGAAGAACGAGGTCAGGTTGGTGGTCAGCGCATTGGTGAACGCCTCCCATTCGTCGCCGCCGTCGCGCTCCAGCCAGTCTAGGTAGTCGCGGAACGAGCGCAGGCCCAGCACGCGCAGGCGCCGCGACAGCCGGCCGTAGACCATGTCGCGCTTGGCCGGGGCCAGGGCGATGCCGGCCTTCTGGTAGATCAGGTCGCAGACCCGCTTGAAATCGCGGTCGCTGAAGTCGAAGTCGCGATTGTCGGAACCGGAGGAGGGCGAAGCGGGAGTCTGGATGGCCATGGTGCGCAGCGATGGTCGGTCAATCGGGTTATCGGCCGGGAACGGACGAAATTGACAGCCGGCAGTCAGGAAAGACCGCCGGCGGTGGCGTGCGGGCTCAGAACTCCTGCCACTGGGCCTCGCTGGCGGCGGCGCTGGCGGGGCGCGGGCGCGCCGCCGCTCGGGGCCTGGCGCGGGCCGGGGCTGGCGCGGCTTGCGCAATCGGCGCGTTGGCGGCCACGCCTTGGTAGGTGTCCAGCTTGAAAGCGGCGATGGCCGCGCCCAACTGGCCGGCCTGTTCCTCCATCGAGCGCGCCGCGGCGGTGGCTTCTTCCACCAGCGCGGCGTTCTGCTGGGTGCTCTCGTCCATCTGCACCACGGTCTGGTTGACCTGCTCGATGCCGGCGGACTGCTCCTGCGAGGCGGCGGCGATTTCGCCCATGATGTCGGTGACGCGGCGCACCGAGGTCACGATCTCGCTCATGGTGCGGCCGGCCTGGTCGACCAGGGCCGAGCCTTCGGCGACGCGGCCGACCGACTCGTCGATCAGCGTCTTGATCTCCTTGGCGGCATTGGCCGAACGCTGGGCGAGGGTGCGCACCTCGGTGGCGACCACGGCGAAGCCGCGGCCCTGATCGCCGGCGCGCGCGGCCTCGACGGCGGCGTTGAGTGCCAGGATGTTGGTCTGGAAGGCGATGCCGTCGATGACGCTGATGATGTCGGCGATCTTCTTCGACGAGGCCTCGATCCCGTTCATGGTGGTGACCACGTGGCCGACCACGTCGCCGCCCTGCGAGGCCACCGCGGCGGCACCGGCCGCAAGCTGGTTGGCCTGGCGTGCGTACTCGGCGTTCTGCTTGACCGTGGAGGTCAGCTCTTCCATCGAGGCGGCGGTGCGCTCCAGGCTGGCCGCCTGCTGTTCGGTGCGGCGCGACAGGTCGCCGTTGCCGCTGGCGATCTCGGTGGAGGCGACATTGATGTTGGCGGCCGCGGCATGGATGCGGCCGACGATCGCCGCCAGCTGTGCGGCAGTGGCGTTGGCGTCGTCGCGCATGCGACCGAACACGCCATGGAACTCGCCGTGCATGCGCGCGGTCAGGTCGCCGGCGGCGATGGCCCGCAGCAGCGTGGACAGCTCGCCCAGGTTGCGGTCGCTGACCTCCATCATCGCGTTGAGATCCTGCACCATCACCCGGAACCCGTACTGGAAACGTTCCGGGTCGCCGCGCGTGCCGAAGGCGCCGGCCGCGGCCGCCTCCGCCAGCTGCTTGATCTGCTCGCTCATCGCGGTCAGGTTCTGCTTGGCCATGTCCATGGTTTCGGTGAGCACGGCCTTCTCGCCGGGCAGGCGGTCCATGTCTTCGGACAGGTCGCCGATCGCATAGCGCTGGATGATCTGCAGCAGTCGCATCTTCACTGCGATGTGCGAGGCCACCAGTTCGTTGGTGCCCTTGACCATCTGCCCGTACTCGCCGGGGAAGGCGTTCTCGTCCATGCGGTAGCTGATGGTGCCGCACGCGTGCTGCCGGGCCATCTCGTCCTGGGCGCGGATCACGCTGTGGACGCGCGAGCGCATGATCAGCATGTCGTCCATCAGCTCGCCGATCTCGTCCTTGCCGTGCGGATAGGTGGCGCCCTCCAGTTCGCCGCGCGCCACCGCCTGCGACAGGCGCTTGGCCGCGTGCAGTTGGCGCGCCATCCCGCGCGCGATCAGCCAGGCGGTGACGCTGGCGAACAGCACGGCCAGCCCGAGCAGCGTCACGATCAGGGTCTTGGTGTTGGCCAGCTGGCTGTCGGCGCGCTCCATCTCCCGGTTCAGTTCGGCGACGTTGTACTGGGTCAGCGCCACGATGCGCTCGAACAGGGTCCGGCGCAGCGTCCGCGACTGGGTGTCGGAGATCTTCTGTGCGCCTGCCACGTCGCCGGCGCGCAGCGCCGCACCCATCTCGGTGTTGGCCTGCAGGTAGGCCTTCAGCGTCTCCTGCACGCCGGCGTACATCTGCACCTGCTTCTGGTCTCGCATCATCGCGGCGATGACCTGCTGGTTCTTCGCCACCTCCGTGCGCACCTTCTGCATGCGCTTGAAGTAGTCGGCCTGGGCCTGGGGATCGCCGGCGCGCGACAGTTGCGCCAGTTCGTAGGTACGGAATTCGCCCAGTTGCGCGCGCACCTCGGCCAGTGCCTGGGTCGCCGGCACCCAATCGTGCTGGATGTGCTTGAGCTCGGCGATGGACAGGCTGGTCCGGGAGTAGGTAAAGCCCCCCAGCACGACCGTCAGCAGCGTGGTCACGGCGAAGGCGAAGATCAGCTTGTCGCGGATTTTCAGGTGCGCAAGTACGTTCATGGGCATTCCATGTGCAGCAGCGGTTGAAAAAAGCAGGGCGGCCGGCGGTCAGCCGGCGAAGACGAAGCGGGGCGAGGGCAGCGCCGCGCCAGTGGCGGCGCGCGCAGGCGGGCGGGAACCCATGCCGAACAGGGGCGCGCGTGCGGCGCCGCGGCGCCGCGACGGGAGGGTGGACGATGGCGGATGTCGGCGGCTGGGCATCACGTGCTCCCTGAACGGTCGCGGTGGTGATCCGGCGGTGACATGCGCGGACCACGAAGCGTGATCCTGATATCGACTAGCGCGGCGATAGCTTGAACCGTGCCGTGGTGCGAATCGGCGTGTCGTGCGTGATTGTTTCTATCGCAACGGCATGTCCGCTCAATCGGCCTCGATGGTCGGGGCTGCCGTGCGCACCAGCCGCAGCGGCGCCTGCCGTGCCGCACCGCGTGCCGGGGCCGCGGGCGTGGGGCCTGCGCCGCCGTGCGCGCCGGCCTGCGCCGGGTCCAGCCGGAACACCGCCGCCGCCTCGCCGAGCCGGCGGCCCTGGTCTTCCAGCGCCCGCGCCGAGGCGCTGGCTTCCTCGACCACGGCGACGTTCTGCTGGATCGCCTGGTCCATCTGCGCCACGGTGCGGCTGACCTGCTCGATGCCCATCGACTGTTCCTGCGAGGCCGCGGCGATCTCGCCGATGATGTCGGTCACCCGCTGCACCGAGGCGACGATCTCCTGCATGGTGCGACCGGCCTGGTCGACCAGGGCCGAACCTTCGCTCACGCGGCCGACCGAGTCGTCGATCAGCGTCTTGATCTCCTTGGCGGCGTTGGCCGAGCGCTGGGCGAGGGTGCGCACCTCGGTGGCGACCACCGCGAAGCCGCGGCCCTGTTCGCCGGCGCGAGCCGCTTCCACCGCCGCATTCAAGGCCAGGATGTTGGTCTGGAAGGCGATGCCGTCGATCACGCCGATGATGTCGGCGATCTTCTTCGACGAGGCCTCGATGCCGTTCATGGTGGTGACCACCTGGCCGACCACCTGGCCGCCCTGCGAGGCCACCGCGGCCGCGCCGGTGGCGAGCTGGTTGGCCTGGCGGGCGTGCTCGGCGTTCTGCTTGACCGTGGAGGTCAGCTCCTCCATCGAGGCCGCGGTCTCTTCCAGGTTGGCCGCCTGTTGTTCGGTGCGGCGCGACAGGTCGTCGTTGCCGGCGGCCAGTTCGGTGGTGGCGCCGTGGATGCTGCGCGCCGCGGTCTGGATGCGGCCGACGATGTCGGCGAGCTGGTCGGCGGTGGTATTGGCATCCTCGCGCATCCTTGCGAACACGCCGTGGAAGTCGCCGTGCATGCGCGCGCTCAGGTCGCCGGCGGCGATGGCCTGCAGCAGGGTCGACAGCTTGCCCAGGTTGCGGTCGCTGACCTCCATCATCGCGTTGAGGTCCTGCACCATCAGCCGGAAGTCGTGCTGGAACCGGCCGGCGTCGCCGCGCACGCTGAAGTCGCCGGCGGCGGCTGCAGCGGCCAGGCGCTTGATCTCGGTGTTGATCGCCAGCAGGCTGGCCTTGGCCGCGTCCATCGATTCGTGCAGCACCGCGCGGCTGCCGGGCAGGCGGCGTGCGTCGCGATGCAGGTCGCCGTTGGCGTACTCGTTGAGCACCGCGATGGCGTCGACGATCGCGTCCAGGTGCTCGAACATCATGCGGTTGATGCTGGCAGCCAGGTCGCCGTACACGCCGGGGAAATCCTCCGGCATGCGGTGGGACATGTCCTTGTCGGCGTGCAGCACTGCCATCCGTGCGGTCTCGCTGGAAAAGCGCTCCAGCATCCGGATCATTTCGCCGGTGGCGCGCAGCATCTCGCCGGTCTCGTCGCGGCCGGGATTGTCGATGCGCACGCTGAGGTCGCCGCGCGACACCGCGCGGATCGCCTCCAGGCTGCGCGATACCGGTCGCAGCACCGAACTGCCGATCAGCCAGTTGATGCCGAAGGTGAGCAGCACCAGCACGCCGCCGGCCAGGGTCATCACGCCCGTGAAGACCAGCGCCTGCCCCTGCACGTCGTCCATGTACACGCCGGTGCCGATCACCCAGTGCCAGGGCGCGAATGCGGCGTTGTAGGAGACCTTCTCCACCGGCGTGGCGTTGCCGGGCTTGGGCCACAGGTAGTCGACATAGCCGCCGCCGGCCTCGGCCACGTTCACGAATTCGCGGAAGATCGGCTTGCCGTCGGCGCTGAGCACCTGGCCGATGTCCTTGCCGACCAGGTCGTGGCGGGTAGGGTGCATCAGCATGGTCGGGTGCAGGTCGTGCACGTAGAAGTAGTCCACGCCGTCGCGGGCGCGCATCGATTCCAGGGTGCGCAGGGCGGTGCGCTGCGCCTCGGCCAGCGGCATGCTGCCCTTGTCCACCTCGGCCGCATAGGCGCGCACCACGCCCAGCGCCAGCTCGATCTGGCTCTTCAGTGCCTGCTCGCGCGTGTTGCGGATGTCCAGGTACTGCATGCGCGCGGCAATCACCGCCAGCAGGACGATGCCTGCACCCAGCAACAAGGTCTGCCAGAGGAACTTGCGGCGCAGCGGCAGATCCGAGAGGCGGGTGAGCAACGAGCGAGACGACATCGACCTGATCCTTGGAAAGGTTCCCAAAGGTTTAACGGCTCCGGGAACGGGGAAATTGAGGGTGCGGCGCGACCGATCCGTAGACAATCCTCGCGCTGGCGCGGCGGTCAAAAAAATCCCCGGCGCGCAGGCCGGGGATGGGGGGATGCAGCGACAGGCCGGGCCTGTCTCAGAACTCCTGCCAGTCCGAATCGGCCAGGGCCGGCTCGACCTTGCGGGCACGCACCGCCGCCGGCTTGGCGGCGGCGACGGCCGCAGGCTTCTTCGCCGGCGCTGCCGGCCGCGGCGCGGACACGGCCTGCGGCGCGTGGACCGCGCTGGCCTGCGCCGACTGCTCGACGCGGAAGATCGACACGGCCTCGATCAGCTGGCCGGCCTGTTCTTCCATCGAACGCGCGGCGGCGGTGGCTTCTTCGACCAGCGCGGCGTTCTGCTGGGTGGTCTCGTCCATCTGGGTGACGGTCTGGTTGACCTGCTCGATGCCTGCCGACTGCTCCTGCGAGGCGGCGGCGATCTCGCCCATGATGTCGGTGACGCGCTGCACCGAAGCGACGATTTCGGTCATGGTCTGGCCGGCCTGGCGCACCAGGGTCGAGCCGTTGGCCACCTGGCTCACCGAGGCGTCGATCAGGCCCTTGATCTCCTTGGCGGCGTTGGCCGAGCGCTGGGCGAGGGTGCGCACTTCGCTGGCGACCACCGCGAAGCCGCGGCCCTGTTCGCCGGCACGTGCGGCTTCCACCGCGGCGTTGAGCGCCAGGATGTTGGTCTGGAAGGCGATGCCGTCGATGACGCTGATGATGTCGGCGATCTTCTTCGAGGACGCCTCGATCCCGCTCATGGTCTGCACCACCTGGCCGACCACGTTGCCGCCCTGCGAGGCGACCGTGGCGGCGCCGCCGGCCAACTGGTTGGCCTGGCGCGCGTGCTCGGCGTTCTGGCGCACGGTGGAGGTCAGTTCCTCCATCGAGGCGGCGGTCTCTTCCAGATTCGCCGCCTGCTGCTCGGTGCGGCGCGACAGGTCGTCGTTGCCGGCGGCGATCTCGCCGGCGGCGGCATTGATCGCGTTCGCCGCCTGCTGGATGCGGCCGACGATGGCCGCCAGCTGCTCGGCGGTGGCGTTGGCGTCGTCGCGCATGGTCGCGAACACGCCCTGGAAATCGCCATGCATGCGCGCGGTGAGGTCGCCCTGCGACAGCGCGGTCAGCAGCCTGGACACTTGGCCGATGCTGTCGCCGTTGGCCTGCAGCAGGCCATTGAGCTGCTGCGCCAGCTGCAGGAAGAAGCCGTGCTTGCCTTCGATGCCGACGCGCCCGCTGAGGTCGCCCGCGGCGGCCTCGCGCACGATCTTGGCTACTTCCTGCTCGACCTGCGCTTCCAGGGTGCGGTCGCGCGATTCGCAGACAAAGCCGATGTGCGCGCCGTGCTGGTCGCGGATGGCGGTGATGGTCTGGGCGACGCGCGCGTCGACGTAGGCCATCTCGCGTTCCATCACCCCCTTCTTTTCCAGTTCCGCCAGGGTCTTGGGATCGTGCTGGTTGCCGTACTCCAGCACCGTCACCGGCGAGCCGACCAGCGGCAGGCTCGAATCGAAGGCCGGTGCCACCGAGTGGATCTGCTCGGCGTACTTGTCGGTGAGGCCCTGCATCGACGGGTTGGCGTAGACGATGTTGTAGTCCAGATCGACGATGAACATGCCGGTCGAGGAGTTGTCCAGCGCGGTGCGGATGCGCAGGTTCTCGGCGGCGACCGCGGCGTCGCGCTCGATGCGCCCGCGCAGGTCCTGCTGCATGCGCTTGAGCGCCTGCATCAGCTCGCCGATCTCGTCCTTGCTGTTGGCGTCGATATGTCCGTCGAGCTTGCCGGCGGCGACGTCGCTGGCCACCTTGACCGCATCGCGCACGCTGTTGGCAAGCATCCGCCCGAACAGGAAGGCCAGACCGACCGCTGCGCCAAGGCCGATCAGCAGGCAGATCAGCAGGGTTGCCGAGGCGTTGCGATAGGTGCCGCTGGCGGCGTCGGCCGCGGCCTTGGCCTGGCGATCGTTCTCGGCGATCAGGGCGACGACGTCGTCCACCACCTTGTTGTGCAGGGTGCGGGTCTCGCCGGTGAAGGTATCGATGGCGTCGTCGTGCAGGTCGAGCTGCAGCATTTCGTCGACGGACTGGTAGGAGGCGCTGGCCTTCTTCCAGTCGGCGACCAGACGGTCGTAGATGGTCTTTTCCTGCGGGCTGCCGATCTTGGGCGGATATTGGGCCAGGATCTGGTCCATCTGCTTCTTCAGCGCAACCTTGCGCGCGGCCGATTCCTTCTTCAGCGCATCGCTGCTGCGGATCAGGCTCTGGTAGGCCGCGTTGCGGTACTCGCCGAGGATGCCGCGCATTTCGCCGCCGGTGCGCACGCTCGGCACCACCTGCGACGACACATTCTTGGTCACGCCATCGAGCGAGTTAAGACCGCGGTAGGCGGCCACGCCCTGGATCAGCATCAACGCCAGCACGACGCCGAACGCCAGCATCAGTTTGGGCATCACCTTCAGATCTTTAATCCACTGCATGAGCGCGTTTCCCATAATTCGGAGGGGGCGACAAGGGGCAAAAAACGGCAAACGCCGCCGCGCCGGACCGTGTGCACGGGTCCAGCACGGCGGCGCTGAGGCTTACTTGATGGTGGCCAGCTTCAGGCTGGACGGCGCGCTGACCTGGATTTCGGCACGCGAGCTGTCCCGCTCGATCTTGCCGATCACGCACACGTCCTTGCCTTCCAGGGTTTCCGGGGCGAAGCCGAACTTGCTGCGGTCGGCGCCGGCGATGCGGGCGGAGAAGGTGTGGCGCGGGAACATGCCGCCCATGTACAGGAAGGTCGGCTCGCCTTCGGAATTCTGCGCGTACTTGGCTTTCTCGACCTTGCCGCAGACCATGCCGTCCTTGCCGACGAAACGGGTGGCCATCTCCGGCGGGATCATCTGCTGGGACTGGGCGAAGGTGCTGGGGCTGGCGGCGAGCAGCAGGACCAGCAGCATGGGAAAGCTCGGTTTCATGGAACGACTC
The DNA here is from genome assembly GCF_964278005.1 of uncultured Xanthomonas sp. NCBI lineage: Bacteria > Pseudomonadati > Pseudomonadota > Gammaproteobacteria > Lysobacterales > Lysobacteraceae > Xanthomonas > uncultured Xanthomonas sp. The sequence goes on from NZ_CAXYKF010000009.1 coordinate 280,227, forward strand.
CTTGGGGACGGGGGCTGAAGTGAGGGCCGTGTGATGCCGGCCACTCTTCAGCTATCGGCGTGAAACCGGTTAACTTGATTCGCCCAAGTGATAAACAGTTCGCATTTCAAATAAAAACCCGCCTTGCGGCGGGTTTCGTCTACAGCCGGGCGGCCGCCGCAGCGGCCGGGGGTCAGGCGGCTTCGTCGACGTGGGCGTGCTGCTGGCCGAACTCGGCGCTGTCGAGCAGGGTCTCGATATCCAGCAGGATCAACATCTTGTCGTCCTGGGTGCCGATGCCCGAGATGAAACGGGTGTCGACCGCGGCGCCGAACTCGGGGGTCGGGCGGATCTGCTCTTCGTTCAGCGGGATCACGTCGGAGACGCTGTCCACCACGATGCCGACCACGCGGTTCTCGACGTTGAGCACGATCATCACGGTGAAGGCGTCGTAGCGCGCTTCCTTCAGGCGCAGCTTCAGGCGCAGGTCGATCACCGGGACGATGGTGCCGCGCAGGTTGATCACGCCCTTGATGTACTCGGGGGCGTCCGGGACCCGGGTGACCGAGTCGTAGCCACGGATTTCCTGCACCTTGAGGATATCCACGCCGTAGTGTTCTTCGCCGAGGGTGAAGCTGAGGAATTCGCCGCCGGTGGCGTCGGAATTGGAGGTGGTCTTGTCGTTCATCGTGTGCTCCTGGTGCGCACGGGATTGCGGGTGGTGGCGTGGGTGGGAAAGCGCGACTCTGATGCTAGATCGGCGCGGCCACGGCGAACTTTAGACCGGGATCGGCCGGCCGCTTGCGGCGTTCAGGAAAGCACGCCGCTCTTGCGGGCGCTGCGCTGGCGCTCGATGCGGAACACGTAGCGCTGGATCGCCGCATCGGCACCGCGCGGCAGGTCCTGGAAGCGCATGCCCACGCGCAGGGTGTCCTGGCCGTTGGCGAGCTTGGAGACATACATGTTGCAGACCTGCAGGGTCAGCCGGATGGCGTCGGCATCGGGCAGCTGCAGCACGCAGTTCGGATAGCTCTGCTGCAGCTGCGGCATCGGCTGGCCCTGTACCAGCGCCACCGCCAGGCCGCCGCCGCTGATGTCCACCACGCGCAGTTTCAGTTCGACCTGGCCGGCATCGTCGTCGATGCGCAGCACGCACAACGGCGAATCGGTGATCGGGGTCTCCAGGCGGAAATGTTCGCGCCGCTGCAGGTAGTAGAGCGATTCCGGCAGCGGGGCACGCAGGCCCGGCTGGCCGTTGTCGTCGGTGCGCTGCGGGCTTTCGATGCGGAAACGCACCCGCACCTTGTCCAGCTGGGCGAAGCACAGCAGGTACTCGGCCTGCTCGGCGGCGCGGTTGGAGGCCTCGTTGACGCTCAGGTCCAACAGCACGCTGTCCTCGTCCAGGTCCAGCAACGCGGTCGAGAAGGCCTGGTCGCGACCGCCCACGTGCGCGCTGACCTGCGAACGCTGCTGGATCAGCGACTGCAGCAACTGGCGGATCTGTCGCGGCTTGGTCAGCAGGAAACGGTCGTCCTCCACTTCTTCTTCCGGCGAAGTCGGGACAGGGGAGTCGCTGGGAGTGCCTTCGGCCATGGTGGAGAGTGGGTACTGGAGGTGGGTGGGGCGGCACCGCGTCGGGCCGCCCCAGGCATGCTATCGGCTGAGCTGGACTTTTTTGTAGACCGGCTGCACGTTGCCGCCAGTGGCGACCGCGCTCGACGGCGGGCGCTGCTCCAGGGTGAAGGATGCCACGGCCCGTGCCAGTTCGCCCGCCTCGTGTTCCATCGACCGGGCGCTGGCGCTGGCTTCCTCGACCAGGGCGGCATTCTGCTGGGTCGCCTCGTCCATCTGCACGACGGTCTGGTTGACCTGCTCGATGCCGGCCGACTGTTCCTGCGAGGCCGAGGCGATGTCGCGCATGATGTCGGTGACGCGCTGGACCGAGGTCACGATGTCCTGCATGGTGCGGCCGGCCTGGTCGACCAGGGCCGAGCCTTCGGCCACACGGGTCACCGAATCGTCGATCAGGCCCTTGATCTCCTTGGCGGCGTTGGACGAACGCTGCGCCAGCACGCGCACCTCGCTGGCGACCACGGCGAAGCCACGGCCCTGCTCGCCGGCACGCGCGGCCTCGACCGCCGCGTTGAGCGCCAGGATGTTGGTCTGGAAGGCGATGCCGTCGATCACGCTGATGATGTCGGCGATCTTCTTCGACGAGGCTTCGATGCCGCTCATCGTGGTGACCACCTTGCCGACCACGCTGCCGCCCTGCGAAGCGACCGCCGCGGCGCCGACCGCCAACTGGTTGGCCTGGTGCGCATGCTCGGCGTTCTGCTTGACGGTGGAGGTCAGCTCCTCCATCGAGGCGGCGGTTTCCTCCAGGCTGGCGGCCTGCTGTTCGGTGCGGCGCGACAGGTCGTCGTTGCCGGCGGCGATCTCGCCGGCGGCGGTGTTGATCGCGTCCGAGGCGCCCTGGATCTGCCGCACGATCGCCGACAGCTGCTCGGCGGTGGCGTTGGCATCGTCCTTCATGTTCGCGTACACGCCCTGCAGGTCGGCGTCGATGCGCCGCGACAGGTCGCCCTCGGCCAGTGCGCGCAGCATCTGCTGGATGTGGCCCAGGCCGGAGGCGCTGGCGGCGAGCATGGCGTTGATCTGCTCGCCCAACTGCAGCAGGAAGCCGTGCTTGTCGTCCAGGCGGATGCGTCCGCCGAGGTCGCCGGCGACCGCGCCACGCACGATGCCGGCGATCTCCTCTTCCACCGCCACTTCGTCGGTGCGGTCGGCCCATTCCACCACGAAGCCGAGGCGGTTGCCGGTCGCGTCGGTGACCGGATTGACGATCAGGCGCATGGTGTGGCCGCCGACGCGGATCTGCGCGCGGTGCGTGCCGGTCAGCTCGGCGAGCATGCGCGCCTGGTGTTCGGGATGGCGGTGGAACACGTCGATGGTCTTGCCCAGCAATGCGCTGGCATCGAACTGCGGCAGGTCGCGGCGCAGGTCTTCCTGCACCTCGCTGAGCATCTGCAGCAGCGGGCGGTTGACGTAGACGATGCGGCGGTCGGCATCGGCGATCATGACGTTGGTGGTGACATCGTCCAGCGCGCTGCGGATGCGCTGGGTCTCGCGCTGGGCCTCGCTGTCCTGCTCGCGGCTGCGCAGCAGCTGCGCGTTGGCGGCCACCAGGGTGTGGGCGATGGAGCCTTCCGGCAGGTCCAGCTCGCGGATTGCGGCCGACAGCGGCTGTTGCTGGGCGATGGCGCGCGCGGCCTGGGCCAGGGCGTGCGGGTCGTGGCCCACGTCCAGCAGTTGCCTGCGCATCTGCACCGCCATCGGCACCAGGATCGCCGCTTCCACCGCCACGTACAGCGCATGGATCGCCAGGATGCCGATCCCGGCCTCGGCGGTGAACACCCGCACCGGCAGGCCGCGGTGCTGCAGCCAGAAGAACAGCACGTGATGCACGGCGATCGCGGCGGCCGCGACCATGATCGGCCGCCAGTCGCGGTAGTACAGCAGCAGCGCGATCAGCAGGATGACGCCGAAGTGCACTTCGATCATGCCGCCGGCCTGCTGGATCAGCGTCGCGGCCAGCACCATCAGGCCCAAGGCCACGGTGCAGCGGCTCAGCAGGCTGCCTGGATGCAGCTTCACCTGCAGGGCCATGACGGCCAGGGTCGGCAGGCTGACCGCCAGCCACGGCGTCCACGCGCCCTGATGCCAGGCGGCGGCCAGGCTGGCGAGGGTGGCCAGGACCGCGACGACCACGAACAGCCGGTCGGCCTGCGCCGCCAGTTTCTGCAGGTAGACGTAGCGCTCGTTGCCGACGAGAAAGCTGCCTTGGGTAGGCGAGGCGCTCATGAGAGGGATTCCTTGGAGTCGGTGGGACATCCGCACTGGGCGGGAGAGATCAGCGGCGCGGCGCCGCTGGTGGCGAGCAGCCGCGGCAGCAGCGACGCGGCGGCGATGGACGTGCCGCATCCGGCCAGCTGTGCCGGGCCGGCATAGATCAGGCGGGACTGCGCATCGAAGACGATCAGTGCATAGGGCAGGGACGGCGGCGCCAGCCGCTCGCGCAGGTCCACGCTGCGCATCCCTGAAAGTGCGAGCGCCGCAGGTGCAGCGCACTCGCAGCCGGCCACGCGCAGGCGGAACGCCACGGGCTGCCCGTCGGCAGCGTCGATGGCGGGCGCAAAGGCCAGCAGGCGCGCGCGAATGGCCGCGGCGCTGTCGGCCGGCGGCGGCCTGGCGAGCGCCACCAGTTGGCTTGCCGCCCAGATGCTCCAGAGCACCAGCAGCAACAGCCCCCATGGCAGGCGGGTGAAACCTCCCCAACGGGGCGTCGTGGTGGATAGTGCCTGCATTGGAAACCGGCCAGCGCGACGCCGGCACTCACCGGCTGTTCACGTTATCGACAGCGCCTATCGATCCTTAAGGTGGTATTCATCACATTTCACACAGTGGTAACGACGCTGGTGGGGGGGGGTCGAAAAAAAGGGCTGCTTTGCAGGCCTGGAAACGCATCGGCCGCGGAGGCGTTCCGCGGCCGATCGGCAATTGGGTTGCTGTTCCGGCGGCGCGGTGTGCGCCGGCCGCGGTGTGACAGGCCGAGCCTGGGGGGGCGCGATCCGCGCGCCCGGACTCAAGCGGCCGCGTGTGACGGCCTGCGCGCGGCCGGTACCGCCGGCGCACGCGCCGAGGATGCCGCCGCCTGCACCTTGAACACCGCCACGGCCTGGCGCAGGTGGCCGGCCTGCTCCTCCATCGAACGCGCGGCGGCCGTGGCTTCCTCCACCAGCGCAGCGTTCTGCTGGGTGCTCTCGTCCATCTGGGTGACGGTGCGGTTGACCTGCTCGATGCCGGACGACTGCTCCTGCGAGGCGACCGCGATCTCGCCCATGATGTCGGTGACGTGCTGCACCGAGGTCACGATCTCCTGCATGGTGGTGCCGGCACGCTCGACCAGGGCCGAGCCTTCGGCGACGCGGCCGACCGACTCGTCGATCAGCGTCTTGATCTCCTTGGCGGCGTTGGCAGATCGCTGGGCGAGGGTGCGCACTTCGGTGGCCACCACGGCGAAACCGCGGCCCTGCTCGCCGGCCCGGGCGGCTTCCACCGCGGCGTTGAGCGCCAGGATGTTGGTCTGGAAGGCGATGCCGTCGATCACCGAAATGATGTCGCCGATCTTCTTCGACGAGGCTTCGATGCCGCTCATGGTCTGCACGACCTGGCCGACCACGTCGCCGCCCTGCGAGGCGACCGAGGCCGCGCCGGCGGCCAGCTGGTTGGCCTGGCGCGCACGTTCGGCGTTCTGCTTGACGGTGGAGGTCAGCTCCTCCATCGACGCAGCGGTCTCCTCCAGGCTGGCCGCCTGCTGCTCGGTGCGGCGCGACAGGTCGTCGTTGCCGGTGGCGATCTCGCTGGCCGCGGCATTGATGCTGACCGCCGCGGTCTGGATGCGCGCGACGATCGCGGCCAGTTGCTCGGTGGTGGCATTGGCATCGTCGCGCATGGTGGCGAACACGCCCTGGAACTGGCCGTGCATGCGCGCGGTCAGGTCGCCGGCGGCAATGGACTGCAGCAAGGCGGACAGCGCCTGCAGGTTGCCGTCGGCGGTGGCCATCAGCTGGTTGAGGCTGTCGACCATCAGGCGGAAGTCGTACTGGAAGCGCGCGGTGTCGCCACGCACGCTGAAGTCGCCTGCGGCCGCCGCACCGGCCAGGTGCTTGATCTCGGTGTTCATCGCGGTCAGGTTGTGCTTGACCGTGTCCATCGTCTCGGTGAGGCGGGCCTTCTCGCCGGGCAGGCGGTCCATGTCCTCGGACAGGTCGCCGATGGCGTAGCGGCCCATGATCTGCGCCAGGCGCTCGGTCACGGCGATGTGCGCGGCGGCCAGGGCGTTGCTGTCGCGGACCATGCGCCCGTAGTCGCCGGGGAAGCTGCTTTCGTCCATGCGGTAGCTGGTCTGGCCCCCATCGTGGCGCCGCGCCATCTCGGTCTGGGCGGCCAGCACCTCGCGCAACTGTTGCTGCATGCGCTGCATGTCGGCCAGCAGCCGCCCGCTTTCGTCGCGGCTGGGCACCACGATGCAGGCGTCGAGGCGGCCTTCGGCGATGTCGGCGGCGACGCCGGCAGCGCGACGCACATTGCGGGTCAGCGTGACCAGCGTATGCGCGCAGATCGCCGCGATCAGCAGCGTCAGCACGCCGAGCCCGGCCACCGCGGTCCACATCGCCTGCAGCGAGGCGTCCAGATGACGCTGCGACTGGCGCTGCAGGGCCTGCAAGGCGGTGGCGCTCAGGCCGTGCAGGGCCGCGTCCCAGCCGTGCAGGGCCGCGTTCCAGCGCTGGTCGGCGTCGGCGCCGCCGTTGTCCAGGGCCTGCGCCAGTTGCGGCAGGGCGCGGTCGGCGACGGCGGCTTCGTTGCTCACCGCCTGCGTCAGCGCCGGATCCTGCTGCTCGAGCAGGCCAAGGGCCTTCTTCAGTTCATGCCGCAGGCGTGCCTGGTCGCGCGCCAGCTCGCCGATCTGGGCGCGCAGGATCGGGGTCTCGGTGCCCGCCTGGGACGGGTCGTGCATCGCGTCCAGTCGGGTCAGGGTCTGGCTGGTCACCGGGGCGTAGATCAGGCTGCTGACCACCAGGTGGTAGCTCTCCACATAAGGGGTGTAGACCAGTTGGCTGTCGTCGCGCAGGGCGTCCAGCGCGTCGTCGGCCTTGTCGGCGACCGCCGCGAAGTCGTTGCGCCTGCTCTGCAAGGTCTGTTGCAGTTGCGCCAGCGCCGCCGTGCTGCGGTCGAAGCCGGGCAGGGCCGGCACGGTCCGTTGCAGTTCGCCCAGCGCCCGGTCCGTGGTCTCACGCGCCTGCGCCGCATCGGCGCCGGTGCCGACCTGTTCTTCCTGCAGCGCTGCCAGCAGCGTCAACATCTGCCGCAGTGGCGCATAGCTGCGCAACTCGGCGCGGCTGACCTCCACGCCGTCGTTGAGCGTGCGGGTGTACAGCAGCAGCGGAATGGCCAGGCCGATCAGGGCCAGGACCCCGATCAGGCTGAGTTTGCGCGCAATGGGGAGGTCGTGCCAGATCCGCAGGCGGGAGCGGCGTTCGGAGGCGGGCGGAGCGGCGTGGTTCGCGGAGTGCGACGTCATTGCGCGGGTCTCTGGGGAAAAGCGAAAGAAGGCAGGCGCTCGGGAGCAGGCGCATACGATGGGAATGCAGGGAGGGCGGACAGCGATCGAACTTCGCCGGGCGCAGACGCGCGCATGCGAGGGGATCGCCAGCGCTCGGCCGAATCGGGCATATCTTTAGCGGCGGCTTGAGACAAAGATTGAATCTGTGATCTCGGCCGAGTTATGCGGCCATCAGGGTTGTGGCGCCCAGGTGAGGGACGGAGTGGGCAGGAGATACGCGCTGCGGTGCCCTGCGGATGCAGCCCCGATGCAGGAACGGCGCGATCCGCTAACGACGGCACGATTCGGGGATGCGCAGACCTGCCGAGGAGGCTGCGGGAATCGCGGTGGCCGGCGCGTGTTGGCATGTCCTCGCTCGCTCCATTCGCCGATGGACGTGCCGCGCCGCCGTCGCTGGTGTCGCATGCAGTGGGCGTGATCCGGCCGTGCCGGGCTGGCATCGAGGTCGGGCGAGGCAGGGGCAGTCGGGCGCTGGCGTGCCGTGGCAGGCACGCGATGGTGGCGAGGAGGCGCGGGGCGATGGTGGCGCGTATCGAGCGCCCGTCGGGGCAGCCGGCGTTCGATCAGGCAGGGGATGGCGGAATGTGCCGCTGGTGCAGGCGAGGTGGCCAGGCCGTGTGCGCCTGGCCACCGTGGCCTCAGAACTCCCGCCAGGCGTCGCCGTTGCTGGCGGCGGCCACGACCGGACCGCGTGCCGCCGGTTGCGGCGCGGCGCCGGCTCTGCTCGCGACCCGCGACGCCGGCTTGGCCGGTACCGCGCGGACCGCGGCCGGCGGCGCGATCGTGGCGACACGGTCGATCTTGAACAGCGCGACTGCATCGCTGAGCTGCACCGCCTGTTCTTCCATCGAGCGCGCGGCGGCGGTGGCTTCTTCGACCAGCGCGGCGTTCTGCTGGGTGGTCTCGTCCATCTGGGTGACGGTCTGGTTGACCTGCTCGATGCCGGCGGACTGCTCCTGCGAGGCCGCCGAGATCTCGCCCATGATGTCGGTGACGCGCTGTACCGAGGCGACGATCTCGCTCATGGTGCGGCCGGCCTGGTCGACCAGCACCGAACCTTCGGTCACGCGCGTGACCGAATCGTCGATCAGCGTCTTGATCTCCTTGGCGGCATTGGCCGAGCGCTGGGCCAGGGTGCGCACCTCGCTGGCGACCACGGCGAAACCGCGGCCCTGTTCGCCGGCACGGGCGGCTTCCACGGCGGCGTTGAGCGCCAGGATGTTGGTCTGGAAGGCGATGCCGTCGATGACCGAGATGATGTCGGCGATCCTCTTCGACGAGGCCTCGATGCCGCTCATGGTCTCGACCACCTGGCCGACAACGCTGCCGCCTTGCGAGGCGACCGCCGCCGCACCCACTGCCAACTGGTTGGCCTGGCGCGCGTGCTCGGCATTCTGCTTCACGGTGGAGGTCAGTTCCTCCATCGACGCGGCGGTCTCTTCCAGGCTGGCCGCCTGCTGCTCGGTGCGGCGCGACAGGTCGTCGTTGCCGGCGGCGATCTCGGAGGCGGCGGCATTGATGCTGACCGCCGCGGTCTGGATGCGGCCGACGATGCCGGTCAACTGATCGGCGGTGGCGTTGGCGTCGTCGCGCATGGTGGCGAACACGCCGTGGAACTCGCCTTCCATGCGCGCGGTGAGGTCGCCTGCGGCGATGGCCTGCAGCAACGCCGACAGCTTGCCGAGGTTGCGATCGCTGACCTCCATCATCGCGTTGAGATCCTGCACCATCAGCCGGAAGTCGTGCTGGAAGTGCGCGGCATCGCCACGGGCGCTGAAGTCGCCGGCCGCCGCGGCGGCGGCCAGGCGCTTGATCTCGGTGTTGATCGCCAGCAGGCTGGCCTTGGCCGCATCCATCGACTCGTGCAGCACCGCGCGGCTGCCGGGCAGGCGGCGCGCGTCGCGGCGCAGGTCGCCATTGGCGTATTCGTTGAGCACGCCGATGGCATCGACGATGGCGTCCAGGTGTTCGAACATCATGGTGTTGATGCCCTTGCTCAGCTCGCCGTACACGCCCGGGAAGTCCTGCGGCATGCGGTGGCTGATGTCCTTGTCGGCATGCAGCTCGATCATCAGCGCGGTCTCGCTGGAGAAGCGCTGCAACTGGGTCTGCATGCGGCCCATCGCGAGCAGCAGGCGGCCGGGTTCGTCGCGCGCGTCGGTGCTCACGTCGTTGTCCAGGCGGCCATCGGCGATGGCTTCGGCGGCGCGGGTGGCGCGGCCCAGCGGCCCGGTCAGGCTACGGGTGATGGTCCAGCCGAGCAGGCCGCTGACCAGCAGGACGGCGAGGCCGCCGGAGATCAGGACGATACGGCCGCGTGCCATCGCTGCCGAGGAGATCGCATAGGCCTCCCGGCTCAAGCGCCGCTGCAGATCGGCATTGGCGCGGATCGTCGCCTGCTGCCGCTCCATCGCCACCGCGGCATCGCCCAGCAGCAACGCCTGGGCCTGCGAGTTCAGGTCCTTCTCGCCCAGCGCCAGCACCTGATTGTTGAGCTGCACCGACTGCGCCCGCGCACTCTCGATCGCGGCCATGGCCTGGCGTTCGGCCGGGGTCGCCGGCATCGCCGACAGTGCATCGTGCGCGGCCTTGTAGCGCGCCCGGTTGCGCTGCACGATGTCGATCATCTTCTGGTTGGCCGCATCGCCATCGACGATGGTGATGGACAACAGCCCGATCTGCACGTTGGTGTTCGCATCCAGCATCTCGTTGGAGAGGCGCACCTTTTCCATGTTGCCGTTGACGATGCTGTCCAGTTCGCGATGCGCCCTGGCCATGGTCAGCAGCCCCATGGCGACCAGTACACCGGACAACAGGATGAGGATGCCGAACGCCATGCCCAGGCGCCGACCGACGTTGTAGCGTTGCAGAAGTGCGTTCATAGCCGACCTTTGGGGGACAGAAGGAGTCGGGTCGCACGCGCTGGCAGGCCAGCGTTGCGGCGCCTCGTGGCGATGCGCTGCCACCCCATGGATATCGACATGGCGGCCAGGAATTGAGTGGTGTGCGGATCCTTGTTGGCAGGCGGTTAGGAAGCTGTCTGCCTTCCGACGCGTGTTGGTCGGCGAAGGCAAAATCCGACGTGGTTCCGACATGCGTCGGCGTGTAATGGGCCGAGCTATGGTTCGCGTATTGCAGGAATGCGCAGACGCGTACGGGCTGCGCTGCGAACGCCGGGCGTTACCGCCGGGACCGGTCGCCATGCCGGCGGCATGGCGACCGTACGACTCAGAACTCCTGCCAGTCGCCGCCGACCGCGACCGCGGTGCGCTTGGCGGGCTGCCGCTGCGGACGCGCCGTCACCTTGGTCGCCCGCGGCGCGTTGCCCGTGGCAGGCGGCGCCGTCGCCGCACGCACGCCGACGTTGTCGATCTTGAACAACGCCACGGTGTCGCTGAGCTGGCCGGCTTGTTCCTCCATCGAGCGTGCGGCGGCAGTGGCTTCTTCCACCAATGCGGCGTTCTGCTGAGTGGCCTCGTCCATCTGGGTGACGGTCTGGTTGACCTGCTCGATCCCCGACGCCTGCTCCTGCGAGGCCGCCGAGATCTCGCCCATGATGTCGGTGACGCGTTGCACCGAGGCCACGATCTCGCTCATGGTGCGGCCGGCCTGATCGACCAGCGCCGAGCCCTCGGCCACGCGCGTGACCGAGTCGTCGATCAGCGACTTGATCTCCTTGGCGGCGCCGGCCGAGCGTTGTGCCAGGGTGCGCACTTCGCTGGCGACCACGGCGAAGCCGCGGCCCTGGTCGCCGGCGCGCGCCGCTTCCACCGCCGCGTTGAGTGCCAGGATATTGGTCTGGAAGGCGATGCCGTCGATGACGCTGATGATGTCGGCGATCTTCTTCGAGGACGCCTCGATCCCGCTCATGGTCTCGACCACCTTGCCGACCACCGCGCCGCCCTGCGAGGCAACCGTGGCTGCACCGGTGGCGAGCTGGTTGGCCTGGCGGGCGTGCTCGGCGTTCTGCTTGACGGTGGAGGTCAGTTCCTCCATCGATGCGGCGGTTTCCTCCAGGCTCGCCGCCTGCTGCTCGGTGCGGCGCGACAGGTCGTCGTTGCCGGCGGCGATTTCGGTCGAGGCCGCGTTGATGCTGACCGCCGCGGTCTGGATGCGACCGACCATGCCGGTCAGCTGTTCGACGGTGGCGTTGGCGTCGTCGCGCATCGTGGCGAACACGCCGTGGAACTCGCCATCCATGCGCGCGGTGAGATCCCCGGCGGCGATGGATTGCAGCAGGGCCGACAGCTTGCCCAGGTTGTGGTCGCTGACCTCCATCATCGCGTTGAGGTCCTGCACCATCAGCCGGAAATCGTGCTGGAAGTGCGCCGCATCGCCGCGGG
>NZ_CAXYKF010000010.1:0-33278 GCF_964278005.1 uncultured Xanthomonas sp.
TCCCAGCCCTGCGCGTCCAGCGGCGCGTACTCGGTGCGCTTGCCGCGGTATTCGTAGGCGATGCACACCTTCAGCTTCTCCATGCCGTCGAGCACGTCGAGCTTGGTGATGCACAGGCCGGAGATGCCGTTGATGGCCACCGCGCGCTTCAGCGCGACGATGTCCATCCAGCCGCAGCGGCGCGGACGGCCGGTGGAGGCGCCGTACTCGGCGCCGCGGTCGCGGATGCCCTGGCCGATCTCGTCGTCCAGTTCGGTCGGGAACGGGCCGCCGCCGACGCGGGTGGCGTAGGCCTTGGCGATGCCCAGCACGTAGTCGATGTCCTGCGCGCCCACGCCGGTGCCGGCCAGTGCGCCGCCGACGGTGGTGTTGGAACTGGTGACGTAGGGATAGGTGCCGTGGTCGATGTCCAGCAGCGCACCCTGCGCGCCTTCGAACAGCACGCGCTTGCCCTGCTTGCGCAGGTCGTGAAGGATGCCGGCGACGTCGGACTTCATCGGCTGCACGTACTCGCCGAAGGCCAGCGCTTCGTCGAAGGTCTTCTGGAAGTCGACCGCTTCCACGCCCAGGTACTTGGTCAGCACGAAGTTGTGGTAGTCCAGCGCGGTGCGCAGCAGCTCTTCCAGCTGCGGCGGGTAATGCAGGTCGGCGACGCGGATGCCGCGGCGCGCCACCTTGTCTTCGTAGGCCGGGCCGATGCCGCGGCCGGTGGTGCCGATGGCCTTGCCGCCGGCGGCCTTCTCGCGGGCCTGATCCAGGGCGATGTGGTACGGCATGATCAGCGGCGCGGCCGGCGAGATCTTCAGGCGCGACCGCACTTCCACGCCGGAGGTCTCCAGCTCCTCGATCTCCTTGCGCAGCGCGGCCGGGGAGATCACCACGCCGTTGCCGATCAGGCACAGCGCGTCGGCGCGCAGGATGCCGGACGGGATCAGGTGCAGGACGGTCTTCTTGCCGTTGATGACGAGGGTGTGGCCGGCGTTGTGGCCGCCCTGGAAACGCACGACGGCACCGATTTCCTCGGTGAGCAGATCGACGATCTTGCCTTTGCCTTCATCGCCCCACTGGGCGCCGAGCACGACAACTGACTGACCCATGGCTGGGTAACTCCTGGTTTGCTGCGCGACCGTCGGGGCCACGCGGATGTGGTGGCCGTGCGGGGACCGACCGGCGCCGATGCGGTTGCTCCATCGGGGAGCGTCCAGGCGGCGGCGGACCCATACACGGAAAAAGCCGGTCGAGACGCTCGCGTGGAGCGGGCCCGGCCGGCTTTTGTGCATTATCCGGGTTTTGGGTGGCGGTCACCACCCCTTCCCCCGCCACGTTCAGCGACCTGCCCATCGGGCACGATCAGAATGCGGTCAGGCGCGAACCCACAGCAAGGCCATCAATCCCACCGCCAGAGCTACGCCGCCAGCGATCCGCAACTGCGTGGTCGGCATGGCCAGCATCTGCTGCACCATCCGCTTCCAGGCCTCCGGCGCGACCAACAGGATCAGACCTTCGAAGACGACGACCAGGCAAACCGCGGCGATCAGATCGTGCATGGGGGTCTCGGCAAGCGGGGATGGGCGGGCCGCGTCGACGCTGAAGCGGCTTGATCGTTCAGGAGCGGCTGAAGTGACGCAAGCCTTCCCGGTGAAGCCGGTCGCGACTGAAGTCGCTCCCACATAGGCTTCCTGCGCCGGGTACCAGCGTCTGCAACCGGCCATCCTGCACGACGTCAGAGACAGGGGACCCGCCTTTGCGAATCCCCAATCCCGACTCCCCAATCCCGCCCTCAGCGATCGCTCTTGAGGTACTGCAGGAACGGATCGTTCTTGTCGAGCACGATCACGCCGTTGCCGTCGGCCATGGCGCCGCGGTAGGCCTCCAGGCTGCGGTAGAAGGCGTAGAACGACGGGTCGGCGGAGCCGGCCTTGCCGTACACGCTGGCGGCCTCGGCATCGCCTTCGCCGCGCAGCTTCTGCGCGTCGCGCTCGGCCTCGGCGACCAGCACCGTGCTTTCGCGGTCGGCCTGGGCGCGGATGGTCAGTGCCTGCTCCTCGCCTTCGGCGCGCAGCTTGGCCGCTTCCTGCTTGCGCTGCGCGCGCATGCGTTCGTACACGTCGGTGATCACCTGGCTGTCGGTCGGCAGGTCGATCTGCTTGATGCGCAGGTCGACGATCTGCATGCCCAGGGTCTTGCTGGCCGCGTTGATCGCCACCAGCTGCTTGGCGATCAGTTCGCTGCGGTCGCCGGACACCAGCTGCTGCAGGGTGCGCGAGTTGATCTGGTTGCGCAGCGAGTCGGTGATGATCGGCGCCAGCAGCGTGTTGGCCACCTTCTCGTCGCCGCCCTGGGTGGCGCGGAAGAAGGCGCGCACGTCGGAGATGTAGCCGATGGCGAAGAAGCTGACGCTGACGTCCTTCTGCTCGGCGGTGAAGTAGCGCGCGGGGTTGGTGTCGAGCACCTGGAAGCGGCGGTCGAACATGCGCACCGACTCGACCAGCGGCACCTTGAAGTGCAGGCCCGGCTTGAGGTCGGCACGCACCACGCGGCCCAGGTTCAGCACCATCGCCGCCTTGTCCTCGGGCACCACGAACGCCGAGCTGAGCAGCGCGAACAGCGCGACGACGGCAATGCCCGCCCACAATGACAGTTTCATCGCTGGATCTCCTCACGGCCGGTCGGGCGCGGCGTGCGCTCCGGGTTGCGGACACTTTCGGCCGACGTGCTGTTCAAGGCCGGCAGCAACACCTCCTGCGGCACCGTCGGCAGCGACGTGGTGGGCGTCGGCGGGGTCGCCGCCGCCGGCGCCTTGCTGTCGGCCGACATCGGTACGTAAATCAACTGGCGGCCATCGCCGCCGATGACCTTGCGGTTCTCCGCCAGCACCTGCTGCACGGTCTCCAGCCACAGCCGCTTGCGGGTGACCTCCGGCGCGTTCTGGTACTGCTGCTGCAGCAGGGTGAAGCGCTCGGCGTCGCCCTGCGCGCGGGCGATCGCCGCTTCCTTGTAGCCTTCGGCGACGGTACGGGTGCGCGCCGCCTGGCCACGCGCCTCCGGCACCACCTTGGCCGCGTAGGCCTGGGCTTCGTCGATCAGCCGCGCCTTGACCTGCTGGGCGCCGTTGACCTCGTCGAAGGCCGATTTCACTTCCTCCGGCGGACGCGCGTCGGGCAGGGTCAGGCCGGTCACGATCAGGCCGGTGTGATAGGCCTTCAGCGCGGCCTGCAGGCGCTCGCGCGCGGCCACGGCCATCGGCCCGCGGTTGTTGAGCACCGCATTGAGGTTCGAACGGCCGATCTGCTCGCGCACCGCGCTCTGCGCGGCCTGCTCCAGCACCAGGTCGGCGTTGCGCGCGCCGAACACGTAGGTGCGCGGGTCCTCGACCCGGTACTGCACGTTGAGCGAGACGTTGACGATGTTCTCGTCGCCGGTCAGCACCGGCAGTTGGCTGTCGAAGGTCTTGATGCGGGTGGCATCGACCTTGCGCACGGTCTCGATCGGCCACGGCAGCTTGAAGGCCGGGCCCGGCTGCAGGATCCGCGAGAACTGGCCGAAACGCAGCACCACGCCGCGCTGCTGCTCGCCGATCAACTGGAAGCTGCTGAACAGCAGCACCAGCACCACCGCACCCAGGATCCAGCGGCCGATGCCGCCGCCATCGCCGAACAGGTCCTTCAACGGACCCGGCAACCCGCCCCACCTGCCTCCCCCATTGCCGCCACGCGGCGGCCAGGGACCGCGCCCGTGATTGTCGGGGCCGTCTCCGCCCTTGCCGCCAGGTGTGTTCCAGGCCATGCATGCTCCAAGAAGGAAGGTGGCGACGCGTCGGTCACGCGCCGGTCACCGGATAATGAGTCGCCGATTCTACAAGATGGGGCAGACCCGCCGTTTCGAAAGGGTATCTTGGTGCATTCCTGCGTGCCGACCAAGGTGTTCCATGTCCGTTCCCGCCCAGTTCTCCGCCTTCCGCATCCACCAGGACGCCACCGGCTACCACGCCGGCCTCGCCCCGCTGTCGCTGGACCAGCTCAGCGACGGCGAGGTGGTGATCCGCGCCGCCTGGTCGTCGGTGAACTTCAAGGACGCGCTGGCCGGCACCGGCCAGGGCAAGATCCTGCGCCGCTTCCCGCTGGTCGGCGGCATCGACGTGGCCGGGCACGTGGTCGCCTCCCGCGACCCGGCGTTCAAGGAAGGCGACGCGGTGCTGGTCACCGGCTGCGGCCTCAGCGAGACCCGCGACGGCGGCTACAGCGAGTACGTGCGCCTGGAGTCGAAGTGGGTGGTGCCGCTGCCGGCCGGGCTGAGCCTGCGCGAGAGCATGGTGCTGGGCACCGCCGGCTTCACCGCGGCGCTGGCGCTGCTGCGCCTGCTCGACAACCGCCAGACCCCGGCGCATGGCCCGCTGTGCGTGACCGGCGCCACCGGCGGGGTCGGCTCGCTGGCGGTCGACATCTTCAGCCGCGCCGGCTTCGAAGTGCATGCGGTCAGCGGCAAGGCCGAGCGCGCCGAGCAGCTCAAGGCCTGGGGCGCCACCCAGGTGCTCGGCCGCGAGGCCCTGCAGACCAGCCGGCCGCTGGAATCGGTGCGCTTCGGCGGCGGCCTGGACAACGTGGGCGGGGCGATGCTGACCAGCCTGCTGGCGCAGACGGCACCGTACGGCAACGTCGCCAGCGCCGGGCTGGCCGCGACCGCGGAGCTGGACATGACGGTGATGCCCTTCATCCTGCGCGGCGTGTCGCTGCTGGGCATCGGCTCGGCCGGCACCGCCCGCGACCTGCGCGACCGCATCTGGCAGCACCTGGGCAGCGACTGGAAGCCGCGCCACCTGGAGACGATCTGCACCCGCGAAGTGGACCTGGCCGGCCTGCCGGAGGTGTTCGCCACGATGCTGGCCGGGCAGTCGTTCGGGCGTACCGTGGTGCGGCTGGATGCGAGCGTGTAGCCACGCCGACGCTTTGTGACACGCAACGCTTTCCGCCTTCGCGCCGCTGCCTCTACACTCGGAGCCTCCTAGGGGGAACCACATGGCACGCATTCTGATCGTCGACGATTCGCCGTCGCAGTTGCTGGGCATCCAGCGCATCGTCGAAAAACTGGGGCACGAAACGATCACCGCCACCGACGGCGCCGCCGGCGTGGAAGCGGCCAAGGCGGCCTTGCCGGATCTGGTGCTGATGGACGTGGTGATGCCCAACCTCAACGGTTTCCAGGCCACCCGCACCCTGCGCCGCGAGCCGACCACGCAGAACATCCCGGTGATCCTGGTCACCACCAAGGACCAGGACACCGACCGCATGTGGGGCATGCGCCAGGGCGCCCGCGCCTACATCACCAAGCCGTTCTCCGAGGACGAGCTGTACGAGGTGATCGAGCGTGTGTTCAGTGGCGAGGATGCGCCGTAGAAGCCGGGATTGGGGATTGGGGATTGGGGAATGGGGATTCGTAGGGGCGGGTTTCTGGGCGGCGTTTGAGTGCGCGGCGTAAGGCCGCATTGCACTCGGCGCGCCTTGTAGGAGGGGCTTCAGCCGCGACGGGCGTTACCGGTAACGCCTGTCGCGGCTGAAGCCGCTCCTACGACGCCACAGCGCGAGGGGAGCCCGCTTTTGCGAATCCCCAATCCCGCTCCCCAATCCCGCCTCACTTCACACGGCCTCGCCAAACGCCTTGGCCAACCCGCGATACGCCTTGCGCTGCGCTTCGGTTTCCGGCGCCGGCGCCAGCACTTCCAGTTCGACGATCTGGTCGCCCGGCGGAGTGCCGGGCAGGCCGCGGCCGCGCAGGCGCAGCTTGCGGCCGGCGTCGGACTCGGGCGGAATCTTCAGTTCCACCGCCCCGCCCAGGGTCGGCACGCTGATGCTGGTGCCCAGCGCCGCCTGCCAGGGCGTCACCTGCAGGGTGTAGAGGATGTTGCGGCCGTCCACCTCGAACTGCGGATGCGCGGCGTACTCGATCTCCAGCAGCAGGTTGCTGCCGCCGTTGCCCTGCCCGCCCAGCCGGATCACCTGGCCGGGGCGCACGCCCTTGGGCACGCGCACGTCCAACTGCTTGCCGTTGATGGTGATGCGCACGCTGTCGCCGGCGTACACCGCCTCCAGCGGCACCGCCAGCTTGGCGCGGGTGTCGCCGCGCGGCGCGCCGGGTCCCGGGCCGGGGCCGGCGCCGCCCTGGCGGGCACGCTGCTGGCGGGCGAACAGACTCTCGAAGAAATCGCTGAAGCCGCCACCGGCGCCGCCGTTGCCGAACACTTCCTCGAAGTCGAAGCCCTGCGCGCCGCCGTAGTTCGGCGGCGCGTGGAACTCCTCGCCCGGCCGGTAGCCCTGCGCGCGCAACTGATCGTAGGCGGCGCGCTTGGGCGGGTCGCGCAAGGCCTCGTAGGCCTCGTTGATCGCCTTGAACTTCTCTTCGGCCCCAGGCTCCTTGCTGACATCGGGATGGTACTTGCGCGCCAGCCGCCGGTACGCGGTCTTGATCTCGGCATCGCCGGCGCTGGGTTCCACGCCCAGGGTCGCGTAGTAATCCTTGAATTCCATCCATCACCTCAAAAAGAGTCGGCCCGCCGCCTTGCGGCAACGGGCCGGTTGCATGCACTGCGCCATCGCCCGGCCATTCTACGGCCGGCGGCGAGGGCGCGGCGTCGCGGTGGCGACGCCGCTGCGAGCAGGCGCTTACTGCACGATCGTGGCCCCGGTATCGACCTGGATACGGCGCGGCGTGCTCGCCGGACGCTTGGGAATGCGCACTTCCAGCACCCCATGGTAGCCGGTGGCGGAAATGCCGTCCGGATCGGCGCTGTCGGGCAGCGCGAAGCGGCGGTGGAAGCTGCCGTAGCGGCGCTCGATGCGCGAGAAACGCTCGGTGTCGGCGGCCGATTCGCTCTTGCGCTCGCCCTTGATCGAGAGGATGCCCTTGTCCATCGACACCTCGATCTCCGACGGGTCGATACCCGGCAGGTCGGCGTACAGCACGAAGCGCTCCGGCTCCTCCTTGATGTCCACGCGCGGCACCCACTGCGCGGTGACGACGGCCGATTCGTCGGTGCCGCCGTTGGGGTCGAAGAAGCGGTCGAACACCTGCTTGATCTCGTTCTGGAATGCGGCCTGGGCCGGCCACTGGCGATAACGGACGATGCTCATCGTGGTCTCCTGAAACGTGAATGAGGTACACCCCGGAGGGGACGGTTCGCGGCGGCGGGACCGGCCCGCCGTCCATGCCGGTCAGATAGGCCTGCCGCGGCGCTTTTCAAGGCGTTGACGCCACCTTCCCATTTCCGTTTCTAGACTCGGTTCATCCAAGGAGCCCGACATGCCCATCCAGACCGGCGAACGCATTCCCGAAGTGGTGCTGCAGTGCATCCGCGACGGCGTGGAAGCCGTGGACACGCGCACCCTGTTCGACGGCCGCCGCGTGCTGTTGTTCGCGGTGCCCGGCGCCTTCACCCCGACCTGTTCGGAGAAGCACCTGCCCGGCTATGTGGAGCACTTCGAAGAGTTCCGCAAGCGCGGCATCGAGGTGTACTGCATGGCGGTCAACGACCCGTTCGTGATGCAGGCCTGGGGCAAGAGCCAACTGGTGCCGGACGGCCTGCAGATGCTGTCCGACGGCAATGGCGACTTCGCCAAGGCGCTGGGCCTGGAACTGGACGCCAGCAGCTACGGCATGGGCGTGCGTGCGCGCCGCTTCGCGCTGTACGCCGACGACGGCGTGGTGCAGGCGCTGTTCGTCGAGGCGCCGGGCGAGTTCAAGGTCTCCGCCGCCGACTACGTGCTGCAGCACCTTCCCGACTGATCCCCTTACCCACCACAGGAAATGGCCAGCCATGTCCAACAAGCCAGCCACCCCGAAGACCGATGCCAAGCCGCTGCAGCACACCGCCGGCCTCACCGACACCGCCACGCTGCGCGCCAACGCCCGCCAGAGCATCGAGGACGGCGCGATCACCAAGAGCTACAGCGCCGACCGCGAGGCGGTGATCAAGATGCTCAACGACGCGCTCGCCACCGAGTACGTGTGCGTGCTGCGCTACTACCGCCATTACTTCATGGCTGCCGGCATGCTCGCCGATGCGGTCAAGGCCGAGTTCCTGGAACACGCGCAGCAGGAACAGGCGCACGCGCACAAGCTGGCCGAGCGCATCGTGCAGTTGGGCGGCGAGCCGGACCTGAATCCGGACACGCTGACCGCGCGCTCGCATGCCGAGTACAAGGAAGGCGAGGATCTGCGCGACATGGTCAAGGAGAATCTGATCGCCGAGCGCATCGCCATCGACAGCTACCGCGAGATGATCAATTTCGTCGGCGACAAGGACACCACCACCAAGCGCATCCTGGAAGACATCCTGGCCCAGGAGGAAGAGCACGCCGACGAGTTCTCGGACATGCTGGAAGGCTGGATCGGCAAGTAAGCCGGATAGGCTCACGCCCTCTCGTAGGACTCGTAGGACTCGTAGGAGCGGCTTCAGCCGCGACAGGCCTTCCCGATGGATTCTGTTGCGGCTGTAGCCGCTCCTACGGTTTTTCTTTTCGCGCGATACGCAAATCTCAAGCGAAAGCGAAGGCTTTCGCCCTGACGGGCGAGTTACTTTTCTTTGCTCGCGCAAAGAAAAGGTAACCAAAAGAAAGCGCTTTACCACAGCCGAAGGCTGGTCAAGCGCGCCCTGCCTACGCGCCCTCCGCGCTGCGCGCTCCGGGTCCGCGAACCAGTCGGGATCCGCGGAAGGGGCTTGTCTGCTTCGCAGCCAAGTCCGGGGCAGTCGCCTCACGGCGCCAGCCCGCCCGCCGGGGCGAAGCGGTGCTTCGCCTTTTCCCGGCGAGCCCTGCCCTGCCGCGGACGGCGCACATCCATGTGCGCCGCCATTCGGGTTTTTCCCGCCTGGTTCGCCGCTTCGGAAGGGAACCCGGCAAGTCAAAAGCAAGAGCAAAAGCAACTAGCCAAAGCCAAGCGACCGCGACTCTCGCAGAGACTCACGCTTGTTGGTGTCCGGAAGCGATTGTGGGAGGGACTTCAGTCCCGACTGCTTCCGAGGTCGGATCGCCCGCCTACGCTGGTCGTCGTGGTTGCATGACTGTTGGCTTCCACAAGGGCACGCGCGCCACCGCTGCTCAACGCAGCACCCGGAACCGCACCTGGGTCCAGGCGCCGTTGCTGGCCAGGGCGGTCAGGGTGTGGTCGCCGGCGTCGGCGAAGTCGCGCTGGAAGGTGCGTGCGCCCTCGGTGCGGGCGATCCAGCGGCCGTCCAGCAGCCAGTCCACCGGGGTGCTCGTGCCCAGTGCGCGCACCTGCAGACGCACTGTGGTGCTGCCCGGCGCGCGTGCCAGGGTGGCGCGGTCGTTGAGGCCTTCGATACGCAATACGTCGCTGCGGCCGCGGCCGTCGTCGCGGCAGTCCGGTGACAGCGCCGGCAGTTGCCCGGCCTGGCGCTCGCTGGCGTGCAGCCACGGCGTCAGCAGCGCCGGCCAGCGCGCCAAATCGCGGGTGGCCGCCTCATGCGGTTGCGCACAGTCCGGCGACAGGCGCAGGCCGCTGTGCGCGTCCACCTGCACGGTCTCGCGGCCGGCGCTCCACAGCCGCGCGTCGCGCTCGGCGAAGGTCGGCGGCACGGCGCCGTCCAGCGCATAGGCGGAGAAACGGCGCTGGCACAACGCCGGCGGCGTCTGCTCGGCGGCGATGCCCAGCGGCCAGCACACGTCCACCTGCTGCACCGTCGCCGGCATCGGCCGCGGCGCGTTGTCGCCGCGCAGGCGCGGCAGGCTGTCGATGGTCTCGAACATCAGCGGCAAGGCGGTCACCGCGCCGTACTGCCCGGGCAACGGCGTGCCGTCGGGACGGCCAACCCACACGCCGACGGTGTAGCGGCGGGTGCTGCCGATCGCCCAGGCATCGCGGTAGCCGTAGCTGGTGCCGGTTTTCCAGGCCACCCGCGGGCGCGTCCCGACGTCGAAGGTGCCGACGCCGTAGCCCGGACGCGGATTGGCCTCGAGCATCTCGCGCACGATCCAGGCCGCGCCGGGCGACATCAGGCGTCGTTCGATGCGCTTGTCGGTTGCGCTGTAGCGCACGTGGCCGGCGATGCCGTCGCGGTTGAGCGCGGCGAAGGCACCGACCAGTTCCTCCAGCTTGGCGCCGGTGCCGCCGAGGATCAGCGCCAGATTGGGGGTACTGCCGCGCGGGAACTTCAGGCCGATGCCGGCGTTGCTCAGGCGCGCGGCGAAGCGCGCCGGGCCGACCCGGTCGAGCAGGTCCACCGCCGGCACGTTGAGCGACAAACGCAGGGCGCTGGCGGCGCCGATCGGGCCGTTGAAGGCTTCGTCGAAATTGCCCGGGCGGTAGTCGCCGAAACTCTGCGGCGCGTCGACCAGCAGGCTTTCGGAATGGATCAGGCCATCATCCAGGGCCATGCCGTACAGGAACGGCTTGAGCGTGGAGCCGGGCGAGCGCCAGGCCTGCACCATGTCCACGTCGCCGAGCCGGCGGCGGTCGCCGAACTGCACCGAGCCGATGTAGGCGCGCGCCTGCAGGTCGCGATTGTCCACCACCAGCAAGGCCGCGGAAGTGCGCTCGGGCAACTGCGAGAAGTAGGCGCTGACCCGGTCCTCCAGCGTGCGCTGCAGGTCGGCGTCGAGGGTGGAGACGATGTGCGCGGCATGCGGGCGCTGCTGACGCAGGCGCTCGGCCAGCAGCGCGGCGTGCAGCGGCGTCTGCAGCGAGCGCGCCACCACCGGTTCGATGCGCGCATCGTCGACCTGTGCGCGCGGCCACACGCGCAGCGCGACCATGCGTTCGAGCACCTTGTCGCGCGCCGCGCGCGCCGCCTCCGGATGCCGGTCCGGACGCAACCGGCTTGGCGCCTGCGGCAGTACCGCCAGCAACGCCGCCTCGGCCTGCGACAGACGCGCGGCCGGCTTGCCCAGGTAGGCCCAGCTCGCCGCCTCCACGCCTTCGATGGTGCCGCCGTAGGGCGCGCGTTCCAGGTACAGCTGCAGGATCTGCCGCTTGCTCAGGTGCGCTTCCAGCTGCAGCGCACGCAGCGCCTGCTGGGCCTTGCCCCACGGCGTGCGCGTACTGACCTCGGGCGGCATCAGGATGCGCGCCACCTGCATGGTCAGGGTGGAACCACCGGAGACGATGTGGCGCGAGAACAGCCACTGCTTGGCCGCGCGCAGCAGCGCCCAGGGATTGACCCCGGGATGCCGCCAGAACCAGCGGTCCTCGTAGTTCAGCAGCGCCTGCAGATACAGCGGCGAGACGCTGTCCGGCGTGGCCGGATAACGCCAGACGCCGTTGCTGTCGGCGAAAGCACGCAGCGGGGCGCCGTCGGCGGCCACCACCAGGGTCGAGGTGTCGCGCGACTTCGGCAGCGGCAGCGGAAACGCAAGATCCAGCAACAACAGACTCGACAGCAGCGCCACCGTGCCCCAGCGCAGCCACGGCAGCAGGCGCGTCCAGCGCCGGGGGCGCCGCGCGGCGTGCGGGGCGGCGGTGTCGTCCAGTGGCATGCGGGCTCCCGATGGAAGCGGCCATTTTGCCTGTTGCGGCGACAGCGCGGCGAGCGGGATATCCCCTGCCCGTTCGGCATCGCCGACGATGGGTGCCCAACTGCTCCGGGGCACCAGCAACAATGCGCTCCTTCTGCCACTACGCCAGCGGCAGGCGCAGCGTCGCCACGCTGCCGGGCGCATCGGTGCGGGCCTCCAGGCGCAGGCTGCCGCCCTGCGCTTCCAGGATCTGCCGCGACAGCACCAGGCCGATGCCCGAGCCGCCGGGCTTGGTGGTGAAGAACGGCACGAACAGATTGTCGCTGGGCGGCAGGCCGGCACCGCCGTCGCACACCTCGATCGACACGCTGGCGCCGTCGGCACTCGCGCGCAGCGTCACCGGCGCGCTGCCGCCGGCTTCCAGCGCGTTGCGCAGCAGGTTGATCAGCACCTGTTCGAGCTGGTCGGCATCGGCGCACGCATGCAGCGACGGCGCGACCTCGACCTGCACTCGTGCATCGTCCAGCAGCCGCTGCACACGCGCGCACAGCGGCGCCAGCGCCACTGGCGCCGGGACCGGCGCGGGCAGCCTGGCCAACCGCGCGTAGCCGCCCAGGAAGCGCTGCAGCGCCGCGCTGCGCTGTTCGATCACGCCCAGCCCGTTGTGCAGATCGGCCTGCAGTTCGGCGTCGAGCGCCTGCGGCGCGGCCGCCAGCAGCCGCGCGAGCGTGTCGGCGATCGAGGCGATCGGCGTCAGCGAGTTGTTGATCTCGTGACTAAGCACGCGCAGCAGGCGGCGGAAGGCCTGCGCCTCCTCCTCGCGCAGTGCGCGCTCCATCGGCTGCACCAGCAGCAGCCGCCCGGCCTGGCTGCGGCTGCGCAAGGCGGCGTGGCCGATCTGCCAGCGCCCCTGCTGTCCGGCGAACGCATGCGCCTGGATGCTGCCCGACGGCACATCGAACAGGGCGGCCAGTCCCAATGCCTGCGCGGATTGCCCGATCGCCTGCTGGGCGGCGACGCCGAGCAGGCGCTCGCCGGCCGGATTGACCAGGCGCAGGCGCTGGTCCTGTTCGAAGGCGAACACCGCCCCGTCCAGCGCCGCCAGGGTCTTGCTCAGCAGTTGCAGGCTCTCGTGCGAATCGCGCTGTTCGTCCTGCAGGCGTTGCGCCAGGGCGTTGAACCGCGCCAGCAGGCCGTCGGCATCGCGCGCGTCCTGCGCCGCACGCACGCTGTAGTCGCCCTCGCGCAGCGCGTCCAGCAGGCCACCGAGGGTGCGCAGACGCTGCCCGGCGTCGCGCTGCTGCCAGCGCCACAGCGCCGCGGTCAGCAGCAGCACGCACAGCAGCAACAGCACCGCCTCGGGCCACCGCGGCGCGCCGGCGGCGAGCACCAGCACCAAGGCCAGCAAGGCCGGCGCCACCAGCCACAGCGGCCGGAAGCGCTGTCGCTCAGCCGGCGTCATCGCTGCGCAGCCCGTGCTTGCCCAGGCGCCGGTACAGGCTCTGCCGGGTGATGCCGAGCTGGTCGGCGGTGCGCTGCAGATTGCCCTGGTGCTGCGCCAGCGCCTGCTTCAGCAGCAGCGCCTCGGCTTCTTCCAGGGTGAGTTGCGTCGACAGTGCCGGCACGGCATTCGTCGCCGGCTGCAGGCGCAGGTCGTCGCTGCCCAGGGTGCTGCCGTCGGCCAGCAGCGCCGCGCGCTCCATCGCGTGCGCCAGTTCGCGCACGTTGCCGGGCCAGGCGTAACCGAGCAGGGCGCGCTCGGCGTCGCGCGCCAGCGTCGGCAGCGGCCGCCGGTAGCGGGTGCAGGCGGCGGCCAGGTAATGCCGCGCCAGCGGCAGGATGTCGGCGCCGCGCTCGCGCAGCGGTGGCACCCGCACCTGGAAGGTGTTGAGTCGGTACAGCAGATCCTGGCGGAAGCGGCCGGCCGCCACCTCCGCCTCCAGGTCTGCGTTGGTTGCCGAAACGATGCGCACGTCCACCCGTTGCGTGCGCGAGGAGCCGAGCCGCTCGAACTCGCCGTCCTCGATCGCGCGCAGCAGCTTGGGCTGCTGCTGCAGCGGCAGGTTGCCGATTTCGTCCAGGAACAGGGTGCCGCCGTCGGCCAGTTCGAAACGGCCGGTGCGGTCCTGGCGCGCGTCGGTGTAGGCGCCACGCACGTGACCGAACAGTTCGGCCTCGAACAGGGTCGGCGCCAGGCCGCCGATGTTGACCTTGACGAAGGCCTGCGTGCGGCGCGGCGACCACTGGTGCAGCAACTGCGCCAGCAGGCTCTTGCCGGTACCGTTCTCGCCCAGCAGCAGCACGTTGGCGCCGCTGCCGGCGATGCGCAGCAGATCCTCGACCAAGCGCTGCATCTGTGCCGATTCGGCGACGAAGCCGGCCGCGCCGTCCTGCAGCAACAGCGCCTGCGCCTCGCCGAGCCGTTGCGCGGCGCGGCGGCTGCGGTCCAATGCGATGCGGCTCTCCAGCACCGCCAGGACCCGCGCGTTCTGCCAGGGCTTCTCGATGAAATCCACCGCGCCCTCGCGCATCGCCGCCACCGCCAGTTCGATGCTGGCCCAGGCGGTCATCGCGATTACCGGCAGTCCCGGCCATTGCGCGGCGATCTGCGCGATCAACGCCAGGCCTTCGGCGCCGGAGGTGGTATCGCGGGCATAGTTCATGTCCACCAGCACCGCGGCGAACGCGTCGCCGCGCAGGCAGGCCAGCGCCAGCTCCGGCGACTCGGCGCCGACCATGCCGTAGCCGGCGCTCTTGAGCAGCATGCGCAAGGCCTCGCGCACGTCGGCTTGGTCGTCGACGACGAGAATGCGCGGCAAGGGCGGTGTGCGGGTTTCGGTCATGGCGCAGAGTCTAGCGGCCGGGCGTGGCGGACAGGCGCCACGGCGCCTGTCGTGGCGTACCCGCATCGGAACGCAAAGCGCATCATTCGGCGCGCAAGGCCTGCATCGGCGGCACCCGCGCCGCGCGCCGTGCCGGCGCCAGCGCGGCGAGCAGGCCGGCCGCGGCCAGCACCAACAGCACCGCGCCGATCGCCAGCGGGTCGGCCACGCGCACCTCGAACAAATACCGCTGCAGCAGCCGCGACAGCGCCATCGCCACGCCCAGGCCCAGCAGCAGGCCCACCCCGATCTGCACGCCGGCCTCGCCCAGCACCTGCCGCCGCAGCCGCGCCGGCGGTGCGCCGAGCGCGGCGCGCACGCCGAACTCATGCTGGCGCGCGGCCACCGCCACCGCCATCACCGCATACAGGCCGACCGCCGCCAGCAACAAGGCCAGCCCCGCGAACAGGCCCACCAGCAGCAGGTTGAGCTTCTGTTCGCCGGTGGTGCTGGCGACCAGCGCCTGCATCGGTTGCAGATCGGCGATCGGCTGCTGTGGCGCCACTTCGTCGATGGCGGCACGCAGCGCGCGCTCGTCGGCCCCCAGCGCGCCGGCCCGCAGATGCACCGCATAGGTCAGCGCGCCGAAGCCGCGGAGGATCCGCCACATCGGCTCGCTCATCTGCGCCAGCGGCTGGTACACGGTCGGCTCCGGTGGCTCGGCCGGGCTGGTGTGGCGCACGTCGCCGACCACGCCGACCACCCGCATCGACACGCGCTGGTCGCCGCCGTCGTCGGGCAAGCTGACGATCTTGCCGAGCGCCTGCCCGTGCAGGTAACGCGCAGCGAAGCTGGCGCTGACCACGCAGACCCGCTCGCCTCCGGCCACATCGCTGTCGGCGATCCCGCGCCCGGCCAGCAAGGGAATGCGGAAGACCTCCAGGAACTGCGGCGTGGCCAACCGGTACTGGCTGTCGACGGACGGCGCGCCATCGATCTCCACGCTCCAGCTCAACCGCGTCGCCGTCGGCGGATTGGTCGACACCCCCACGCGGTCGATGCCAGGCACCTGCTGCAAGCGCGCGACGATGCGCCGGGTCTGCTCCACCGCATCGGCCGCGGTGATGTAACGCTCCTTCACCGGCGCCAGGGTGAACACCACCGCCGAGCGGCTCTCGAAGCCCATCGGCACCTCCGCCAGCTTCTGCAGGGTGCGGGTGAACAGGGCCGCGCCGATCAGCAGCACCACGGCGATGGCCACCTGCGCGATCACCAGGACACGGCCGAGGCGGCCGGCCTGCAGGCTCCAACCGCCGCGCCCACCGCCAGCCAGTTCAGTCACCAGATTGCGGCGGCGGCCGCGGACGATGCCCAGCGCTGCGGCCAACAGCGCCGTCGCACCGCCGGCGAGCAGCGCGAACAGCACGCTGGCGCCGCTCAGATGCGGCGCCTCGCCGCGCATCCACATCAGCGGCACCCAGCCGCCGAGCAGACGCAGGCCCAGCCAGGCCAGCACCAGGCCGGCCAGGCTGCCGAGCGCGCCGATCAGCACGCCTTCGGCCAATGCCGGCAGGCTCAAGCGCAGCCACGCTGCGCCCAGCGCGGCACGCACCGCGCTGTCGTGGCTGCGCCCGAGCGCGCGCAACAGCATCAGGCTGGTCAGGTTGATCGCGGCGATCAGCAGCACGCAGGCGGCCGCGGCGAAGAACAGCCACAGGGTGTTGCCGCTGTTGGCGGCGTACAGGCTGTCCTGCAGCGGCAGCGCGTTGGGCGGCCGTCGCTGCAGCGACGCCCACCACGACGCGTCCATGTGCGGGCTGTTGCGCAACAGGGCCTGGAGCGTCGTCGCGGTCTGCGCGGACGCCGCGGCCACGCTGACCCCGGGCCGCAACCGCGCCACCACGATCTCGTTGGTGGACAGGTTGGTCGCGGCCAGGTCCGGCTGCATGTTGCGGATCAGGTCGAACGGCTCGGCCCAGGGGAAGGCCGCCGGCAGCACGCCGACGATCTGCACCGGCTTGCCTTCCACCTGCAGGGTGCGTCCCACCGCGGACGGGTCGCCATCGAAATAGCGTTGCCAGAAACGATGGCTGAGGATCACCGCCTGCGGCCCGCCGGGCCGGCTTTCCTCGTCGTTGAAGTTGCGCCCGGCCGCCATGGGCAGGCCGAGCGTGCGCAGGAAGCCGGCATCGGCACTGATCGACGCGACCACTTCGCTGGCAGCGCCGCGGGCGACGTTGGCCGGCACCGGGAACCCGCGCGCGATGCCGATGGACTGCAGGCTCGACATGCGCCGCAACACCGGGTAGTAGCCGGGTGCAGCGACATTGCGGCCAGGGTCGCTGGACAGGCCGAGGGTGACCAGCCGCTCCGGCTGCGGGAACGGCAGCGGCTTCAGCAAGGCCTGGTCGAGCAGCGCGAACACCGCGGTGGTGGTGGCCACGCCCAGCGCCAGGGTGAGCACCGCCAGCAGCAGATAGCCCGGCTTGCGCGCGAGCGTGCGCCAGGATTGCCGCATCTCGGTCCACTGCAGGGCGGCGCTCATCGTGCCTGCCCCGCGGCGCGTGCCGGCAGCGCCACGTCCTGTTCGTGGCGCAACCGCTCGAAGGTGTCTTCGTCGACGATGCGGCCGTCGAGCATGTGCACGATGCGCTGCGCGCGCCGCGCGAACGCCGGATCGTGGGTGACCATGCACAAGGTGGTGCCGTGGTCGTGCAGTTGTTCCAGCAACTGCATCACCGCCTCGCCGTTGCGGCTGTCCAGGTTGCCGGTGGGTTCGTCGGCGAGCAGGATCGTCGGATTGCCGGCCAGTGCGCGCGCCACCGCCACGCGCTGCTGCTGGCCGCCGGACAACTGCCCCGGATAGTGCTTGTGGCGATGCTGCATGCCGACCAGTTCCAGCACCTCGCGCACGCGCTGGCGGATCTGGCTGCGCTGGGCGCCGTCGCGGTAGGTCAGCGGCAGCGCCACGTTCTCTTCCACGGTGAGGTCGGCGATCAGGTTGAAGGCCTGGAAGATGAAGCCGATCTCGGCGTTGCGGATGCGCGCGCGACCGACCGTGTCCAGCTCGGCGACGCTGCGGCCGTTGAGCCGGTAGGTGCCGCCGCTGGGCGCATCGAGCAGGCCCAGGATCGACAGCAGGGTCGACTTGCCGCAGCCGGACGGGCCTGTGATGGCGACGAAATCGCCAGGCGCCACGTCCAGTGCGATCTCGGCCAGGGCGTGGGTTTCCACTTCCTCGGTGTGGAAGACCTTGCTGAGCCCGTGCAGGTGGATCAGCGGCGTGGCGGATGGTGCGGGAACTGCGGTCATGCGGGATCTCTCCTGGTGAGGCTAGCGTAAGCGCAAGGTGGCGTCGGCATTCCACTGGCTGGTGTCGGACAGCACGACGCGGTCGCCGGCGCGCAGGCCGGCGCGGACTTCGATACGGTCGCTGGAGGCGGCGCCGAAGCGCACGCGGATGCGCTGCGCGGTGTCGCCGCCGTCGCGCAGCACGAACAGGCTGCCGGCGGCGTTGGGCACGGCCAGCGCCGGGCGCGGGATGCTGACCACGTCGCGCAGCGTGCCGAGCACGATGCGGCCGTCCACCGACAGGTCCGGGCGCACGCCGGGCGGCAACGGCGGCGTCAGCCGCACGTCGACCGCCACACTGCCGCTGCGCACCGCCGGATCGATCCGTGCCACCTGCCCGCCGACCACGCCGTTGTGCGTGTCCACCGCCACCGGCAGGCCTTCGATCACGTCCTTGGCCAGGAGTTCGGGCACCTGCAGACGCGCCAGCAGATCGTCCGGGCGCGCCACCCGCGCCAGCTTGGCGCCGGCCTCGACGCGTTGGCCGGGCTCCACGTCCACTTGTTGCAGGATGCCGTCGCTGCCGGCACGCACCTGCAGCGAGTCGGCCTGTTGCGTGGCGATGGCCAGCGCACTGGCGGCCTGCTCGCGCCGTGCCTGTGCCGCACGCAGTTGCGCGGCCATGTTCTGCCGGAACGCGGCGACGCGCTTGCGTTCGATATCGGCACGGCCGCGTTGCTGCGCCTCGACGATCTGGCTCTGGGTGAGATCGATCGCCGAGATCGCGCCGCCGTCGTGGCCGCGCCGGTAGGCCTTGGCCTTGATCTGCGCGATCTGCAACTCGGACTCGGCCTGCGCCTGCAGCGCCTGCTGGTCGAGCAGTTGCGAGGCCAACGCGGCGTGCAGTGCGGCCAGGTCGGCATCGGCGCCGGCCAGCGCGGCGCGTGCGCGATCCAGGCCGGCCTCCAGTTCCGGATTGACCAGTTGCAGGATCGGCGTATCGGCCAGCACGCGCGCGCCGGCCTCGACCCGTTGCTGTTGCACGGTGGCCGGGGCCCCGGCGGTGATCCAGCGGATCTGCCGCGGCACCAGCACGCCGTTGGCGCGGACCTCGCGACGCATCTCGCCGCGCGTGGCCGCATCGATCCACACTTCGCTGCGCGCCACCCTTGGTGCGGCGCGGCCGCTGCCGAGCAGCGCCACGCCCAGCACGATCGCCACGGCAGCGGCTGCCACCAGCCAGCGGCGGCGGTGGCGCCAGAACGAACGGTTCGGGGATTTCGCGATATCCATGCCTGCTGTACAGCAGGCTGCATGCCAATCGGTGAACCGCGCTAACCCATTGAATCCGTTGCGCCGCGACCGCGGCGCGCGCGGTCGCGGCGTCCGCAAGCGGTCGCGCAGCGACCGATTACGGACAGTTGAACGGCCATGCGCCGGTCAGGGCTTCTCCAGCGACGCGCGATAGCGCAGCAGCGCTTCCGGCTCATCGGTCTGGAAGGCGCCGATGCCGGCGCGGTACAGCCGCCCCCACACCGCCTCCGGATCGCGCACCGCATCGGCATCGCCGCCGACGTCGGCGACGAAGCCCTCCCACAGCGTATTGACCAGTAGCCGCACGTGCCGCTGCTTGGCCAACGCCGCCACCGCCGGCAACTGGGCCAGACGCATCCGCGGCAGCTCGATCGCCACCGGCCGCACCTTGCCGTCGGTCTGGGTGCGCACGGTCTGCACCAGGTCGTCGGTGCCCGGCGGGTTGAGCAGCACCGGGGTGAAGTTGATCCGGTCGAACGGCGGCATCGACGCCAGGTCCTGGCTGGCGATGCCGACCTCGGTCTTGACCACCACCTGCCGCTCCATGCCGGCGCGGCGCACCGCCTCGACCACCTCGGCGTAGATCGGCGCCTTGACGTCGAGGTTGAGCATGATCCGGCCCTTGGCCGCGGCCAGCATCTGCTGCAGGGTCAGCGGATGCTGGTCGGTGAGCGGCGCGTCGGCGCCGCCCTCGTCGTCGCGCAGGCGCAACCGCGACAGTTGCGGCCAGGTCAGTTCGGCGACCTTGCCGGTGCCGTCGGTGGTGCGGTCGACGGTGGCGTCATGGAACATCACCAGGGTGCCATCGCCGGCGCGGCGGATGTCGGTTTCCAGCATGTCCACGCCCAGCGTCACGCAGCGCTCCAGCCCCAGCAGCGAGTTCTCCGGTGCGTGCCCGGGAAAGCCGTGCGCCGGCGCGGGATTGTGGCAGCCGCGGTGGGCGACGACGAAGATGCCGCCGTCGGGTGCGGCCAGGCGCGCCTGGATCGGGGCGATGGCGGCGATGGCCGGGGCCGTCGCGGTCAGCAGTGCGGCAATGATCGCGCCGCGCGAGAAAAGCAGGTTCATGGAAGGTCTCCGGCAACGGTCACAGCGACGGGGTGAAGCGCAGGCCGAGCCAGTAGGTGGTCGGCATCGAATAACTGTCCTTCAGCAGGTTCTCGCCGGGGCCGGTGAAGCTGGTGAGGCGGCTGTGGGTGACATTGCTGATCTGGCCGACCACGCTGAGCTGCTTGCTCACCGCCCAGGTCGCCGACAGGTCCAGCTGCGAACGCGGCGCCCAGTACAGATCCTGCCAGGCGATGTTGCTGACGATGGCGCGCAGCGCCTTGCCCTGGCGGTTGTAGGCCGCACGCAGTTCGACGCCGCCGACGGTGTAGAACAGCGAGGCGTTGGCGGTGTAGTCCGGCTGCCCGACCAGGCGATCGACGGTGCGCTGGCTCTGCACCAGGTTGGGCGCGCTGCCGCTGGTGAACGGCACGTCCATGCCGCCATCGAGCAGGGCCAGGTTGGCGCTGGCGCCCAGGCCGGACAGCGCCGGCACGCCCGGGAACAGGGTGTTGAACACTGCGCTCAGTTCCAGGCCGCGCACGTGCGCCTTGGCGGCGTTGGCCGGGGTGCTGATCAGCACGTTGGAATAGGTGGTGCCGTTGAAGCTGAACTGGTCGGTGCGCGAGAGGGTGAAGATCTCGTCCTGGATGCGCTTGTCGAACAGCGCCGCGGCGAGCATGCCGTCGAAGTCGTCGGGCAGGCGCCATTCCAGCGACAGGTCCAGATTGGTGGACACGCGCGGCTTGATGTCGGGATTGCCGATGGTGACGGTCACGCCCTGGGCGTTGGGATTGCCCATGTCGCTGCTGTTGACGAAGCCGATCGAAGTGCGCGCGGCATAGGCGTCGTAGGGCGGACGGCCGAGCGTGCGGCTGGCGCCGGCGCGCAGGTCGAGGCGGTCGTTGACGTGGTAGGTCATCACCGCCGACGGCAGCACCTTGGCGTAGCGCGACTCGGTGGGCGCATCGACGTAGACGTAGCTGCCGGTGGCCGCGTCCAGTTGCCGCTGGCGGCCGACGGTGGACTGGTCGGTATGGTCGTAGTGCAGGCCGGCCTCCACATCGAAATCGTCGGCGCGATAGCCGAACAGGCCGTAGGCACCGAAGATCTCCTCGCGATGGCTGAAGTTGTCCTGGTTGCTGAAGGCGCTCTGGTCGGTGCGGTTGAACGCGCTCAACGGCGTGGCGCCCAGCACCTGGTTGGCCTTGTCCGGATCGATCGCGATCAGGTTCAGGCCCAGGTAGCGCATCGGCGCATTGGACGGCGCCAGCACGTCGGCGATCTTCAGCGGCGGCGCGCTGCGGTTGGGCTGGTATTCGACGCGGTAGATATCGAAACCGGGTTCGTCGCGGGTGTAGCTCAGGCCGCCGCCGAAGCCGAAACCGCGGTCCATCTCGCCACGGTTGAAGGCGTAGTCCAGGCGCCCGGTGAGCACCTTGTCGCGCGCATTGCGCTGGTAGTCCGGACGCCAGTACAGCAGGCTGTAGTTGTCGTAGTTGTAGTACGCCTGCGCCGCCATCGGGAAACGCTGGTTGAGCGCGGAGGTGTCGTAGTTGAAGCCATAGGCCGCCGTCGGCACCACGGTGACGCCGGCGCCGGTCTGCCCGGTGGGCACCGCCGCCGGGCGCTGCGCGCCGGTGACGTACTTGATCATCTTGATCGGTTCGGCATAGGTGGCATCGGACCAGGACGCGCGCGCCGACAGCACCTGACGGTCGTCCGGACGCCACTCGAAGCCGGTCTGGCCGAGCTTGGTGCGGGTGGTGGTGATCTGGTTGGAGTAGCCCACTTCCACGTCGCCGACCGGGTAGGTGCCGCTGGTGGCGGTCTGGTTGTAGACGCGGTTGCGGTTGCGCGGATCGAGGATGACCTCGTTGCGCTCCATGTTGTCGCGGAAATAGTAGTAGCCGGCCATGGCGTAGGCCTGGAGGGATTCGCTCAACCGCGCCTCGAACTTGCCGGTGAGGCCGTAGCGGTCGCGCTTGTCCATCACGTACCAGTACTTGTCCTGCTGCGGCACGGCCCAGCCGTTGCCCAGGTTGGTGCCGCTCTGCAGTACGCCGCTGTTGTCGTAGAACCCGTAGTGCACCGTGTCGGTGGTCATGTGGGTTTCGGTGTAGCTGCTCAGCGTCTGGTAGTTGCCGGACAGGGTCAGGCCGTACTGCCCTTCGCTGCCGAAGGTGCGGCTGCCGGTGGCGAGCAGGCGGTAGCCCGGGTCGTCCTGGTCGCGCGGCTTGCCGACGTCGTTGGCATGGCCCAGTGAGGCCTCGGCGGTGAAGAACGGCTTGCCGCCGTTCTCGAACGCGCTGCGGGTCTTGAGGTTGATCGCACCGCCGGTGGCGTTCGGGTCCAGGTCCGGAGTGAAGGTCTTGATGACCTGCAGTTCGCTGACCATCGAGGCCGGCAGGATGTCCAGGCGCACGCCGCGGGTGATCGAGCCCAGCGTGCCGTTGGGCGTGCCCGGCGAGGCCACGGTCAGGCCGTCGATGGTGACGTTGTTGTAGGACGGGCCGAGGCCGCGCAGCACCGGGGTGGCGGCTTCGTCGCGCGGATGCTCGTTGTCGGTGGCCGGCAGCACCGACAGGCCGGGGATGCGGCGCAGCGCCTCGACGATGGTGGTGTCCGGCAGCGCACGCACGTCGGTGGAGCTGACCACGTCGGTGATGTTGGTGGCCGCGCGCTTGCTCTCGATCGCGGCGGCATTGGCCTTGCGCACGCCGGTGACCATCACGCTGGACAGCGTGGTGGTGCCGTCGCCGCTGGCGGCGGCGTTGGGCGTGGTATCGGGCGTGGAGGTTGGCGTGGTGTCGCCGACGGCCGGCGCGGCGACAGTGCTGGCGTCGGCGGCGAGCGTCGCCGTGGTGGATGCGGCGTCCTGCGCGAGCGCGGCCTGGCAGCTGGCGGCGAGCGCGCAGACGATCAGCGCGCGGCGCCGATGGGTGAGTGGTTGCATGGCGATGTCCCCTGGTTGACCGAATTAAGTAACTTAAAGTTCGTTATTTAATCCCAGGGATATGACGCTGCGATGGCGGCCAGCGGAAAGCCTGGCGACAGCGCCCGCGCGGCAGTGGCCACGGCGTTTCGTACGGCATCGGCCAACGGCCGGCCGCTCGCAGGGCTTGGAGCGGCCAATGGCATCGCTGCCGGCGCAACGGCGCCGGCACCGTGATCGCCAGGGCGCGGCGGCGGCGCGGCGCGGATCAGGGCGCTGGCGCGCGCGGCGGCAGCAGGCCCAGCGCGACCAGGTCCTCGCGCAAGGTGACGGCGTCGCGGAACTGCAGCGCATGCATGCCGGTGGCCGCAGCGGCGTGCACGTTGCGCGGCGCGTCGTCGATGAACACCGCCCGCGCCGGGTCGATCGCATAGCGTTCGCACAGCAGCGCGAAGATCGCCGGATCCGGCTTGACCAGGCGCACCTCGCCCGACACCAGCATGCCTTCGAACCACTGCAGGAACGGATAGCGCTCGCGTGCGATCGGGAAGGTCTCGTGCGACCAGTTGGTCAATGCGTACAGCCGCACGCCCTGCCCGCGCAGTTCCTCCAGCACTGCCACCGTGGCGTCCAGCGCGCCGCCCAGCATCTCCGGCCAGCGCGCGTGGTAGGCGGCGATCATCGGCGCATGCGCCGGATGCAGCGCGCTCAGTTCGGCCACCGCCTCCTGCCATGGCCGCCCGGCATCCTGACGCTCGTTCCACTGCGGGCTGCACACCTCGCGCAGGAAGGTTTCCATCGCCGCATCGTCGTCGAACAGGCGGCGGTACAGATGGCGCGGATTCCAGTCGATCAGGACACCGCCGAGATCGAACACCACGGTGTCCAGGTGGGGTGCGGCAGGCGGGGAGGATGCGTGGGGCATGACAGGCTCCAGGAACGAGAGGGGGACGCAGCGGCGGACCAGGCGCGCGCCGGCGGCGGCGCGCTGGGTGCGGCGGTCATGGTAGCCGTCCCTTCGGGCTGACATTGCTGGTCGGCGTCCCCTCACCCCCGGCCCTTAGGGGGTTGGTGCGGCGTTGCTGGTGGGGTTCTCTGGCGGTCGTACCCTCACCCCCGGCCCCTCTCCCGGGGGGAGAGGGGAGTTGGTGCGACGTCGCTGTTGGGCGGCCCTGGCGGTCGGACCCTCACCCCCAGCCCCTCTCCCGGGGGGAGAGGGGGGCTTTCGTCAGGGCTGCACGACGTTGATCGTGCCGGGGTTGCTGCGCCCCACCCCGCGCAGGTCGGGGCGGTACATGTCCTCGACCAGCGACGGCGGCACCGTGTAGGTGCCCGGGGTCACCGCGCGCACCAGGTAGAACACCTGCGCCTTGCTGCCCGCCGACAGGCTCAGCGCGGCCACGTAGCGGTCGTCGCGGAACTCCTCGTGCTTGACGTCGGCGGCGTTGGAGCGGTCGCTGATCTCGATGCCGTCCACCACCACGTCGGCCCACTGCTTGGCGTCGCCCAGGTTGAAGTTCTCGATCTCCAGGCCGGCCGGCAGCAGGTCGGTCAGCAGCGCGTCGGGCATGCTGGTGTCGGAGGTGATGGTGACGCGCACGATCAGCGCCTCGCCCTCCTTCAGCGGCTGCGGCGTCCACGGCTTGCCGTCGGTGCCGTAGAAGCTGCGCTCCACCTTCAGCGTGCTGTCGTCGGCCGCCGGCGGAGTGCGCGGCACGCCGGCGATTTCCAGGCTGGCGTACAGCGGCGGCTGGCCCTGCGGCACGAAGTGCACGCCGCGCGCCAGCTCGGCCTCGCCGAACTGGCGGCCGAAGGCCTTGGCCGGGGCGATCGCCTCGCTGCTGTCGCCGATGCTCAACTGCCCGGACACCTGCGCGGTCTGGCTGTTGAGCAAGGCCTTGCCCATGCGCGCCAGCGCCACCTGCTCCTGCGTGCTCAGCCACAGCCAGCCGCCGCGGCGGCGCGCGTCCAGCTCGCGGCCCAGCGCCATCACCCGTGCGTCGTACTCGGGCTTGGCCAGGCCGCGCTCGTGCAGCAGCGCGACCATCAGCGCGTCGTCGCGGACCACGCTGCCGTAGTCGCCGAAGTAGCGCGGCCGGTCGGCGCTGTCCTTGGCGAAACCGGCGGCGATCGCCGCCTCGCCACGCTTCTTGTCGCCCTGCAGCGACAGCGCCACGCCCAGGTGCACCAGCGACAGGCCGGTCAGCGCCTTGCCGCGGTCGTTGTCGTACAGCGCGCGCAGCGTGCCCAGCGGCGCGCGGTTGACCCGCGCCAGCACGTAGCCGGACCAGGCCTGGTTGGCGAACTTCAGGTTCTCGCGGCGGTCCTGGCCGTAGAAGTTGTTGCCGCCGGACAGCAGGTCCTCGCTGAGCCGGTTCAACGCCTTCTGCAGCACGTTGTCGGGCACCGCGAAACCGGCGTCCTTGGCGTCGAGCAGGAACTCGGCGATGTACGGGGTCAGCCCCGGATTGACGTAGCCGTCGTCGCCCCACATCGAGAAGTGGCCGCTGGAGACCTGCATCGAGGCCAGCCGCCCGAACGCACCTTCCATGCGCGCGCGGCGCGTGGCCGCATCCAGGCCCTTGACCCCGAGCAAGCGCGCGGTGGCGTCGTCGAGCAGCAGCGCGGCGTAGCCCTTGCTGGTGGTCTGCTCGGCGCAGCCGTAGGGGTATTCCAGCGCGCCCTGCAGGGCGCTGGCGAACGGAATCGGCGGCAAGGCGCTGACCAGCATGCGCGCGTTGACCGAGCCGGCCATCAGGCCTTCGGCATCGCTGGCGCCCAGGGTCACCGGCGCCAGCGTGTCCAGCACGCGGGTCTGCGTGCGCAGCACCGACGGCCACGCCGCGCGCACCGGCAGGTCGTAGCGGCGGTCGGCGGCATAGCCATTGCCTTCCACCCGCACCCGCACCTTGGCCACCGTGTAGCCTTCCTGCGCCACCAGCGGGAAGCTCAGCGTGGCCTTGCCGTCCTTGCCCAGCTTGGCGCTGCGCGCGTTGTCGGCGATCGCCAGCGGGCCTTCGCCATCCACGCGCACCTTGAACTCGCCCGGCTGGCCGGTGAAGTTCTGCACGTCCAGGGTCACCGTGCTGCGGTCGCCCGGCGCCATCACCCGCGGCATGCTGGCCTCGGCCACGATCGGCGCGCGCACCAGGGTCTCCACGTCGCGGTTGCCGTAGCGCTCGTCCGAATAGACCAGCGCCGACACGCGCAGGGTGCCGTTGAAGTCCGGCACCGGCAGTTGCACGCGGGCGTTGCCCTTGGCGTCGAGCTGCACGGGGCCGGAGAACAGGTCCACCGTCTGCACCCGCGCGGTCGGCCGCTTGGCCTGCGGCAACGCCGCCAGCGCCATGTCGCCGCCGAAGCGCAGCTTGCCGGTGCCGCCCTCGAAGCTCTCGATGACCCGGCCGTAGATGTCGTACGCATCCACGCCCAGGCGCCGCTGCGCGAAGAACTGCGCATTGGCGTCGGGCACCGGGAAGCGGGTGATGTTGAGGATGCCCACGTCCACCGCGGAGATGGTCACGTGCGCCTGCTTGCCGGCCAGTTCCGGCACGCTCACCGTCACCGGCAGCGGCTGCTCCGGACGCATCTGCTTGGGCGCGACCAGGCCCACCGCCACGCGCCGGGCCTTGCGGTCCATCGGCACGTAGGCCACGCCGACCGCGCGCGCCGGGGTGATCTTGCTCGGCGCCGAGCCGCCGCGGAACACCAGCGCGGTGACATAGACGTCGTGCCGCTCCCAGTCCTTGGTCACCGGGATCTCAAACGTGCTGCCCGGCTTCACGTCGATGTCCTGCACGTACAGCATGCGGTCGCTCTCGACCATCAGCAGGCCGGGGCCGGCGTGCGGCGGGGTCAGGGTGACCTTGAGCGTGTCGCCGGCCTTGTAGCCAGTCTTGTCCAGCGCCAGCTTGACCTTGTCCGGGCGCGCGTCGAGGCCGCGGTTGTCGTCGTTCCAGCTCCAGCCCGCGTGGAACGGATAGCGCGTGGTCAGGCCGGTGGCCGGGTCGAACACGTCCACCCGGTACTCGCCCCACTCCACCGGGAAATCGAACTTGGCGGCGCTGGCCCCGGCATCGACGGTGAGCGTCTGCTTGTTCTCGAAGCGACGGGTGAAATCGTAATCCCAGCGGTTGTCGGTGAACGCCCAGTGGTAGTCGCGCAGCTCGCGCACCAGGGTCACCTTCAGGCCCTTGGCCGGCTGTGGCTTGCCCTGCGCATCCACCCGCATCAGTTCGAAACGCGCATTGGCGTTGGCGTCGGCGCCGTCCTTGTCGTCGAACAGCGGGCGCACGCCGACCAGCGCCGGCGCCGGCCACAGCACGCGCTTGAGCGTGCGGGTGACGGTGCGGCCGCCGGTCTCGTACACGCTGGCCGAGACCAGCGCGGCGATGGTGCTGGTCGGCTTGGCCTCGTCGGGCAGCGCCAGGTCCTCGCTGAGCTTGCCGTCGGCACCGAATTCGGTGTCGACCACGTCCTTGGCTTCGCGCGGCAACTGCAGGGTCGGGTCGCCGAAGAAGTAGCCCGGCAACGCCTCCACCGGATGCTGCTCGACCGCCACCGCCAGCTTGGCGGTGAAGCGGTTGCCCGCGGCCGGCGCGCCGTACAGGTAGGCGGCGGTGGCCTGCAGCTTGAACGGCTCACCCGGCTTGAGCGTCTTCTGCGTGCTGTCCAGGTCCAGCTTCATCCGCTCGGGCAGGAACTCCTCGATGCGCAGGGTCATGCCCTGCACCGCTTCCTTGCTGGTCGGGTCGGTGCGGAACTCCACCTGCCAGCGCCCGGTCGGCGCATCGGCGGGGATCAGCTGCTCGAAACTGAAGTAGCCCTGCTCGCCCGGCTGGAGCCGGGTCTCGCGGAAG
Source organism: uncultured Xanthomonas sp. (assembly GCF_964278005.1). Classification (NCBI taxonomy): domain Bacteria; kingdom Pseudomonadati; phylum Pseudomonadota; class Gammaproteobacteria; order Lysobacterales; family Lysobacteraceae; genus Xanthomonas; species uncultured Xanthomonas sp. The sequence goes on from NZ_CAXYKF010000010.1 coordinate 27,731, forward strand.
ATCTTGCCGTCGGGCTGCTTGAGCCGCAGGAACACCGGCTGCGCACCCTTGCCGGTGGTCGGCACCGGTTTGCCGTCGTTGTCGCGCAGCAGCGCCGACACCCGCACGGTCTCGCCGGGGCGGTACAGGTCGCGGCCGGACCAGGCGAACACGTCGAACCAGGCGTTCTCGCGCCCGGCCACCGCGAACTCGCTCAGGTCCAGCGCCGGCTGGTTGAACGGCAGCATCGACAGGTCGGTGCCGCTGCGCGCCACCAGCACCTGGCCGGCGTCGAGCGTGTAGTTCAGCAGCGCATTGCCGTTGTCGTCGGTCTGGCCCTTCAGGAACAGCTCGCCGTCGGCGCCGAGCACGCGCAGCTCCACCTTCTTCAGCGGCTCGCCGCTCTGCAGCGAGGCGGTGTGCACGAACAGCTTGTCCTTGTAGGCGCGCGCGTGCAGGCCGATGTCGCTGACGGTGAAGAAGGCGGTGTCGTATTCGTTGTCGAACTTGCCGGGGCGGCGCAGCACCGCGAAGTACAGGCCCGGCGCCTGCAGTTCCTTGATTTCCTGGATCGGCAGGTAGGTCAGCGCGCGCTCGTTCTTGTCGCCACCGAGCACGAAGCGGTTGACGTAGACCGAGTCGGCCATCTGCGAGATCGGGGTGTGCTCGCCGTAGTCGCTGTCCAGCTCCCAGGTGCCGCGGCGGCCGCCGCGCTGGTACTGGGCGAAGAACGTCGGCAGCGCGCCCTCCTTGACCCGCATGAACTCCACGTCCACTTCCGGCACGTTGAGCGAGACCACCGGCAGCCCGCGGCTCTCGCGCGCCGGCAGCACGCTGCCCTGCGAGGCGAAGCCGACCGCCGGGGTCAGTTCGCCGGTGTAGACCTTCTGCTTGAGCGGCTTGCCCAGGCGGCTGCCGTCGGCGGCCAGCAAATCGGCCGAGATCACCACGGTGTAGTCCTTGGCCGCCTCCACGTAGGGGTAGCGCAGGGTCTTGCCGTCGTCGGACAGCGACCAGGCGCTCTCGTCGGTGCCGACCTTCTCCTCGAAGCGCAGCAGCTTGTCGAAATCCTGGGTGCCGACCAGCGGCCGCGAGAACTCCAGCGCCAGCGACAGCCCGTCGCTCTTCTGGTCGGGATAGGCGCGGACCAGGCCGAAGCCCTTCATCGCTTCCTTCTGCCCCTTCACCGGCTCGCCGCTGGCCTCGGGCAACTGCCCGGATTCGTTGCGCTTGCAGCCGCCCAGCGCCAGCGCCAGGCCCAGCAGCAAGAACGTCCCCATCAACCCCGCGCGCAGGCCCGCCCAGCGCCGCTTCGAATCCGTGTGCATGCGTTCGCTCCGTGAATGTGGCGCGAGTATAAAGCGCCGGCGCGACGGCTGGAGAGGCGAAGGTGCGCCATCCGTCGGCGTGTGCGCGGCAGGCTGCCGTCGGCGCGGAAGCACGTCCCGCCACCGCGCCACCGGCCGCCGCGTGGATCTCGTCGGCACGGCTCTACATGGCCTCGGGCCATCAGCCGCAACAGATATCCCCGGGAACGCCCGTCGTGGCTGAAGCCGCTCTTACCCTGAGTACCCGCGCACCTTCGCTCGAGGTCATGTGGGAGGGACTTCGGTCCCGGCGCGGCGGCAGTGAAGGTGCCGATGGCTCCACTCGTCGGGACTGAAGTCCCTCCCACAGGGGAGCCAATCCGATCGCCCATGCCGACAGCACCCACTGCGCGCGCCTCATGTGGGAGGGACTTCAGTGCCGACTGCAGTGCAACGGATCGGCCAGTGGCTCCGCTTGTCGCGATGAAGCTGCTCCCACAGCGGGCAATCCCATGCGCCATGCCGACACCCACAGCACCGGCGGCGCGAGCCTCTTGTGGGAGGGACTTCAGTCCCGACTGCAGTGCAACGGATCGGCCCACTGCCCCGCTTGTCGCGACCACACGTCAGCGCAGCAGCCGCTGCATGTACAGCGCGATCAGCCGCGGCCGGTCCAGTGCCAGGCAGACCTGCGCGTTGGCCGCGGCGCCCGGCGCGTCCGCGGTCGGCGTCTCGCGGGTGTAGCCCTTGTCGTCGACCACGATGCGCAGCGGCACGGTGGGGCACAGGCCGAGATCCAGCAACTGCGCCACCGGCACCACGTCGAACAGGGTCGGGGTGGCGCTGGCCCAGGGCTGGTCGGTGTCGCGCCACTGATAGTAGAGCTGCGCCAGCGCGTCGGTCAGCGGCTCGCCATGGGCGAACAGCGCCACCCGCTCCGGCTCCTCCAGGGTCACCTGGGTGGCGTCCAGCGGCAGCATCACGATCGGCACGCCGGCGCCGAACACGCGCTGCGCGGCGGGGATGTCGGCGGCGATGTTGTACTCGGCCGCCGGCGGACTCGGTGGGCGGTAGCGCGACTTGCCGTAGCCCACGCGTACCGAGCCGCCCATCAGCACCACCTGCTTGAGCTGGGCGAAGCCGGCCGGGTCGCGCTGCTGCGCGCGCGCCGCGTCGGTCAGCGGGCCGAGCACCAGCAGGGTGACTTCGCCGGGATGGCGCCGCGCCTGGTCCAGGATGAACTGCGCCGCATCCGGCGCCTTGCGCGGCAGCGTGCCCTTCGCCGCCCAGCGCGCCTGGCTGAAGGGGATGGTGCTGTCGGTGCGCTCCCCGATCGCCAGCGGGATGTCGTTGCGGCCGGCCTGCTGCAGCAGCCGCTGCAGCAGTTGTGCGCGCAGGCCGGTGTCGCCCCAGGCCGAGGCGATGCCCAGCACCTGCAGCTCCGGGCTGCGCAACAGCAGCGCCAGCGCGAATGCATCGTCGATGTCGTCGCCGACATCGGTGGACACCACCACCTTCTGCACCGGTGCGCTCGTCGTTGGCGCTGGCGCCGCCACCGCATCGGCCGTCCAGGTCGCCGCGATCAGCAGCGCCGACGCCGCCCATTGCTTCAGCACGCGCATGCGCGTCTCCCAAAAAAGAACCGCCGGCATGATAGCCGGCGGTCGGTGTTGCAACGGCGAGGCCGCGAATCAGAAGTTGGCGCGGAACTGTGCGCCGACGATGCGCGGATCGTTGATGAAGCCGGTGAGGTTGTTGAAGTCGATCGCACCGGTGGCGCGGATCTGGTTGGTGCAGTTGCGGCAGAACACCGAGACCTCGTACGCGCCGGCGCCCCAGTTGTAGCCGATCTTGGCACCGCCCTCGAGCAGCGGCTGGCCGACGAACTCGCGCGAGTTGTACAGGAAGAAGTTGATCTCGCTGCGGTAGGACCAATCGGTGAAGAAGAAGAACTCGGCGTCGTCGCCGACCGGGATGCCGTAGCGCAGGGTCGCGTTGCCCATCCACTTGGCCGCCTGCGGCAGCACGTTGCCGTCGATCAGCGCACGGCCGGAGGCATTGATCGGATCGGTCACGGTGCAGGTGCGGCACACGCCCACCGACAGGGTCGGGTCCTCGATGCGGGTCCAGTTGTAGGCGCCGCCCAGGGTCATGCGCAGGTTCTGGGTCAGCAGCGCTTCGAAGTCGAACTCGGCGCCGCGCGCCTTGGAGGCCTTGGCGTTGAGCAGGCGCACGTCGTTGGAGGCGCCGCCGACCGCGGTCAGCTGCTGGTTCTTCACCTTGAAGTCGTAGACGTCGAAGCTCAGGCGCGCACGCTTGTCGAACAGGTCGGACTTGATGCCGATCTCGTAGGAATCCACGGTCTCCGGCGCGGCCACGGTCAGCGGCGCGGTGGCCGACGGCACGCCGAAGCTGGCGCCGCGGAAACCGCGGGCGGCGCGCCCGTAGACGTTGACGTTGTCGTTGATGGTGTAAGTGGCGCTGAGGTCGCCGGTGACCTTGGAATTGTCGGTGCTGCCGCTGGAGGGCTGCTGCAGGGTCACGCGGTCCAGCGCGAGCACGTCGAAGGTCTTCTTGTCGTAGGTGTAGCGGATGCCGGCGCGCAGGTTCAGGCGCTCGGTGGCCGCGTAGTTCAGCGAGCCGAACGCCGCCCACGAGGTGTTGCGCTGGCGGGTCAGCTGGTAGCTGGACAGGGTGCCGCCGGCCAGGGTGTTGTAGGTGTAGTTCTCGCCTTCCACCGAATCGTTGAAGTAGTACAGGCCGGCCTGCCAGTTCAGCGGCCCGGCGTACTGCGACTCGGCGCGCAGCTCCTGCGAATACTGGTCCAGGTTCTTGATGCCGCCGGCGGTCTCCACCGGGAACGGGATCACCCCGGGGCCGGACGGCGGCGCGAACACCGCGCCGTAGCCGCCGTCGATGTCGCCGCGGCTGTAGTACTTGCCGATGCCCTCGTAGCCGGTGATCGAGTGCAGCACGATGTCGCCCAGGTCCCAGGTCAGGTTGGCGCTGCCGCCGTAGGTCTGCAGTTCCTGGGTGTTCTTGCCGTCGATGGACACCTTGTCCGGGTCGAAGCCGGCGACCAGCTGGTTGGTGCCCGGCTGGAAGATGTTGGCGCGGAACAGCCGCGCGGTGCCGTCGAGGTGGCGCGCATGCGCGTTGAGCAGCGCGCTGAAGTCCTCGCCCGGCTGGAACAGCACCTGCAGGCGCACCGCCGAGTCCATGTAGCCTTCGAAGGAGCGGTTGTCGATGGTGTTGTCGACCCAGTCGCCACGGCGCTGGCCCAGCGCCGACAGGCGCGCGGCCCACTTGTCGCCCATCGCCACGCTCAGGCCGGTTTCCATGGTCATGGTGCCGTAGGTGCCGTAGGACAGACTGGCGTAGCCGTCGTTGGCGCCGATGGTCGGCTTGACCGAGTTGAACTTGACCACGCCGGCGGGGGTGTTGCGGCCGAACAGCGTGCCCTGCGGGCCGCGCAGCACTTCCAGGCTCTGCAGGTCGAAGATCGGGAAGCCCTTCAGGAACGCGTTCTCGGCGACCACGTCGTCATAGATCAGCGACACCGGCTGCGAGGCGTAGGTGTTGAAGTCGGTGTTGCCGTAGCCGCGGATGTAGAAGCGCGGGAACACGCGGCCGTTGGACGACTCGACGTTGAGGCTGGGCGCCTTGCCGGCCAGCACGCGCACGTCCGAGCCGCTGGTGGCGATGGCGTCCAGGTATTCCGGGCGCAGCACGCTGGCCGACACCGGCACGTCCTTGGAGTCCTCGGCGCGGCGCTCGGCGGTGACCTTGATCGTGTCCAGACGGGCGACCCCGTCGGTGCTGTCCGCCTGCTGGGCGGCGGCGGGGAACGAAAGCGCGGAAACGACGGCAACGGCAAGCGCACTGGCGCGCAGCGACCAACTGGCAGACATGGGAACTCCGGGATGGGTGGGCGTAATCGGGAGCGCGCCGAGTCCTTGCCGCGCCGCAGCATAATTAACACAAAATATACAACCTGCGGCGGCCGGCGTCACCTGGGGAGGCGGGGATTTGGGATTGGGGAGTCGGGATTGGCAAAAGCGGGGCCGTTGCGGGGGCTGCTCGCCTGCCGGCCCGGGCCGGCTTCCCTTCTCGGATGGCCGCAGCCGCTTTTGGTCGCGTCGGGACTGAAGTCCCTCCCACAAGGCATCTCGCGGTCCCATGCTCCGCCACCGCCACCGCCACCGGTGCCGGCGACTGCGCGCTGTGCATGTCCTTGTGGGAGGGACTTCAGTCCCGACGCG
>NZ_CAXYKF010000011.1:0-18651 GCF_964278005.1 uncultured Xanthomonas sp.
TCCCAGCCCTGCGCGTCCAGCGGCGCGTACTCGGTGCGCTTGCCGCGGTATTCGTAGGCGATGCACACCTTCAGCTTCTCCATGCCGTCGAGCACGTCGAGCTTGGTGATGCACAGGCCGGAGATGCAAAAACAGGGGTCAGAGTGCACTTTTCTCTTCTAACAGTCTGAGCTTCGGTGGCCGCCCCGTCCGTACGGCAGGACCGGCACGACGGCCAAGCTGACGTTCAATCGCCTCACGGAAGCGGTCATTCCCCAACACATATTGGCGCTGCAGGTTGAGACGGATGGCTGCTGTCTCGTCCGGGTCGATGGCCTCCAGGACAAAGTGCGATAGTGGTCTGCGCGTTGGTCAGCTGCGGCAATGGCCAGATAGCTCCCATGCGGTTGCACCAATGCATTGGCTTGGCCGAGGCCGTTGCAGCAATGGCTCGACCAGCGATAGTCCGCCGGATCGGACACCATGCCAGCCCGCACGGGGTTGAGTTCGATGTAGCGGTAACAGCGGAGTAAATGGGTCTCATCTTGCACCAGACATGACTTGTAGCGACCTTCCCACAGGGTACCGGTGCGACGGTATTGCGTATTGATGTAGCGCACGTAGCGGCGACCCAGTGACTGCATCAGTGTTGACACCGTACCGGCCTGCTTGCTGGTGAGCAGCAAATGCACGTGATTGGTCATCAGCACATAGGCATGCACGGCGATGTCGAGCTTGAGCGACAACTCGCGCAGATCCTGCAAATAGCGTATCCGATCGATATCTATGAAAAAGCAGGGCTGACGGTCATTGCCCCGCTGCACGATATGCTGAGCGACACCGGGGAGATCCAGTCGGGGACGGCGTGGCATGCGCGCTCCTTCGCGATAGGTGAGCTAATCGTCGCGCATCTAAACCGGCCACCCCATCGGGCGATGCCTGGAGCTTGCGTAGGAGAAGTGCACTCTGACCCCGGTTTGGTTTGCTTGGCGTCTGCCGTAAGCTTTGCGGCGGCTGGGTCCCTCTAGCTTCCGAGCCAGCCCCACCCGGACGCACCTCACTCCAACCGCCTCGCAGCCACCGCATGATCGCACTCCTGCTTCCCCTGCTGGTGCTCGCCGCCCTCGGCTTCGTCCTCAGCCTCATCGTCCACGTGATGGCGCTTGCCGGGTATGTGCCGCCAGGCGGCGAGGCCGTCTTCGCCATGCACTTCGGCGTCTTCATCGTCTGGTTGCCGACCGTGCTGCTTTCCCTGCGGCTCAACCACACCCTGAAATCCCGCCATAGCTGGAAGCGCTCGCTGGCGGGATCTCCACGCTGGATGCGCTACGCCACCTACGGCCTGTTCGCCTACGCCATCGTGAACTTCTTGATCGTCGCCCACCTCACGGGCAACCAACCGAAAACGCCAGGCGTGACACCCACGCTGCTGCGCGGCTTCTCCGGGCACTGGATGTTCTTCTATGGCATGGCTTTCTCGATGCTGTACTCCCTCTACCGCAAGCCTTGGCTGCTCAGCGTTGCCAAGTGCCCGTCCGGCCACCACGTGGACCACGCGGATCGTTTCTGCTCGTCCTGCGGCGCTGCGCTTCCACAGCGCGATGCGGGTACCTGATTACGCGCCCGCGCCAGCAGCCTCCAAGCGATGACACCAGGGCATCGCAGGCTGTCGCGCGCCTGATTTCGCAAGGCCCTAGACTTCGACCAGCACATCTGCATCCGGACAGGACATCCATGCACCTCACGCCCCAACAGTTGAACGAACTCTATCCCTACCTCTTCGGGTTCTGGGCCGCGATCGGGCTTGTGGCGCTGGCGTTCTTCAACTTCAACAAGAATGCGCCCCTGAAGCGGCGAGTCCTCACTGTTGGCAGCATCGCGACGAATGTACTGATGCTGGTCTTCTTCTGGGTCACCGGCGCCCCGCCCCTGTTTCTCGTGTTTGCGGCCGCCGTCGTGGGCTACGGCCTCTGGCAGAGCATTCACTCGACGCGCTTCTGCGACGCCTGTGCTGCGCTCAACGCGCCACAAGGCCATCGACAGGCGCGCACGGAATGCAGGAAGTGCGGCGCTGCGCTCGCGAAACGCTGACGACACACGGCGCGACTCCCATGACGATCCTGAAAGCCGCCATCTGCTTCGCCCTGCTGTCGCCGATCGGCGCTCAGGCCGGCACGCCGCATCCCAAGCTCCCGAAGAACGCGAGCGCGGCCATCGCCGCCGTCCATCGGGCAGCGGCGCACCGCGATCTGCAGTCCCTTCGCGGGCTGATGGTGCAGGAGTTCGTCTGGAGCTTCGGTGGGGACGGCGATGCCGACCAAGCCATCCAGAGCTGGCGCACATCGCCATCCGAGTTGCGCACGCTTGCCCGGCTCACGGCGCACGCCTGCGGGTATGTCGACAAGAACCTGATTCAATGCCCGACGCACGCCGGTATCAATTACCGCGCAGGATTCTCCAAGACGGACCAGGGCTGGCGCATGGTCTACTTTGTGGGGGGCGACTAGCCAAGCAGGCCCAGCCGACGCTGTTTCGTGGCGAAACTTACGCGATGGCGCTCCCGCAGCAGAAATGGGCAAGAACATTGCGCGCAGTCACCAGGTGACTGCGCAGTAGGTTTGTTAGCCGCGTCAGATCGACAAGCACAGCTTCCCAAAATGCTTCCCCGCCGCCTGATGTGCAAACGCATCGGCGATGTCTGCCAGCGCGAAGGTCTGGTCGACCACCGGCTTGATGCCGGTCGCCTCGAGGGCGCGGACCATGTCGCGCTGGTGGCGGCGGCTGCCGACGATCAGGCCCTGCAGGGTCTGGTGGCGTTGCATCAGCGCCACGGTCGGCACCTGGCCGGCAATGCCGGTCAGCACGCCGATCAGGGCGATGTGGCCGCCGATGCGGCAGGCGCGGATAGACTGGCCCAGCGTATCCGGTCCGCCCACTTCGATCACCACGTCGACGCCGCGGCCGTTGGTGTAGTCCAGCACCTTGGCCGCCCAGTCGGTGTCGCGGCGGTAGTTGATGGTGAAATCGGCGCCGAGTGCCTGCGCGCGTGCGAGCTTCTCGTCGGACGACGAGGTGGCGATCACGGTGGCGCCCATGTGCTTGGCGAACTGCAGGGCGAAGATCGACACGCCGCCGGTGCCGAGTACCAGCACGGTGTCGCCAGCCTTCAGGTGCGCGTCCACCACCAGCGCGCGCCATGCGGTGAGCCCGGCGGTGGTCAGCGTCGCCGCTTCGGCGTGGCTGTAGCCGCGCGGCGCGTGCGTGAACCAGTGCGCGGGGCGCACCACGGTCTCGCGTGCGTAGCCGTCGACGCCGTCGCCGGGCACGGTGGCGAAATCGGCGATGGTCGGACCGCCATCCAGCCAGGTCGGGAAAAAGGTCGAGACGACGGCGTCGCCCACGGCGAACTCGTCCACGCCCTCGCCCACCGCCTCGACCACGCCGGCGCCGTCGGACATCGGGATGCGGCCGTCGGCGCTGGGCATGCGGCCGGTCACCACGCCCAGGTCGTGGAAGTTGAGCGAGCTGGCATGCACGCGCACGCGGAGTTCGCCGGCGCCCGGCTGGCCGGGGTCGGGCAGATCGACGAGGCGGAGGTTCTCGAGGCCAGCGGGCTGGTGCAGGGTGATGGCTTTCATGGGCACGACATCCTTAGCGAAAAAGTGGCGAGGGACAGCGCCGCATCAGTTGCAGCGAAGCCGCGTTGCAGGCATTGTCGGGATGCACTTCCTGCATCGCAAGAACGTACAATTTTCGCAGGTACTATCAATTTTGTAGGTACAACGACCATGCGTCTGAAACGTCTGGATGGCAAGAGCGGCTGCGCGGTCGAAGTCACGCTGTCGGTGATCGGCGGGGTCTGGAAGCCGGTGATCCTGTTCCACCTGCTCTCCGGCAAGAAGCGCTTCATGGAACTGACGCGCCTGGTTCCCAACGCCACGCAGCGCATGCTGACGCTGCAGTTGCGCGAGCTCGAGGAGGACGGCGTCATCGTGCGGCACGTCTATCCGCAGGTGCCGCCCAAGGTCGAATATGCGCTGACGCCGCTTGGCCACTCCCTCGCACCGGTGCTGATCAGCCTGCGCGAATGGGGCGAGTCGTATCGCACCCGCGAGCAGTCGCGCGCGCCGGCTGACGCTGCAGAATGCGGGCATAGCGAGGCAATGGCGACGTGACGCTACGCATGCACACCTAGCAAAGCTGGCGAGCAGCCGCATCGCGGCCTTCTTGCATGTCGAGATCGGCAGCCATCGGAATCAATGCGCACTCCTGACCGGAGTGCGTCGCGTCTGCCAGCCACCGCGTTGCGAGGCGCGGACAGAACGTTCGATCAGTTGAGAGCAAGTGCGGCGCGCAATCGGCACGCGCAGGCACGCAATCTCGTGCTGCAGCACGCACGTCACTCGGCGCGGCGATCCGTCCACGCCGCACACGCAGCGCGCGATGGCAGGTCCTCGCCGTCCGGTGACGGCATCGCCGGGCCCTGCAGGTTGGCCTTGGCATACAGCGCGCCGAGGTCGTGCACGCGCAACAGATGGCGGCGGCGGCTGACCAGGCCGCTGCGCACCCAGCGCTGCAACTGGGCGTTGAGCTTGGAGCGGCTGGCGTTGAGCATCGCGGCGAGGATGCTCTGGTTCGGCGGCAGGGCGATCGCGCCATCGCTCCCGTGTTGCGACGCCTGCAGTTCGAGCTGGCGCAGCACGTAGCGCGCCAGGCGCACTTCCAGGCGGTGCAGGCAGATACTTTCCAGGCTGTCCAGGGTCTGCCGCAGGCGCAGGCGCAACAGGGCGTGGATGCGCTGCTGCAGCAGCGGCGGGTCCAGCAGGACGTTGAAGTGGCGCCGCGGCAATTTCAGCACCACGCTGGCGCCGAAGGCGATGGCGGTGAAGCTGCGCCCGTGCGGTTCCAGCAGCGCGGCCTCGTCGACCAGCCCGCCGGGCTCGACCGCGCCGACGATCAGTTCCTGCCCGTCCGGGCCGTACAGCACCTTGTACACGCGACCGCGCACGACCACGCCGACGAAGCTGCTGGGGTCGTGCTTGAAGAACAGCACGCTGCCCGCGCCGAGTGCGCATTCGCTGGCATGGGCCAGCAGGTCGTCCAGCACCGAGTCCGGCAGGCCCTGGAACAGCGGCGCGCACTCGAGCAGGCGCCGATGCGCCTGGCCGGCGTTGTCCGCGCAGGCAGCGTCGCCATCGTGGTCGCGCACGATACGCTCGATCGCCTCCGGTTGGACGCTGGCTGGAACCTCCATACTCCCTCTTCTCGGACGCAGGACGTACGACGCCGGGCGTCGAACGCGCCAGGCCAGGATGGAGGGCCGGTGCGTACGCCAGGCACGGGTGGGCAATGGTGCAGGCGAGGCGCGCGCAACGCGCGGCCTGCGGGGTGTCACGGATGATGGCATCGACCGTCGCGGCGAGGAACGGCGAGACCCGACGGGTTCGCCGTTCCGGACCGGTGCGCGACTCAGAGGCCGGCCGGCTTGCCGCTGCGGAAGGCCTGCAGCACGGTCATCAGGCTGGTCAGGTTGTCCGACACGCCGGTCTGGGCGATCTTCTCCGACGCGCCCGCGGCGGCGGTGGTATCCAGGCTGTAGATCTGCATGACGCCCTGGTTGTTCGCCGCCTGCGCCAGCGTGTTCTGCTGCTGCTGCGAGGCGACCGCGTTCTCGTACAGGATGCCGCTGGAGTGCGCCAGGCTCTGGTAGATCGAGCCCATCGCGAAGGCCGGCGCCTCGCCGATGACCTTGACGTTGGACTGGGTGACGGCGTCGGTGATCTGGTTGTTGACTGCGGTGGGATAGGCCATGGAACGGTCCTCGTTGGGAAGGAAGGGCGTGGCTAGCGCCGCTGCCCTGCAGCGGCGTTAGCGCGCGTGGCTCAGGACTGCTTGAACGCGTTGAGCACGGTCAGCAGGCTGGTGAGGTTGTCGGAGACGCCGGTCTGCGCGACCTTCTCGGTGGCGCCGGCAGCGGCGGTGGTGTCCAGGCTGTAGATCTGCATGACGCCCTGGTTGGCCGCCGCCTGCGCCAGGGTGTTCTGCTGCTGCTGCGCGGAGACGGCGTTCTCGAACAGGATGCCGGTCGAATGCGCCATGCTCTGGTAGATCGACGCCATCGCGAAGGCCGGCGCTTCGCCGATGACCTTGACGTTGGACTGGGTGACCGCATCGGTGATCTGGTCGTTGACCGCGGTGGGAAATGCCATGTGTTCGCTCCTGGGTTGGGGTACGGCCCACGCCGTACGATCTCTGAAAACGGGACAGTGCAGAACCTGTGAAACCGTGTGCGGCGTTTGTCTCGCCAGCCTCGCCGCGATGTGCGCGCGACGAGGGAACATCGGCCACGATGCGCCGCGACCTCGGCCGATGCGTGTTGCGACTGCTGTGGGGCGTGTTCTCTCGCGACATCCGCCGCCATGCAATGCGATCCACCAGCACAGCAGGCGAACGCGCTCCTGTCCTCGACGTGGCATCAGGCTGTCTCACTGATGGCACACAGCCACTCGCGCCCTGCATCGGCACGACGCAGCCCTTGGCGCGCGCCGCAAGTACACCATGCGCGTACCGAACGCACCACGCACGCGATGCTGTGCCGCGCACGCGTGCGCGTGCAACGACACGCGCACGGCGGCGCAACTTCGCGCGGACACGCGAAGGCGCCGCCGTGCGACGGAACGGCTCAGGCAGCGGGAGGCGGCGATGGCGCTCCCGGCTCCGCCGCCGGCGCATCCGCGATGAGTCCCTGCGCGCGCGCCGCCTCGACCACCGCCTGCATCTGCTGCGCCAGGCTGCCGAACTCGCGCTCGAAGCACGCGCGCACTTCGGCCTGCACGAGATTGGCCAGGCGATCGGCGATCTGCGCCATCACCATGTGGTTGCTGCCGCCCTCGCCGCTCTGCGGTGGCCGCAACTGGCCCGGTCGCAGTTGATCGAGCGCGTTGGCGGACTCGATTGCCTTGAGCACCGCCGCTTCGCTGGCCGCGGTGGCGCCGTTCAGCGCCCCCCGGCTGTTCTGCATCGTCTGCTGCATCTGCTGGATCAAGCCTTTCACGCGCTCGCGCTCGGCATCGATCAACGACGGCGAGGCGCCGGCCGTTTCGGCGGCAGGCGCGGCCGGCGGTGCGGCCGTTTCCGACGCGAAGCGCCGCAGCTGCTCCTCCTCGAGAGGAAGTAGTGGGCGACGCAACCAGCTCTCGGCGAACTGGCGCAGCGTGGCGAAATCGGATGCTTGGTTGTCTTGCATGGTGCTCCCCTGTGCGTGTGGTGAAACCGGTGGTGCGAACGGCCTACGTGGACGCGGACTTGCGGCCGCGCATCAGGTCCGCGTACTTGGCAATGCTCTGGTCGATCTTGTCGATGGCGAAGCCGGCCGATTCGGCCTCCAGCGCGCCGGCGGCGGCCGCGACCGCCGCGGCGGCCCCGACCAGCACGTCGGTGGCCAGCACGCCCAGCGCATCCTCGGCGGCTTGCTCCAGCTTGTTCTCGGCCAGGTTCTCGGTCATCTGCTTGAGCAGCACGCCCTGGCTGGCCAGCGCCATCTTGCTGACGCCGTCGAAGTACACCGCCGCCGATTGCGCGATCAGGCCCGAGGCCTGGCTGATCAGCATGTTCGAACCGACCACGATCTGCGACGGCGCATAGGCCATGGTCTCGGCATTGCTGAGCTGCACCGCCTGCACGATCTTGCTGTTGAGCGCGTCGCTGGCCGGACGCGCTGCCGAGGCCTGCGCGAGCATGTGCGTGTTGAGCGTCTTCAGCATGGACTGCGGTGGCGGTGGCGGTGGCGGTGGCGGTGGCGGCGACACCGGCGCGGCGGGCGGTGCGGACGGCGGCGAGGCGCCTGCGCCATCGCCACCTGTCGCTGGCGCGGCGTCGGCGGCGGACGCGGCGGAAGCGGCGGCGCTGGGCGCCGCTGCGTCTACTGCAGCGGCGGGCGCGCTGTCGCCCTCGCCGGCCTCGCTGCGCGCCGGCGCCGTTGCAGACGCGGAACTCGCCGCAGCCGGTGCCGCGGCCGTGGTGTCACCGGCCGCTGCCGATGGCGATGCATCCGTGGTCACCGGCGCGGTCGACGGTGCCGTCGCGGGCACGTCCGGCGTCTGCGCCGCAGCCGCGGCGGATGCAGGCGCCGATGCCGTGCCGGCCGGCGTCGCGGCGGCCGTCGGGGATCCTGGGGTCTTCTTGCTTGCGAAAGGCCACATGCCACTCTCCTGATGGATGGATCGGTGCCCGCGTCAGCCGCCGCGGCGCGGGCCACGGCACTGCATCACTTCTCGCCGATCGCCATGATCAGGGCCACCGCCTTGGACACCACGGCGTTGGAGACCTGGTTCAGCGCCTGCTGGCTGTGCACCGCGTTCTGCAGCGCCAGCCCGGTGGAGTGGCTGGAGACCTGGTACAGCGAGGCGATCGCCTGGGCGGGCGCCTCGGCCACCACCTTGACGTTGGTCTGGGTGACCGCGTCGGTGATCTGCGAATTGACGAGCGTGTTGTCTGCCATGAGCCTGGTTCCTTGGTATGTCGCCTGCCGGGGAGGCGCCGCGACGGGGGTGGCCTGTGCCGCGCCCCGCCGCGGCGCCCGCGATGCCGCGGCCCTATGCGGCCCGGCGTGGAGGGAAAACGCCGCCGTGGGCGGCTTGTGAAGCCGCGACAGCCGGCCTGCTCATTCGGCCACCAGCGCCAGCCGCAGCCGCTTGCGCAGCAGTTCCACACGCTTGCGCGCCAGCGGCTGGTTGATGTGCAGCAAGTTGGCGATGGCCGGATACGGCAACTCCTCGACGAAGCGATAGGCGAACAGCCGGCGCTGCTCCCGACTCAGCGCCGCCACCGCCGTCACCACGCGCTCCATCTGCTCCTCCAGTTCGGCGCGTTGCAGGGCGGTCATTGCTTGATCGGCCACGGCGTCCACTTCCTTAGCCTCGGAGGGGCGGTCCAGCGGCTCGCCGCCGCCGCGGCGGCGCCGCACCAGGTCCAGGAACACGTGGCGCAGCACCACGAACAGGAATCCCTGCGGGTCGGTCATCGCTTCCGGCGAGCGGCGCATGAACAGTAGCGCCTTCACCGCGGTATCCGAGAGCAGGTCCTCGGCCGCGTCCGCGCGCCCGTTGGCCAGACGTAGCGCGCGCCGCCGCAGATCCGGCAAGGTGGCGCGCCAGGCGCGGGTGAACATCTCGTCGGCCTCGGCGAATCGCGCGGCGGTCACGCCTGCCTTTTCCATTGCCATCTCCATCGCATGCTCCGAAATCCCCTTGTGCGGCGAGTCTCTGTGGGGGTCGGCGGCAATAGCTGTTCCCTGGGTGACAACGGCGGCGACGAGGCACGCACAACCGCGCGGCAGATGGCGTGCGCCTGTGCTTTGTCTACGCACGCATACGGCAAAAGCGGTTGTGCGGCGGTTGTGTGCGCCAGTCGCGCAAAAAAAAGGGCCCGCTGCACAGACAGCGGGCCCGGTTCGTGTTCTGCAATCGGCTCAGCGCAGCAGCGCGACCTGCGCTTCCGGCACCGTGTTGTCGCGCAGCGCGTGCGGCGCCTGCTGGATGTCCGCCGTGGCATCCGCTGCCGGAGGTGGCGGAACCCGTGCTGGCGGCGCGCTGCGGGCATCCCACGATGGCGCCAGGGCCACCGCGAGGCACGCCAGAGTGACGCAGAGGCCCTGACGCAGGCGCGCCCACCGTCGCAGCCGCCTGCGCCGTTCGAACCGCACCGAGCGGAATCCGGATGCCTCTGCGCTGTCGGGCATGGCCTTGCTCCACGATGACGGAACACCCCGGCCACCTGGCCACGCCGCGTCAGCGAGACGGCGCAAAGCTCGGATGGAGGGCACGACCGTGTAAACGTGGCGGCGGCGGTGCCGTGAATGCGGATGGCGCCGCATGCCGCTGCGTGTGCGATCCAGCGTGTGTGTCCTCCTCTCGCCGAGGCCGCTTCGAAGGCCGCCGCGCTGCAGCTGCGCCGGCGATAGCATGCGATTTCACCATCGGACGATGTTGCGCAGTGCAGGCGATCGCCGGAAAGACGCGCGCCACTCGGTGGCGTCCGGATCAGGCGAGCGCGACGTGGCCCCTGCGCCGCACCCGGCTCCACGCAGGCGCTGCTGCATTCGGGCCTGTTGTTCCTCTGCGAGCGCAAGCTGCAGCCAATGGTCGTAACTGGCGACGAACTACAAAACGCGGCATGCGCACGCGGTGCATGCCTGCAGATCGGCGCGGCTGCGCTCGTGCTTCAGGACCAGGTGCTGCCGTACCCTCACCCCCAACCCCTCTCCCGGGGGGAGAGGGGAGGTGCGTCGCCGCCGCGTCCGGGACCACTGTCCTGCACGACGACGCTCTCGCCGCAAAGGCAGCGCATCGCGCCAATGAAAAAAGCCGCACCCGGCATCGCCGGGCACGGCTTCGGTTGCAGGCCGCAGGCAGGGATCAGCGCGCAGCGGCAGCACCCACGTTGAACAACTGGAACTCGCGGATCTGTGCGGCGTCGACGCTGGACAGGATGTTCAGGCGCACGCGCGAGGCGGTGACCGCGGGGAAGTGGTCGATCTTCATGTGGCCGATCGCCTGCGCCTGCGCCACCTTGACCCAGGCGCCGTCGCGGAACACTTCCACCGCGTATTTCTGCACCAGTTGGCCATTGTTGAGCCATTCCATCGACAGCGCGGTGTCGAACGTCACCGGCCGCTTGAATGCAGTTCCAGGGTGGCGTGGTGCGAGCCGTCCGGTGCGCTCCAGAAAGTATCGCGGTCGCCGTCCACCGCCGCGGCGATACTGTCGTCGCTCTTGAGCCGGCCGCGCACCAGGTTGCGATCGGCGCCGTAGCGCGCCTGCAGCGCCTGGCCCATTTCCTCCAGCCGCTTGACGTCGGCTTCGGGCGGCAGGCCACGCTTGCCCGGGGCGATGCCCAGCACCAGTTGCCCGCCGCGGCCGACGCTGTCTTCCCAGATCTGCACCAGCTCGTCGACGCTCTTCAGCGTCTGGTCGCTGTTCGGGTGCCAGAACCACTGCAGCTTGTGCAGCGGCGTATCCACCTCGACCGGACGCCAGCGCAGGTCGCCGTGGCGATCGATAGCGTTCCAGTCCTCGCCCTCGATCACGCCCGCCCCGTTGCCGACCCAGCGCACGTCGCCGTACTCGAACAACGCGGTGTCGGCGAAGTTCTCGGCAAGCAGCGGCGGCGTGGCCAGCACACGGTCAGGCCGAATGCGGCCAGCCGGCGGAGCGGAGAGAGCGCACGGTCCGGCATTGCGATTCCGCGCAATCGTCGGCCGGGCAGACAGGCGGGGCTACCGGTGGTGTCAGCATATGGTATTTAATTGATGATAAATAGGTATCCCCATTTGCGGGCCAGGACCGTACCACATGATGTCGCCTTCGCTGTTTCCGTTGCTGTCGCTGTTCGCGGTGCGCGCCATCGCCGGCCCGGCCGCCGTCGCCCCACCGCAGGCGCCGCCCTCGCCCATCGTCTACAGCGAATTCGTCAACGCGCAGGCGCCGACCGCGCAGTGCCACGCCTCGACCCTGGTGGAAACCCGCGACGGCCTGCTCGCGGCCTGGTTTGGCGGGCGCCACGAAGGCGCCGACGATGTCGCCATCTGGGTTGCGCGCCGCGACGCGCACGGCTGGCAACCGGCGCAGCGCGTGGCCGATGGCGCACAGGCGCAGGGCGCGCCGCTGCCGACCTGGAATCCGGTGCTGTTCCAGCCTGCGCAAGGGCCGCTGCGGCTGTTCTACAAGGTGGGTCCGGACCCGAAGCGCTGGTGGGGCATGCAGACCACGTCCAGCGACGGCGGCCACCACTGGTCCACGCCCGAGCGCCTGCCAGACGGCATCCTCGGCCCGATCAAGAACAAGCCGGTGCAGTTGCCAAGCGGACGCATCCTCAGCCCCAGCAGCAGCGAGGACGCCGGCTGGGTGGCGCACATGGAATGGTCCGACGACAACGGCGCGCACTGGACCCGCGGCCCGGCGATGAACGACCCGGCCAGGATCGGCGCGATCCAGCCCAGTGTGCTGCTGCACCAGGACGGCCGCCTGCAGGCGGTGGGCCGCAGCCAGCAGAACCACGTGTTCAGCACCTGGTCGCGCGACCAGGGCCGCACCTGGGAACCGATGACCCTGCTCGACCTGGCCAATCCCAATTCCGGCACCGACGCCGTGGTCCTGGCCGACGGCCGCTCGCTACTGGTCTACAACCCGACCGAGGCCGGCAAGGACTGGTGGGACGGCCGCGGCGTGCTCGCCGTGGCCCTGTCCGACGACGGCCAGCACTGGACCCGCGTGCTGACCCTGGAAGACAGCCCCAAGGACGAGTTCTCCTACCCCGCGGTGATCCAGACCCGCGACGGCAAGGTGCACATCAGCTACACCTGGAAGCGCACGCGCATCAAGCACGTGGTGCTGGATCCGAAGCGGCTGGGCACGGGGTCAGCGGCGCCTGCCGGCGGCGGGTGAATCTTGCTCGGGGCCCGGGACCGGGGACCCGGGAAAGCAAGAGCAAAGCGCTGCCGTAGCAGAGACAGATCAGGCTGCGGGATGCGGCGTTCCGGGTCCCGGGCCCCGGGTCCCCGGTCCCGGCTCTTCCAGCAACGCCACCATCCGCCGCACCCGCGCCACATCGGTCTGCATGCGGTCGCCGCCCAAACTACGCACATGTGGATGCGGCGACAGCGCCCGCGACGCCAGCGGCCCACGCGCCGAGCCATGGAACTCGCGCGCGCCGGTGCGTGCGCGCAACTGCGCCAGGTTGACTTCGGTGACACCGGACCCCGGCATCACGCTCAGGCGCGTGCCGGCCTGCTGCACCAGCTCGGCGATCAGGTCGGCACCCTCTTCCGCGGTCTCGCGCGCACCGGAAGTCAGCACCCGCTCGCAGCCCAGCGCGATCACATCCTCCAGCGCACGCCGCGGATCGGCACTGACATCGAAGGCGCGATGGAAGGTGACGCCGAGCGGCCCGGCCGCAGCGATCAGCTCGCGCATCGTCGCCGTGTCCACCTCGCCGTCCGCGGTCAGCGCGCCGAGCACCACGCCGTCGCAGCCCAGGCGCACGCATTGCTCCACGTCGCGACGCATCGCTTCCACCTCCGCGGCGTCGAACACGAAATCACCGACCCGCGGACGGATCAGCACGTACAACGGAATGCGCAACCGATCGCGCACCGCCGCCAGCGTGCCGAACGACGGCGTCAGCCCGCCGCCATCCAGGCCGCCACACAGTTCCACACGCATCGCCCCGCCATCCTGCGCGGCCAGCGCCGAGCCGATCGCATCGGCGGCCACTTCC
Organism: uncultured Xanthomonas sp.; assembly: GCF_964278005.1. Classification (NCBI taxonomy): domain Bacteria; kingdom Pseudomonadati; phylum Pseudomonadota; class Gammaproteobacteria; order Lysobacterales; family Lysobacteraceae; genus Xanthomonas; species uncultured Xanthomonas sp. Next base: position 13,255 of record NZ_CAXYKF010000011.1, read on the forward strand.
AAGCCCATCGGCACGCTCCCGCTCATGCCGCCGGCGCCGCGAAATGACTCTGCCCGGGCAGCAGCAGATCCTGCCGCTGCGCATCGCAGACCGCATAACTGAAACCGGGCTGGATCGCGAACGCACCGACCTCGCCGCGCTTGTTCATCGCCAGGAACCCGACTTGCAGGTCGCGGGTGAGTTCCGGCTTGCGCCGCACGATGCGCATCACCACCTCGCGGCAGGCCTCGGCCGGGCTCTTGCCCTGCCGCATCATCTCCACCACCGCGAAACTGCCGACGTTGCGGATCACCTCCTCGCCGACGCCGGTGGAGGTCGCCCCGCCCACCTCGTTGTCCACGTACAGCCCCGCCCCGATGATCGGGCTGTCGCCGACCCGCCCGTGCATCTTCCAGGCCATGCCGCTGGTGGTGCAGGCACCGGACAGATTGCCGTGCGCATCCAGCGCCAGCATGCCGATCGTGTCGTGGTTGTCCTTGCCGCCGGGTAGCGTGCCGCGGCGATAGGCACGGTTCTCGATATTGGCCTCGGGCGCGTAATGCGAGGTCTTCAGCCACTCCTTCCACGCCTGCTCCGATTCGGGCGTCAGCAGCTTGGTGCGCTCGAACCCCTGCGCCAGCGCGAATTGCAGCGCGCCATCGCCGACCAGCATCACATGCGGCGTCTTCTCCATCACCCGCCGCGCCACCGAGATCGCATGCACGATGTCCTCCAGCGCCGCGACCGACCCGCAGCCACCGGTGTGATCCATGATGCAGGCATCCAGCGTGACCCGCCCATCCCGGTCCGGATAGCCGCCCAGCCCCACCGTGTGATTGTCCGGATCCGCCTCCGGCACCCGCACCCCGGCCTCCACCGCATCCAGCGCCGCTCCGCCGCGCGAAAGTACCTGCCATGCCGCCTGGTTGGCGGCGACCCCGAAGTCCCAGGTGGAGATCACCCGTGCTGCGCCGCGCGGCAGGGGGCCAACACCGGCCTTGGCTTGCGCCTTGGCCACGGCGGCGCGTGCGCCCGGCAGCACACCGCCCAACCCGGCGGCCAGGGCACCGAAGGCGGCGGTTTTCAGGAAGTGACGGCGTTGCGGCATGGAAGGCTCCGGCGTTGGGAGGGCGCGCGGGATGGCGTGCGCTTAGCCTTACATCATGCGGCAGAGTTGGATGGGATTAAATGGTCTGCTCGGCGTTACCAGAGTTGGCTCGGCTGCTTGCTCCGGCAGGATTGCATCGAAACATACCTGAACTTTATCAAGCTCATCACGCACTTCAGAAGAGTGTCAACGTTAGACGTCAATCGCCCAGCCACTACAACCTGGCTGGTACTTTGCATAAAACTTCAAGCCCCCCACTAGAAACCGGCTCAATATAATAGAATATCTTTCCATCACGTGCCTTCAGCAGGCCGAGCCCCTCCCCACCACACCTATAATAATAACCACTCACCCCTTGAGGATACTTTGCAGGCGAGCGCACCAAAGAAAATGCTCCTTCAGCAGATGTAAAATACGAATCATCGAGCCTGGCAAAGCTCTTAAGGAAGTTGTCATTGGGCGCAGAGAAGACAACCGCAACCCCACCAGCATCAACACTATGCCGCTCGTAGATATCGGTAGCATTCTTAGGCAAAAAATCCGGAACCCATCCTTTTGCGATAGTATTATTCGCCACCGCATCAGCATGAGACGCATAGAATTTTGAAGAATTATTCACACATCCTGAAACATAAATAATTAACGAGAAAAATAAAATAGAGACCCTGGCAGCGCGCACCATATACTGTGCGCCTCAGGAGTCATTGAAGGCTTGATATTCAACAGCCGCATTACGGACATCATTCCATGCAGCGTGGCTAAAATCCGAAGCCCCATCAACAGCTGCATCCGGAACATCTTCGGCCGCCATGACTATTTTTTTTATCGCCTCACGTTTTGATTTTGGAATTCCCCCCCATGCAATGAGTGGTTTACCGGATAGAAATTCCTGCTTAACTTCCCAAGCTGCACCCGGATGATCACCAAATATTTTGTGCAAATAGTCAACACCAAGACAGAAAGAAGATACAACCTCATCAAAATACAAAAGACATTGCAACAATGATTCTTCAACAGAGATCCCCGAGTCATCCCGCGAACCTTGTCTAATTTCGAACTCATCTTTCATTATCTTCGTTCCTTATCGCTATATCTTGCTCTTCGGTAGCATTAAGCGAATCCGAATAAGTTGCAAAGAATGCACCCATACCCCACCTAGACGTGATTCCGAGCAAGCGAATCCATGGGATTTTGGTTGCGGGTGCAGGATGAGCCTGCTGTGCAGTCTGAGGTATCCCGTTAAGCTTATAACGTTGCCAAGACGTGCCTGGAGTCTTGGTTTTCCAGTACGCCTTTGGCGCGGCTTTGGGGCCACCATTATTTCCATCCGGCACATATCTACATATTGCTCGGTCGGCGCCATTTTTTTGGACCAAAAAATGTTCCAGGCGGCTGCCCTGGAGCTGGCGCCCACGGACCGCCGGGGATATTATTTGGCGGAGTCATTCCCGGCGAGTAGGCTTGCAAACCATATATATCAATTTCAGCAGCGGGATTTTGGAGCGAATACCCGTATAGGCTTACTCCACCCAAAAATCCAATCGGATCACTCTGCACATACCGCCCCGTACCGACCTCGTAGTCACGGAAGTAGTTCTGATTGAGCCCACTCAACGCATCGTAGCGCCGCCCAAGAAAGCGCATATCGAACACGAACGCCGTCCCGTCCTTGTCCGGATCCTGGTCCGGGGCGGTGGTGCCGAAGGCTTCGCCCTTCAGGTCCCAGCGCCAGATCGCCACGTCGCGAACCGGGTCGATGACGGCACGAGGCGTGCCCAAGTTGTCCGGCTGCACATAGCGCAGCGTGGTCTTGGCCAGCACGCCGACCGGCAGATCGTCCAGCCAGATCGCCTGCTGCACGATCGCACCATTGGCGTCGTAATCCAATCAGTCGCATTCGGTCACGCCACTGGATCGACAACTTTTTCGTAGCTTTGTTAATAACACCACTACACGCCGCGCCGACGCGCGCGGCCGTCGTTCGCCCCAGGGATTACCAGACCGTTTGGCACGCCGCATGGATGTTGACCGTATGTCTATACTCAATCGCTGCGGCATAGCTATTTTGAACCAGAACCCACCCTGATCGGCCGCATTACTCAGTCAGTGGCTTATTCAAAGTCCCGCTAAAGAACTTCCACCTTGTTCTTCTTCGCATCCCATGAAATCAGCTTCATAACCCCGGGCGGCCAGGGTTGCGAAGGCGGAAAATTCGGCGGTAAAGCATACCAAGTTACATGGACATCGCACACGGTTCTGTTAACCAACTGGAATCCACCCATCCTTTCCTCCTTGAGTTTCTCCTTAACTACAGCCGGCAAATCATGATCCACACCAGGAAAAGTTTGGCAAACCTCTCCTGCAGAGGCCGCTGAAATTATTGACACCAAAAAAACTAGAATCCATAGTCTTCGCATTTTCTAGACTCCCGGCGCTTGATTGCATCAAGAAGGTTGCGCTTTGCACTCGCGTCCAGCGGCGTAATTTTACCAATTTTAGAAATGCAATCGATGGTAATAGCATCCGCCCTGCATTCCGTTTCATGAAACTCACGAGCGTAGGCATCACTGTCCGCCCTATAACTTTGGGGCCACGGAGCTGCTCCAAGAGGGCGACCCAAACATGCTCCTGGATGAACAGCCTCTAAGAACCTTATATGTTCATTCTCGTGCTTCTGAGTGCATTCACGATCACAACCATTGTTACAGTTACTTACCATAAAGCCCCCCTTGCCATCGCAAGTAGTTAGCCCTAGCTGACCGGCACAAGTTTTGGTGTCCCAGACAACTTCGAGCCCAAATGGATCATAGAGACGAGTGGGCGTACCCAAGGAGTAAAGGTAGGAAGAAGCACCTCCTCTCAACCCAATCGGATCGCTCTGCACATACCGCCCAGCACCCGGCTCGTAGTCACGGAAGTAGTTCTGATTGAGCCCACTCAACGCGTCGTAGCGCTGGCCCGGGAAACGCATATCGAACACGAAGGCGGTGCCGTCCTTGTCCGGATCCTGATCCGGCGCGGTGGTGCCGAAGGCCTCGCCCTTCAGATCCCATCGCCAGATCGCCACGTCGCGGACCGGGTCGATCACCGCGCGCGGGGTGCCCAGGTGGTCGGGTTGCACGTAGCGCAGCGTGGTCTTGGCCAGCACGCCCACCGGTAGGTCGTCCAGCCAGATCGCCTGCTGTACGACGGCGCCGTTGTTGTCGTAGTCGCCCAGCCAGTGGCCGCTCTCGTCATACAGCGTATAGGTGTTGGTCTTGCCCACCCGCCGTACCTGCTCGCCACGGCCGTTGTAGGCATAGTTCGCCACGGTGGTGCCGCTGCGCTTGACCTGTGTCAGCCGGCCATTTGCTCCATATACGTACTGCACGGCCGTGCCACCGATGGCTGTCGTGTTGCCGGCCGCGTCGTAACTGCGCGCGGTACCGGCCACACTGCTCAGGCGGTGGCTGGTGGTCGGATAGCTGTAGGTCTGCGTGCTGGTATTGACCTTGGCGCTGAGGCGGTTGCCGGTGGCGTCGTAGGTGTAGCCGTCGATCACCGTGTCGGTCGGACCATCCTTGAACGCGGTCAGCCGGCCCAGCGGGTCGTAGTCCAGTTTGATGACCGGTGCGGTGTTGCCTGGTGCGGTCAGCGCGCTGAGATTGCCGACCGGGTCGAAGGCAAAGCCCACCGCCAGGCCATCGCTGCGGGTGTCGTTGACCGCCAACGGGCGATAGTCCTGGTCCAGCACGCGCTGCATCGGACGGCCGTTGCCGTAGGTCCAGCCGGCCACCGGGCCGAACGGATAGTAGGTGGCTTGGTTCAGCAGCACCTGTCGCGTGCCGCCAGGCGGGGTCACCCCGACCTCAGTCGTCTGGCCTTGGGCGTTGCGCACGTAGTCCACCACCGCCCCATCCGGGTAGGTCAGGCGGCTCAGCTGCCCGGTCTTGGTGTAGGCGTAGCGCACCACGAACACCTTGACGTTGGTGGTCTGCACCTTGCGGACCAAGTCACCGAAGCGGTCGTAGCAGTAATCGGTGCTGCCGCTGCCGTCCTGCATTCGGGTGAGGCGGCCGATGCCGTAGGTTTCGCCGCTGGCGCAGGTGCTCTGGCTGACGTCGTAGGTGTAGCTGACGTTGAGGCTGGTGGTCGGATAGGTGACCTGGGTCAGGCGGTTCAGTGCGTCATAGCCGTAGCTGGTCTTGATGTTGCGCGCATCGGTCTGGGTGGCGCGGTTGCCGGCGCTGTCGTAGGTATAGGTCGTGCTGCCGGTGTCCGGGCTGGTGAGCTTGGTCAGGTCGCCCAGGCCGTTGTAGGCGTAGGTGGTG
>NZ_CAXYKF010000012.1:0-205708 GCF_964278005.1 uncultured Xanthomonas sp.
GGTCCGCGTCCATCACGGGGATCCGCGGAAGGGGCATCCTGCCCCTGCCGCGGACGGCGTACATCCATGTACGCCGCCCTTCGGGTTTTTCCCCGCGATGGCCGCCGCTTCGGAAGGGAACCCGGTAAATCAAAAGCCAGAGCAACAGCCAAAGCCAAGCAACAGCCAAGGCAACAGCAACGGCAAAGCAACGGCAACGGCAACGGCAACGGCAACAGCAACGGTTTCGATGCTGCACGCCTTGCGTAGGAGCGGTTCAGCCGCAACAAGCGACGCCGGACAACGAGGACATCGCTCACCTCTCCGGCTCGTTCACCAACTACCTAGACGCCGCAACACACCTTCAGCTCGTCCAAGCACAGCCAGATGGCGCAGCGCACTGTTACCCCAGCGCCGCGTCGATCGCCGCGCGCAGGCGCGGATCCTCGGCGGTAACGTCCGGAGCGAAGCGCGCGCGGACCTGGCCGTCCCGGCCGACCAGGAACTTCTCGAAATTCCACAGCACGCCCGGCGCCGGATTCGGCTCGATGCCATAGCCGGCCAGCTTCTCGCGCATCGGGCCCTCGCCCTCGGTCTGCGGCTGCGCGGCGATCAGCCCGCGGTACAGCGGATGCGTGTCCTCGCCGGTGACCGCGATCTTGGAGAACATCGGGAAGGTCACATCGTAGGTGAGCTGGCAGAACTGCTGGATCTCCGCCTCGCTGCCCGGCTCCTGGCCCTTGAAATCGTTGGCCGGGAAGCCCAGTACTTCCAGCCCCGCAGCCTGCTTCTCGCGGTACAGCGCTTCCAGACCCGCGTACTGCGCGGTGAGGCCGCACTTGGAGGCGACGTTGACGATCAGCAACACCTTGCCCTCGAACGCGGCGAGGGTGGCCGGCTGGCCGTCGATGCGGGTCAGCGGAATGGCGGTCAACGACTCGGACATGGGGCATTACCTCGATCGAAAGGGAGCGCCAGCATAGTCGCTGCCGGCGCAGCATGCGCAGCGCCGTGACCGCGTGACTCAGCGCACCGACAGCTAGCCTGTGCAGGCACGTAACACCCGCTTTTGCTGCGGATCATGTGATCCCGCAGGAGCGGCTTCAGCCGCGACAGCGCGTCCGCAACACCTGCTCGCGACTGCCGCAGAAGAAACAAGAGCCGCCACTACACATGTGCCTCTCGTCGTGATCGGCAGCGCGCGTATCGGCCAGCAGGCGAGCAGGCGAGCGGCCTGGAGACGACAACGCATCCGCGATGTCGAATCGCATCGACACTGCAGGCAAGACCAGGACACCCGCATGCTGCGCCATCTGTACAGCGCGCGCGTACGAAGCGGCCGCGCTGGCCCTTCCAGGTCGCGGCGCTGCATCCAATATGGCGCGTGCTGGTCGCACGCCATCCCGCGCCAACACAACCGCCACGACCAGTCATTCCACCTCGACACCCCCGCCGCCGCGCACCGCAAGCCCTCACTCCCGGTCGTCGCCCGCCGCCTCGTCCGCCTCGGCATCGTCCAGCGGCAGCGACAGTTCCAGCAGCGGCGCGGCCTGCGCGTCGGCCAGGGTCTCGACGCCGCGCAGGCGGCGTTCGATGGTGCGGGTCTTGCGGCTGGCCTCGCCCAGGCTCTTGCCGACGGTGCTGATCTGCTTCTCGGCCTTTTCCAGGATGCCGGCGAACTTGCCGAACTCGCTCTTGACCGCCGCCAGCACACCCCACACCTCGCTGGAGCGCTTTTCGATGGCGAGGGTGCGGAAGCCCATCTGCAGGCTGTTGAGCAGGGCGGTGATCGTGGTCGGCCCGGCGACGACGATGCGGTGCTCGCGCTGCAGCAGGTCGGCCAGGCCGGGGCGGCGCAGGGTCTCGGCGTACAGGCCCTCGGTGGGCAGGAACATCACCGCGAAGTCGGTGGTGTGCGGCGGGGCGATGTACTTGTCGCCGATCGACTTGGCTTGCACCCGGATCGCGCGCTCCAGCTGCGCGCCGGTCGCCTGCACCAGCTCCGGATCGCCCTGCTCCTGCGCGTCGAGCAGGCGCTCGTAGTCTTCGCGCGGGAACTTGGCGTCGATCGGCAGCCACACCGGCGTGTCCTCGTGGCCGCGGCCGGGCAGGCGCACCGCGAAATCGACCATTTCGTTGCGCTCCGGGCGCACCCGCACGCCGCGTGCGTACTGCTCCTGGGTCAGGGTCTGCTCGAGGATGTTCTCCAGCTGCACCTCGCCCCAGCCGCCGCGGTTCTTGACGTTGCTCAGCACGCGCTTGAGATCGCCGACGCCGGTGGCCAGCTGCTGCATCTCGCCCAGGCCGCGCTGGACCTGCTCGAGCCGTTCGGACACCAGCTTGAACGAGGCGTCCAGGCGCGTGTTGAGGGTGGTCTGCAGCTTTTCGTCGACGGTGCCGCGCATCTGCTCGAGCTTGGCCGCGTTGTCGGCCTGCAGTTCCTTCAACCGCTCCTCCAGGGTGGCGCGCATCTCGCCCAGGCGCTGCTCGTTGCGCTGGACCAGGTCGCTCAGGCGCTGGCCGAGCGTGTCGGCGAAGCGTTGCTGCGCGTCGGCGCCTTCCTGGCGGCCCTTGCGCGCATCCTCGATCAGGGCCTCGCGCAACGCGCCCAGCTGCGCGTCGATGCGCGCGATCAGCTCGGCCTGCTGCTGGCCGAACTGGGCCATGCGTGCGTCCTGCTGCTGGCCGAAGGCGTCGAGCTGGCCGCGGATCTCGACCAGGCGCTGGCTCAGCAGCTCGGCCATGCGCTGCTGTGCGGCGCCGGCCTCGACCCGGCCGCGCCGCGCGTCCTCGGTCAGCGCCTCGCGCAGCAGGTCCAGGCGCTGATCGGTGCGGGTGGATAGATCCGCCAGGTGGCGGGCGAAGCCTTCGCTGCGTGCGTCCTGCTGCCGCGCCAGGCTGTCGAGCTGCTCGCGCAGTTCGCCGCGACCGCTGCGCTGCTCCTCGCGCAGGGCCGCCTCCAGCGCGGCGTGGTTGCCCCGCCGCAGCAACACGGCCAGCAACAGGGCGATGACGGCACACAACAGGCCGGCGAGGATCAGGAAATGGGCATCGTTCTGCATGCGGCCAGTGTAGCCGGCCGCGTCTCAATCGCTGCGCCACGCGCCGGCAGGCGGACCAGACCGGATATACCTTGGTATCGCCGTCATGGCCTCATGCAGGCTGGTGCACACCTGGGCCGCATGCCAAGCTTTGCGCCACCCGCTCCTGGCCCGGCCAGTGGGCGGTACCGCGGCATCCGACCGCGCCAGACCATCGCGCTCCGCGCGATCCGTTCCCCTGATACCGGAGGCGAGCATGGACCCCGATCCGCATCGACGCGGCATCAGCGCCGCATTCCCCCGCCGTTCCCCTCGCCTGGTCGCTGCCCGGCGCTGAGCCGGAAGACGCACGCCGCGCACACGCTGCGACGTCCTTGCCGGCCACGCGCCGCAAGGAGGTCGTCATGTTCCTGTTCTCGCTGTTCTCCCGCCGTTTCCGCCTGCAGCGCGGCCTGCAGCGCGCGCTGCGCGCCGCGGTCGCCATGCGCCGCACCGAAGCGCTGCGCCATCTGCTCGCCGCCCACGGCGCACGCGCCTTCGCCCTGGCCCTGTCCGCGCAGTCGCCGCGGGTCATGGCCGATGCGCTGTCGCTGCTGTCCGTCGCCGACCGCATCCGGGTCCGCGCGCGCTTGCCGCATGCGGCGCAGCGGCGCCTGCACGACGCCGGAGCGAACGCCCCGGCCGCGCACTGGCTGCATGCCGCGCTGGCGTGGTGGCCCGGGGTGCGCTGACACCCGCGCGCCTGCCGCCACGGTGTCGAATGCCATCTCGCCGCGGCATCATCGGCCCCCGTCCCCGCCCACTCCCTTCCCCGGAGCCGCCATGCTCGCTCCCCTCGCCTACCGGAACGCGCCCTAATGGAAGCCCTGCGCCTGTTCAATCTCGGCTCGCTGCTCGACACCCTGGTCAGCCTCACCGCCGCCTTCGTGCTCGGCGCGATCATCGGCTTCGAGCGCCAGGTGCGCCAGCGCACCGCCGGGCTGCGCACCAACACCCTGGTCGCGGTCGGCGCGGCGATCTTCGTCTCGCTCGGCGATCGCCTGTTCGAGATCCACGGCGGCACCCAGGGCGCGGTGCAGGTGGTGGCCTACGTGGTCTCGGGCATCGGCTTCCTCGGCGCCGGCGCGATCATGAAGGAAGGCGCCAACGTCACCGGGCTCAATACCGCGGCGACGTTGTGGGGGTCGGGCGCGGTCGGCGCCTGCGCCGGTGCCGGGCTGGTCGCCGAGGCGGTGCTGGCGGCCATGTTCGTGCTGCTCAGCAATACCCTGCTGCGGCCGATGGTGAACCGCATCAACCGGCATCCGCTGAAGGAGTCCTCGCTGGAAGCCACCTACATGTTCTATGCGATCTGCGCGCGCGAGGTGCACGGCGACGTGCGCGAGCGGCTGATCGAACTGCTGGAGGAGGCGCACTACCCGGCGCGCGAGGTCGAGCAGCATCCGTTCGGGCAGAAGGACGTGGAGATCGCCGCCACCCTGTACGCCACCGCGGTGCGTGCCGAGGAACTGGATGCGGTGGTGCAGCGCCTGGAGGGCGAACCGGGTGTACAACAGGCGTTCTGGAACGCCGGCGCCGAAGCCTGAGCCAGTCATGCCTATCCCCGTCACTCCCACGCCACGCCGCCGATGATCGCCTGGTTCAAGCCGCTGCCGCCGCATCGCCGCCTGCTCGGCCTGGCCGCGCTGGGCCTGGCGCTGTGTGCGATCTTCGTCGCCGACACGGTCACCGACTACGCGGTGGCGGCGGCGCTGTTCTACACCGTGGCGATCCTCGGCGCGGTGCGCTTGCTGGCCCCGGCCGGGCTGGGCGTGCTGGCGGGCATCTGCGTGGTGCTGGTCGTGCTCAGCTTCCATCTCACCCACGCCGGCGCCTACCGCGTCGGCGTGATCAACTCGGCGATCAGCATCGTGGTGGTGGCGGTCACCGCCTCCATCGCGGTGCGCATGGAGCGGGCCAAGGCCGCCGCGCACGCGGCGCAGGCGCAGTTGCTGCGGCTGGCGCGGGTGCGCAGCCTGGGCAGCCTGACCGCCTCGATCGCGCACGAAGTCAACCAGCCGCTGGCGGCCATCGTCACCAGCGGCAACGCCTGCCAGCGCTGGCTCGACCAGCAGCCGCCGAACCTGGACAAGGCGCGCGCGGCGCTGGCGCGCATCCTTGCCGACGCCGAGCGTGCCGGCGAGGTGATCGCGCGGGTGCGCAGCCTGACCCGGGGCGAGGCGCCGCAGCAGCGCGCCTTCGACCTCAACGCCGCGGTGGCCGAGGTACTGGCGCTGTCGCAGGGCGAACTGGAACGCAGCGCGGTCAGCGTGCACACCGAACTGTCGGCGCTGCTGCCGCCGGTGTCGGCCGACCCGGTGCAGATCCAGCAGGTGATCGGCAACCTGCTGCTCAACGCGATCGAGGCGATGGCCGCGACGCCGCCGGCGCAGCGTGTGTTGCGCATCGTCACCGCGCGCGAGGACGCGCGTTCGGTGCGGCTGAGCGTGGCCGACAGCGGCGAAGGCCTGTCCGCGCAGGCGCAGGCGCATCTGTTCGATGCGTTCTGGACCACCAAGCAGGGCGGCATCGGCATCGGCCTGAGCATCAGCCGCAGCATCGTCGAGGCCGGCGGCGGACGCATCTGGGCCGAACCCGGGCGGCCGCGCGGCGCGGTGTTCTGCGTGTGCCTGCCCACCGCCGGCGGAGCCACGCCATGAATGAGGCGACCGCACGCCCGGTGGTGTACCTGATCGACGACGACGCCTCGATCCGCGCCGCGCTGGAAGACCTGTTCGCCTCGGTGGACCTGCAGGTGCACGCCTTCGCCTCGATCCGCGACTTCCTGGCGCATCCGCGCGCCGACGCGCCGAGCTGCCTGGTGCTGGACATCCGCATGCCCGGGCAGAGCGGCATGGATTTCCACCGCAACATGCACGAGGCCGGGCTGGCGCTGCCGACCATCTTCATCACCGGCCACGGCGACATCCCGATGAGCGTGGAAGCGATGAAGAACGGCGCGATCGAGTTCCTGACCAAGCCGTTCCGCGACCAGGACCTGCTCGACGCGATCGGCCATGGCATCGCCCGCGACCGCGTGCGCCGCGCCGCCGATGCGGCGCAGGCGGAACTGCAGGCGCGCTGGGCGCGGCTCAGCGCCGGCGAACGCGAGGTGGTGGAGCTGGTGGTGCAGGGCCTGTTGAACAAGCAGGTGGCGGCGCGGCTGCAGCTCAGCGAGATCACGGTGAAGGTGCGCCGCGGCAATGCGATGCGCAAGCTGGAGGTCGGCTCGCTGGCGGAGCTGGTAAGGCTGGCGGAGCGGCTGGGGCGGTAGGTCAGTTGCGAAAGCCCACGATTGCCGGGCGCGGCGGAACAGGTCCTGACGCACCGGTATTCCGTAGAAGCGGCTTCAGCCGCGACGGGCTTTCCCGATGACGTCCGTCGCGGCTGAAGCCGCTGCTACGAGACAGAGAGAGAGAGAGCGGTCTCCGCTCGATAAAGCCGGACTTGCGCTTCGCATCGACCTCCACAAGCGCCGTGCCATACCGCGCCGCAGGCATAGCTTTGCTGCACCGCATTCGGCGACACTGCCGGGCTTGTCACTTCCGCACCCGAGGCCCGCATGTCGTTCCTGTTCCGGCGCAAGTCGCTCGACCTGGTCACCGTCCACGAGGCCGGCCGCCGGCTGGTGCCCTCGCTGAGCTGGCCGCATCTGGTGGCGCTGGGCATCGGCGCGATCGTCGGCACCGGCATCTACACCTTGATCGGCGTCGGCGCGCAGCTGGCCGGGCCGGCGGTGCTGGTGTCGTTCGCGGTGGCCGGGGCGATCTGCGCCTGCGCCGCGCTGGCCTATGCGGAGATGGCGACGATGATGCCGGCCGCCGGCAGCGCCTACACCTACAGCTACGTCGCGCTGGGCGAAGCGATCGCCTGGGTGGTGGGCTGGAGCCTGATCCTGGAGTACTCGCTGGTGGTCAGCACGGTGGCGGTGGGCTGGTCCGGCTACTTCGTCGGCTTCCTGCATTGGGCCAGCGCGCAAAGCGGCATGGATCTGAATCTGCCGGCGGCGCTGACCGCGGGGCCGCATGCCGGCGGCATCGTCAACCTGCCGGCGGTGCTGATCACCTTCGCCGTGGCCGGCCTGCTGATGGCCGGCACCAAGGAGAGCGCCACGCTCAACGCGGTGCTGGTGGTGCTGAAGCTGATCGCCCTGGGCATCTTCGTGGCGGTGGCGCTGCCGGCGTTCCAGAGCGCCAACTTGCACCCGTTCATGCCCTACGGTTTCCCCAAGACGGTCGGCGCCGACGGCGTCGCGCACGGGGTCATGGCGGCGGCGGCGATCATCTTCTTCGCCTTCTACGGCTTCGATGCGATCTCCACCGCCGCCGAGGAAACCAAGAACCCAAAGCGCGACCTGGCGATCGGCATCGTCGGTTCGATGATCGGCTGCACCCTGATCTACATCCTGGTGGCGCTCGCCGCGGTCGGCGCGATGCGCTACGACGTGTTCGGCGCCAGCGCCGAGCCGCTGGCGCTGATCCTGCGCGAACTCGGCCACGGCAAGGCGGCGGCGGCGATCGGCGTGGTCGCGGTGATCGCGCTGCCCACCGTGCTGCTGGCCTTCCTGTACGGGCAGAGCCGGATCTTCTTCGTGATGTCGCGCGACGGCCTGCTGCCGCGCGGGCTGTCCAAGGTCAACGCGCGTACCGGCACCCCGGTGGCGACCACGCTGTTCACCGCGGTGCTGGTGGCGGCGCTGGCCGGCGTGGCGCGGCTGGACGAGATCGCCGCGCTGGCCAATGCCGGCACCCTGGCCGCCTTCATCGCCGTGGCCGCGTGCATGCTGGTCCTGCGCCGCCGCGAACCCGGCCGCGCCCGCACCTTCCGCACGCCGCTGGCATGGGTGGTCGGGCCGCTGGCGATCGGTGGCTGCCTGTACCTGTTCTGGAGCCTGCCGGATACCACGAAGATCTGGTTCGGGCTGTGGAACGCGCTGGGCGTGGTCGCCTACCTGCTGTACGGCCGCCGCAACAGCCTGCTGCAGCGCGCGCCGCAGACGCCGCGATGAGCCCGGCGTTCCAGGCAGCGCTGGCACGGCACATCGGCAGCGCCTACGCCCGCCAGCTGGCGCTGGCCGACGTGCTGGCCGAGCGTCGCTGGCAAATGGACCTGGGCGAAGGCCAGGTGTACTTCGGCGAGGACCTGCAGTTCCCGATTCAATTGCTGGGCACCGCCGCAGAAGCCAGCGCCAGCTGGCTGTGGGCCTGGGCCAACACCGCCAGCAACCTGCCACCGGCCCTGCTGGCCGATGCCAATGCGCTACGTGCGCACGGCGAGCGCGAGGGCATCGCCGAACTGGCCGCGCCGTCCTCGGCGCTGGGCGAGGACGGCGGCCACCAGATCGCCCTGCTCGCCGGTGCCCTGCGCGGGCGCTGCTACTACCGCGCGCCGTACGACGGCGGCGCGCTGTTCTTCCTGCTCGAGGACGTACCGGCCGCGGTCTTCGCGCCGTGCGACGACGCCCGCGTGCTGCGCCTGCTCGGCGAATTGCCGATGCAGTTCGAACTCGACCACCGGGCCATGACCGACGGCTTCCTGGCCGATCAGGGCTATGCCCTGCAGCGCGACGCCGCGCAGACCGTGGCGACGCGCGGCAACACCCGCATCGTCCTGGCATTCGATGCGCAGGCGCGGCTGACCGGCATTCAGGGCCAGCTGGCCCCGGCGCAGGCCGCGGCGGTCACGCCGAAGCCGGCACCGGCCTGGCAGTTCTGGAAGCGCAAGCGTTGAGCGCAGCGGCGGCGTGTCGCACCTGCGCGCCGCCGTGCCCGACGCTTACCACCAACGCAGGCCTTCGAGCGGGTTCCAGCTGACGCTGCCCTTGCGCTGGTCCAGGTAGTAGGCGTAGTTGGCGGCCATGCCGACCAGCAGCGAGTAGGCGATGCCCAGGCCGCGGCCGATCGCCTCGGGGAGGAACGCCGCGACCACAGCCAGCGCCAGCCAGATGCCGATCAACCCCAGCGCCTTGCGCCACATGCCGAGGATGAAGAAGTAGATGAAGCCGAAGAACAGGGCGAAGAAGTTCATGTTGATCTTCAACCGTTCCATGAACGGCAGTGCCTTGAACGCGGCCTTGTACTCGGGCGTGGACGGGGCGCCGTAACGGTCGAAGAAGTCGAAGCGGAACTGCCACTTCGGGCTGAGCGGCGCACGTTGCGGGAGATTGGGGGTTTCCATGGCGTTAGAATCCGTGTTGTAAACGTTTTCAGTTTACCTGAACGGGGCAGCGCGCGCCAAATGGGCGCGGCTGCCGCACCAGTTTGGTGCGGTCCCTGGGGAGTTGGGATTGGGGATTCGGGATTGGTCGCAGCGGGGGCGCCAACGTCAGGCCTGGCTTGGGGACGGGCTTCCCTGCCAGCATTGCGGCAGCCGACAGTCATCGCGTCGGGACTGAAGTCCCTCCCACAGGGCTTGCCTGCGCGTGCGCGTGGCGCATCCGCTGGCGACATACCCACATGTGGGAGCGGCTTCAGCCGCGACGCGCGGGGCAGCGGCCTCGCGGGGTCCTGCGGTAACCACCGGTCATCGGGTCCGGACTGAAGTCCCTCCCACAGGCTTGCCTGCACGTGGCGCATCCGCTGGCGACATGCCCACGTGTGGGAGCGGCTTCAGCCGCGACGCACGGGGCAGCCACCTCGCGGGGTCCTGCGGTAACCACCAATCACCGCGTCGGGACTGAAATCCCTCCCACAAGGCTTGCCTGCAAGTGGCGCATCCGCTGGCGACATACCCACATGTGGGAGCGGCTTCAGCCGCGACGCGCGGGGCAGCGGCCTCGCGGGGCCCTGCGGTAACCACCGGTCATCGGGTCCGGACTGAAATCCCCCCCACAAGGCTTGCCTGCGCGTGCGCGTGGCGTATCCGCTGGCGACATACCCACGTGTGGGAGCGGCTTCAGCCGCGACGCGCGGGGCAGCGGCCTCGCGGGGTCCTGCGGTAACCACCAGTCACCGCGTCGGAACTGAAGCCCCTCCCACACGGGATTCCAAACGCCGCGGCTGCAGCGCGCCGCCAAAGCCGAGCGCCGCTATTGCGCCCGGGAGCCGCCGAGGCGCTGGCCCAGGGCGATCGCTGCGGCCACGTTGCGCGCGGCCTGGTGCAGGGCGTCGGCGGCGTCGGCCAGCGCGGCCTCGCGCGTGGACACGCGTTGCACCGCGCCGAACAGCGCGTCGATCCCCTGCGCCTGCAGATCCGCCGCGCCCTCGCCCAGGCCGCCGGCGATGGCCAGCACCGGCACGCCGTGGCGCCGGGCGATGCGGGCGAGGCCCACCGGCACCTTGCCCTGCGCGCTCTGCCCGTCCAGGCGGCCTTCGCCGGTGACCAGCAGATCGGCGCCGGCCAGGTGCGCTTCCAGCCCCAGCGCCTGCGCGACGATCTGAACGCCCGGCCGCAGCCGCGCGCCGAGGAACGCGACCAGGGCCGCGCCGATACCACCACCCGCGCCGGCGCCGGGCAGCTGCGCCACTGCCACGCCCAAGGTGCGTTCGATCGCATCGGCGTAGTGCTGCAACCCGGCATCGAGCTGCGCGACCATCGCCGGCGTGGCGCCCTTCTGCGGCCCGAACACCGCCGAGGCGCCGCTCGGCCCGGTCAGCGGGTTGTCGACATCGCAGGCGACTTCGATCGTGCACTCGCGCAGTCGCGGGTCCAGCCCGTCCAGGTCGATGCGCGCCAGCGCGGCCAGCGCCGCGCCGCCGGCGGCCAGGTCGCGGCCATGCGCGTCCAGCAGGCGCACGCCCAGGGCCTGCGCCATGCCGGCGCCGCCGTCGTTGCTGGCGCTGCCGCCGATGCCGATCAGCAGCCGGCGCGCACCGGCATCCAGCGCGGCCAGGATCAGTTCGCCGACGCCGCGGGTGCCGGTCAGGCATGGATCGCGCTGTTGCGGCGGCACCAGCATCAGCCCGCTGGCCGCGGCCATCTCGATCAGGGCGGTGCCGCCGTCCTCGCTCAGGCCGAACTGCGCGGCGACCGGCGCGCCCAGCGGCCCGGTCACCGTGCAGGCGACCCGGCGCCCGCCGCCAGCGGCGACCAGCGCGTCCACCGTGCCCTCGCCGCCGTCGGCGAACGGCAGCAGCACGTACTGCGCGGCCGGGAACACGCTGCGGAAGCCGGCCGCGATCTGCGCGGCCGCCTCCGCCGCGGACAGGCTTTCCTTGAACGCGTCCGGGGCGATGACGATCTTCATGCAGCGGCGGCGTCGATCGCCGGCCGGCGCGCCCGGATCAGGCCGTCACGCACGCATCGCCGCTCGGCCTTGCGCATGCGTGGCGCGCTAGTCCAGCACGCGGCAGAACACCGCCTTGAGGTAGCGCGATTCCTGCACGTGGGCCATGAACGGGTGGTCGGCGCCGGCGCCGGCCACCTTCAGGATCTGGATGGTGCGGCCGGAGAAATAGGCGGCGCGGCGCAGCATGTCCAGGAACTCGTGCTCGGCGACCAGGCCGGTGCAGGAGAAGGTGGCGAACAGGCCGCCCGGAGCGACCACGCCCAGCGCCAGCTTGTTCATGTCCAGGTATTTCTTCAGCGCCGGGATCACCTGGTCGCGGTCGCGGGTCATCTTGGCCGGGTCCAGGATCACCACGTCGTACTGGTCGCCGCGGGCAGCGGCATCGCGCAGGTACGGGAAGATGTCGGCCTGCACGAACTTGGGCCGCACGTCGTTGAGGCGAGCGTTGCCCTTGGCGATCTCGATCACGTCCTCGTCGATGTCCACGCCGACCACCTCGGTGGCGCCGCGGACCTTGGCGTAGACCGCGAAGCCGCCGGTGTTGCAGCACAGGTCGAGCACGCGCTTGCCCTCCACCTGCTGGCTCAGCCACTGCCGGTTCTCGCGCTGGTCGGCGAAGAAGCCGGTCTTGTGCGCGCCGGCCGGGTCGGCGCGGAAGCGCACGCCGTACTCGCTGATGATCGCCGGCTCCGGGCGCTCGCCGCTGCTGGACACCGGCCGGTAGTCGAAGCTCTCCTGCTTCTGCACGTGCTCCTCGGCGAAGCTGTAGAAGCGCGCGCCGGGGAACTGCGCGCGCAGCGCGGCGTAGATCCACTCGCGGTGGCGGAACATGCCGGCGCTGAAGAACTCCACCACCAGCAGGTCGCCGTAGCGGTCCACCACCAGGCCGGACAGGCCGTCGCCCTCGGCATGCACCACGCGCCAGGCATCGCTGACCGCGTCCAGCTTGAGCACGTCACGGCGCAGCGACACCGCCTCGGCGATCTTGCGCGCGAACCACGATTCGTCGACGGCGATGTCGGGATGGGTCTCGAGGATGCGCACGGCGATGCGCGAGTGGCCGTTGTAGAAGCCGCGGCCGATCCAGTCGCCGTCCACCCCGACCACGTCCACCAGCGCGCCCGGCTTGGGCCTGGCGGCGGGTTTTTCGACCAGTTTCTGGAAGATCCAAGGATGGCTGGAGCGCCAGGCGTTCTTGAGACGGACTACGGGCAGTGGACTATTCATGAACGCCATTGTAGCCGCCCCGATTGACGGCACCGCCGGCAGCCGCAAGAATGCGCGAAGAAGGGGAGTAGCTCCCGACGTTGTCGCCGTCAATTCGAGCCTGCGGGCTCCGGTGCAACGGCAGCCGGTGCATCGGCTGCGAGCGAGACCTTCGCCGCTGTGGCGAAGGCACCCTCTGGACGACATTCGTCGTCTCCGTCCGGAACGCCTCCGCCACCGCGGCCCCGAGGTTCCCTGTTCACTGACGGAAAATTCCCAATGGAAACGATAGGCAACGTGTGGTTGTGGAGCGGTTTCGCGATCGTGGTGGTCGTGGCGCTGCTGGCGGACCTGGTGCTGATGCGCCACGGCGGTCCGCACAAGGTCACCTTCAAGGAAGCGCTGTGGTGGAGCATCGGCTGGATCGCGCTGGCGCTGGCATTCAACGCCGGCCTGTGGTGGTACCTGCGCGAGACCATCGACGTGGCCACCGGCAACCGCCTCGGCCTTGAGTTCCTGACCGGCTACCTGGTCGAGAAGTCGCTGGCGGTCGACAACATCTTCGTGTTCCTGATGATCATGAGCTACTTCGCGGTGCCGGAGGAGCAGCGCCAGCGCGTGCTGGTGATCGGCGTGCTCGGCGCGATCGTGCTGCGCGCGGTGATGATCTTCGCCGGCTCGGTGCTGCTGACCAAGTTCCACTGGCTGCTGTACGTGTTCGGCGCGTTCCTGCTGCTGACCGGCATCAAGATGTGGTTCTCGGCGGGCAAGGAGCCGGACCTGGAGGCCAACCCGGTGCTGCGCTTCATGCGCAAGCATCTGCGCCTGACCCCGCAGTACCACGGCAACGCGCTGAGCGTGACCCAGGAAGGCAAGCGCTGGTTCACTCCGCTGTTCGCGGTGCTGATGCTGATCGCGATCACCGACGTGATCTTCGCGGTGGACAGCATCCCGGCGATCTTCGCGATCACCACCGACCCGTTCATCGTGCTGACCTCCAACGTGTTCGCGGTGCTGGGCCTGCGCGCGATGTTCTTCCTGCTGGCGGGCATGGCCGACCGCTTCCACCTGCTGCCCTACGGCCTGGCGATCGTGCTGGTGTTCATCGGCACCAAGATGCTGATCATCGACCTGTACAAGATCCCGGTGCTGGTGTCGCTGCTGGCGGTGGCGGTGGTGATCGGCGCCACCGTGGTGCTGAGCCTGCTGCGCCCGGCCAAGCCGGCGCACTGACCCGGCACCTGTGCCGCGGCCGCGGATTGTCCCGCGGCCGCGGCCAGTCCCTCCCACCGGCGGCGCCTTGCCTTGGTGGCGGGGCGCCGCCATCCAGGGAACATGGACACCTCTTCGCTCCCCTCGCCCACGCCCGAGCCCGATGCGCAGGGCCGCTTCGACCGTGCGCGGATCCTGCGCGCGTTCAATGTCAGCCTGGCCTTCGTGGCGTTGCTGGTGGCGGTGTTCGCCAGCCAGGGCCTGTTCGATTGGCGGCCCTGGGCGGTCGCGCCGCACACGGCCGCCGGCCTGCTCGGCGTGCTCACCGCGCCGCTGTTGCATGGCTCGCTCGAGCATCTGGGGGCCAATGCCGGCGCCCTGCTGATCCTGGGCACCCTGGCCGGCAGCGTGTATCCGCGCGCCACCCTGGCCGGGCTGCCCTTGCTGTGGCTGGGCTCGGGCCTGGGCGCCTGGTGGCTCGGCGATCCCGGCAGCCATCACCTGGGCGCCAGCGGCGTCGCCCACGGCCTGCTGTTCCTGGTGTTCGTGCTGGCCTTGCTGCGTCGCGACCGCGCCGCGATCGCCGCCAGCATGATCGCCTTCCTGTTCTACGGCGGCATGCTGGTGACGGTGCTGCCGCACGAGGACGGGGTGTCCTGGCAATCGCACCTGGGCGGCGCGGTGGGCGGCGTGGTCGCCGCGCTGCTGCTGCGCCATCGCGATCCGCTGCCGCCACGCAAGCGCTACAGCTGGGAGGACGAGGAGGACACCGACGACCTCCTCGTCGCCGACGACGAACTGGAACCGCCGCCGCCGGCCCAGGTGCCGGTGCTGTGGCAGCCACCGCCGGCGCCGCCGCGCGGGGTCGTGCTGCGCTTCCCGCCGCGCGAGGAGCGTGACGGGGGCTGAGGCGGGAACGGTGCTTCCAGAAATACGCAAACCTGCTTCCGGAGGAGCGGGTTCAGCCGCGACGGGCCTTCCCGGTCACGCCCGTCGCGGCTGAAGCCGCTCCTCTCCGCAGTCGCGCGCCGCGGCATGCCGCCTCGGGCGACCCGTCACTGCATCGCACCGTACACTGACCGATCCGCCGTCGCTGTCCGAGTCCGCATGCCCGTGTCGCCCGCCTGTCGTGTCCGTTCCGTCGCCGTGGTGCTGGCGCTCGCCCTGGCCGCCTGCAGCGGCCCCGCGCTGCGTGCACCGGCGCCTGCGCCGGCCAAGGCGGTGGGCTATCTGCCGGCCGCGGCGGTGCCGGACAGCCTGCAGTTGCTGCCGGCGCCGCCGGCGGCCGACTCGCCGGGTGAGGCGTTGGACCTGGCGATCAACCGCGAGGCGCTGGCCCTGCGCGGCAGCGCGCGCTGGCAGCAGGCCGCACGCGATGCCGATCTGAGCTTCCCGAACGGCGCCGGCCAGTTCGCCTGCGCGCTGGGCGTGGCGATCGATGCGCAGCACACCCCGCATCTGTACACCTTGCTGGAGCGCAGCCGCATCGACGCCAGTGCCGCCACCAAGGCGGCCAAGCGCCGGTACCAGCGCGCGCGGCCGTTCCTGCGCAACGCGCAGGCGGTGTGCACCCCGGGCGATCTCGACGACCTGCGCCAGAGCGGCTCCTATCCCTCAGGACACAGCGCCATCGGCTGGGCCTGGGCGCTGATCCTGAGCGAGATCGCGCCCGAACGCGCCACTGCGCTGATCGCGCGCGGCCGCAACTACGGCGAGAGCCGGCTGGTGTGCAACGTGCACTGGCAGAGCGACGTGCTCGCCGGCCGCTTCATGGGCGCGGCCACGGTGGCGCGGCTGCACGACGATGCGGCCTTCCGCGCCGACCTGGCCGCGGCCCGCGGCGAGATCATCGCCGCGCGCGCGGCCGTGCGCGTGCCGGCCGGCGACTGCGCCGCGGAAGCCGGCGTCCTGCAGGTGCGGCCGGCCAGCGCGTTGTAAGGCGCAGCGTGCGGACCGGCTGCACCGCCCCCTGCCTTTGGGCAGATGCGAACGGTCCGGGACGGCAGGCTAGACTCGCGCGACTTCCCGCCAAGGACCTGCACCCATGAGCCAGTGGTATTTCCTGACCGGCAGCGAACAGACCCGCTCCGGCCCGTTCGACGATGCCGATGCGGTCGCCTTCGCCCGCAACAATCCCACGGCACTGGCCTGGAGCCAGGGCCAGAACGGCTGGCTGCCGGTGGCGCAGATCGCGGCCCTGCAGGGTGCCGCGACGTTCCTGCCGCCGGGCCTGCCGCCGCCGCCGGCCGCAGGCGGCCGCGCCGACGAGATCGACTTCCGCATCGTCGGCCACGAAATGCAGTTCGTGGAGATCGAGCTGGACCCCGGCGAGAGCGCGGTGGCCGAGGCCGGCGCCCTGATGTTCAAGGACGCGGCGGTGCAGATGGACACCGTGTTCGGCGACGGTTCCGGCGGCAACCAGGGCGGGCTGATGGGCAAGCTGCTGTCGGCCGGCAAGCGCCTGGTCACCGGCGAGAGCCTGTTCACCACGGTGTTCACCCACCAGGGCCAGGGCAAGGCCAAGGTCGCCTTCGCCGCGCCCTATCCCGGCACGGTGCTGGCAATGAAGCTGGACCAGCACGGCGGCCGCCTGATCTGCCAGAAGGACAGCTTCCTGGCCGGCGCACGCGGCGTGTCGCTGGGCATCCATTTCCAGCGCAAGATCATGACCGGCCTGTTCGGCGGCGAAGGTTTCATCATGCAGAAGCTGGAGGGCGACGGCTGGGTGTTCGTGCATGCCGGCGGCTGCGTGATCGAGCGCGAGCTGGCGGCCGGCGAGCGGCTGGACGTGGACACCGGCTGCGTGGTCGCCTTCCACGCCTCGGTGGACATGGACGTGCGCCCGGTCAGCGGCATCAAGAGCATGTTCTTCGGCGGCGAAGGCATGTTCCTGGCCACCCTCACCGGACCCGGCAAGGTCTGGCTGCAGTCGCTGCCGTTCTCGCGCCTGGCCGGACGCATGTTCGCCGCCGCGCCGCAGGGCGGCGGGCAGAACCGCGGCGAAGGCTCGGTGCTGGGCGGCTTCGGCCGCATCCTCGACGGCGACAACAACTTCTAAAGCGGCGCATTAGCCCCTCTCCCCCCGGGAGAGGGGTTGGGGTGAGGGTACGTGCGCGCAGCGCCTCGCAACATCAGGCGCACAAACCCCAGGCCTCAGAAACGCGCGCACACCCCACGCCATGACCTCCAGTCGTGGGCGGTGCAGGAGGATGCGGCTATCCTCGCGCCGGCTCCTCCCTTCTTCTTCCTTCCGCGACGCATCCATGACCGTGTTCCGCTCCCCGCGCCTGCTGCTGTCCCTGTCCCTGTTCGGCCTGCTTGCCGCCTGCGGCGGCGAACCCAAGCCGGCGCCGCCGGCCCCGGTGGTGAGCGGACCGGCATCGGTGCCCACGCCGGCCGCCCAGCCGCTGCGCATCGGCATCGCCCTGGGCGGCGGTGCGGCCAAGGGCTTCGCCCACATCGGCGTGATCAAGATGCTGCAGGCCAATGGCCTGGAGCCGACGGTGGTGTCCGGCACCAGCGCCGGCAGCGTGGTCGGCGCGCTGTACGCCAGCGGCATGGACGCGTTCCAGATGCAGCAGGCGGCGGTGGCGCTGGACGAGAGCAGCATCCGCGACATGCGCCTGTTCTCCGGCGGCCTGGTGCAGGGCCAGGCGCTGCAGGACTACGTCAACGCCCAGCTCAAGGGCAAGCCGATCGAGAAGCTGGCCAAGCCGTTCGCCGCGGTCGCCACCCGGCTGGAAGACGGCGAGCGCACCGTGTTCGTGCGCGGCAATGCCGGCCAGGCGGTGCGCGCGTCCAGCAGCATCCCCGGCGTGTTCGAGCCGGTGACCATCGGCAAGTTCCATTACGTGGACGGCGGCGTGGTCAGCCCGGTGCCGGTGGACGCGGCGCGCCAGCTCGGCGCCGATTTCGTCATCGCCGTGGACATCTCCAGCAAGGCCAGCGGCAAGAACCCGGGCAGCATGCTCGGCACCGTCAACCAGTCGATCGCGATCATGGGCCAGCGCCTGGGCCAGCAGGAACTGGGCCGCGCCGACATCGTGATCCGGCCCAAGGTCAACGACATCGGCGCGGCCGACTTCGCCCAGCGCAACGCCGCGATCCTGGAAGGCGAAAAGGCCGCGCTGGCAGCGATGCCGCAGATCAAGGCCAAGCTGGCGCAACTGCAGCAGCAGCGCGCGGCAGCGGCAGCCGCGGCGGCAAAGGCCGCGCAACCGGCGCCGCCGCCGTGCGAGCCGCAGTCGCGACTGGGCCGCCTGCTGCGCCGCGACGATCCCTGCAAGCCGAAAGACTGAGCATTCGCTCCCCTCTCCCGCCAGGAGAGGGGCCGGGGGTGAGGGTCCGACCGCCAGCACCAACTCCCGGCACACGCAGTCCCACACGCACCGCACCGCCGCTCAGCACCGCCACCGCAGGCGGAAACCATCAGCGCAACGCGCTCCGCCTACAGCTCCCCTCTCCCACCGGGAGAGGGGCTGGGGGTGAGGGTCCGACCGCTAGCGCAGTCTCCCTGCACAAGCGGCCACGCCATTACTGCGCCGTCGCTCAGTACCGCCAGCGCAGGGTAAAGCTGACGAACCGCGGCTCGCCGTAGTTCTGGTAATCCAGGTTGGCCCAGTACTTCTTGTTCAATGCATTGGTCACCGCCAGCGTCGCGGTCCACTGCGTGCTGAGCTGGTAGTTGGCATTGAAGTGCACCAGCGCGTACGGATCCTGCGCCACGGTGACCGGGCGCGTGGCGGCAGTGCCGTCGCCGAGCGGGCGCTGGATGTTGTAGCCGCGCACCGCGCTCTGCCAGCTCACGCCACCGCCCAGGCTCAGGCGCTGCCAGGCGCCGGGCAGGCGCACCTGGGTGGACAGCTGCAGGTAGTCCTCCGGCAGGTTGGCGTAGATCGCGTCGGTCGGCGCGCGGGTGACCTTGGCGTGGGTGTAGCCGGCATTGAGCGTCCAGCCCGGGCGCAGTTCGCCGTTGTATTCCAGTTCCCAGCCGCGGCTCTTGGTGCCATCGACGCCGATGTAGGCCGAGCTGCCGTCGGGCAGCGAGGCTTCCGGCTGGGTCATGTCGCGCACCGCGTAGTTGTCCTGCCTGGCCTCGAACACCGCCGCACTCAGCAGCGCGCGGCCGTCGGCCAGCTGCGCCTTGATGCCCGCTTCCAGGTTGGAGCCCTGCACCGGCGCCAGCAGGTTGTTGTCCTTGTCCTTGTAGTTCTGCGGATTGAAGATCTCGGTGTAGCTGGCGTAGGTGGAGATGGCCGGGGTGAGGTCGTAGACCAGGCCGACGTAGGGCGTGACCTCGTCGCTGACCCTGTAGCGGCCGCTGGTGCCGGTGTAGCTGCCGTCGGCGGCGAAGGCCTGGGTGCGGGTCTGCCAGGAACTCAGACGTGCGCCGGCAATCAGCGACAGCGGTTCGGCCAGGCGCAGCCGGGTGGAGGCGTATACGCCGCGCTGGGTGGTGCGTGCCTCGCGCCGCGCGCCGGTGCGCGTGGTGGTGATCTGGCCCACGTCGCCGTGCCAGTCGTAGACGTTGGGGATGTAGTAGCAGCGCTCGCGGCCGCAGGTGGTCCAGTCGCCCGGGTAGCGCAGCGCCAGGGTCGGCGTGGTCGACTGCAGGTCCTGCCAGCTGCCGCCGACCACCACGTCGTGGTCGCGGCCGAACAGGGGGAACGTGCCGGACAGGTACACGTCCAGGCCGTCGCGGGTGTCGGTGGCCTGCCCGGCGGCGGCGCGCAGGTAGATGCCGCTGCCGTCGCGCCTGGGATAGCCGCTGCCGTAGACGCGCAGGTTTTCGACCTCGCCCTCGGTGCGCGCCAGGTTGACCTTCAACAGCCAGTTGTCGCCGAAGCGCTGTTCCAGGTTGGCGAAGGTGGTATGGGTGTTGCGCTGCCAGCGCGCCCACTTCGGCGCCAGGTTGGTGGAGGTCGGCAGGTCGGCGAAGCTGCCGTCGGCGAAGAAGTACGGCACCGTGCCCCAGGTCGAGCCGACCGGGTCGTTGTCCTGGCGCTGGTAGCCGACGGTGACCGTGGTGGTGTCGGTCAGGTCGCCTTCCAGCACCGCCATGCCCGACATCTTCTGCTCGGTGTAGTGGTCGTAGTAGCCGCCGCGGTCCTGCCAGGCAGCGACGAAACGGCTGCGGAAGCGGCCGTCGGTGCTCAGCGGCGCGGTGACGTCGGCCTGGGTGCGGCGGAAGTCCCAGGTGCCGAGCGAGGCCGCGAACGACGCATCGAAGCTCTTGCCGGGGCGCTTGCGCAGCAGGTTGACCGTGGCCGAGGGAATGCCGGCGCCGCTGAGCAGGCCGTTGGCGCCGCGGATCACCTCGACGCGGTCGTAGAAGACCATGTCGTATTCCTGGTTGGTGGAGCCGCTGTAGGTGGGCAGGCCGTCGACCTGGAAGTCGGTGATCTGGAAGCCGCGCGCGAAGTACAGCGGGCGCTGGGTGTCGTAGAAGGACACGTTGACGCCGGTGACGTTGCGCATGACGTCGTTGACGCTGAACAGCGATTCCTCTTCCAGCCGCTGCTGGCCCAGCACGCTCACCGACTGCGGCGTCTCCTGCAGCGTCAGCGGCAGGCGGGTGGTGGTGGACGGCTGCGCACGGCTCGGGCTGCCGCTGACCTCGACCTTGTCCAGCGTGGTCGGCTGCACGTCGGCCGCGGCCTCGGCGGCGAACAACGGTGCCGAGGCGGCGGAGAGCGCGGACAGCACGGCGAGGGACAACAGACGGCGTGGAGCGGAGGAAAGCATGGATCGATCTCGCGGGGTGGGGCGCGGCGGCGACACCGTCGCGCCGCGGTGGAGGAAAGGGGCAGGCGCAGCCACGCTCCACGGCGGGAATCGACGTGGCTGGCCCGGCAGGGCTGGCGGAGGGGCTGTGGCCGTGGATGGCCGTCGCAGAACGCAAATGTAAATCGTTAGCAACAACTTAACAAGGGCGGCCACGCGCCGACACGCTGCGACACATCCGCAGCGTTCCCGCTAGCCGCGCGGCAACGGCAGGCCGGCGAAGTCCTTGACCGTGCGCAGCACGAAGCTGGAATTGACGTCGGCGACGCCGGCGGCGTTGAGCAACTTGTCCAGTAGAAACGCGGAGAAATGCGCCAGATCGCGGACGTAGACGTGCAGCAGGTAGTCCATGTCGCCGGTCAGCGCATGGCAGGCGACCACCTCGTCCCAGCCCTGCACGCTGTCGGCGAAATGGGCGATGCCACTCTGGCCGTGCTTCTCCAGCTGCACGCGCACGAAGGCCTGCAGGCCCAGGCCGATCGCCGCCGGCACCAGCCGCGCGGCGTAGCCGGCGACCACGCCCTCCGCTTCCAGCCGCTGCACCCGGCGCAGGCAGGCCGAGGGCGACAGGTTCACCTGCGCGGCCAGCTCGGCATTGCTGGCGCGGCCTTCCCGCTGCAGCAGGGCGAGCAGGCGCAGGTCGGTGCGGTCGAAAGTCGGCGATCCGGTCATTTATTGCTCTGCAACATTGCTTATACGCAATAATCTTGCGCGCAGCGCGCCGATCCGTGCAACTTCGCAAGCCCATTGCGCGTCCGCGCGCCTACCATCGTGGCTATTCCTTTCCGGAGCGTCGACCATGGACACCGCACCGCGCCGCGTCGAACACCAGCAGACCGACAAGGGCTACGTGCCGGTCTACACCACGGCCGTGGTGACCCAGCCGTGGGACAGCTACAGCGCCGACGACCACGCCACCTGGGGCACGCTGTACACGCGCCAGCGCGAGCTGCTGGTCGGCCGCGCCTGCGCCGAGTTCCTGCAGGCGCAGGACGCGATGGGCATGAGTTCGCAGGCGATCCCGCGCTTCGACGAGCTCAACGCGGTGCTGCAGGCGACCACCGGCTGGACCCTGGTCGGCGTGGAAGGGTTGCTGCCGGAGCTGGACTTCTTCGACCACCTGGCCAACCGCCGCTTCCCGGTGACCTGGTGGATCCGCCGTCCCGAACAGATCGACTACATCGCCGAGCCGGACCTGTTCCACGACCTGTTCGGCCACGTGCCGCTGCTGATGAACCCGCTGTTCGCCGACTACATGCAGGCCTACGGGCGCGGCGGCGTCAAGGCGCACGCGATCGGTCCGGACGCGCTGCAGAACCTGACCCGGCTGTACTGGTACACGGTGGAGTTCGGCCTGATCGACACCCCCGACGGCCTGCGCATCTACGGCGCCGGCATCGTCTCGTCGAAGGGCGAATCGCTGTATTCGCTGGAGTCGGACGCGCCCAACCGCATCGGTTTCGACCTGCAGCGGATCATGCGCACCCGCTACCGCATCGACACCTACCAGAAGACCTACTTCGTCATCGACAGCTTCGAGCAGCTGATGCAGGCGACCTCGCCGGATTTCACCCCGATCTATGCGGCACTGGCCGACCAGGCGCATCTGCCGGCTGGCCAGGTGCAGGCGCAGGACCGCGTGTTCCATGCCGGCAGCGGCGAAGGCTGGGCGGACGGCGGCGACGTGTGAGGTGCGCACGACGGCCGCGCGGGGCGTGCCCGCACGCGACCGT
Source organism: uncultured Xanthomonas sp. (assembly GCF_964278005.1). Classification (NCBI taxonomy): domain Bacteria; kingdom Pseudomonadati; phylum Pseudomonadota; class Gammaproteobacteria; order Lysobacterales; family Lysobacteraceae; genus Xanthomonas; species uncultured Xanthomonas sp. The sequence continues at coordinate 22,221 of NZ_CAXYKF010000012.1, forward strand.
CGCCTGGCCGCGCTGCGCGCTCAGTCGTCGCCCATGACGGCGACGCCGGTGACGCTGGCCGGCTTCAGGTTGCAGCCGTTCAAGTAGTTGTAGAGGGCGCTGTCGCCGACCTCTCTGCCACGGACCGGCGGCGTGGTCAGCTTGAACGGCCCCTGCGGACCCGCGGGCAGCGGAGTGCCGACGACGCTACGCGCCGGCACGCAGCCGAGGATGTAGTTGCGCATGGTCGCGACGGTGGGCCGGCCACCGGGATTCTGGAACTCGAACTCGAGATCCCAGTTGCTGTTGGCCAGCGCCGAGGCGGCGCAGCAGAACAGGCAGGCGGCGGTGAGGAACGAAAGGCGTTTGCTGGCGTGCATGGCAGTCTCCCAGGTGGATGTCGCAGCGCGCGAAGTGGCTGCGTCCGCAAGGCTCGCCCCGCGCGCCGGTCTCCGCACTCGGCAACCGCCTGAGATCGCGTCGCGCGCATGCCGATCGCGGACTGCAGAGCGCAACGCAAAAGCCCCTCTCCCACCGGGAGAGGGCTTGGGGTGAGGGTCCGGGCGCCACGCGCGCGCCGAACACAACGCAGGTGCCGATGACATGCCGCGGATCCGAACGGCAACGCCGTCAGCGCGGATACACCAGCAACAGCACCAGCGGCTCGTCGCCCACCTGCTGCAACGCGTGGGCGCTGCCGGCACGGGTCAGCAAGGCATGGCCGGCGCGCACGTCGTACTGGGTTCCGTCCAGCACGTAACTGCCGCGTCCGCTGACGATGTAATAGATCTCGTCCTTGTGCTGCGGATGCAGGCCGATGCCGGCGCCCTTGTGCAACACGCGCTTGCGCAACACGAATGGCAGGTCCTGCACGTCGGCGAAGAACGGATACGCCGTGGTCGGCCCTGCGCCGCCATGCGGGCCGGGCTGTTCGCGGGCCAGCGCGTCTTCGTGCAGCACCTGCGATTGCGCCGATGTATTTGCGCCATGCGCAACATGGAACGCATCGCAGTCGAGATCGCGCACCAGCGCCGGGCGCAACGCGGGCAACACCTGCACCGCATCGCGCAGCACCAGGCAGACCAGGGCGTTGGCGCCGGCGATGCTGAAGCGGCTGTCGGTGGCAGTGTCCTGTTCGGGAGCGAACAGGTAAGGACGCGCGCCCTGCTCGCCCAGCGCACGCAGCCAGGCACGGCTGCTGGCATCGAGGTCGATCAGCGCGACCTGCTGCGTGCTCGCCAGCCGTCGCAATGCCTGGGCGGACGGCAGTTGCGTGTCCAGCGGCGCACCGTCCTCGAATCGCGGGCGCGCCACCGGCGTGATCAGCACCGGGGTGGCGCCACGTTCGTGCGCCAGCGCCACGGCCCGGGCTAGCGTCTGCTGCGGATCGTCATCGCGGCCAGGGGCTGTGTGCCTGGCGTCGTCGTCGCCGAACTGGATCAGCAACACGTCGCCACGGCGCAGCTCCCTGACGATCGCCCGCAGCCGACCATCGGCGATCGCGCTGCGCGCGCCGGGTCCGTGCTTGGCGTCGTTGCGCACCTGCCACGCGTTCGGGTCCAAGTAGCTCTGCAAGGCCTGGCCCCAGCCAGCTTGCGGCGCACGGTCGGGGCCGTACTCGGCGGCCACGGCATCGCCGACGACGAACACGCGCTGCGGTTCGGCGCAGGCGGCGTCGGCGAAGAGCAGCAGCAGGACAAACAGGAGCAGGCGCATTGGGAAACTCCGCTGCGCGGGGTCTGCGTGGTGCCCGCGCCGGTCGGCGGGAACAGGCCGGGCAGACCGGGAGGCGTGGTGCGCGTTGGTCGATCCTTCGGCCCTCGCCCCAACCCCTCTCCCGCGGGAGAGGGGCGCGAGCGGCGCACCGTGCGATCAGGCCGCGGCGGCGGCGGCCTTGCCCAGCACGCCGGCGACGAAGGCGCGCAGGTCGGCGTCCTTGGCGTTGTCGAAGAAGCACTGCTGGAAGCGCGGGCCGCCCACGGCCTGCTTGACCAGTTCCGGATCCAGCGCGCGCAGGCCGTCCAGGTAGGACTTGGCCAGGGCCTGCTTGACCTGGGTCAGGATGCCGGCGTTGGCCTGCTGCGATTCGCGGCGCTCGGCCGGGTAGCCCATGCCGCGCTCGCCGCTGAAGGCCTTCTCGAAGATGTAGCGCACGTTGATCTCCGCGCCCCAGCCGTAGCCCTTGGCGAAGGCCAGCGCCAGCGCGTTGCCGTTGTTGACCTGGGCGAACAGGTAGGCGTCGGTCGGCTCGATGCAGTAGCCGCAGAACACGCCCGGGTGCGCGTTGAGCGACATCATCGCGCCCTGCCCGGTGCCGCAGCCGGCGACCACGAAGTCCACCGCGCCGGCATTGAGCAGCAGGCCGGCGCAGATGCCCAGGTGGATGTAGGTCAGGCGGTGGTCGGCGTCGCCGTCCATGCCGACGTTGAACACGCTGTGGCCCTGTGCGGCGGCGACGTCGTTGAGCTGCTGCAGGATCACCGGGTTCTTGGCGGCCTGGCTGAACTCGTTCATTAGGGCGATTTTCATGGGGGGTCCTTTGCGTGGGGGATTGGTTGGTGGGGGCAGGTTGGGCGGAACATGGGTCGGCGGCTGACGTACCCTCATCCGCCCTGACGGGCACCTTCCCCCAAAAAGGGGGCCGAGGTCCCGAAGGGAGAAAGGACGGCAGTTAGCGGGCGAGCCAGCCGCCGTCGACCGGGATCACGGTGCCGTTGACGTAGTCCGAGGCGCTGCTGGCCAGGAACACCGCGGTGCCGCCCAGGTCTTCCGGCACGCCCCAGCGGCCGGCCGGGATGCGGTCCAGGATCGCCTGGTTGCGCGCGGCGTCGGCGCGCAGCTGCGCGGTGTTGTCGGTGGCCATGTAGCCGGGGGCGATGGCGTTGATGTTGACGCCCTTGGCGCCCCACTCGTTGGCCAGCAGGCGGGTGATGCCGGCGATGCCGGACTTGCTGGCGGTGTAGGACGGCACGCGGATTCCGCCCTGGAACGACAGCATCGAGGCGATGTTGATGATCTTGCCGCTGCCCTGGGCGATGAAGTGGCGGCCGGCGGCCTGGCACATGAAGAACGCGGACTTGATGTTGACGTTCATGACGTCGTCCCAGTCCTGCTCGCTGAAGTCCACCGCATCGGCACGGCGGATCAGCCCGGCGTTGTTGACCAGGATGTCGAGACGGCCGAGCCCGGCCAGGGTCTCGTCGAGGATGCGCTGCACCGGCTCGATGCTGATCAGGTTGGCCTCGATGGCGACGAAGCGGCGGCCCAGCGCGGTGACCTTGGCCTCGGTCTCGGTGGGCGCGGCGATGCCGGCGGCGGCGATGTCGGCGCCGGCCTGCGCCAGCGCCACGGCGATGCCTTGGCCGAGGCCGGTGTTGGCGCCGGTGACCAGGGCGACCTTGCCTTCGAGACTGAACGGGTGGGTCATTGCGTGGACTCCTTGAGGGAATGCGGACGACGGGAATGGGAGCGGCGCGCGGGACGGCGGCCTACTTGAGCTGGCAGATGTCCAGCACGTGCATGTCGGTGTAGTCGAGGTTCTCGCCGCCCATCGCCCAGATGAAGGCGTAGTTGGCGGTGCCGGCGCCCATGTGGATCGACCACGGCGGCGACACCACGGCCTCGTTGTTCTGCACCACGATGTGGCGCTGCGCGTCCGGCTCGCCCATGAAGTGGTAGACGCGGTCGTTGGCGCCGAGATCGAAGTAGAAATAGACCTCGCTGCGGCGGTCGTGCAGGTGCGGCGGCATGGTGTTCCAGACGCTGCCCGGCTTGAGCACGGTCAGGCCCAGCAGCAGCTGCGAGGACTGGCAGGTGGCCGGCACGATGTACTGGTAGATGGTGCGTTCGTTGCTGGTCTCCAGCGCGCCGCGGTCCAGCGCCACCGCCTCGGCGATCGACAGGCGCTTGGTGGCGAAGCGCGCGTGCGCCGGCGTGGAGGCCAGATAGAACTGCGCCGGGTTGGCCGCGTCGTCGGAGGCGAACACCACCTCGGCGCTGCCCATCGCCACGTACAGGCCGTCCTTCGGGCCCAGCGGATATGCGGTGCCGTCGACGGTGACGGTGCCGCTGCCGGCGCCGACGTTGATCACGCCCAGCTCGCGCCGCTCCAGGAACGGGTGGCCCGCGGCCGAGGCCGGTTCGGTCTGCGCCGGCAGCGTCAGCGCCCGCGTGCGCGGGGCGGCGCCGCCGAGCACGAAGCGCTCGTAGTGGGTGTACTTCAGGGTCAGCGCGTCGTCCACGAACAGGCCATCGAGCAGGTACAGGTCGCGCAGCTGGTCGTTGCTGGCGCCCTTGATCGCGTCGGGATGGGTCGCGTAGTGGGTCTTGCAGTACAGGGACATGGGGCGCTCCAAGGCAGGCGACGGCGTGTGTCAGCCCGCCACGGAGGACAGTCTAGCGGGTCTGGTAAACCGGTGTCATTCCGCAGTGCACGAACAGCCGGGATTGGGGAGTGGGGATTCGGGATGTGAGCGCTGCGGCGCTCGCCAATGGCGTGCTAGCCGGGCGGCAGCGGCTCGCCGACGTCGATGCGGTTGCCGTCGGGGTCGGCGAAGACGAAGCAGCGCAGGCCGAAGTCGGCATCGCGGATCGCCTTGATGATGCGCACGCCCTGCGCCTGCAGGCCGTCGTACAGGGCCGCGGCGTCGTCGACGATCAGGTGGGCGACGTTGCTGGTGCTGCCGCGGTGGTCGGGACGCAGGGTCAGGTGCAGTTCGGCGGCGTCCTTCTTCAGGATCACGAAACCGACGGGATTGCCGTTCTGGAACACGCTGCGGAAGCCCAGGCGCTCGGTGTAGAAGGCGACGGCGCGGGCGATCTCGGCGACGGGCACGGTCGGCGCCAGGCGGCCGAAACGGACCGCGACGGGGGCGGGGATGGGGGACGACATGGCGAAGGCTCCTCGCAGGAAGGCCGCGCGGTCCGCCCGGGCGGTGCCGGAACGGAGCGGGCCTTCGATGGGCGGAGCGGTGTCCGCACGGTCGGCGGCAGTGTAGACCGTTTGCGGCGAGTCGGGAGGCGGTGGGGGGACACGTGCCCCGGCCGACATGTGGGTGCGACGCATGGATGGCGTTGAAACGCGCACGCCCCGCGGTCAGCAGGCGCTTCACTGCTGCCTGGGAACGGCTCCCGGTCTGCCGGGAATCGTTCGCCGCGGCAGTTCGGTTCGTGCGCGTCGGGGCTGAAGCCGCTCCCACAGGAATGCACTCGGCCTCCCTGTGGGAGGGACTTCAGTCCCGACGACGGAGGCTGTCAGTCGGCTTTCGGCTTCGCTTGTCGCCTCTGCACGACCGTCAACTCCCCATAAAGCGCCTGACACCCGCATTGCAGGTCGCTGACGCCGCTCCCGCAGCGGCGGATGCGCGTGAGCCCGAGCCAGGCGAACTGCCGGGGCGCGAATCACGCATCTCGCTGTGTCTTCGCGAGCGCCTGGCAGGCCGCAAGCCTCCGTCTGCCGCCGCGTGCGGCGGCGCGTCTCGGGCGCGCGGCAGCTCGCCGCGCCGCCGCGCTCAGTCTTCCGGCGGCTGGCAGGAGTCGCGCACGATCAGGTGCGGGCGCACGCTGGCCACCGCCAGCGACGGCGTGCCCTCGGGCTGGATCAGCATCGCCGCGGCGGTGCGGCCGGTGTCGCGGGTATGCCGGCGCACCGAGGTCAGCGAGGGCCACAGTCGCGAGGCCAGCGGGCTGTCGTCGTAGCCGATGATCGACAGCTGGCGCGGGATGTTGATGTTGGCGCGCAGCGCGACCTTGTACACGCCGGCGGCCATTTCGTCGTTGCCGGTGAAGATCGCACTGGGGCGCTGCTTGCCCAGCAGCAGCTTCTCCGCCGCGGCCACGCCCGATTCGAAGGTGTAGCCGGCCTCGACGATGCGCGCCGGCGGCAGTTCGATGCCGCGCCGGGTCAGCGCGTCGATGAAGCCGGCGGTGCGCTCGTGCGCGGAGCGGTAGGCGCTGGGGCCGGTGATCAGGGCGATGTCGCGGTGGCCCAGCGACAACAAGTAGTCGGCGGCCTCGGCGGCGCCGTCGCGGTCGTGGGTGACCACCATCTGCGAGGTGTCGTCCAGCGGCAGCGAGGCGATGCGGGTGTAGCGCACGCCGATGCCGGCGAGCATGTCCGCCAGCGCCTGGTCCTCGGAGGCGCGCGGCACCAGGATCACCCCGTGCAGCTTCTGCTGCTGCACGAAGCGGCGCACGCCCTCGATGTAGCCGGGACTGCGGCTGTCGCAGGGATGCACCACCAGCTCGAAGCTGGAGCCGCGCAGTGCGTCCAGCGCGCCGTACTGCATGTCCACGATGTACTGCGCGGTGGGGTTGTCGTAGACCATGCCGATCAGGAACGAGCGACGGAACGCCAGCCCGCGCGCCAGCGGGTCCGGCGCGTAGCCGACCTCGCGCATCAGCGCCTCGACCTTCTCGCGGGTGTCTTTGCGCACCAGCGGCGAGTTGTTGATGATCCGCGACACGGTCTTCTTCGACACCCCGGACAGGCGCGCGATGTCGTTGATCGTCGCGGCCTTGCCGTGGGCGGAAGCGGGAGCATCGACGGAACGGGGCTTGTTCGGCGCCATGGACGGAAAACCGGGCGAAAGAAAGGGGATTCTACTGGGTGTCATGTTCGCTCCAGCGCACGGTCACGGAAGCGGTGTAAGGCGCACCACCCCGGTGACCGGCCGCGGCGCTGCCAAGGCCGGCAGCGGCGATCGGCGCGAACGGCCCGCGGTCACCCGCCTGACGCGAGCCGGCGCCGCCGGGCCGGCTCAGGCGCGCAGCGCGCGCGGCAGCCACAGCGACAGCTCCGGGAAGAACGCCACGATCAGCAGCACGCACAGCGCCGCCAGCCAGAACGGCCAGATGGTGCGCATGCTCTGGGCCACGGTGATCTGCCCGATCGAGGTGCCGATGAACAGCACCGAGCCCACCGGCGGGGTGATCAGGCCGATGCCGCCGGCCAGCACCATCACCAGGCCGAAATGGATCGGGTCGATGCCGTAGGCCTTGGCTACCGGCAGGAAGATCGGCGTGCAGATCAGGATCTTCGGCGCCAGGTCCATGAACATGCCCAGCAGCAGCAGCATCACCACGATCATCAGCAGCACCGTGTGCTGGCTGTGGGCGATGGACTGCAGGAAGCGCACCGCCGCCGCCGGCACCTGCAGGTAGGCCAGCAGCCAGCCGAACACCGCCGCGGTGGCGATCACGAACAGGATCACCCCGGTGGTGCGCGCGGCATGCGTCACCGCACCGAAGAACTCCGCCCAGCGCAGCTGCCGGTACAGCAGCGCGGTGACCAGCAACGCGTACACCACCGCGATCGCCGCGCTCTCCACCGCGGTGAAGATGCCGGCACGGATGCCGACGAAGATCAGCGCGACCAGTCCCAGGCCCGGCAGCGCGCCGACCAGACGCAGCGCCACCGCGCGCCAGCCCGGGAACGCCTCGGTGCCGTAGCCGCGCGAGCGCGCCACCGCGTAGCCGGTGAGCATCATCGCCGCGGTCATCAACAGCGCCGGGACGATGCCGGCGGCGAACAGGTCGGCGATCGACAGGCCGCCACCGGCCGCGGCCGAGAACAGGATCAGGTTGTGCGAGGGCGGCACCAGCAGCGCGACCAGCGCGGCGGTCATGCTGACGTTGACCGCGTAGTCGCGGTCGTAGCCGCGGTTGATCATCTGCGGAATCATCGTGCCGCCGACCGCCGAGACGTCGGCGATGGCCGAGCCGGACACGCCGCCGAAGAACAGCGAGGACAGCACGCTGACCTGGCCCAGGCCGCCACGCATGCGCCCGACCAGCGAGGACGCCAGCGCGATCAGGCGGTCGGAGATGCCACCGCGCAGCATCAGTTCGCCGGCGAAGATGAACAGCGGGATCGCGATCAGCGACGCCGAGCCGCTGCCGGCGGAGATCTGCTGCACCAGCACCACCGCCGGCAGGTCCAGATACAGCAGCGTGGCCAGCGCGGCCGTGCCCAGCGCATACGCCACCGGCACGCCGATCAGCAGCAGCACCACGAACAATCCCAACAGGATGGCGATGGCCATGCTCAGTTCCTCCCCATGGTGGCGCCCGGGCGCAGCACCCGCCAGGCCTGGTACAGCGCGAACACGCTCATCAGCGCGCCGCCGATCGACAGCGGCAGGTAGTTGATGCTCTGCGGCATCTGCGCGCCGGCCATCTTGATGTCCAGCCCGTCCAGCAGCAGCACCGCGCCCCACCACGCGATCACCGCACCGATGGCGGCCACCAGCAGCGGGCGCACCAGGTCGATGACGCGGCGCAGGCTGGCGTGCAGCGTCTCGGCCAGCAGGAAGAAGCCGAAGTGGCGGCGTGTGTGCACGCCGGCGGCGGCCCCCAGGCTCATCGCCGTGCTCAGCAGCAGCAGCGTCACCGGCTCGGTCCAGCTCGGCGAGTCGTTGAGCACGTAGCGGGTGAACACCTGCCAGCCCTGCACCACCACCAGCCCGAGCAGGGCGGCGGCGGCGGTGCCGATGGCGAGGTTGGCGATCCGGTCCAGCAGCCGCTGCAGCGGCGGCACCGGGAGGGCGGGGGCGTGGTCGGTCATCGGCATGGGCTCAGGCGAAATCGCGAATGCGGCGGTAGAGGGCTTCGATCTCCGGCTGCTGCCGGTACTCGGCCAGCAGCGGCGCGGCGGCCTTGCGGAAGGCCGGCATGTCCACCTCGTTGATGGCCACGCCGTAGTCGATCACCTGCTGTCGCGCCTGCGCCTCGGAGGCATCCCACAGCCGGCGCATCACCGTCACCGACTGCCGCGCCGTCTCCAGCACCAGCGCGCGCTGGTCCGGCGTCAGCGTCTCGAAGCTGCGCCGGGACATCACCAGCACGTCCGGCGCGTACGAGTGATCGCTCTGCGACCAGTAGTGGGCGGCCTCGAAGTGGCGGCTGGACTGGAAGCTGCGCATGTTGTTCTCGGCGCCGTCGATCATGTGCGTTTCCATGGCCGAGAAGGTCTCGCCCAGCGACATCGGCGTGGGGTTGGCGCCGAGCATGCGCATCAGCTTGAGGAAGATGTCCGAGTTCGCCACGCGCAGCTTGAGCCCGTGCAGGTCCTTGGGCTGCCGCAGCGGATGCTTGGTGTTGTAGAAGCAGCGCGCGCCGGAGTCGTAGATCGCCAGCCCGACCAGGTCGCGCTGTTCGAAGCTGCGCAGGATGCTGTCGCCGACGTGGCCGTCGATCGCGCGGCGCAGGTGCGCCACCGAGTCGAACACGTACGGCAGGCACAGCGCCTGGGTCAGCGGGAAGGCGTTGTTCAGCGCGCCGGAATACACGCGGGTGATGTCGATGGCGCCGAAGCGCGCCATGTCGATCGCCTCCGCCTCGCGACCGAGCTGGCCGGAGTGATACTCGCGCAGGCGCAGGCGGCCGCCGGTCTTCTGCTCCAGGATCTGCCCGAACCAGCGCACCGCCTCCACGGTGGGGTAGTCGGCCACGTGCACGTCGGTGGCGGTGAGCAGGCGCGTACCGCTACCGCCGGCCTGCGCCAGCGCACCCAGCGGCACGCCGGCCGCGGCCGCCGCGGTCAGGCCCGCGCCCAGGAATCGTCTACGAGTGATCATGCTGCGCCCTCCCGCGCGTCATTGCCGTCGCCAGCCTAGGCCGCGACCGCCTTGCAGTGAAGTTCGCCGTAGCCGTCGAAGCGGATCGTCGCCTGCTGGCCGATGGCGATGTCGTGGATACCGGTGGCGTTGCCGGTGGCGATCAGCTCGCCGCGGCGCAGCGGCCGGCCACGCCTGGCCGAGCGCGCCAGCGCGAACGCGAACGCCGCACGCAGGCCGCCCGGCAACAGCGTGGCGCCGCCGGTGCCCACGCACTGACCCTCGATCCAGGTCTCGGCGCGCAGCGCGGTCTCGTCCAGCGCGGTCCAGTCCGGCACCTGCGGCCCCAGCAGCAGGCCGTTGTTGTTGCCGAAATCGGAGATCACCACGCGCGGCCCCAGCTGGTTGATCGTGGCCAGCGGGCTGCTCGCCACCTCGACGCCGACGAACAGCGTCGCCGGCACCTGCGCGGCCTGCTGTGGAGTCCAGTGCAACTGGTCGGCCGGCACGTCCGCGTCCAGGCGCAGTACGTACTCGGCCTCGACCGCGCCGAAGCCGCCGTCGAACACCGGGATGTCCGTTGTTCCACCGGTAGCATTCCACAGCGCAGTCGCGAAGATCGGGCCCAGCAGGCGCTCGTCCCCGGAGTGGTCGCGACGCTCAGCGGCGATGTAGCCGACCTTCCAGCCGACCACGCGGTCCGGCCATTGCGCGATCGCCAGATCCTGCACGCGATAGGCGGTCTCCAGATCGTCGGGGATGACACCGGGGAAATCGGGCAACGAGCGGCCCTGGCGACGGGCCTGGACGAAGCGGGCCGCGATGTCGGCCAACGCGGGCGGTGGCGTCTGCGACGGGCCGGAAGGAAGGCTCAAGGGCATCTCCGCAAGGAATGTGGGGGATCGGAATTGCTGCGCCGCGCATCGACAGCGCGTTGCGCCGTTGTATATGGTAAACCGGTGTCATTGGCAATGTGCGGTGCGGCAAAAGGCCGGGAATCGGGAATCGGGAATCGGGAATCGGGAATCGGGAATCGGGAATCGGGAATCGGGAATCGGGAATCGGGAATCGGGAATCGGGAATCGGGAATCGGGAATCGGCAAAGGCAAAGGCAAAGGCAAAGGCAAAGGCAACAGCAACAGCAACAGCAACAGCGATACAGCGCCATGCGTTGGCGCAGGCGGCGCGCACACTGGGGCCATCGTGCCCTCGGCCACGCGCCGCTGGTTTCTTCCATCCACGACGAGATCTCGATGATGTCGGCCCGACTCCTCGCCACCCGCCTACGTCCCGCCGAACCACTGTCCCCATCCTGCGGCAGGCGCCGGCCCCGCTCCGGCATCGCCCTGCTGGCGGCGCTGTGCCTGTTGCTGGGCGCCCTCGGCCCGACGGCAGCGGCCGAGCGGCCGACCAGCGAGAGCGCCGCCGAGGCGGCGGCGCGGCTGCCGCTGTGGCCCGGTCCGGCGCCGGGGTCGACGGCCGGCTCCGAGCACGCGCGCCTGGTCGAGCGCAGCGACGACCCGGCCCTGCCCGATCGCGCGCTCAGCGGCCGTTACCAGCCCTACATGGTGGTGTACCGGCCGAAGCACCCGAACGGCAGCGCGCTGCTGGTGGCGCCGGGCGGCGGCTATGCGCGCGTGGTGCTGGACAAGGAAGGCACGGCATTGGTATCGATCTTCGCCGAACAAGCCGGCATCACCCTGTTCGTGCTGCGTTACCGGCTGCCCGATGCGGCCGCCGACGGCGCCATGGCGCGCGACCAGCCACTGGCCGATGCGCAGCGCGCGCTGCGCCTGATCCGCGCGCATGCCGCCGACTACGGCGTGGATCCGCAGCGCATCGGCGCGATCGGCTTCTCCGCCGGCGGCCACGTCGCCGCCAGCCTCGGCACCCGCTACGACGACGTGGTGTATCCGGCGCGCGATGCGATCGACCGGGTCAGCGCGCGGCCGGATTTCCTGTTGCTGCTGTACCCGGTCATCGACATGGGTAGCGGCACCGCGGCGCACACCGGCTCGCGGCTGCGGCTGCTGGGCCGCCATCCGGACGCGGCGACCATGGCCGCCTACTCGCTGCAGAACCGGGTGCATGCCGGCATGCCGCCGACCTTCCTGGTGCACGCGCAGGACGATCCGGTAGTGCCGGAAGAGAACAGCCTGCTGTTCTACCAGGCGCTGCGCCAGGCCGGGGTGCCGGCCGAGCTGCACCTGTTCGCGCACGGCGGCCATGGCTTCGGCACCCGCGGCATCGCCGGCCTGCCGCTGGCGGCATGGCCGCAGCTGGCGCTGGGCTGGATGCGCAGCGTGCAGGACGATCCCCGCGCCCGCGCGCCGATCCCGCCACCGGCGGGCACGCCGTGAGCCCGTCCGTGAGCGACCTCTCCACCACGCGGCGGCGCCCGCCTCGCCCGGTCCACGCACGCCGCCGGACCGCCGGCCGTCGCAAACACGGCCACGCCGCCACACCTCTCGCGTCCCCGATCGCCTAGCCAGGACACCGTCCACGCATGACCGCCCGCCCTCGCTTGCCTGCCCCGCTCCTCACCGTGCCCGACGCGGCCGCACCCGACGACCATGGCCGCCGCCGCTTTCTGCGCGACGGCGCGCTCGGCGCGCTGGCCTTGAGCGGCGCGCTGCCCGGTCTGGCGCCGGCCTCGGTGCCGACGCCGGCGTCGCCGCTGGCGCGCACCCGCAGCGGCCGCATCCGTGGCGTGCGCGAGCAGGGCGTGAGCGTGTTCAAGGGCATTCCCTACGGCGCCGACACCGCGCCGCGGCGCTTTCAGCCGGCGCTGCAGGAACGGCCCTGGCACGGTGTGCGCGACTGCGGCGCCTATGGTGCGTCGGCGCCGCAGCGCGGGTCCGAGCCGGTCAGCGAGGACTGCCTGTTCCTCAACGTCTGGACTCCGGGCCTGCGCGACGGTGCGAAGCGTCCGATCCTGTTCTACATCCACGGCGGCGCCTACAACAACGGCTCCGGCAGCGACCCGCTGTACGACGGCGTGCGCCTGTGCCAGCGCGGCGACGTGGTGGTGATCAGCGTCAATCATCGCCTCAACGCCTTCGGCTATCTGTACCTGGCGCCGTTCGGAGGCGACGCCTATGCCGCCTCCGGCAACGTCGGCCAGCTCGACCTGGTGCAGGCGCTGCAGTGGGTGCGTGCGCACGCGGCCGAGTTCGGCGGCGATGCCGGCAACGTCACCGTGTTCGGCCAGTCCGGCGGCGGCGCCAAGATCGCCACGCTGATGGCGATGCCGGCCGCGCAGGGCCTGTTCCACCGCGCCTGGACCATGAGCGGGCAACAGGTCACCGCCGCCGGGCCGCGGGCCGCCGGCCAGCGCGCGCAGTTGCTGCTGCAAGCCCTGCAGTTGGGGCCAGCGCAACTGGACGCGCTGCGCACGCTGCCGCTGCAGCACGTGCTCGAGGCCACGCGCATCCGCGATCCATCGCGCGCGGAAGACACCGCGCTGTACCTGGGCCCGGTGCTGGATGCGCAAGTGCTGCACCGGCATCCGTTCTGGCCGGACGCGCCGCCGCAGTCGGCGCGCATCCCGATGGTGATCGGCAACACCCACGACGAGACCCGCGCCTTCCTCGGCCACGATCCGGCCAACTTCGCGCTGACCTGGGACGCGCTGCCGGACAAGCTGGCGCAGGAGCAGTACGTGGACCTGTCGCCGCAGGTGGTGATCGCCGAGTACCGACGGCTGTATCCGCACTACACACCGAGCGAGGTGTTCTTCGCCGCCACCACCGCCGGCCGCTCCTGGCGTGGCGCGGTCGAGGAAGCCGAGGCGCGCGCGCGGCAGGGCGCACCGACCTGGGTCTACCAACTGGACTGGGGTTCGCCACTGGACGGCGGCAAGTTCGGCGCCTTCCACACCCTGGACATCCCGCTGGTGTTCGACAACATCCGCCAGCCCGGGTCGCGCACCGGCGATGGCGCCGACGCGCAACGCATGGCCGATGCGATGAGCGCAGCGTTGCTGGCCTTCGCCCGCCACGGCGATCCCAACCACGCCGGCCTGCCACGCTGGGCACCGTACTCGCTGGCCCAGCGCGAAACCCTGCTGTTCGACACCGACAGCCGCCTGGCGCACGACCCGCGCGGCGGCGAGCGCCAGCTCTACGCGCAGGTGCCGTTCGTGCAGCGGGGGACGTTCTGAGACGGTGCCACGATCGCCGCGCGCGGCGCGCGTGGCCGTGACGAAACACCCGTGCGCGCCTGTCGAAAGCAGAGGCGCGCTTCACTGGTCGGTTGGTGTGCTGCGTCGGGACTGAAGTTCCTCCCACAGTGGCGGCGGCTGCGGCGGCGTCGGTCGCGAGGGCTGGTACGCCGGATCACCGCGCTACCAACCGGTGTCCTCGGCCAGCACCACGCGGTTGCCGACGGCGCGCGCGGCGTCCAGCAGCGCCTCGGCGCGCTGCATCAGCGTGGCCGGCGTGTCCTCCGGCGTGGCCAGCAGCGCACCGACGCTGACCGTCAGCGCCTGCGCGTCCGCCGTATCCGGCGCGATCGCCATCACCTCGACCATGTCGCGCAGCGCCGGCGCCACCTGGCGCAGGTGCGCGCCGCTGGCGTCGTACAGCACCAGCGCGAAGCGGTCGGCGCCGATGCGCATGGCCACGTCCAGCGGCCGCAGCAGACATTGCATGGCCTCGGCCACCTCCAGCACCGCGCGGTCGGCGGCCCCGGCGCCGCTGCGCTGGTTCAGCGCGGCGAAGCCGTCGAGTTGGACCAGGATCAGCGCCAGCCCGCGCTGCAGGCGCCCGCGCTCGGCCAGCGCCACCGCCAGGTGTTCGTCGAAGCGGCGGCGGTCGCCCAGGCCGGTGAGCGCGTCGCGCAAGGCCTCGTCGTCGCGTACCCGCCGCTGCAGGAAGCCTTCGCGGCGCGAGTGTTCGCGCAGGTAGCCGCCGGCCGCGCCGACCGGCACCGCGGTCCACAGCAGCCACTGCAGGCGCAGGTAGGCATCGTGCGCCGCGCCCTCAAGCAGCAGATGGCCGGCCACGGCGCTGATCGCGCACAGCAGCAGCGCCACCACCACGCTCTGCCACAACGCCATGCCCAACGGGAAGAAGCCGGCCACGATCACCAGGGTCATCACCGCCGCCGCATAGCGCAGTTCCTGCGGCGGGTAGCCGATGCTCGACAGCACCAGCCCGGTGCCGCCGACCAGCAGCAACAGCGCGGCATGGCCGGGGCCGTGCGTGTCGGCGCGATGGATCGCCGCCGCCACCCACAGCAACGCCAGCAGGGTCGCCACGCGCACCGCCACCGCATAGCCGAGCAGGCCGCCGCCGCGCCAGCCGAAATGCACCGCGTCCCAGCCCAGCAGCAGCAGCGCGATCAACACGCCCAGCGAGGCCGCCACTCGCTGCGCGAAGCCCAGCGTGGCGGCGGTGTAGTGGCGGTACGCCCGTTCCAGCGGAGGATCGAAACGCAGCGCGGCGAATCCCTTGCGCAATTGCGCCGCGTAGGCCTCGCCCGGCGGTGCGTCGTGTGGCTCCTGGTAACGCTCGTGCATGCAGTCCCCTGTCGACGGCAACGCGGCGCGAAGTGCGGATCAGGTCACATCAGATCGTGTCACCCGATTCGGTTTCGCGCGGACGCTGCGGTGCCCACGTCGAGACCATGAAAAAGCACCGGCGCGTGATTGTCCACTTTTGGGACGATCGGTTGCGTGACAGCAGCGCCCTGCCGCGCCGCCTTGGCACGGCAGGGCGAGCGTCAGCGCGGCGGCGGGAACGCCCACACGCTGTGTGGATCGCCGCCCTGCCCGCGGCGATACGCGGCGCGCGCCATCTGCCAGTAGGCCCAGGCCAGCGCCAGCGCGCAGGCGTCGATGGCCAGCAGCGTCCCGCTGCTCCACGGCGCCACCCAGCCGGCGGCGCCGCGCAACCCGGCCAGCGGCACCAGCGCGGTCAGCACCGCACAGGCCAGCAGCAGTTCGTAGGCGCCGCGCGCGGTGGGACGCAGCAGCGCCCAGGCCAGGCCGAGCGCGAACACGGCGTAGTACACCCAGCGCTCCATCCCCGGCGGCAACAGGCGCGCGGCCACGAACAGCGCCGACACCCCGGCCACGCAGGCCAGGCAGACGCCGGTGGTCAGCCGCGCCATGACGTGGGTGCGCAACGGCTGCGCGACCTGGCGGCGCTTCCGCCGCGCTTCCACCCACAGCAGGTTGCCGCTGTAGAACAGGAACGCGCCGCCGAGCCCGAGCAGGAAGTACAGCCACTGCAGCGGCCAGCGCCCGTAGTCGCCGAAGTGCAGGGTCTGCAGGCCGCGCAGCGCGGCCACGCCCGGCGACATGGTCTGCGGCGACAGCACCCGCAACACCTTGCCGTCGGCCGCGCGCAGCGCCACGCCGCCGAGCGTGTTGAGCCGGCGCTGCTCCTGGTGGCCGTACAGCTCCACCTGCGCATTGGCGTCGCCGGCATCGTGGAAGGACAGGCTCTCCGGCACGAAGCCGGGATTGGCCGCGCGTGCCCGCTTCACCAGCTCGGCCACCGGCAGCATCGGCGCAGGCACGTGCGCGGGCTGCACGTGCGGCGCCAGTTCGAAGTCCGGCTGCAGCACCTGCATCAGCTTGCCGTCGAACACCAGGTACTGGAACGGCGCCAGCAGCAGCACGCCCAGGGTCAGCACCGCGCCGGACCAGGCGAAGATCACGTGGAACGGCAGCGACAGCATGCCGATGGCGTTGTGCGCGTCCTGCCACAGGCGCTTGACGTTGCGGCCGCGGCGTAGCGCGAACAGGTCCTTGAGCAGCACCGGCGCGTACAGCACCACGCCGCTGACCAGGGCCACCCCGTACAGCAGGCAGACCACGCCGAACAGGTAGGTGCCGAAGGTGCGCGGCAGCCCGGCAGTGAAGTGCAGGTCGTACAGGAACGCGACGAAGCCGCTGCGCTGCGGCAGCTGCACCGGCTGCCCGTCGGCACCGGGCTGGAACTGCACCATGCCGCCGAAGGCCTGCTCCGCGGCCGGCCCGAACGCGAACAACTGCGGCTGCGTGCGGCCCTCGCCGGGCAGCATCAGCGTGTACGACTCGGCCAGCGCCGGATGCCGCGCCAGCACCGCATCGGCCAGCGCCTGCGCGGCCTGCTCCGGCGGCAACGCCGGGGCCTGCACCGCGGCCGGGCGTGGCCACTGCTCCAGGTCGTGGGTGAACACGTTGATCGCCCCAGCGTAGAAGGCGATGAACAAGGCCATGCCGGCGAGCAGGCCCATCCAGCTGTGCGCCGACAGGAACTGGCGCAGGGTCGCGGCCTTCATGCGCTCACCTGCACGAGGTGGGTGGCCTTGAGCAGGTAAAGCGCCACGTAGCACAGTGCGGTCGCAGCGCCCAGCCACAGCCACGCGCGCGCGCCGCTACGGAACACGAAGGCCAGCGACATGGCGCCGACCCACAGCGGGAACACCAGCAACAGCCAGGGCAAAGTATGCACCTGCAGGTCGCCCGGCCACAGCAGCACGCACAAGCCGATGACGCCCACCGCCAGCGGCAGGCCCAGCACGATCGCCGCCAGCCACCTAGCCCACATCGCCAGCCCCTTGGTGCAATTGCCGCCACGCATCCAGGTACGGCAGGGCCACCGCCGCCAGCATCGTCGCGCTCAGCGCGGCGAACACGCCGGCCCACACGCCCAGCGCCGAAATCGCCGCACCCAATGCGGCCACGCACAGCAGCGTGCCGGCCACGCGCAGCGCGCGCGCGTGCCGATGCCAGGCCGGACGCAGCCGCTGGTGCGCGGTGGCCAGGTAGAACGCCAGCGCCGCCAGCGCGGCGGCGAGCAGATAGGCGACGGTGGCAAAGGCGAGCATCACCAGCGCGCCTCGAAGCCGATGCCGACCACACGCGGCGCGCCCAGGATCGCGACCGGATCGGTGGCCCAGCGGTACTGCACGTAGTCGCGGTCGAGGAGGTTGTTGGCGAAGATCCACGCGCTCCAGTCCAGGTTCTCGTAGCCGAACTTGGCGTTGACCACGGTGCGCGAAGCCAGTTGCACGGCGCCGGCGCCGATGTCGGTGTAGACGCGGTCGCGGAAGCTGGCGTTGAGGTTGGCCAGCCAGCCCCCGGCGAAGCGCCAGTTGGCGCCCAGCGCCGCGGTCCAGTGCGGCGCGTAGGCGAATTCGCGGCCGGCGTAGTCGATGACCGAGGCGCCGGCGATGGTGGCGAAGCTGTCGTAGCGGGTGCGCGCATAGCCCAGCGAGCCGTACCAGTCGAAGGCTTCGCTGGGGCGGTGGCTGGCCTCCAGCTCGGCGCCGTACAGATGCGCGCGGCCGGCGTTGACGGTGTTGTAGTCGAAGCTGTTGAGGCCGAAGTAGGCGGTGGTCTGCTTGTCCTTCCAGTCGATGTAGTAGGCGTTGGCATTGAGGGTCAGGCGCCGGTCCAGCCACTGCGAGCGCAGCGCAGCTTCGTAGTTCCAGGTGTATTCCGGGTCATAGGGGAAGGCCTGGCTGCGCGCCGAGTTGAAGCTGGAGCCGCCGGAGCGGTAGCCGCGCTGCACCACCAGGCTGGTCGACAGGTCCGGGTTCCAGTCGTAGCGCATGCCGAGCTTGGGCAGCAGCGCGTCGAAGTCGCGCGTGTTCCAGGCCACCTCGCCGTTGGCCGAGCGCACGATGCCGGCCACGCCCTGGTTGATCGCGACGATGGCCCGATACAACGCGGTGCCGCTGGCGGCGAAGGCGGCCGGGTCGGGATAGCGGCCGGCGAAGGCCGCGGTGGTGTCGGAGGCCATGGCGTAGCGCTGGCGGTCGTAGCGCAGCCCACCGAGCAGCGAGAACCCGCTGCCCATCTGCCATTGGCCGTCGGCGAACAGCGCGCGGTTGCTGGAGCGGGTCGGACTGGCGCTGACGTAGTCGACCGGAATCACCGGCAGCGCCTGCGCGTAGCGGGTGGCGATCGCGCTGGCGGTGGCGGCCGGGAAGCCGGCGCTGCGCAGCAGCCCGGCGATGGTGGTGGTCGGCGTGGCGACGTTGTTCAGCAGTTGCGCGTCGTTGTCTTCCACGTGCCGCGCCCAGTACGCGCCGAGCAGGCCCTGCACCGCGGTGCCGGCGTAGTGCAGGCGCAATTCCTGCGAGGCGGTGGTGTCGTCGAGCTGGCGCCGCGCGTAGCCGGCGTTGTCCGGGCCATGGTCCATGTCCCACAGGCTGGACGAGGTGACCTTGTTCCAGGCGCTGACCGAGGACAGCGACCAGGCGTCGGAGAGCACGTAATCGGCCTGCAGGGTGACGATGTCGCTGTCGCTGCGGGTGCGGTCCGGGGTGTTGTTGGTGGCGTAGCGGTGCTCGAGGTAATCGGGCAGGTCGGTGCGCACGTAGGTGTACATGTACGGGCCGGTGCGGTGCGAGCGGGTGTAGCCCAGTTGCACCTTCAGCCCGGCGATCGCCGACGGCGTCCACAGCAGCTTGCCGCGGTAGATCGCCGAGACCTGCGCGTCGTCGGCGGCCTGTCGGGTGAGGTTCCAGGTGTAGCCGTCGAAGCTGCGCTGCTCCACCGAGGCGCGGAACGCCAGTTCGTCGGCCACGATCGGCCCGCCGACCGCGCCGGCCACGCTGCGGTCGGACGGATCGGAGGCCAGCACCCGCAGCTTGCCCTGCCAGTCCATGGTCGGCTCGGCGGTGCGCAGGACGATCGCGCCGGCCAGGGCGTTCTCGCCCTGCAGGGTGGACTGCGGGCCGCGCAGGATTTCCACCTGCTGCAGGTCCCACAGGCTCAGCGGCGCCCAGCTGATCGCCTTCCACGGCAGGGCGGCGCCGTCCAGGTAGATGGTAGCCAGCGGCGCATCGCTGCCGCCGTCGATGTTGCGGATGCCGCGGATGCTGAAGCCGGCATCGCCGTAGGTCTGGGCCATGTTGGCGGTGCGGTTGAAGACTTCGTAGGCGCTCTGCAGGTTCTCCTGCTCGATGCGCGCTTCGGTGGTGACGGCGACCGAGCTGGTGGTGTCCTGCACGCTGCGGCCGCTTTTCTCGCCGGTGACGACGATCTGGTCGAGGGTGGTGGGATCGGGGGGAGGCGCGGCCTCACCGCCTGCGGCGCGCGTTGTGGGCGCCCAGCCCAGCAGGATGGACACGACAGACAAGGACAACACCGATCGCGCGACGCGCATACACCACTTCCCCCGAAAGACTCACGGTTGAAGGCATGGCGGCGGCTGTGCCTGGCTGCCGGACGCGGCAGCGCTGGGCGCGGACTTTAGCAGAGCCGGGGCGGGGCTGCCATGGGATTTGGGATGGGTGGCAGGTTTGCTCAGGGGTCTTGGGAGCGTAGGAGCTGCTCCTACGGGTGGGCATCGCCAACGTATGCGTCACGCGCAGACACGTGTTGTGGGAGGGACTTCAGTCCCGACGCCGTGACCGGCGGCTGCCGCGATGCAGGGGGCCATCGTCCCAGGGGCATAGCGAGGCTGGCGCGTCGCGGCTGAAGCCGCTACTGCAGCTCACTTCATCTGATACATCAGTTAGAAGCAAAGGCTTTCGCCCTTACGGGCGAGTTACTTTTCTTTGCTTGTGCAAAGAAAAGTAACCAAAAGAAAGCACACCCTGCCTACGCGCCCTCCGCGCTGCGCGCTCCGGGTCCGCGTCCAGTGCGGGGATCCGCGGAAGGGGCATCCTGCCCCTGCCGCGGACGGCGTACATCCATGTACGCCGCCCTTCGGGTGTTTCCCCGCACTGGCCGCCGCTGCGGAAGGGAACCCGGTGAATCAGAAGCAACAGCCAAAGCCACAAGCGAGAAGCGAGAAGCGAGAAGCGAGAAGCGAGAAGCAAGAAGGCTATGGCTATGGCCACAGCTACAGGCTACTTGCTGCTACGAAAACGCAAACGGGCGGGAGGACTGTCGCCCTCCCGCCCGCTGGTGCCGGCAGGTGCTGCCAGCGTGGTGCTACGACGTGCTGCGATCAGTGCCAGTGCAGGTTGAACGAGACGCCGACGATGCGCGGTTCGTTGTACACGGCCGCCATGTAGTTCTCGATCACGCCCTTGAGGTTCTTCTCGTTGGTGATGTTGCGGGCGAACGCGGCCACTTCCCATGCGCCGTAGTCGCCGGTGTAACCCAGCTTGAGGCCGCCCTCGAAGTTGCCGTTGGAGGTGAACTCGGTGGAGTCGTACAGCACGAAGCTGGTGTAACCCTGCTTGTTCCAGTCGGTGGCGACGAAGAAGGCGCCGCCGTCGTTGACCGGGATGTCGTAGCGCGCAGCCAGGTTGACGTTGTACTTGGGCGCGTTCGGCAGCGG
Organism: uncultured Xanthomonas sp.; assembly: GCF_964278005.1. Classification (NCBI taxonomy): domain Bacteria; kingdom Pseudomonadati; phylum Pseudomonadota; class Gammaproteobacteria; order Lysobacterales; family Lysobacteraceae; genus Xanthomonas; species uncultured Xanthomonas sp. Next base: position 42,988 of record NZ_CAXYKF010000012.1, read on the forward strand.
GTTGCCGTCGATCTGGGCGAAGGTGTTGTTGCCGATGCGGATGGTCGGGTCCTTCACCGTGCACACCACCACGCCGTTCAGGCCGCACACCTGCGCATACACGCGTTTGTCCTGGATCTCGCTGTGCAGCAGGCTCAGGCCCGCTGTCAGCGACAGGTTGGGGATCGGGCGCCAGTCAAGGTCCGCCTCCATGCCGTAGGCCTTGGCCTTGTCGGCGTTGAACAGCACGCCGTTTCCGTTGGAGTCGTTGCCGTTGAGCTGGATGTCGTCGACGGTGTAGGTGAAGCCGGTGACGTTCAGGCGCAGGCGGTTGTCGAACAGGTTGCTCTTGATGCCGGCTTCCCACGACAGGATGGTTTCCGAGTCGGCCGTGGTGAAGTCGGAATTGAACACCGCCGAACGGCCCTGGATGGTCGGGCCACGGAAGCCGCGCGCGACCTTCGCATACACGTTGACGTTCGGGTTGATCTCGTACATCGCGCTCAGGTCCCAGCTCGGCTGGGTGTCGGCCAGGCGCACGTCGCGGCGGCCCTTGTAGGTGACCACGCCGGACGCGGTGTCGGCGGTCTTGAGCAGCTTGGTCTCCTTGCTGTCGCGGGTCTGGCGCACGCCGGCGGTCAGGGTCAACGCGTCGGTGACCTTGTAGGTCAGCTGGCCGAAGCCGGCCCAGGAGGTGTTGCTGTTGTGCAGGCGCACCCAGTTGTTGGGATTGCGCGCAGCGGTCTGCAGGAAATAGGCGCGCTGGTAGAAGTCGGTGGTGTCCTTGCCGTCGAAGTAGAACGCGCCGGCCTGCCACTGCAGCGGGGCGTCGCCTTCGCTGGCCAGGCGCAGTTCCTGGGTGTACTGGTCCAGGTCGCGCACCTGGCCCATCGACTGGCCGTAGCCGTTGGGCACGCCGTTGACCGGGAAGTTGGCCGCGGCGCCGCCGTCGGTGTCGCCGCGGCTGTAGCCGGAGGTGGTCTCGTAGGCGCTGATCGAGGTCAGCGACACGCCGCCGAAGTCGTAGATCGCCTTCAGCGAGGCGCCGTGGGTCTTGTACGCCTGCGGGTTGTCGTGGGCTTCGTCGTAGGCCACCTGGTCGCGCGGCACGTCGACCTTGTTCGAGCCCTTGCGCAGCGCGCCGCGCAGGAACAGGGTGGAGGTGCCGTCGTAGTCGCGGGTATGGAACGAACCCAGCAGGGAGAAGTTCTCGCTCGGCTTCAGCAGCAGCTGCAGGCGCGCGTTGCGGTCGTCGTAGCCGCCCATCGCGTCCTTCTTCGGGGTGACCGTGCCGTCGGCGCTGGGGCCGGTGTAGGTGTTGTCCACCCAGTCGTCGCGGTGCTGGTACAGCGTGGACACGCGGAACGACAGCACGTCGTTGATCGGGCCGCCGATGCCGCCGTCCACCGAGACCGTGTTGTAGCTGCCATAGCTGGCGGTGACGCGGCCGGTGTAGTCGTCGCTGGGCTTGATGCTGTCGAACTTGACGATGCCGGCGGTGGTGTTGCGGCCGAACAGCGAGCCCTGCGGGCCGCGCAGCACTTCCACCTGATCCACGTCGTAGACCGGGTTGGACTTCAGCACCACGTGCTCCAGCACCACGTCGTCCTGGATGATCGACACCGGCTGCGAGGCGCCGAGATAGAAGTCGATGTTGCCCAGGCCGCGGATGTAGAAGCGCGGGAAGATGCGGCCGGTGGTGGTTTCGGCGTAGAAGCTGGGCACGCGGCCGGACAGCGCCAGCAGGGTGTCGTCGCCGCCGGCGGTGAAGTCGCGCATCGCCTCGCCCTGCACCACGCCCACCGACACCGGTACCTCCTGCAGGTTCTGCTCGCGGTGCTCGGCGGTGACGATGATGGTGTCCAGCGAGGTCGCCGCATCGCCAGTGCCGGCGACATTGGCCGGGCGGGTCTCGCTGCCAGCCAGCGACGGCGCGCTGTCCTGCGCGGCGGCGGCGGCGGCGGCGACCGAGGCCAGCACCAGTGCGGCGCAGGCCTGCGCCAGGCGGGTACGGGCCGGCGCGGCGCGCGCGGTCAGCGGCCGCGGGGAGAGAGAGGAAAGCAGCATGTCGGATCCTTGTGAGCGCGCAGAATCGAGTCCGTTCGGCTTGCGCAGCAGCCCGCGACGGCATGCGCCATACGGTGGCGCAGCGCGGCACGATATGTCGTCTGTGTTGCACCGCCGTTGCAATGACGGCGCGGCGGCCACGGCGCGACGATGCGTGACCGCATCACGTCACGCCAGGTGCGTGCCGTGGACATGCCTGGGTCTGCACACGCTGCCCGATCGCCCGAGCGGGTCCGCACTTCACCGCATGTTGCAGACAGCGAGGCCAAGGTCGAACGCGGTGCGGCGACCGAACTCATCCACCGCGCCTTCCCTCGTCTGCGTCGTTGCCATCAAGGCGCGCAGCGCTGCGCGGCGAATGCGGCCAGGCGCTGGGTGAGCGTGCCTTCCTGCCACGCGATGTCGAGGATCACCCAGCGATCGTCCTGGCGACCGAGCACCAACGTATCCGTCCACTGCTGGTCATCGATGGCCAGCCGGGCGCGCACCTGCGCGGCGTCGCCGGTGACTTGCGCGGTCGTCGAGACCAACGCCGTCGGTTGGTCCGGCCACAGGAAGAACGGGCTCTGGTCGAGCATGTGCGGCTTGACGTCTGCGGGCACAAGTTTGGCGCAGGCTGCCTCGTAGGCGCGCTGCGCCTCCAGCGCCGCGAACAATTCCCGCCCCAGCAGATGCCGCACCTGCGCAACGTCGCCATCGGCGTGCTTGGGCGCGATCGCCCAGGCATAGAACGTCTGGACCGTGCGCGCCGGCGACTCGCCCGCGATGGCGGCGAACGCGCTCAGCCACAGACTTATCGCACACAGAACGCGCATTCCCCTCATGGATCGTTGCCACCTCGGGCCGCCAGATGCGGCATCGCGATCCTCGACCAGTGGCTGCGCGGCGTCAATGCGAGCGCTGCCGCGTGCGCCAGCGGCTGGCGTGGCCGCAGCAACCAGATGCCTAGGTAACGGGAGACATCCAAGCTCACCGGAACTCCAACCACGTAGAGCGGCTTCGGCCGCGACAGGCTTTACCGGGAATTCCCGTTGCGGCTGAAACCGCTCCTACAAGGCCACGACACATGCCGCTAAATCGCAGCGAAAGCGCGTCACCAGGGCATCCTTCAGTCGCTGTCCACCCCGAGCACGCTCAAGCGCAGCGGCGGTGCATCCGGCCCGATCGGCGCATGCGCCAGGGTTCCGGTCACCCTCACCACCTGGCCGACACCTTCTTCGCGCAGGTGTGCGGCCTGGTCTGCGGTGACCGCCAGCCGCAACTGGCGCACCTGCTCGTGCCGCGGCTGGCGCCCATCCGCCGACGCCGCCACGCACAGCGGCTGCGGCAGGATCAGTACCTCTTCCTGGGTCGCTGCCGCACCGGTAGCGGCGTCCGGATGCGTATGCGTGTGCGGGACAGCAGGCGCGGCGGCGTCGGTGGGCGACGGCGCCAGAGTACCGGACAGGGTGACCTGAGTCGGGCCATACGGCAGGCAATGCCTGGGCGCCGCCATCAGCTCGGGCGAGGTGCCGATCAGCAGCAACGGAAACAGCGACAGGGTACGGATCGGCATGGTGGCACGCGGATGGAGAGGGACCGCCGAGCATACCCAAGCGCGATGGCGCGTGTGCTGCAGTCCGCGCCATCGCGTCGCGCAGCCCTACAGGCAGTCAGGCTTCGCGTTCCACCACCACGTCGGTGAACCGCGGTTCGGCCGCGATCAGCGCATGCAGCCGCGCAAAGCACGGATCGTCGTCGCGCATCGCATGGCGGCCGAGCAGCCGCTCCCAGAACGAGCGCTCCTTCTCGATCTGCAGCATCCAGGTATGGTTGCCATCGACCTCTTCCTCGGCGTAGGCGCCGACCAGGTAGGTGCGCCCCTGGCATTCGGCTTCGGAGGCCCAGCCCCAGTCCTCCGGGTCCGGCTCGGACAGGACCATGGCGTCGCCCACACGCACGCGCAGCCAGTCCAGCAGGGAGCTGCCGCGGATCGGATTGATCGGATTCTCCGGCTCGGCGCTCACCTCGAGCAGACGGGAGCGGAAATGGATGACAGGATGCATGCGGCAGCTTGACTCTCGAACGATCGGGGGGCGGACGCGCGCATCGGGGCGGCTGCGTCATGGCGCGCAGGCGCGGATGGGCGGTCCAGGAAGGTAACGCATGCACGGCCGCCCAGGTGGACAACGGTGCGGCACGTCATGCAACCCGGTGGCGGCCGGCATCGCCGTCTGCGGCACATGGGCATCTCTCGCAGCGCCCTGCCACCGGGGACCGACACCGTGGTGCAGCGACCGGCCGGACCCATTGCAGCACGGGCGCATGACAACTCATCGCATCTGTCGTAGACAGGCACGCGCGCCCAGATACGCCCAGATGCCGATTGCGACGGCAAGCCAGACGCTGGCGACCTTGCTGCAGGCCGAGGCGAAGGCCAGGTACGGAAACGAGTCGCCGGGAGGACCACCTTGCAACGACGCTGTACCCCCGCGTTGCCAGAACGTCAGCCACGCCTCGACACCGCACCACAACGGCAGCACCCAACCGGCGGACAGCAGCGCGATCGCGAGGGCGAGCAGGCGCTGCTTCATCGCACACCGCCAAGCGCCGACATCGCCACGCGGCAAGCAGCGTGGTCGTGCGACGGATCCGCAAGCCGGTTGAGCCGCCACAGGGCGATCGACCGTCGCGGCAGCCCTGCCGCCGTCGTGGCGACGCAGCGGCGGCACAGCCTCACGGTGTTTGCTCCGGCTCCGGCTCCGCCTCCGGCTCCAGATCCGACTCGAACGGACGATCGGGCAGGCGCTGCCCGCACCACAGACAGAACTGCACACAGATCGCATCATTGAGGTACCAAGTCGGATCCTCGCCACGGAACAACTCGAAGCCGATCCGCACGATCCTGTCCGGCTTGGTCACCGCCGCGAACATGCTGCTGCAGCAGTAGCGTGCGATTCGCTCGCGCCACGCCACCCGCTCCGGGAACTGCGCGTCCATCCAGGCGGCGCTCCAGGCCTGGCATGCCGAGCACTGCGCCAGATGCGACAGCGCCGCGAGGGTTGGTGGGTCCGGGAAGTGCTCCTCTTCCACCTCGATCATGCACTCCAACGCCATCACCAGTTCGGGGCGCTCGTCGATCTGATCGCGCAAGGTCGACAGCGTGTAACGCGTGGTGAAGCAGGTGGCCGAGTGAGGCATGAGTAGGTGCAATCCGTTGCAGTCGACAGCAAGCGTAGCGCTGTGTGGCCGCTTCGGGGTTAAGTCCCCGCTGCCTGCCACAGCGCATAGCCCAACAGCCCAAAGCCCACCAGGGCAAACCCGCCCCAGAAGGCCGCCGCGTCGGCCGAGACCACGCGTGGGGCCAGGTACGCGCTGCGCTTGCCGGATTTGCTGCGCCGTTTGCTGCTCCACGGTTCGACACTGTAGTAGCCGAACGAGAACGTCGGCACCACGAGCATGCCGACGACATAGCACAGACCGTAGAGAACGATCTCGACCAGCGGGCGCAGGACGACCTCGGTCAACAGGCTTGCGGGCATGGTGTCACCTGATCCAGACAGAAGTGATGTGCGGCGTTGGCCTCGCCCCTGCGCCGAGGCTGCATGCGATGCTCGTCGAGCGGGCACTGTCCGTCAACGGCCGGCGCCCTCGATCACCGGCTGTCGCTCAGCAGCCGCTGCACCAGCTCGAATCCGAGCACCGACATCGACGGATAGCGCGCGTACTCGTCCACCGACAGCATCCGCGCGAAGGTGTCGTCTTCGTGCAGGGCGCCGGCGATGTGGAAGGTCAGCAACTCCCCGGCGTCTTGGGGCAGCGGCGCGCGGCCGACGATCTGCCATTCGCCGCTCCTGAGTTTCTGGGTGCCGGTGAACAGCAACCGGATGTCCTTGTCGCCATCGCGCACCGGCAGCGGCCGTGTCGGCGACGCGCCAAGCGTCGGTTCCGATGCCTGCTGTTCCAGCACACAGAAGCCGACCACCTTGCGATAGTCGCCCCGCGGCGCCCACAGCACTTGGCAGGCGCGTACGTTCCAGCATCCGACGGGATCGCGAAGACATCGCCCGCCCGGTACTTCACTGCCATTCCACCACCCTCTGAAATCTGGACCGCGGCAAGGCATCCCCACGGCGTGCCTGATGGCAGCCACCTTACTGGTCGAGGTGTTCCTCGGCGTCGCTGCGGCTGGCCGGCGCGCATGGGTTACGGAGGCCACGCCACGCACCACAGCGACGGTGTCCAGCGGGCAGCATGATGTCCTCACCTACTGATTCGCTCGCCACCGGTTCACCCGGCATGCACCACACTATTGCCCCACCTCTGGAGCGACTGTGATGCACAAGACCTGGCTGCTCGCCTTGTTGGCGGTTCCCGCACTGGCCTACGCGGCGCCGGACGAGGACACGGCGATGTGCCGCAACGGCGGCTTCCCCATGAGTACGGCCGGGTTCTCGCTCGCCAAGGTCGCAGTGCCGCGCCTGTACCTGCTCAACGACGACGACGGTTGCCCGGCCAAGGGCGAGGCCGCGTGCCGGCAGCGCGCCTATGTGGTCAAGGACGACACCGTGATCCTGGCGCAGCGCCAGGGCGGCTTCGTCTGCGCGTTCTACCCCAACAAGGTCGGCGGCAGCGCCGGTTGGGTGGCAGCGTCGAGCGTGCAGCCGCTGCCGGCGACGGCCGCACCGAAGCCGCAGGCCTGGGTCGGCCAGTGGCACGACGGCGACAACGAACTGCAACTGATCGCCAACGGCGACGGCACCATCACCGCCAACGGCGATGCCTACTGGCCCAGCGCCAACCCGACCCCAGATCAAGCGCCTGGTGGGCCGCACCTTGGCGCCGTCACCGCGCGCGGCTTTCCCGAAGGCAATCGGCTTGAACTCAGCCAGGACGACTGCAAGGTCCGCCTGCAGCTGGTCGGCGACCTGCTGGTGGCCTCGGACAACCTGGAGTGCGGTGGCGCCAACGTCAGCTTCAATGGCGTGTACCGGCGCAAGGCGGCGAAGCACTGAGGCGCGGTCTCTGCGGTGCTGGCGTTGCGTTTGATCCAGGCGGCGATCCAGTGCCGCCTGGGTTCTCGCTTGGAAGATCGCGTCCCGCGGCTTCAATCCAGTTTGCGTCACAACCCCACGCTTTGCGCGACCAGGTCCGCAAAGACCCATACATCCCCCTTGTCGTACGTCTCGGGCGCTTCCGTTCCACCCAGCGTCGGATACGGCTGCGGGATGTAGATCTGCCCGGGCTTCAACGGGCCAAGACGCGCCGCGATCGCCCGCACGTGGTCGCCGCGCAACACGTACGCCTCGAAGCCCGGATCGCGCAGGATGGCCGCCTCGAATGCCTCGGTGGAGGCGTGCGCGCCATAGGACTTGCCGGCGGCCTTGAACGGGTGCAGCACCGCGTAATCCTGGCTGGCCGGGTCGTGCAGAAAGAAGTGGCCGAGACTCGAGTAGCCGACCACAGCGGTATACGCCGGGAATGCGTCCGCCCACGGGCCGAGCATCTCGTGCGATTCCGGCACGATCAGGTGGTACAGCGGGACGTTCGTCGTGTCAGCGCGCTCTGTGCTCTGGCTCATTGGAGACCTTGCAGCGATGGCGCGCCAGGATACCAAGCCACGTGCATCCGCCTGCTGTCAGCATGTTCACCTAGGCCTTGGCGATGGCGCCATAGCACCTGGCCGATCCATCCAGGAAAAACTGTACGTCGCGCCCCTCGCACCAGGCTTCCAGCTCGGCCTTGAACACCGGCCACAGGTCGCACGCCCATGCAGGTGCACTCTGCGCCCAGGCATGTTCGGTGGGCACGTAGACCGTCGGCACGCCCATCGGGAAATCCAGTACGAACTCGCCGCCCGGGCCAGTGCAGACGAGTTCTTCCTTCCAGCGGGGTTGGAATTGGAATGTGGTCATGCGTCCGTTAGCGGCAGATTGATGCGATCTCGCACGAACAAGGCACTGCGCCTATCTTCCGCCATGCTCAAGCAGCAGTTGCAGGATGGCCGGAGAAGCCATGCCGCGTGCAATTCCCGTTGGGGTCACCGACTCTCCTTCCGGAAGATTAGGATCTGCCCCATATTTCAGTAGCAAGCGAACGAGGTCAGCGTTGCCATTCCTCACTGCCAGTGCGAGTGGGGAGCTGAACTCGCCTGGAAGGCGAACGCACTCCGTGATCTGCGCATAGCCACGGCCGTTTGGGTCTGCGCCTCCTTCAAGCAAAATTTCTACCCCTGTCCAATCCTCGAACGCCACGGCCCTATTGAGGAAGTGATACTCGTACGCGGCCTTGCAGCGATCTTTGGCGAAGAGGTCTTTGGCATCGACGGCGGGTGGCAACACGCTGAGCGCCAACACGGCGAGTAGAGAGACCCTTTTCATGTTGCAAGTTGCCTCTTTTGACTCGATCCGCACGAACTGTCGTTGGTTTGAATAAGTTCCAGTCTATAGGACGGAACCACATGACTCCAATCAATACTCTTCACTACGGCTTCTCCAAACGACCGCCCAGTGCGCACAGGCCGCCAACAGGTTCCTGGTTCAGAGAGGCGCCAGTCCCAGCCTTCAGCTCAGCGGCACAGCGCTGGTTGACGACCAGGCGGTCGCGGATGGCTCACCATGCCTCACAACTTAATTTTCCCTTGTACATCCTACCGCGCATGGTCCAGGTCGTGTCCGGCCCTGCTCCCCTTAGCTTGAAGCTCGGTGGAAGCGAGGGATCGCCTGGATCGGTGTAGGTCAGGTCGATCCTGCTAGCGCTCTGATCCAACGCAACGACTTTGTAGGAACCTTGTGGAAGATTGCCTGGCCCATTCTTGTCTTGAATGAGGATCCCACCAATCTTGTCGTAGCCGAGAAATTCCAGATCCGGCACTGGTGCGCCGGGCGGCGCTTAGAACGCCCACATCGTACTGCTGGCCACGGCGGAGGACGCGGCCAGGAAAAGCGCAGTGATAAGGGCAAGTAGCATCTAGCCCTCCTTTGCCGTTAATGCCGAACGATCAAGCCCGCGAACGAGTACGGGTCGGATACGACACTTTAAGCATCGGTCACCAAGAGGCAACCGCTTCCCGCGAATATGCAACGAAGGGCAGCCTGCAATGTCAGGTACTCCGGCGGTGTCAACTGGAACACGACCGTGAGAATCCCCAAACCAGCCAGTGCCACCGGCGAATCTGGAACGAATGTAATCCGCGCGTGGCCAGGGCTGAGCAGAAACTGGGAGACGCCGCCGTAGCCCGAGGTTTCCTGGCCGCACCATTCGACATGATAGGTGTCCATCCTCAACGCCACGTCCTGCTCGTCGAACGAGAATGCACGCTGGAGCAGGAGATAGGTCGTGGTATCGAGCGCCTGGTCGGCGAAGCCGACAAGATGGCACTCCCCCTCTGGGTGTTCTACAGCGATGCTTCTCGCTTGAAGTACGAATGACGACATGCCGATGCTCGCTCCTCATTCGCCATATTCCACAGATTAGAAGAAGGCCAAGAGCGAACTCCCAAGAAAGCGCGCTCTGAGCCGTATTTTCCGCATAGGCTATTCAGCACGGTTGAAGCGGTTCATCGTGATCGCCGGCTCGCCGTTGATGTTCAACCAGACCACGGTTTCGGTCATCGTCTTGCCATCAGGGGCGACGGTGTAAGTGCGCGTCGTGCGCGGCATTCCCTTCAAGTAGAAGGCGGCGACCATCACGTTCGGCGCCGGCAGCCATACGGCCGTGGTGTCGACCGTCGGGTAGCCTTTGCTTGGGACTGCGGTTCCGTCTAGCGGATAAATGGCGACGGCATGGATGTCATGCCCATCGCCACCGACGATGTCGGCATTCGTCTGCCACTTGCCCTTGCCCACATCGCTGTAGGTGAGCGAGGCGCTTTTCGGCCGCTGCGCGGGCGGCGCCGGCATGCTCGCGACATCGAGCACCCATTTTCCGAGAAAGGGCGACTTGGAGGATTGGGCGAGCGTGGGCGCATTACAGACAAGGCCCACGATCAGCAGCAGTACGGCGAGATGCTTTTTCATACTTTCTCTCCAGCGGCTTAGGCGCATTGTTGCATAACCTCGACGTCCCCCCGCTTTCAGTAACGGGGCTCTTTAGAGTCCGGGTTTCATCGTAGCGGCTTTGGCCGCTAGCTGTTGGGCATAGGCGGCCGGGGTCAGGCCGCCCAAGATCTTCTTCGGTCGCTCCTCGTTATATTCCCGTCGCCAGGTCTGGATCTCGGCGCGGGCGTGCAGCAGCGTCGGGAACCAGTGTTCGTTGAGGCACTCGTCGCGCAGGCGGCCGTTGAGGTTCTCGATGTAGGCGTTCTGGTTCGGCTTGCCTGGCTGGATCAAGCGCAGCTGCACACCGCGCTCGTGAGCCCACGTCACCATCGTCTTGCCGCAGAACTCCTTGTCGTTGTCGGTGCGGATCACCTGCGGCAGACCCCGTGTCAGTGCCAGCCGATCCAGCACCCGGGCCACGCCGTGACCGTAGACAGCCCGCTCCACCTCGATCGCCACCGCCTCGTGCGTGGCATCGTCGACGATGGTCAGGGCCTTGAGCACCCGGCCCTCGGCGGTGCGGTCGAACACGAAGTCCATCGACCAGACCTGGTTAGCGGCTTCAGGCCGAAGCAACGGCTGGCGCTCGCCCAGCAGCACCTTCTTCCGCTTGCGCCGGCGCACCTGCAACCTGGCCTCTTGATACAGCCGTTCCACCCGCTTGTAGTTCACCGGCCACTGCTCCTGCCGCAGCTTCAGATAGATCATCCCGACGCCGTAGCGCTTGTGCCGCTGCGCCAGCGCCAGGATCCGCTCGCGCAGCTCGACGTTGCGATCCGGACGCGGGACGTAGCGCAGCGCGCTGGCGCTCATCCGCACCACGGCCAGCGCCCGACGCTCCGTGAGCCCGCGCTCCATCAGCTGCCGCACCAGCATCCTGCGCGCCGGTGCGGTCACCACTTTTTTCGCAGGGCGTCCTTGATAACGTCGTTCTCGAACAACTGCTCGGCCAGCAGCTTCTTCAGCCGCGTGTTCTCCGCCTCCAGCTCCTTGAGCCGCTTGGCCTCCGGCACGCTCATGCCGCCGAACTTGCTTCGCCACAGGTAGTAGGAGGCCTCGCTGAATCCGTGCCGCCGGCACAGGTCCTTCACCGCCACGCCGGCTTCGGCCTCACGCAGGAAGCCGATGATCTGCTCTTCGGTAAAGCGCTTCTTCACGTCCAATCTCCGTCTCGTTGGGGATTGGACTCCAAATCGCCCTGCTACTCAAAACCGGGGGACGTCGGGGCGTCGGTTTGACACAGGCATACGCGACAAGAAAAATAGATGGAGCTGCCCTTCAGGAACAAAATTCAAGGAGGATCAAACGATGACACACACGTGGCTTTTCGTCGCAGCCTGCGCAATGGCGCTGTCCAGTACTGCTCAGGCTCAGGATGCCAAGCCTTTGGACCAGTTGGAGGTCATCTCCCGCAGCTACGCAAAGGACAATCACGTGGCTGAAGCGGAAGCCTCGCGGCGCTTGGAGCTCAGGCAGGTGCTTGCCCGGTCGGAGATCGACGCTTTCAAAGCGGACTATGCCGACCGTCTCGATACCTCGTATTGGGACGATAGCCGCGACGGGTTCAAGCTCGTGCTGCGGCTCAAGCAGGGTCCGCTACCCGCTATCCATGAGTTGTCCACGCCGCACGGAACCATCCCGGTCAAGTTCACGCTGGTGTCCGGCAAGACGCTAGACGAGATCAGCGCCATCCTGGCGGCGAACCAAGCACGCCTGCAGGAGCAGGTGCCCGGCTTGCAGGGCACGGGTATCGATGAAGTGGATGCTGCGATCGTGCTTTACGTCTTCGTCCCTGCGGAGGAGCAAGCTGCCTACGAAGCGGAGAACGCAGCGCTGAGTCGCCAGCTCGGCGTGCCTGTCAGGTTCAAGTTCCTGCCGGGCCCCATGGAATCAGAACCACAAGAGTCGCCCGAGCCATCGTCCAGCTCAACGTTGCCGACACAGAGTGCGCCATTGGCAACGACCCAGTCCCCCTATGTGCGGGGCGGCTCGCAGATCCTCAATCTGGACAACGAGCACCAGTGCACCGGCGGCTTCATCGTGCGGAACAAGGACAACACCAATTGGGGCCTGGTCACCGCGGCGCACTGTGGCAAGAACCTCATGTACGGAAACTGGTCGGATGCGGCAAGCGGCGTACAGGTCACCGCGAAGCTGACTTACGAGGACCGGATTTTCGACGCGACACACGACTTGGCATGGTTTTCTTTCCCAGTTCTGGGCTACCGCCCACTTGGAGAAGTCTTTGCGAGGGACACCTGTTCCAGTTGCGGTGTGGCGATCCTCTCGGCCGCAGCCGCCGTAGCTGGAGATCGGGTATGCCACAGGGGCTTGCAGACCGGTTGGACGTGCGGCGTCGTGTCGAGTAGCACGGCGAGCTTTAGCAGTAAGGAGTGCAACGGACAGGTCTGTGACCCCCTGGCCTACAAGGTGGTAGTGGGGGACGACTTGGCGTGCTTTCGTGGTGACAGTGGCGGGCCGGTCCACTATGGAAACATTGCCTACGGCATCGTCAAGAGCGCTTCCTATGCGGGCGTCGAACCGGGCCGGTGCGGCGCGCTGGTTTTCAGTCCGATTGGCAAGATCGTGGACTTAGGCCTACGGCTGTACTGATTCCAGTACGCTGCACCTCTACCGGCTCTATCACTAGCGCATCGCGCGCAGATCAAGTTGTCCAGCCGGCATACCAGAACCCGCCGCAGGAGCCGCCGCAGCGGCGAGCCGTGCCGCTTAATCGAGCAGGCGCTGCGCCCCCGCCAGTCGCTCGTGTTCGAGGACCTTGTCGGCATGGGCCGATGCGGCACGGCAAAGGAGAGCCGTGGCCAGCACATCGGTCCAGGCGGCCGGGGGGATGCGGCGCGGCTGGCAGCGTCGCGCGAAAACAACGGCCAGTGCCGGAAAAGCGTCTGCTCGGCGATCGGCGCCGCCTGGCTCAAGCCCGGGCGCGCTGAGGTAGTATCCGGTTCGACCACGTCAACGTCGCATAGATGTCCGAACGCGTCGCATGTCGCCTTCACGGCGTGGATTTGAACAGCAAAAAGAGATCTGAGCGCACGCGCAGCAGGTGCTGAGCGTGCTCCCATTCTTTTGCCGGAGATCCCCATGCGCTGCGTCATCTATACCCGCAAGTCGGCCGACGAGACCGATCCTCAACTGAGAGAACTGGTGAGAGAACTGGGGTCAGAGTGCATTTTCAAGACAAGTGCACTCTGACTCTTTTTCCTACTGACTCTTTTTCCTAGACCGGTGATCAGACTTCTAAAGCATCACCGGAGTCGTTGTGCCAGCGGACGAAAGTTGGGGGCTTTCCCGTGTCCCGGAAGGAGGCGAAGGCTCGCTCAATCGTTGCGAGCGGCAGCGCCCATGAAGCTGGATATAAATCGACTTGGCCATTGAAGAGCCTGTATTCGATCATTTCGTCAAGCGGTCCGGAATAGGAAGGGTTGCGAGAACTGAAGCCTGGATCTTCAGACGAAGGCAAGAACATAAGCCAGCCGATGTCGCCGTTGATGAGAGCGCAAAGAGACGACCCATTTGGAGCCGATTCCCAGACCTCCCGACAGTTAGCGCAACTCAACATATAAGGACTAACACCTGATTTAAACCGAACCGCGAGGCAGCTTCCGCTTGAATAACTAGTTGCACCGCAGTGCACGAATTTTTCGGCGCAAAAGTATGCCAGCAACAAGCATTGCGCTCCCCAAAAGGATAAAAATGTATGGCAGATATTCCGACCAGGGTAGCTCGGCAGGGACCGCCCGAAGGTATTGATGGGAGGTCTCTCCATCACTTGGCAACATCAAGGAGATCGGAAGCTGATGCAGTACTATTGGCGTGCCGAATAGCCCGGTCAGCGAGAATAGCACGCCGAGCACTGTTACTAGGTTTGCGAAAATCTTCTTCATGTGACCTAACGCTTAAATTATCTCAATCAGCGAAGCCGGTTCGGCCTGAATGGAACTGTCAGCTGCCGTTTCCGGCACTGATGTAGTTGTAACAGCCGACTGCAGCAAGCGCGACCGTCAGCGCAATGAGACCGACTCCCTCGATATCTAAGTTCGACCGAAGAAGCTTGCGACGCCAAGACGGGACGAGCAGGCACGGCGACACTACCAGCAGCCCAGCGCCGAGGCTAGCCAAGCCGAGTCCGAGGTTGAACTGCCATGATTCCCAAAGCTGGCTAAGCATCTGACGTGGCACCTAGCGCCTGAACTAAGCGGACCCACGCAGCGACTTCGGCGTCGGCTTGAGTGAACTGTTAGGGACCACTGTTAGGCTCCAGCGACGATGATGCATCAAGGTATTCCTGCGGCGGAGACTCAAGCTGAGGATTGGCAAGCCAGTGAACTTCTCCGTGGATGCGAAGCATGGCCCAGTGCCATGCCTCGTCATGAAAGATGAGCCCGTGTAGATCATTTGGCTCCTCGTATGGATAGCGTGCAACTGCCGCGTTGTCAGCGTCCGCCGGTGATTATGACCCGTAAGAGCGAAGAACCCGCGCGAACAAGTGGCGTTCGTGCTTCAGGCACTCCACGTATTCTTTCTTTGTCCAGGTTTGAGTTGCCATGAAATTGGCATGTTAAAACTGGGGGTCAGGGTGAACTATAAAGGTGTAGCACACAAGAAAATGTGCACTCTGACCCCTAATTTCCTCAATAAAATGTGCACTCTGACCCCTATTTCCGTAGTGATATCACGAGGCCGCCCTGATGGAGATGCCAGACTTTTGCGAGCCATCTCCTTGCACGGAGCTTGGGCATCCCGCTGCAACGGCATATGCAATCACGAAGCAGGGTGTATACCAGGCACCAAATACCGCTTGGAATGGATTGCCTCCCTGTGAAAAAGCGATCCCGACGGCGGCGACGGATGTGAGGAGCGCCACAACGAGAGTCGGGTACTTCAGACGCAGCCTGTCTCTCATGAAAGCGAACGTTGTGGCGTACGCAATGAGGTGGACGGGAAGCACTGTCATGACAAAGACGCCCATCCACGCCGCAAGCCCTGTAGAGAGGCTGACGCCGGGCGCCAAGGCTGCGTTTGCGATAAGGCCGCCCCAAACAGAGAGAGGAGCCGCGACCAACCCCATCCAATGAAGAGCTGTTCCTAGCTTCGAATACCGTTTTTCTTCCATGCCCCTAGCCTGACGGACCGCGAGGATGCGGGATGGCGTGATCCTCGCCGAGGCATTGATCCGCAGTCAATGGCTGGGCGGCTCTTGCTCGGGTTCGCACCATAACTATCAGGCGTGCAAGGAGAACCGGATATCAGAGCGGACTTTCTAGGAAAACTGCACTCTGACCCCTATTTCCCCTCTGCGACGTGACCGCGTCCGGTTCCAATCCATCCCACAGGAACCAGTCGACGCAAAGCAGGCATAGGAAGGTCGTGGTCGACGTAACCACAACACCAGGCGGGATGGGACGACGACCGCCACGACGAAGGCCGATCCGGCACACGCAACCAGCGCCAGGAGTCCGATCACAAATACCTGCACGACATGCATCGCACCGCTCACCACTTACCAAAGTAGGAAGAGATGTCGAAGTAGACCTTGCGCTCCTCGCCCGAGGGCAGCACGATCGTGATGAGGTCCATGGCCGACGGCTCAAACAACAGCGACTGCGATTTGATGCGCGCGCCGGGGTAGTGCTGATCGAGCCATGTGCGTTGCGCGGCGATGCCCGCGCCTTCGCTATGCGCCGCAGACAGATCGACGGGACGGTCCGGCGATGCGCCATCCCCATGTGCGACGGCCGGCCGCGGCGACGGCGCGGAGTGACATGCCACAAGGCCCGCCAGCAGGATCAACGACAGCAGTCCACATTTCATATCACACCCCCTAATGTGATCGACCAGACAGCTGGATCAGAGTAGACCTGTCGGCGCACTGCGCACAATAGCGCGCAGTCTGGCTAGGACTTCGCTTGATGCATCACTCGATCAACTGCGCACCTGGTCTCGCAGCCTTCTCCACCGGACGCCGCTAGTAGCATTGCCACGCAAGCGCCCATTCGTCTTCTTTTCCTGGTGCTGTTCCGCGGCCGAAGTAGCCGACGCCGCCGTCGCCCCACATCCAGTGCCCCTTGTCCGTGGAGTCGATCTGGAAGACGAACTCCGGTGATGCGGGATGGCGCTTGAAAGGTGCCCAGAAGATCTCGGCCTGGATCAGCGTCGGCCATCCCCCCAGCTTGAATCCATCCAGGTTCCGGAAGAGATCGTGGTAGTGCGCTTCGATATCTGCTGGCAGATCCATCGGCGCATCCTCCCAGCACGGGTAGTCGTCATGAAAGACATGCGGCCGCATCGGAAATGCGCTAATGGGCGAATCGGTATTCCGTGGCGCCAGCGGGACCAGTGCATCGAGCCGCTCATAGGCCCGCAGACACCACCCTTCCCCGTTGGGCGTATCGACCGGGAGCGTATCGGGACCGATGAACACCGTAAGCAGTGCGATATCCGCGAGGCGGGCCGGCCGCAGCGGCAATTCGCTGACGTTGATCTGACACAGCGCATGCATCGGCCGTCCCGCCGTCTCCGGCCATGTCTCGCCCGACGCGCAGACGTTCACGCGACCGAACCAACTTGCCAGGGGATCGTCGGGCGGCCGGAATCCCCCGATCTCCAGGATGACACCCGAGCGGGCGAGTTGAGCTTTGAGGTCGTCAGCTGTCGTCGTCACGTGTGCGTCTTCCGCGCTTCATCTAGGCCGAGCCGTGTTTACTGGCTTTACTTCCAGTAGAACAAGGATCAGTGGGCATTTCCAAGACAGGTGCCCTCCGATCCTGTGCCGCAACCTCTAGGCTACGCCGATACCAAGGCGCCAGGAGATCGGACTCCGAGTTTGCGCCGCCCCGCCACACTGGCCCAACCATGTGGACGAGCGGAGGATTGCCCATTGTCACTAGCACTACAGTTAAACCGCGCCACGATCTGGAGGCGGTTTGAATCAACTGTCAGGGCTCATCCTCCGGCGTCCAGTTTGTCACCGCGATGAACTGCTCCGACTCCGGGAGCTTTTCAAATGCGCTGCCTTCCGGGGCGTCCAGAAACGGAATAATGCTCGGGTCGTAGTTGGCGATCGTGTTGACGTCATAGACGGCATGGTTGGCTGGGTTGTCCATGTACGCATCGTCTTCGGAGCCTGACATGAAGCGCCAACCGCTATCGATGTCGTTGTCCGGCGCTTCGCGGTACATGAAGCGCACGGAATCACCGTCGACGGTGATCCTGTCGGTGGCAATACAGCCGCCGTAGCCTTCGGCCATTGGCTCGATCTGATCTTGCGAGAGTCGGAACTGCTTGGTCATGCGTCCTGACACCTGGATTGGGCGACACCGCGAAGCAGGGCCGGTTGAATGAATAGTTGGACGGTGGTGCCAGAGGTGGTGAAGCATCGACTGCGCTTCACCAGCACTGCCGCATGGGCGCGAGCATGCCATAGATCTCTGTCTTGGATCTTGCTGGCGTCGCTGGTCTCTGGGTGTCACCAAGACCGGTCGTCAGGCCTCAAGCCTCCGGGCTTGGTGTGCCCACTGCTACACGCCGCCGCCCAGAAACGGCAGCACGATGAAAGAGGTAATCAGGAGACTACCGACGACGACGGTCGACAAGTAAGGCGCCGAGCGAGTTGAGCGATCCGTGGCCACGGAGTACCACGCTGCCGGAACCGAGATCAGAAGCGCCAGGAACGAGCCAACCCCAAGCACGGCGAACGCAACAGGCACCACAGGGACATCGCGCAGGAGGAGGGACGCCACCGTTGAAATGACCAGACTTGCTTCAAGAACCAGCAGAGCAAGTACGGAAATCTTCGCCGGCTGCATAGACATGTTCTCGGGGCTTGGCACCTGAATTGAACCGCACCGCGCGGCGGCTTCGGGTTGCATCATCGTTAGGCGTTGGTGCCAAGGAATGGGTGAAGCATGGACCGCGCTCCCCAGTACTGCTGCCAGTAGCCGAGCATGCCACAGATCGCGATCATGAGGATTTGTCCAAAGTGGACGCCGCACCGCGCGTCCATCACTAGACTAATGCATGAAGTAGGCGGAACCACGACACGCATTCGTCTCGTGTGGATTGTTGTACCCAGCATGTCTACTCCAGAACTGGCGTCAGAGCTAACTTTAAATGGCCTTGCATACAAGAAAAATGCACTCTGACCCCTGTTTTCTAAGCGTCCAGCGCGCTGCCATGCAAGGGGGCGCCGCCCACGCTGGCCAGCACTTCAGGCGGCCATGCGGGCTTGCTCTTGATGTGGAAACTGGCCCAGCGGATCAGGCCGTAGAGCAGGGTCAGCGGAAAGAGCGGGATGGCGATGACCTGCCAGAGGATGGCGCCCAGGTCGGGGTGCTTCCAATGCTCCGCACTGCCCGGGCCGATGAAGGGCTGGCCGAAGAAGATGCAGCGCGCCAAGCGCATCTCGAACAAGGCCTCATTGGGTCCGTCGCCTTCCACGAACAGCGGCCCTTCGTGCTCCATGAAGCGGCGGATGTGCTCCCAGGTATCGAGCAGGGGCTGCACCGCGATGGCGCTGCTGGTCAGGCCCAGGCCGAACTGGCCGACCACGCGGGTGTCGCCGGGCGCCGCCAGCACGATCATCTGCAGAGCCGCGTTGTCCTGCGCGACGGTGCCGGTGAAGGTCTTGAAGCGGACGACCTGGGCGCGCACGCAGGCCCAGTCGTAGCTGAGGATCTCGTGTTGGCCGCCCCCGCCCCAGAGCGGCCACCAGCCGAAGAGACGCGTGTTGTCCTTGAAGACATGAACCTTGCCGGCGTTGCGGTCGAACAGGGTGGGTGCGTAGCGGTAGCCGATGAGGTCGAAGCGGAGCATGAACGTAGTAGCCAACAGCATGATTCCACCGAACACAGCCGAGAACGCATCGAAACTTGTGAAGAGCGTTGGAATCAGCAAAGCGAGCAAAGGGCTAATGATGGCGATTGCTCCGAAAGCAAGATAGCCGACGAGCACCGTCATCATGCTTCCGTACGCTAGCCCATGCGGAAACGCCTCGATGACCGCGCCGCCGCTGTTGGGCGATCGGCTGGCCGGTACGCTGTGTGGCGGCAAGAGCACCGCCCCCGCGCCGATGCCCCTGAACACTTCGTTGTCGTGCAGCTTGAAGAACTCGTCGCAGGCCGCCTGGCCGAGCCACTCGAGATCGACCATGCCCAGTGGCCGGCCCGATGCCGATGGCTTGGGTCCGGAGACAGGGTGCTTGTCGTTCTTGGTTCGGGCCATGGCCAGGGTTTATTCACGATGAGCATGTCGAGCCCGCGGCTGACGCACTCGAAGGCAGCGACGCAGCGGTCTATGCTACGCGGTCCGGCACCATATGACGCCAAACAGAACTGGGGTCAGAGCCAACTTTAAATTGCCTTGCACACAATAAAATTGCACTCTGACCCCTGTTTTTCGCTTTAAGGAATAGGTGGAGTTAATTATCAGCTTTCACGCATACAACGATTTGGGTATTTTGGCCCAGAACGCCGTGATAGAAGTCAACACTGCCCTCGTGCTCAAGGATCGCGCAAACGGCGGCCTTAAGTGAGTCATGCCAGTTCCAGCCACCGGCGGGACTTGGAACTGCCGAAGAGATTGCCGAATACAGGCTTTGTTTCGGCGGCTTGGAGAATGGCCCTTTTCCAGTGAGCCGGAACGGCGACTTACGTTGTGAGTGGATCTCTTGAAGAATTTCGCTCCACTCCAAGTGCGTTAGCCAAACCGCAGCCATAACGCCTTTGACATTGCCAATAGTTACATCTATGTAAACGCCATCTCTCACTCGCTTGTAAGCAAAGATCCCTTCGGTAGTCCCGGCGTGCTTTCCAAGTGTTTGCAAAATTTTCATTACCTTCCTTCGGTCTAGTTATAACTAAGCCGCGCCGTCAAGCGGAATCGGTTGAATTTAACAAACTGAAATACAACCCGGCGGTAGAGTAAAATTTCAAAATGTGATTCCTAAGGAAATTATACTCCAGTCCTTCTCACCCATCTGACCCAGCCGGGTTCTCCCCCATAATTATGGCCTCTATTCAGGATGCAAACTGCACCACGCGTTGAGAGCGATCTTTCCGACACTTGCTAAGACCAGCGCTATGAGCGGAGCAATGACAGCCGAGGCGACACTAAGGTACGGCGCTATCGCTACTGCCATGGTGCTCACGACGTAGGTACGGGCAAGGCCTTTATCTCCAAACAACCCTTCCCTCTCCTTCTTGTACTTTTTGTCTCCGCAGAGGAATGCACGAACTTCTTTTCGCAAGCTATCTAGGAACGCACTTTTGTCACCGACAGGAGCCGACGCCGAGAAGCGGTACGTGTGCTCGGCAGATGCCGTAATCCACGCCTGCGCGACATCGTCATAAGTGGCCCCATTGGCTCGCAATTCTTGGATCGCCGCGCGCTGAAATTCGGGGAGGTCAGCAATCCATTTTTCAGGTTCGCCTTGAAGCAGCGTTTCGATTGTGTCGTTCATGGCCTAGTACATCTTCGAAAGGTACTCAGCCGACACTGCGTGCGTCGTCTGATGAAGCGTGTGCGGGTCAACACCCCCTAGCGATATGCCCCCGCCGCCACCGGGTGCATAGGAGCCAACGATTACACCGATCAAACGGCCATCGGTCTTTCTGAAAATTGGGCTGCCAGACTGCCCAGGTCGCGCTTGCGTATTCAAAATAAAGTGCTTCACCTTAATTCCACCAGAAGCAATAAGAACGCGCGCTCCAATCTCCGCATCCTGTTGTGTGAGAACCATGCGTCCGTGATCCGCGTGCGGGAAACCAAAACTGACCACTTGAGTACCCACGGGCGCGTCATCTGCGCCACCAACTATCAAATTGGATGCCCCATCTACATCTGCCTTAAGAACGGCGAGATCGTGGAACGGGTCAAGGGCGTGAATCTGAACTGGAAACAACTGAATGGAGTTGTCTCCAGTGTCTTGGTAATCGTGAAGGGAAGTAAGTCGCTTAAAGGCAAGGACAAGGTTCTGTCCTTCGGTTCCCGCAACATGGGACGCGGTGGCGAAGAGGCCAGGCTTGTTTAGAGCGAATGCGGTTCCGAGAAGCTGTACGCCCCCCGGTCCATTTCGGCCCAGGGCAAACACGAGATTTGAAACTGCGCTGAAATTAAACAACTGTTACCTCCAAAGATATGCGTCCCATTGGTGGTTGTAGAGAGTTCCCATGAATCGGCGCCGGTCCTCCACCTAATGAGGTCTAACACCTGAGTTAATCCAAGCCGCGCCGAGCAGCGGCGTCGGCTTGGACGAATGCTTGGCTGCATGCAGATGATCGTTTGCTCAGAGCGGCTCAACGGTAGCATCCTTGTCGATGCTTTCTTTGCACCAGGCGACGGCGGATTCATAAGCCTCCTCCTTGCTGCCGCCGATCAAATTCTTGGTCGACACGGTTCCCTCCCGAGCGTAAAGAACAGTGGCAACCCAATACCCGCCCTCCTGCTCCGTCAAGAATATCTTAAAGGTCTTTCCCGCCGCTGTCGAAATATTCCGTTCAATTGTTGGACCAATAAATGCCATTACTCTTCTCTGGGTGCGATGTCGCAGGCCAAGTGGCTTATTACGTTGGGAGAATCGGGGTCAGGGAGAATCGAAGTTAGAGTGCATTTTCAGATAAGCAGACACGAATTAAAACCATTCGGTTTTTATTAATTTACTGAATCTATCTTTTTCCATTAACCTCTTGACTTAGAAATCAAAGCTTATGTCGGCGGTATTGATTTTTGGTACTCGGGCTACGGTAGCTACCACCTCTATGCGAAGAGCCGTGGCCCGACGTGTAATGCCCACCATGACTGGTCGTGTGGTGTGAACCTGCCGCGCGCACACGTGCATCCGCGGATGCAGCAGACAGGCACAAGGCAAACCCGGCTAGCGCCGCGATGATCGAGACATTGGTAAACATCGATTTCCCCTGAGAAAATGTGGCGTCCTAGCGTTCCCATTACAGATGGACGCTCTACGCCGCGTATCCCCAGGCGCAACCGTCCTATCAGGTCCGATGGAAGTCCGTTCTCCCCCACAGACAACCCTGTTCTAGCACAGCGTCACACTTTTTGGGGAGACAAATGTAAGCCGTCAGTCGGGGACTTTCCGAGGTGAATGCGCGTCCCGCTAGGCAAGGGCGCGTCTTGATGTGGACCCGATTAAATCAGGGCACATCCACTGCATTGTTTCTCTGGGTCAGTTCCGCCACGTCGCCCTCGGTGACGACACGCACCCGTCCTCCCTTGGCGCTCTTTCCACCCGGCACCACCAACCGCACCTGCGCCGTCTTCGGCTCCAGATCGCGCGGCGCCGCCAACGCAGGAAACGCCGCCCGCGCCAATTCCCGCCCCCGCGCATCCTCTAGCACCACGAACCCGGCCGGCGCATCCACATGCCCCAGGCTATGTACGGTGACCTCGATGGCATCACCGATCACCCGCACATCCCCCCGCCCAATCCCCAGATCCGGCCGTAGCTCGACCGGCACCGCGGCCGGTGCGACCAGCTCGAACTCCATCACCACCGTCTGCCCTGCCGGGAATTCCACATCCACCGCCCCGCTCTTCTCGAACGCGAACTCGCGGGTGGCGGCCTTGCCATCGATCTTGCCATCGCCGTCGCGATCCACACCCGCGCGCATCTGCCACTGTCCGGCCGCAATGTTCCACCCGGTCATCTGCGCCCGCTGCGTCTTGCCGCTGGTGTTGTAGCCGATGACGGTGAAGCGATCCTGCCGCGGCTTCGGCAGCAGCAGCGCTACCTGCACCGCGCCTTCGGGATCGGCGAAGCGCCAGCTGACGGTGTGGCCGGGGTAGGTCTGGTTGCGCTTGAGGGCGACGCCGCCGAGGCGGGCGCGCTGCAGGTTCACGGTGGGCGATTCGACGCGGTCGCTCCACCAGTGGCCTTCGGTGTTCATGTAGAAGGTCTGCAGCTTGTCGCGGGTCTCGGCGCGGTACAGGGTTTCCAGCCAGCGCGGGTCGCCGCTCTGTTCCCAGGCGACGTGGTGGGCGAAGTCCGGGGCGTCGTCGGGGTCCGCATCGGCCGCCGCCTTGGCCAGGCTGGCGCCCCAGCTGTCGCGCTTGCCGAGCACGTCGAGGAAGTTCTCGTTGAGCAGGGACAGGCCGCCCGGGCCGGCCTTGGCGACGCGGTAGTCGATGGGCTGGAGGTAGCGCGCGTCGCCGGTCCAGCGGTAGGCGGCCCAGAAGGTGTGCAGGGTGTCGGGGCCGCCGCTGCCGTCGAACAGGCTGCCGCCGCGGGTCTTGCCGGTGGCCCAGTTGATCTCGTTGGGCAGCGCCCATTGGCCCTTGGCGTCGGTGTAGGCGTAGGCCAGGTAGCCGTCGGCCAGGCCGGTGACGATGCGGCGGCTGTTGGGGTCGGCGTTGTAGCCGCCCAGCAGCAGCGCCGGGTGCAGGATCGGGAACGAGTAGGGTTTTTGCCACTGCCAGTTCGGCTCGCGGTAGACCTTGCGCCCACCGAACCAGTTGCTGGCGAACAGCAGGTGGCCCTGCGGGTTGACCTGGATGATGCGGTCGAACGCCTTCACCGTGCGCATCAGCCGCTCCACCGTCAGCGGGTCGCCCCAGTTGAGGTAGAGCATTTCGCTGTTGATGTTGATGCCGTCCTCGTAGGAATGCAGTTCGTCGGTCTCGATGGTGGAGAGGCCGTCGGTGAACATGCCGTTGCGGTAGTTGGCGTCGGACAGGGCGGTGAGCGAGGCGTTGAGCTTGTCGGGATCCACGCCCATCAGGGCGACGCCGGGCCATTGCTGGGTGAGGTCGGAGTCGTCGGAGATGCCGCCGCCGAAATCGCCGTAGTCGACCTGGCGTTCGTCGATCCACCAGTTGATGTAGCGGCGCGTGGCCTTGAGGTCTTCCAGTTGCCAGAACGCCCAGCCCGGCACGCCCTTGGGCGGCTGCGGCAGTTGCACCGGCAGCGGGCCCTGGTTGCCGTAGCTGATGTCGGCCCAGTACTGGCGGCCCAGCGCGTTGTCCGGGTCCACCCGCAGCAGGTCGTGGATGTCCGCATCCAGGCGCGCGTACAGACGCTGGCGCTTGGAGGTGGTGTGTTCCTCGACCAGGAAGCCCCAGTTGTCCTTGACCTGGTTGAAGCGGTCGGCGATGTGCTCGACCTTGGCCTGCTCGCGCGGCTTGAACAGCAGGCGGATCTGCGCGCCGTCCAGCGCGCGCGCGTCGAAGCCGGGCGCGGCCGAGGCGATGCTGAGCATCAGGCTGTCGTCGGTCAGGATGCGGTCGCGCAGGTCCAGCCACAGCGTGCGCGCCTGCCCGGGCGCGACCGACACCGACACGTCGAGCATGTCGCGGCCGGGCCAGATCGGATCCTTGACGCGGAGGTTGAGCGGGATCAGGCCGTTGTGCGTGGCCGGCAGCTGCAGCGCCGGCAGGTCGATGGCGATGCCGTCCAGGCCGTCGTGCATGTTCTCCCAGCCGTACGACCAACTGCGCATCA
Source organism: uncultured Xanthomonas sp. (assembly GCF_964278005.1). Classification (NCBI taxonomy): domain Bacteria; kingdom Pseudomonadati; phylum Pseudomonadota; class Gammaproteobacteria; order Lysobacterales; family Lysobacteraceae; genus Xanthomonas; species uncultured Xanthomonas sp. The sequence goes on from NZ_CAXYKF010000012.1 coordinate 67,525, forward strand.
GCGGCTGCGCGGCCGGTGCGTCGCCGAGGTTGGACGGAATGAGCACGTGGACGATGGGCAGCGGCGGCAGCGCGGTCTTTTCGTCGGCACGCTTGCGCGACGGCGCCTTGGTCGGCAGCGCGACCACGGTGCTGCGCTCGTCCGGCGGGTAGCGCCCGGCGATGTAGGCGCGCAGCGCGGCGAGGTTGGCGTAGTCCGGGGCGATGTCGCTGCGCACGGTGTAGCGCAGCGTGGCGCTGGGGTTGGCCGGCTCGGCACCGGCGCCGACGTCGTAGGCCCAGATCTCCTGGATCGGGGTTTCCTGGGCGACGTTGGTGAAGCGCAGATGGCCGCCGCGGCGGCGTTCGAACTGATCGACGCTGCGCACAGTGCCCTGGGCGCGCGAGAACAGCGGCGTCGGCGTCGCACCAGCGGCGGCATAGGTGGCCTGGCCGTAAGCGGCACCGCGCAGTTCGATGCGGTTGAACGGTTCGTCGGGCAGGGCCAGGTCCAGCGCCTTGCCGCCTTCGACATAGACGTTCCAGTCGGGCAGCTGGAAGTAGTCGTTGCGGCCGGGCAGGCGTGAGCGGTTGTACACGCCGGGCCAGGTGGTCTCGGCGATGCCGTCGGTGGCCTTCCACATCCACTCCTTGAGATCCTTGGCGTCGGCGAACTCGACCTTGCGGATGCGCGTGGACGGGGCATCCAGCGCCGGCGGTGCGCGGCCGTGGTCCCAGCCGAAGCGGTGCAGCCAGGCGTTGCGCGCGGCACTGTCGGGCACGGTCTCGGCGCTGCGCGGTTCCTGCTGCCGGGCCAGCGCGGCGACGCCCGCGGCGTCGAGCATGCGGTCGTAGACGCGGATCTCGTCGAAATCGCTGCCGCGCAGGAAGTTGTAGCGGCTCTGCACCTGGTGCGGGGCGAGTACGCGTGCGGCCAGGCCGAGCTGGTCGAGCGCGGCGTCGAAGTCGAGCGAGCCGCCGTCGGCGCAGGCCTGGGTGCAGTCCACGCGCGCGGCCTCCTTGCCGTCCACGTACAGGCGCACGCCGCGGGTCTCGTCCCAGGCGAAGGCCAGGTGGGTCCAGGCGCTCGGCGCGGGGAATTTGTCCAGCTTGAAGGAGACGCGGGTGCGCGCCAGGTTGGCGTCGGTCACGAAGGCATCGAAGCCGTGGCCGTTCCAATCGATGCGCAGCCAGGCCATGTCCCAGCTGGTGTGGTCGGCGTAGCCGACGCGGAAGATCACGAACGGCGCTTCGCCCACCGGGTAGCGCGAGCGCCAGAAGAACGACAGCGTGCCGCGCTGGGTGTAGAGGTTGCCGGGAGCGTTCCAGGACAGCACGCCGTCGTCGGCCCATTCGATGGCCTGGCCGGAGACGCCGGTCGGCACCAGGGCGATCTTGTCGCGGAAGTTGGGTTGGGGGTCGCCATGGGCGACGTCGGCGTCCAGGCCTTTGTCGGCGGAGACGCGGAACAGCAGTTCGGGGGGGGCGGCGGCGGCGATGGCTGGCAACGCGAGTGCACAGAGCAGGGCGAGGCGGTGTGAGATGCGACCTGGGCTCTGCGATTTGGCGACGTATGCAGTAGAGCCTTGCTTTGCCGAAGTGGGTAGGAACCGCGCGTCGCGGCCGAAGCCGCGCCCACATGTGCGTTGCTGCACAGTGGGAGCGGCGTCCGCCGCGACGCGCGATGCCGGCACATCCTGTGGCAATCGCGGAGAGCCGATGGACGCAAGCAGGTGCACCGCCTTCGCCTTCAGGCAACGCCACACCCCAGGACCGATCGCCGACACACCACCGCCGGCGCCCACCGCGCTGCCGCACATTGCCTGTTTCATCTCGCTCCTTTGCGATCGGCGCGCACCGTGGCGGCGCGCGTCGATCTCCCTCCCCGGCCCGCGAGTATGCGGGCAGCGGGGCGTTGCCGATGCCGCAGCGCGGCACCGGCGAACGCAGTCTTCAGAACTTGTAACGCACCCCGATCGCGTACTGGCGGCCGGTCTCGCTGTAGGTCAGCGGCAGCTGCGCGCCGGTGGCGCTGGTCTGCACCCACTCGTAGTACGGCACGTTGGTCAGGTTCGACCCTTCCAGGCTGATGTCGATCTTCTCGTCGATCTTGTAGGTCAGCTTGGCGTCCACGACATTGGTGCCGCGCATGCCGTGCATGTCGAAGCCGGTTTCCGTGGCCGGCACCTGGGTCAGGTAGCCGTCGCGGTGGGTCAGCGACACGCGACCGCTGAAGCGCTCGCCTTCGTAGAACAGCGTGGCGTTGTACGAATTCTTCGACAGGCCGGTGAGATCAGTGTTGAACGACAGCGCGCCGGTGCCGGTGACGTACTGGATCTTCGACTGCACGTAGGTGTAGTTCAGCTGGGTACCGAAGTTGGCCCACTTGCCCGGCAGGAAGCTGAAGGGCTGGATGTAGTTGAACTCGGCGCCCTTCAGCTTGCCGCCCGGGGTGTTGAGCGGCACGCTGAAGACGAAGTCGTCGCTGGCCGCCGCGCCGGTGCCGTCGAGCAGGCTGACCGGCAGGCCGCTGCTGGAGTACGGGGCGATGGTGCGCGCGGTCTGCACGAAGCTGTCGATGTCCTTGTAGAACAGCGCCAGGCCGAGCATCGCGCCTTCCTGCAGGTACCACTCGAAGCCGAGGTCGGCGGTCTTGGCGCGGATCGGATCCAGGTTCGGATTGCCGCCGCTGACCGTGCGCGCGCCGCCGGCGACGGCGACCGTCACGCCCGGGGTCAGGCTGCCCAGGCCCGGCCGCGTCATCACCTTGGCGGCGCCGAAGCGGACCAGGAAGTCCGGGGTGATCTCGGCGACCAGGTTCAGCGACGGCAGGGTGTCGTGGTAGTCGCGCTCGACCGTGGTGTTGATCAGGTTGGAGCCGACCAGGGCGTAGCCGGTGGACGACTGGTTGGTCTTCACGTAGCGCACGCCGATGTTGCCGGAGAACGGGATCGCGCCGATGTCGAAGGCGAAGTCGCCCATCAACCAGGCGCCGCGGTCCTTCTCTTCCACGCTGCGGGTGTTGACCGCGCGCTCGGTCAGCGTCCAGGTGCCGGTGCCGCTGTAGATGCCCAGCGCATCGGCGATGCCGTTGAGGTCGGGCACCGCCCAGTTCGACGGCGTGCCCTCGATGCCCTTGAGCCCGGCCAGCGTCACCAGGTCGACCGGCACGATGCGGTTGCCGGTGGCGAAGGTCGGCACGCTGGTCTCGGACGCGCGGCGGAACTCCTTGGTGTCGAAGCCGTAGTTCTTGGCCAGCACGCCGCCCTTGAGGGTGAAGTTGGTGCCCAGGTTCCACTCGAAATTCAGCGAGCCGGTGTCGAAGCTGTTGTTGGCCGACTGCGGACGCATGCGCACTTCGGCCAGGGTCCAGCCATTGGCGGCGGTCGGGTCGATGCCGTAGTTGAACACCGGCGAGGTGTAGCTGTTGCGGTAGTCGTAGCTGTAACCGGCGACGTTGTTCTTGTCCATGATCACCGTGGTCTGGATCGGGTTCCGGTGCTTGGAACTGGAGGTGCCGATCTCGCCGGTGATCTTGAAGGTGTCGCTGAAACGGTGCTCGCCGTTGAGGGTGAGCTGCTTGAAGACCGTGTTCCACTCGTCGTGGCGGTTCTCCGAGCGGATGTCGGTGTTGTCGAAGCGGCCATACAGCAGCGCACCGGAGGCCGGGTCGACGTAGCCGTCGCGCACGATCATGTCCGGCTTGCCGTTCTGCGAACGGCCGCGGCTGAAGCTGATCGCCTCGATGTAGTGCTCGTCGCGCTTGGCATCGATCTTCGAGTACAGGCCGTCCAGCGAGAACTCGGTGCTGTCGTTGGGCTTCCACTGCAGCGAGCCGGTCACGCCCAGGCGGTTCTGCTCGTGCTCCATCTGCGTGTAGCGCGGGATGCGCGGGCTGAACACGTTGGCGCTGTTGGCGGCGGCGAACGGCGAGGTGGGGCTGTAGCCGTTGTTGCTCGGGCCGTTGGCCCAGCGCGTGGTGCCGCTGCCTTCCTCGAGCACCTGGCGCTCGGAATAGGCCACCGACATCAGCGCGCCGAAGGTGCCGTCGGCCCAGGTGTTGGCGACCAGCGCGGCGATGCGCGGATCGGCCTTCTGCGACATGCCGTTGTAGGTGGCCTGGCCGTTGGCGGCGAAGGTGAAGCCGTCGTAGTCGAACGGCCGCGCGGTGCGCAGGTCGACCGTGGCGCCCAGCGAGCCTTCCTCGACGTCGGCCGAGGCGGTCTTGCGCACCACCATCTGGGTGAACAGGTCCGAGGCGAACACGTTGAAGTCGAAGCCGCGGCCGCGGTTGGTGCCGCCGCTCTGGTCGCTGGCACCGACCGTGGTCAGCGCTTCCATGCCGTTGATGCGCACGCGGGTGAAGTCCGGGCCGAGGCCGCGCACGGAGATGTTGCGGCCTTCGCCGGCGTCGCGGGTGATGACCACGCCGGGGATGCGCTGCAGCGATTCGGCCAGGTTGGTGTCCGGGAACTTGCCCACGTCCTCGGCGACGATGGCGTCGACCATGCCCTTTTCGGCGCGCTTGATGTCCAGCGCCTTCTCCACGCTGGCGCGGTAACCGGTGACGACGACGGTGTCGAGCTCGGTGGTGGCATCGGCCGAGGCCGCGGCGGGCGGCGCGGCCGCCGGCGCTTCCTGTGCCTGCAGGGCACCGGCCTGCAGGGCCAGGCCGATCGACAGCGCGAGCAAGGTAACCGGTGTCTTCCGGCGTTCGGTACGTGATTGCATGTCCTCCCCTCCCAAGGGTTACATGACGGCGTGGAACTGCGGGCGTTGTCGCGAATGACACCGCTGGTCAAAACCAACGTTAACAGTTGCGAAACATCCCGGCATCTTGCAGCGCAACAGAGTGCCCGGCGACCCGAGGGTCTTTTCAGTCAATGAGATAGCGCAGGATCGCGACGTCGGCCAGTGCCGAAGCGCCTGCTGCCGCACAAAAATGACACCGCTAGTCACTTTTTCTGGTCGGCGTTTGCATTTCGCGGCATGCTTGGCGTCCCTTCGGCTGCCGGACCCGCTTGCCATGACCGTTTCCCGCATCGTCTGCTTCGGCGAACTGTTGCTGCGCCTGGGCGCGCCCGGCCACGAACGGCTGCTGCAGACGCCGCGGCTGGAGGTGCAGGTGGGCGGTGCCGAGGCCAACGTGGGCGTGGCGCTGGCGCATTTCGGCCATGCCGTCTCGGTGGTCAGCGTGCTGCCCGACAACCCGCTGGGCCAGGCCGCCGCAGGCGAACTGCGCCGGCATGGCGTGGACACCGGCGGCATCCGCTTCGTGCCCGGGCGCATGGGCCTGTACTTCCTCAGCACCGGCGCCGGGCACCGGCCCAGCGAGGTCACCTACGACCGCGCCGGCTCGGCCTTCGCGCTGGATGCAGGCGACCGGCACGACTGGCCGGCGCTGCTGCGGGACGCGCAGTGGCTGCACCTGTCGGGGGTGACCCCGGCGCTGGGCGAACGCGGCGCGGCCGCGGCGCTGGCGGCCGCGCAGGCGGCACGCGCGGCCGGGGTGCGGGTGTCGTTCGACGGCAACTACCGCCCCAAGCTATGGGAGGCCTGGAACGGCGATGCGCCGGGCATCCTGCGCCAGCTGCTGGCGCAGGCGGACGTGCTGTTCGCCGACTACCGCGACCTGGAGGTGGTGCTGGGCCACCGCTACCCGCAGGACAGCGTGCAGGGGCGGGTAGAAGCGGGCGCGCGCGACGCCTTCGCCGCATTCCCGCAGCTGCAGGCGATGGCCTGCACCCAGCGCGTGGCGCACAGCGTGGACCGGCACAGCCTGGGCGCGATGCTGCTGCGCCGCGACGGCAGCGTCGCGCAGGCGCCAGCCGAGGAGCTGAGCGGCATCGTCGACCGCATCGGCGGCGGCGACGCCTTCGCCGCCGGCGTGCTGCACGGGCTGAGCCGCGGATGGGACGACACCGCCACGATCCGCTTCGGCCTGGCCGCCGGCTGCCTCAAGCACACGCTGCCGGGCGACGTGCTGGCGCTGAGCGAGGCCGAGGTGCGGGCGTGCGTGGGGGCGACGCGGTTCGATGTGAGGCGGTGAAGAGCCGGGAATGGGGAATGGGGAATGGGGAATCGTAAAAGCGCTGGCGCTTCCGGGTTTGCGTGCGGATTGGCGTTGCGCTGTGGCGGGGTTTTAGTCGTGGGGGTGTGCTGGCAATTCCAGCACCGCGGCTTCGATTGTCGCGGCTGAAGCCCCTCCTACAGCAGATGCCGCGGGGATGGATGAGGTCTTTGTGGGAGGGACTTCAGTCCCGACGCGGTGAAGCGCCGGGAATGGGGAGTGGGGAATCGTAAAAGCGCTGGCGCTGCGGGGTTTGCGTGCGGATCGGCGTTGCGCTGTGGCGGGGTTTTTAGTCCTGGGGTGTGCGGGCAGTTCCGGCACCGCGGCTTCGGTTTTCGCGGCTGAAGCCCCTCCTACAGCAGATGCCGCGGGGATGGATGAGGTCTTTGTGGGAGGGACTTCAGTCCCGACGCGATTCGGTCGACGTGCCGCCACCGCTGCCTCGCCGTCACCGCAAAAAAACGGCCGACATCGCTGCCGGCCGCATCTTCTGTCCGGGGCCCGGGATCAACACGACGCCCGTATCCCCACTCCCGAATCCCCGCTCCTCAGAGCTCCACGCAATCGAACTTGACGTCGGGGTCGACCTCGGCGTCGTAGTCCACGTCCTGGCGCTCGAAGCCGAACAGCTTGAGGAACTCGTGCTTGTAGCCGGCGTAGTCGGTGAGCTGGAACAGGTTCTCGGTGGTCACCTGCGGCCACAGCGCCTTGCAGGCGTCCTGCACGTCGTCGCGCAGTTCCCAGTCGTCCAGGCGCAGGCGGTTCTCGTCGTCGGTGGCGGCCGGCTGGCCGTCTTCGCGGTACAGGCGTTCGCGGAACAGACGGTCGGCCTGTTCGATGGTGCCTTCGTGCAGGCCCTTTTCCTTCATGATCTTGTAGACCATGGAGATGTACAACGGCATCACCGGGATCGCCGCGCTGGCCTGGGTCACCACCGATTTCAGCACCGCCACGTTGGCCGCGCCACCGTGAGCCTGCAGGCGCGCGTGCAGGCGCTGCGCGGTCTGGTCGAGGTCGACCTTGGCCTTGCCCAGCGCGCCGTGCCAGTAGATCGGCCAGGTGATCTCGGTGCCGATGTAGCTGAAGGCGACAGTGCGCGCGCCCGGGGCGAGCACGCCGGCGGCGTCCAGCGCATCGATCCACAGTTCCCAGTCCTGGCCGCCCATCACGGTGACGGTGTCCTCGATCTCCTGCTCGGTGGCCGGCTCGATCGAGGCCTCGATGATCGCGTCCTTGTTGGTGTCGATGGCGGTGGCGGTGTAGGTCTGGCCGATCGGCTTGAGCGCCGAGCGCTTCACTTCGCCGGTGCCCGGCAGCTTGCGCACCGGCGAGGCCAGCGAATACACCACCAGGTCGACCTGGCCGCCCATGTCCTGCTTGATCAGTTCGATGACCTTGGCGCGCGCCTCGTCGGAGAACGCGTCGCCGTTGATCGACTTGCTGTACAGGCCGGCGGCCTTGGCCTGCTTGTCGAAGGCGGCGGCGTTGTACCAGCCGGCGGTGCCGGCCTTCTTCTCGCTGCCGGGCTTTTCGAAGAACACGCCGAGGGTGGCGGCGCCGAAGCCGAACGCGGCGGTGATGCGCGAGGCCAGGCCGTAGCCGCTGGACGCGCCGATCACCAGCACGTTCTTTGGCCCGTCGTGGCGCACGCCGCGCGCGCGCGTGGCGGCGATCTGCTCGAGCACGTTGCGCTCGCAGCCGAGCGGATGCGTGGTGGTGCAGATGAAACCGCGGACTTTCGGATGGATGATCAACGTGAATTCCTCGTCGGCACAATGCCCGCGGCATCTTAATGTCTGCGGCGGGTGTGCAGAAGTCCCGGTGTTAGCACACGGCGGGGTATGGAGCGTACTGCCGGCGTGCGCGCGCGTTCGGATGGGTCGCCTCGCGACTGAAGTCGCTCCCACAGGGGCGGCGTCGTGGCGGCGGATGTCGTGCTGGCTGGAGGGAAACAGCTGATCGGCGAGCCGCAATCGCGCCATCGGTTGTCGCGGCTGAAGCCGCTCCTGCGGCAGGCCGCGGCACGGCACGGTCGCACCGTTGTGGGAGGGACTTCAGTCCCGACGCGCTGCCGGTGGACGTCGCAGCGCCACCGCTGGTGCACGCATCAGATGATGCGCAAGGTGATCGCCTTGAGCACGGCACGGGTGCGGTCGCGGGTGCCGAGCTTGTCGAGGATGGTGGAGACGTAGTTCTTCACCGTGCCCTCGGCCAGGAACAGGCTGCGCGCGATCTCCTTGTTGGAGTAGCCGCCGGCGAGCAGGCGCAGGATCGCCACTTCGCGGTCGTTGAAGGTGTCGCTCGGGGCGTCCTCGTCGCGGTAGCGGTAGCGCGCACGCACCGGGTCGGTGCTGACCGGCTGCAGCAGGGTCTCGCCAGCGGCCACGCGCGCGATCGCCTCGCGCAGGTCCTCCGGTGCGGCGTCCTTGAGCAGGAAGCCCTGCGCGCCGGCGGCGGTGGCGCGCAGCAGCAGATCGGATTCGTCGAAGGTGGTGAGCAGCAGCACCGGCGTGCGGTCGCCGCGCGCGCGCAACTGCTGCAGCGCCTGGATGCCGTCCATGCCGGGCATGCGGATGTCGCTGAGCACCACGTCCACCGGCGTGGCCGCCACCACGTCGAGCAAGGCCTGGCCGTCGTCGGCCTCGCAGGCGACGACGATGCCCTGGGTCTGCAACAGCGCGCGCAGGCCCGCGCGCACCAGCACCTGGTCGTCGGCCAGGGCGATCCGCAGCGCGCTCACAGCGGCAGCCTCGCGCTCAGCTGCATGCCGCCGAGCGGCGTGCGGCCCAGTTCCAGGCGTCCGTGCAGCGCGGCCAGACGCTCGCGCATGCCGGCGATGCCGTTGCCCTCGCGGATGCGCTCGGCGCGGTGGCCATCGTCCTCGATGTCCAGGCACAGCTGCTGCCGATCCTGGCCCAGGCGCACCCGCACGTGTGCCGCGTCGGCGTGCCGGGCGGCGTTGGTCAGCGCTTCCTGCACCAGCCGCAGCAGGGTCTCGGCCAGGTGCGGATCGGTGATGCGCAGCGCCGGATCGATCTGCAACTGCAGTTGCGGCCGCGGGAACGGCGCGGCCAGGGCACACAGCGCGGTCTCCAGGTCCACCCCGCGGTCGTCGCGCAGCGACTGCACCACCGCGCGGATGTCGGCCAGCAGCTCGCCGGACAGTCGCTCCACCGTCGCCACCTCCGTGCGTTGCGCCAGCGCCGGATCGGCCAGCAGCAGGCGCAACTGGATGCGCAGGGCGGTGAGCTTGTGTCCGGCCACGTCGTGCAGTTCGCGCGCCAGGCGCAGGCGCTCGGCATCGCGGGTGCTGTCGGCGAGCAGCGCACGGGTGGCCAGCAGGTCGGCGTTGACACGCGCCAGCGCCTCGCGCGCCAGCTCGGCAGTGCGCGCGTAGTGCGCGCTGAGGCCGGCGAAGGCGTGGAAGCCGGCGTAGATCAGCGTGGTCAGCAGCGGATGCCTGATGCCGGCGGCGGACAGCGCCAGGAAGGTGCCCAGGTTGGCCAGCAGCGCCAGCGCCAGCACTGGGCGCGGCGGCCATTGCAGCGCCACCTGCGCGACCACCACCACCAGCAGCACCGGCGCGGTGCCGACGTGCGGCTCCAGCCAGACCAGGGCCATCGCCGCGGCTGCCTCGACCCACAGCGCGACATCGCGCCAGCGCCCGGGCAGATAGTGCGCGCCGAGCAGCGGCAGCAGGAACAGCGCCGCCGCAGTCCAGCGCCAGGCCACCAGCGCATGCGGCGCGAACTGGAACGACCACAGCACGGTGGCCACGGTCAGCAACCCGGCCAGGCGCTTGGGTTCGATCAGATCGCGCAGGAATCGAGTCATGCGACGGATGCTGACCGCGTGCCGGCGCCGCGGCAATGGGGCGGGCGCAGAAAGTGACTTCCGGCAGGCGGACGGCATGACCAGCGGCCACTGCCGCGCCCCCCCGATGGCGCCACACTGCGTCCATGCCCTGCCGGGTGCCGGACGATCGGCACGCAGGATGGGCCCGGTTCATCCACCCTGCCACGCAATGCGTGGTGCACGCCGCCACGAGGAACACCGTCATGCTCCTGACCCTGCGCCATCCGGATCTGCTGTTCATGCTGCTCGGCCTGGGCTGGGGCGCGTACGAGATGCTGCTCAGCCGCCGCCGTCGCGCCGCCGACGGCGGTGCGCGCGACCAGGGCACGCTGCGCCTGCTGTGGCGCGTGCTGTACGGCGCGGTGGCGCTGGGCGTGCTGCTGTCGCTGCTCGGCGTGTGGCGCTATGCGCCGCACCTGCGCGAACCGCTGCGCTGGTTGGCCTGCGCGCTGCTGGCCGGCGGGCTGGCGCTGCGGCTGTGGTCGATCCGGGTGCTGGCGCGCTGGTTCACCGTCGACGTGACCATCCAGGAAGGCCACCGCCTGGTCCGCCACGGGCCGTACCGCTATCTGCGGCATCCCTCGTACACCGGCGCGTTGCTGGCGTTCTACGGGCTGGCGCTGGGCATGGGCAACGTGCTGTCGCTGCTGGCGATCGTGCTGCCGGTGACCTGGGCATTCCTGCGCCGCATCCGAGTGGAGGAAGCGATGCTGACCCAGGCCTTTCCCGAGGAGTATCCCGACTACGCCGCACACAGCTGGCGGCTGCTGCCGTGGGTGTGGTGAGGCCGCCGCGATGGCGCTGCGCGACCTGATCCTGGCCAGCCTGCACCACCTGGCGATGCTGCTGTTGATCGCCACGCTGGTGGCGGAATGGACCCTGCTGCGTGCGCCGCCGGACCACCGCCAAGTGACGCGGCTGGTCCGCGTCGACGCCGGCTACGGGCTGGCCGCGCTGCTGATCCTGGCGATCGGTGCCCTGCGCGTGCGCTACGGGCTCAAGGGCGCCGGTTACTACCTGCACACCCCCTGGTTCTGGGCCAAGCTCGGCACCTTCGCGGCGATCGGCCTGCTCTCGCTGGTGCCGACGCTGCGCCTGCTGGGCTGGCGCCGGCAGGCGCGGCTGCTGCCGACCTGGTCGCCGAACGCGGCGCAGGTGCGGACGCTGCAGCGGTTGATCGGGGTGGAACTGGGCCTGTTGGCGGTGCTGGTGGTGCTGGCCGCGGCGATGGCACGCGACGGCATGCTCTGATTGGTATTACCAATTTAGGCGACTCGCAGCGTTGCAACCATTGACGTCGCGTAATCCAAGGCGCCTAATGGCCACACCATTCGCGCCCCCGCCAGTTTATTGGTATGACCAATAGTCTTAAAGCTGCCGCTACTGCCGCTGCCGGCGAGTCCCCTGCCCGGCTCAGCGACCGGGTCGCCGCGCAGTTGCGCACGCTGATCGCGCAACGCGGCCTGGCGATCGACGCGCGCCTGCCCGCCGAGCGGACCCTGGCAGCGGAGCTGGGCGTGTCCCGCCCGGTGCTGCGCGAGGCCATCGCCCAGCTCGCCAGCCAGGGGCTGCTGCGGGCCCGGGTGGGAGGCGGCACCTACGTGCAACGGCCGCCAACCCCGGAAGACCAGGTGGTGGCGCCGCTGCAGCCGTTCCTGCCGTTGCTGCACGCCGACCCGGAGTACCGTTTCGACGTGCTGGAAGCGCGCCACGCGCTGGAAGGCGCCACCGCCTGGCATGCGGCGCTGCGCGCCACCGACGACGACCGCGCGCGCATCGAGGCGGCCTACGAGGCGCTGCTGCAGACCCATGCGCAGGCCGATGCGGCGGCGCAGGCGCACGCCGACGCCGATTTCCACCTGGCCATCGCCGAGGCCACCCACAACCGGGTGCTGCTGCAGGTGATGCGCGGGCTGTTCGACCTGCTGCAGGCCAACATCTCGCAGAGCCGGCAACAGCTGTTCGAATCGCCGCGCATCTTCTCCGCCCTGCTCGCCCAGCACCGCGCCCTGCGCGACGCGATCCTGGCCGGCGACCCCGAACGCGCCCGCGCCGCCGCGCACGCCCACCTGGAATTCGTGCACAGCGCGCTGCGCACCCTCGACGAGGACGATGCGCGCCGCGCCCGTGCCTCGCGCCTCCCCTCCTCTCCCTGACCGCCCTGCCCCCATGATCATTTCCGCCTCCACCGACTACCGTGCCGCCGCGCAGCGCCAGTTGCCGCCGTTTCTGTTCCACTACATCGACGGCGGCGCCTATGCCGAGCACACCCTGCGCCGCAACGTGTCCGACCTGAGCGACATCGCCCTGCGCCAGCGCGTGCTGCGCGACATGTCGGCGCTGGACCTGCACACCGAGCTGTTCGGCGAACGCCTGGCCTTGCCGGTGGCGCTGGGGCCGGTGGGCCTGACCGGCATGTACGCACGCCGCGGCGAGGTGCAGGCGGCCAGGGCGGCAGCGGCCAAGGGCGTGCCGTTCACCCTGTCCACGGTGTCGGTGTGCCCGATCGAGGAAGTGGCGCCGGCGATCGACCGGCCGATGTGGTTCCAGCTGTACGTGCTCAAGGACCGCGGCTTCATGCGCAACGCGCTGGAGCGGGCCAAGGCCGCAGGCGTCACCACCCTGGTGTTCACCGTGGACATGCCGGTGCCGGGCGCGCGCTACCGCGACGCGCATTCGGGCATGAGCGGCCCCAACGCGCCGCTGCGGCGCATGCTGCAGGCCGTCACCCATCCGCGCTGGGCCTGGGACGTGGGCCTGCGTGGGCGCCCGCACGACCTGGGCAACATCTCCACCTACCGCGGCCATCCCACCGGGCTGGCCGACTACATCGGCTGGCTCGGCGCCAACTTCGATCCGTCGATTTCGTGGAAGGACCTGGAGTGGATCCGCGAGTTCTGGACCGGGCCGATGGTGATCAAGGGCATCCTCGATCCGGACGATGCGCGCGATGCGGTGCGGTTCGGCGCCGACGGCATCGTCGTTTCCAACCATGGCGGGCGCCAGCTCGACGGCGTGCTGTCCAGCGCGCGGGCATTGCCGGCGATCGCCGATGCGGTGAAGGGCGAGCTGAAGATCCTGGCCGACTCCGGCGTGCGCAACGGCCTGGACGTGGTGCGCATGCTGGCGCTGGGCGCCGACACCGTGCTGCTCGGCCGCGCCTTCGTCTACGCGCTGGCCGCCGCCGGCCAGGCCGGCGTGGAGCATCTGCTGAGCCTGATCGAGAAGGAGATGCAGGTGGCGATGACCCTGACCGGCGCCAAATCGATCGCGGCGATTTCGCGCGAGTCGCTGGCGCAGGTGACGCGCGAGGCGATGGTCGCGGCGTAAAGCCGGTCGCGGCGACCCTGGCGCCGCCGCGACCGACCTGCTCTACCCGGCCTTGCGCCGCGTAGGGGCCTTGCGCGCAGCTGGCTTGGCCTTGGCCGCCGCTGGTTTCGGTTTGGCGCGCGTCGCCTTCTTGGCCTTGCCGGCCGCGCTCTTGGACGGCTTGCCGCTCTTCTTCGCCGCGGTCTTGCGTACCGGCACGCGCTCGTCCTGCCTGGCCGGCGTGCGCTTCTTGGCCTCCAGGCTCTTCTGCAGCAGCGACATGAAGTCGACCACGTTGGTGGTGGCGTCCTCGCGCTGCGGCGCCTCGGCGTCCTCGTCGACCTGGGTGGTGCCCTCCTGCGCCTTGATCCGCTTCTGGATCACCGCATGCAGCCGTTCGCGGAATTCGTCGTGGTAGGCATCGGGGTCCCAGCGCCCGGACATCGAGTCGATCAGCTGCGCCGCCATCTCGGTTTCCTTGGCGCTGATCCGGTAGTCGGCGGCCTTGCCGCCGGGCAGCGTGTAGTCGTCCAGGTCGACCAGTTCCTGCGGGTAGCGCAGCAGGATCAGCACCAGCGCATCCTGCAGCGGCATCACCGCCGACAGATACTCGCGGGTGCGGATCACCACCCGCGCGATGCCGACCTTACCGGTGTTGCGCAGGGTCTCGCGCAGCAGCACGTAGCCCTTCTCGGCCTTCTTGCCCGGCACCAGCACGTAGGGCTTCTCGAAGTAGCGCAGGTCGATCTCGGCGGCGTCGACGAAGGCCTCCACTTCCACCGTCTCGTGGCTTTCCGGTGCGGCCGAGGCGATGTCCTGCTGCTCGACCACCACGTAGTTGCCCTTGCTGTATTCGTAGGCTTTGACGATGTCCTTCCACGGCACTTCCTCGCCGGTGTCGGCGTTGACCCGCTCGAAGCGGATCGGGCGCTTGTCGCGCGCGTCGAGCATGCGGAAGTGCAGGTCGATCCGGCGTTCGCCGGACATCAGCGACACCGGCACGTTGAGCAAGCCGAAGGACAGCGTGCCGGTCCAGATCGGGCGCGGCATCAGTGCGGCTCCACGCCGGCGGCCTGCGCCGGCAGATGATCCAGCGCCTGCCAGGCATCCTCGATCACCTGCCGCGCCTGGGTCCAGTCCAGCCGCGAGTCGCCACGCATCAGGTCCCAGTGCGCGGCCAGTTCGTCTTCGGTCTCGGCGCCGGGCCCGCGCGGCCAGCCGCGTGCATGGGTCTGCAGGGCGAAGGCGTAGGCCGGGCACAGGTCGCGCCACGGCGTGCGGTGGCGGGCGCGGCGCTGGCGGTAGTCGGCCAGGCTGTAGCGGTGGTAGTCCGGTGCGTCGTGCGGGCGCAGGGCCGCACCACGGCGGCGCGGCGGCGGAGCGCTCGGCAAGGGATCCAGATGGGCGTTGAACAGCAGCGGGTCGGGACGGTCGCTGGTGCGCATTGCAGGGCTCCGGGCGGCAACGGCGGCGGGGGACGCGCAGCAGTAGCGCTGCAGCCGTTAGCGACCCGTGACCGATCCGTGGAGGATGCGCGATTCGCAATGGCTTCACCACGCCGGCGGTGAACTGGACCTCCGCTATTCCCTGGAGGAACCGGACATGTCCACGCCCACCGATCCGCTGCGCCAGGCCGCGCCCGTCCCCGGCGAACAGCGCGGCAAGCGCCAGACGCAGGACCGCGAAGACCGCGGCGCCGGCGGCCGCCCCGAGACCATCGTCGAACACGAACCGCGCACCGGCGAGAACCGCCCTGCCCCGCGGGACACGCCGGCGCACTCCACGCCGGACACCGCGCACGGACGGCATGCCGACGCCAACCAGGACGAAGCCCTGGAAGAAACCTTCCCCGCCAGCGATCCGGTGTCGCCGTTCGTGCCGGCGAAGGCGCCGAAGGCGTCGTAGCGCATCGAAGTCTGGCGTCCTACCAGCATCGGTGTGGAAGTGACTTCAGGGCACCTCAAAAAATCTCGACTGCAACATCAGCCGCGACGAGCGACATCATCGGCGCGTCCGACTGCACTGCAGTCGGGACTGAAGTCCCTCCAACAAGGAGGGGCCGGCGGGCAGCGCTTCCATCGATAGGATCGGAAACACGGTGCAGAAGAACTCGCTGCACCGCGGGCGTTCCGCCACTACACCTTTCCCGCCGCCTCCAGCGCGGCGTACTCGCTGTCGCCGAACAGCCGCGAGCGCACCAGGAAGCGCACGCCCTCGCCGTTCTCCAGGGAGAACATGCCGCCACGCCCAGGCACGACGTCGATGATCAACTGGGTGTGCTTCCAGTAGGCGAACTGCGACGGGCTGATGTAGAACGGCGCCTGCCCGATCTCGCCCAGCAGCACGTCGCGGTCGCCGACGATGAAGTCGTCCTGCGGGTAGCACATCGGCGAGGAACCATCGCAGCAGCCGCCCGACTGATGGAACAGCAGCGCGCCGTGCCGCGCCCGCAGCTTGGCGATCAGCTGCAGGGCCGGCAGCGTCGCCAGCACCTGCGGCGGCAGCGCGTCAGCGGGCGCGGACGCGTCCATCAGGCGGCCATGTCCAGGACGATGCGGCCTTCGATCTTGCCGGCGTGCATGCGCGCGAACACGTCGTTGACGTTGTCCAGAGTGTCGGTGGCCACGGTCGCGGCGACCTTGCCCTGCTCGGCGAATTCCAGCGATTCCTGCAGGTCCAGGCGCGTGCCGACGATCGAGCCGCGCACGGTCACGCCGTTGAGCACCATGCCGAAGATGTCCAGCGGGAACTGGCCCGGCGGCAACCCGTTGAGCGAGACGGTGCCGCCGCGGCGGACCATGCCGATGGCCTGCTCGAACGCCTTCGGCGAGACCGCGGTCACCAGCGCACCGTGCGCGCCACCGATCTCCTTCTTCAGGTACGCGACCGGATCGGTGGTGCGCGCGTTCACCGTCACCGTCGCGCCCAGACGCGTGGCCAGCGCCAGCTTGGCGTCGTCCACGTCGACCGCGGCCACGTTCAGGCCCATCGCCTTGGCGTACTGCACGGCCATGTGGCCGAGACCGCCGATGCCGGAGATCACCACCCAGTTGCCGGGCTTGGTGTCGGTGACCTTCAGGCCCTTGTACACGGTCACGCCGGCGCACAGGATCGGCGCGACCTCGACGAAGCCGATGTTCTTCGGCAGGTGGCCGACGTAGTTGGCATTGGCCAGGGCATATTCGGCGAAGCCGCCGTTGACCGAGTAGCCGGTGTTCTGCTGCGCCTCGCACAGGGTTTCCCAGCCGCCCAGGCAATGCTCGCAATGGCCGCAGGCCGAGTACAGCCACGGAATGCCGACGCGATCGCCTTCCCTGACGTGGTCCACGCCGGCGCCGACCGCCACCACATGGCCCACGCCCTCGTGGCCGGGGATGAACGGCGGGTTCGGCTTCACCGGCCAGTCGCCCTCGGCCGCATGCAGGTCGGTATGGCACACGCCGCAGGCTTCGATCTTGACCAGGATGTCGCCGGCCTGCGGCCGCGGCACCGTCACTTCCTCGATCACCAATGGCTTGCCGAACTCACGCACCACGGCGGCTTTCATCGTCTTGTCCATCGCAACGCTCCGTCTGTTGGTTGTACTTCACGCTACCTATCAGGCAGCGGCGTCGCCTTGATCCAGCGCAAATCGCCGCACTCCGTTCATCCCCGCCGCCGCCGCCCCGCGCAGGCGCCCATCGAACGGACGCGGCTTCTGCGCTACAGTCCGGCTTACACGGTTTTCCGCCCTGCCGGAGACGGGCCGGCGGCGCGGGAATCGCACTGGAGCCATGGAACCCATCGAGGGGCTTCTAACGCGCCATCGGTACACTGCCGTGCCGCGACGTCTCGCTGCCGACGGGACGTGCGCGTTGCCCTGCTGGCCACCGCACTCAAAGGAAAGAACGCCGCCATGCCTCAACGTTTGCTCGCCACCGCCCTGCTGGCGCTGCTGCTGCAAGGCTGCACACCACCGCAGTCCAATGCGTCGGTGACCGCAGCCCCGGCTCCCGCCGCCACCGCAGCCGCCACCACGCCGACAACGCCGCCCGCCGCGCAGGGGGCAGAACGCCCTGCGCTGCCTCCTGGCGCCTGCGACAAGACCCTGGATGGGTTCGGCACGTTCCTCGAGGCAATCGTGAACGATGCGGAGTTGCGTCATGCCTACAGCGCGCCCAAGGTCACCGAGGGTGATCTTCGAGATCCATCCAAAGTGGTGGATCGTCCCAGCGAGCCGTTCCGGCTGACCATGATCGACTATAGCTGGTCCTATGACGAACCCGGTCAGGACCTTAGCAAGCTGCCTCGCGTCAAACTGGACATCAAGCAGGAAGGCGACCGGATGCGCGTGGACTTCGTGAAGGCCGAGTTCTCCGCCGATGACGAACATATCAAGCGCATTGGGGCGCCCGAGGCCTATGTCTTCGACTACACGCAGCATTGCTGGCGGCTGGTCCAGCACTTGCGCTGAGTAGTAAATCGCCCGCTGTGCCGCGGGAGCCGTAATAGGTGAGACCATCGACAAAGGAGAAGGACGATGCCCAAGTACACGATCGTCGAGTCGGTAGGACACAGCGTCCAGTCGGTTCACGACTACGCGGATCTCGAACGCCACCATCCCACCCGGGGCAACGAACGTGGCCGCGTCTATGCGACAGTCAACGGCGAGCGCGAAGAACTGCTCGGTAACTACCGCGGCGCCGCAACCGTTTCGCGCGACGGAGACCATTACGTCTCCAAGGATTTCGTACTCAAGGCTGGCGCCTTGCAGGAAGTGCCTGTTCCGGCTGTCGCGAGCGGGTATATCGGCAAGGTCGATCCACGCGACGGCATCGTGCAGATCTACGACAAGCCCGCCAACGATCCCAGCCGCGAGATGATCGCGCAGTACCGGCATCTTGATCTGCGCAATACCCAACTCGCCTCCGGCGACCGTATCGAGTACGGCCAGTCGGTAGGCATCCAAGGCGGTTTCAACAAGGGCAACCCCACGGCCTTCGGCAAGCACGTGCACCTGGACATCAACACCAGCTACCTGCCGCAGGCCGACCGCTACATCCGCGACATGGACAGCGGCGCGATCACCACCGATCGCCGGCCGCAGGAAGCATCGCCGAATCTCACCGCGGCCGCCAAGGTCGGCGACATTTCCGGCAACGGGCGCACCGTGGCCGCGCCGGGCGGAGTCGCCGCCGCCGGGGCCGCGCCCATGGCCGACGGCATGCTGCGTAAGGAAGAGCGCGGCCCGGAAGTGAAGGCGTTGCAGGAACGCCTCAACCAACTGGGCTATACCGACGCCGAGGGCCGGCCCCTGCGCGCCGACGGCACGTTCGGCGACCGCACCCAGTACGCGGTGGAGGCATTCCAGCGCGACCATCGCCTCGATGTCGACGGGATCGCCGGCAACGACACGCTGCGTGCGCTCAAGACCGCGCAGGCGCAGCGCCGCGATGGCGCCGACGAGCCGGCCGCCCCGCGCACAGGCGATCCCACGCAGCCGCTGTTGTCGGACCAGGCGCATCCGCAGCACGCGATGTATCGGCAAGCGGTCGAAGGCTTGGAGAAACTCGGTCCGGCGGCCGGATTCAAGAACCGCGAGGAACTCGAACGCGCGGCGGGCGCGCTGACCCACGACGCCGCGGTCGGCGGGATGACGCGCATCGACCGCGTGGTGCTCAGCACCAAGGAGGGCGGCCTGATCGCGGTGCAGGAACGCCCCGGCGATCCCGCGCCGAAACGTGCCTACGTGGAACGCGATCAGGCGGTGCAGCAGACCCTGGAGCAATCCACGCGCAAGCTGCACGAGGACATGCCCATTCCCAACGAGCCGCAACCGGCGCGCGAGGAATCGCGCGCCAGGGCGCACTAGCGATTGCCCGCAACTGCGCGTGCCGGCCGGCTGCAGACGCGTGAGCGTACGCAGCGCGGCCGCGCCGGCAACGGCGTGGTCAGGACAAGGTTCCTGCCACGAGACAGGCAGGAATGCCATGGCCGCGATCGCAGCGCCTTCGCGCATCAGAAGAAGCCCAGCGCCTTCGGCGAGTAGCTGACCAGCAGGTTCTTGGTCTGCTGGTAGTGGTCGAGCATCATCTTGTGGTTCTCGCGGCCGATGCCCGACTGCTTGTAGCCGCCGAACGCGGCATGCGCCGGATAGGCGTGGTAGCAGTTGGTCCACACCCGCCCGGCCTGGATCGCGCGGCCCATGCGGTACAGCCGCGCGGCATCGCGGCTCCACACGCCGGCGCCCAGCCCGTACAGCGTGTCGTTGGCGATCGCCAGCGCGTCCGCCTCGTCCTTGAAGGTGGTCACCGACACCACCGGGCCGAAGATCTCCTCCTGGAACACGCGCATCTTGTTGTGCCCCTTGAACACCGTCGGCTTGACGTAGAAGCCGCCGGCCAGCTCGCCATCCAGCGCGTTGCGTTCGCCGCCGATCAGCACCTCGGCGCCTTCCTGCTTGCCGATGTCGATGTAGGACAGGATCTTCTCCAACTGCTCGCTGGAGGCCTGTGCGCCGACCATGGTGTTGGGATCGAGCGGATTGCCCTGCTTGATCGCCGCCACCCGCTTGAGCACCTTCTCCATGAAGCGCTCGTAGATCGATTCCTGGATCAGCGCGCGCGACGGACAGGTGCACACCTCGCCCTGGTTGAAGGCGAACAGCACGAAGCCTTCCACCGCCTTGTCGAGGAAATCGTCGTCCTCGGCCATCACGTCGGCGAAGAAGATGTTCGGCGACTTGCCGCCCAGCTCCAGCGTCACCGGGATCAGGTTCTGGCTGGCGTACTGCATGATCAGCCGGCCGGTGGTGGTCTCGCCGGTGAAGGCGATCTTGGCGATGCGCGGGTTGCTGGCCAGCGGCTTGCCCGCTTCCAGGCCGAAGCCGTTGACCACGTTGAGCACGCCCGGCGGCAGCAGGTCGCCGATCACCTCCATCAGCACCAGGATCGAGGCCGGGGTCTGCTCGGCCGGCTTCATCACCACGCAGTTGCCGGCGGCCAGCGCCGGTGCCAGCTTCCAGCACGCCATCAGCAGCGGGAAGTTCCACGGGATGATCTGGCCGACCACGCCGAGCGGTTCGTGGAAGTGGTAGGCGATGGTGTCGTGATCGATCTCGGAGATGCCGCCTTCCTGCGCGCGCACCGCGCCGGCGAAGTAGCGGAAGTGGTCCACGCACAGCGGCACGTCGGCGTTGAGCGTCTCGCGCACCGGCTTGCCGTTGTCCCAGGTCTCGGCATAGGCCAGCAGCTCCAGGTTCTGCTCGATGCGGTCGGCGATCTTCAGCAGCACGTTGCTGCGCTCGGTGCTGGAGCTCTTGCCCCAGGCGTCCTTGGCGGCGTGCGCGGCGTCCAGCGCCGCCTCGATGTCCTCGGCGTTGGAGCGCGCCACCGCGGTGAATACCTTGCCGGTGATCGGCGTGCTGTTGTCGAAGTACTGCCCGCTCTTCGGCTCCACCCACTTGCCGCCGATGAAGTTGCCGTAGCGCGACTTGAAGATGGACTGCGGATCGGTGGCATGCGGCTTGGCGGTGCTGACGGCGTTCATGGTGTTCTCCTTCGGCGGTCGAGAAGGACAGGGCAGGCCCGTCCGGGTAGCTGCACATGCGCAAGTCCGATGCCAGGTTTTGCGTGCTGCGCCGCGTCACGCGGTCGCACCGCGACACACCGACGCACCCCCTGCGGTTTTGCTGCGTCGCGTCACGTCTGGCGATTGCGCCGCGCCTGCGGATGTGCTGTTTATCGGAACACCCGTATCACCAGGTGTCGCAATCTGCGACAGCGGAGCCGGACATGGCGCAGCACCCCTCGCAACACCAACTCGGCCAGGCCCGCCGGGCCTTCTTCGAACGCGGCGGCGCGCCGGTCGGGCAGGTGCCCGACACCATCCTGCAGTCGTGGCAGCGCTGCCAGCGCCTGGGCCTGGCCGCGGACGCCAAGCCGGCGATCGAACCGCTGGAAGCCTCGCGCCTGCGCGTCCTGCGCGAGGCGCACGAGCGGCTGTGGCGGCTGGCCCGCGCCGAACTGGAAGGCCTGGCCGGCGACGCCGCGGCCACCGGCAGCATCGTGCTGCTCACCGACGAGGCCGGCTGGATCCTCGACGCCGAAGGCAGCCCGCGCTTCCTCGACAAGGCGGGCAGGGTGGCGCTGATGCCCGGCGCATGCTGGAGCGAACCCCAGGTCGGCACCAATGCGATCGGCACCGCCATCGTCGAAAGCCGTTCGGTGGAAGTGCGTGGCGGCGAGCACTATTTCGCCCCGCACCAGATCCTCAGTTGCGCGGCGGTGCCGATCTTCGATCCGTACGGCGCCCTAGCCGGCGTGCTCGACATCTCCGGCGACGCCAGCGTGCAGCACATGCATGCGCTGGCACTGGCGCGGATGGCGGTGGCCAACATCGAACACCGCTATTTCGACGACGGCATCCCCGGCTGCGAACTGCTGCGCGTGCACCACGACCCGGCGCTGCTCGGCACCGCGCGCGAAGCGCTGCTGGCGTTCCGCAACGGCCGCCTGGTGGCCGCCAACCAGGCCGGGTTGCGGCTGTTCGGTCTGGAGCGCCACGAACTCGGCCGCGCGCCCTACGAAGCGCTGTTCGAAGAGCCGCTATCGCGGCTGCGCCAGCAGGGCAGCGTGTTCGACCTGCAGGGGCGGGCGCTGCACGGACGCATCGACAGCCCGGCCGACGATCGTCCGCGGCGACGCCCGCAGCAGGCGCCGATCACCATAACCGCGTCATCGCGGCCTTCGGCGGCGGCGGCGTCCGACGCGCCGCTGTTCGACGCGGCGCAGGAACTGGCGCTGGAACGCGCGCGGCGCGTGCTCGATGCGCAACTGCCGGTGCTGGTGCAGGGCGAGACCGGCACCGGCAAGGAAGTGTTCGCGCGCGAATTGCACCGGCGCAGCGCCCGCGCCGGGCGCCCGTTCGTGGCGGTCAACTGCGCGGCGCTGCCGGAAGGGCTGATCGAAGCGGAACTGTTCGGCTACGAGGACGGCGCCTTCACCGGCGCGCGCAAGCACGGCAACCCGGGCCTGCTGCGCCAGGCCGATGGCGGCGTGCTGTTCCTGGACGAGATCGGCGACATGCCGCTGGCCCTGCAGCCGCGGCTGCTGCGCGTGCTGCAGGAACGCGAATTGCTGCCGCTGGGCGGCGGCAAGCCGGTGAAGCTGGATTTCGCCCTGGTCTGCGCCACCCACCGCGACCTGGACGCGGCGATGGCCGAACAGCGCTTCCGGCCCGATCTGTACTACCGCATCGCCCACCACTGCGTACAGATTCCGGCGCTGCGTGCGCATCCGGACCGACGTGCGCTCGTCGCCGAGCTGTGGGCGCGGCTGGGGCAGGGCAGGCGTCTGACCGAGGCGGCCCTGGCGACGCTGGGCGCCTACGCGTGGCCGGGCAATCTGCGCCAGCTGGTGGCGTGCCTGCGCACCCTGGTGGCGTTGAGCGAAGCGGATGCGCTGGTCGATACCGACGCATTGCCGGCCTACCTGCCCGGCGTGCGCGCGGGAGAGCAGGGCAGCAACGGCGGCACCGCGATGCCGTTGCCCGATGCCGACCTCGATAGTCTCGCGCTCGGCGCCATGCGCCAGGCCCTGGATGCCTGCAACGGCAACGTCTCGCAGGCCGCACGCCGGCTCGGCATCAGCCGCAGCACGCTGTACCGACGGCTGCAGTTGGGGACGCACTGAGGCGGCATATCGCCGGCTGCGCCTTACGCGGTCGTCGACGTCGCACGTCCCGTAGGAGCGGCTTCAGCCGCGACTGGCATGCCCGATGAGGTCGCGTCGCGGCTGAAGCCGCTCCTACAGGACAACAGTGCTTCTTGCCCAGTTTCGACGGATCCCACAGAACGCCGCGTCACGGTTTACCGCCGCTTTCGCATCCACCTTCTCTTTCAAGCAGTACACATCGGCCCACGACTGCCGCGTCCGAACACGGCGAGCAGCGCGCGGTGCTGCCGGCGATGCTCCAGGCTCCTTCGCAACCATGGAGCTTCACATGCAACGCTTGCACGGCAAGATCGCGCTCATCACCGGCGCCAGTTCCGGCATCGGCCACGCCGCCGCGCACCTGTTCGCGCGCGAAGGCGCCTGCGTGGTGCTGGGCGCGCGCCGCGGTGCGCTGCTGCAGACGCTCGCCGCGCAGATCGAGGACGCCGGCGGTCACGCCGCGTGGCTGGCCGGCGACGTCCGCGAGGAGGCCTATGCGCAGGCGTTGGTGGCGCTGGCGAACACGCGCTTCGGCGGGCTGGACATCGGCTTCAACAACGCCGGCACCCTGGGCACGCTGGTGCCGACCACGCAGCTGCAGGCGCAGGCCTGGCGCGACGCGCTCGATACCAATCTCAGCGGCGCATTCTTCGGCGCCAAGCATCAGATTCCGGCGATGCTGGCACGCGGCGGCGGGTCGCTGATCTTCACCTCGACCTTCGTCGGCCACACCGTCGGCTTCCCGTGCACCGCCGCCTATGCCGCCAGCAAGGCCGGCCTGATCGGCCTGACCCAGGCGCTGGCAGCGGAGTTCGGACCGCAGGCGATCCGGGTCAACGCCTTGCTGCCGGGCGGCACGCACACGCCGATGGCGGACGCGATGAACGGCACGCCGGAAGCGCTGGCGCAGGTCGCGCAGCTGCATGCGCTCAAACGCCTGGCGCAGCCGGACGAACTGGCACGGGCCGCGCTGTTCCTGGCCTCGGACGAAGCCGCGTTCGTGACCGGCAGCGCGATGCTGGTCGACGGCGGGGTATCGATCATGCGCAGTTGACGCGGACGGCGGTCGCGATGTCGCCGCGCCCGCACGCTGCGTGGCGAGGCGCACGCTCGCCACCGCGGGCAATGCCCTGCCGCTGCCGACGTCGCGACAGCAGCGGCCGGGCATGCAATCGCTCAGTCGTAGCTGTTGTTCATGCACGGTGAGCTGACCGGCGTCAGCACACTGAAGCTGCTGGCGTACAGCGCGATGATGCAGGTTCCCGGCGCATCGCTCTGCACGTAGTTGCATTGCTTGCTGTTGCGGCTACGCGAGCTGCCGTCGCTCATCTGGAACGACAGGTTCCAGTAGTCGTTGGAGCCGGTCTGCGCCCGCAGGGGCACGGAGGCGATCGTACCGCCCGGCGGCAGCGATGCCGAAGCGGCCGGATCCATGTAGTTGCCGCAGGTGTGCTTGACGCTGACGTTGTTGATCGTCTGGCCGGTGCAATTGACCACCGTGAAGGTGCCTTGGTACGGCGTGGCGCTGACGCCTTCGGCCAACGCGGGTTTGCTCTTGGTGCCGGCGTTGTCGCGGCTGTCGTCGGATGTGCTCATGGTGCGTCTCCTGGAGAGGCGAGGCGGTATGCGGGGGTGGCATTACGCTAGCGCCGCCGCGAAGAACGCCGCCAGCGTCCGCCGCCGGTTCGCGTAGACAGGTGCAGTGCGTTTGGTAGACGACTTGCATGCGCGGCGCAGCGCGTAGACGCGCGGCACCTGGCGTTCGCTCAATCCAGGCGTGGCATCGCCTCCGATGCTTCACACGCGGCTGCCAGGCGCCTTCTTCCGCAGTGCCGCTATCGCGTTCGCCTCGCACTGCATCTGCGCCTCGCACTTGCCGTCGTTCGACGGGTGCAGATGCTGATGGACGCATCGACCGTCATCGGCGTACAGCTGCGGCAGGCCATCGCCGAATGGTCGCCAGAACCAAGCGGGTGCGCAGCCGCCTCGCCACGCAGCCGCGAGCGAAAGCTAGCCCGACCGGCAGGCGTTCGCGGCTAGTACGGCAAGTCCCACTGCAAGCCGACCGTGTAGCTGCGGTCGGGGCCCGGCTCGTAGTAACGGCCGTTGCCGTCGTTGACGATGACCGAGCCGATGTAGCGGCGATCGAACGCGTTGTCGATGCGCGCGAAGGTGCGCAGGGTGCCGTGCGCGGTGGTCCAGCGCCGCGCCGCTTCCAGGTTGAGCAGGGCGTAGCCGGGCGCGGCCTCGCTGGCCAGGTCGTTGACCACGGTGTCGCCGGCGGCCACGCCCTCCACCGCGAATTGCCAGGCGCGCGGCTGCCACTGCCAGCGCGCGAACAGTTGCTGCTGCGGCACGCCGGGCAGGCGCGTGCCGGCGGCCACCACCGCGGTCGGCCTCGCGCAGCCGCTGCTGGCGCAGGTCAGGTAGGCCTGGCGCACCGTCGCCTGCAGCCACGTGTAGGCCACCTGCAGTTGCGCACTGGCGCCCAGCGGCAGGGTCAGGCTGGTCTCGGCGCCCTGGCGGCGGGTGCGGCCGATGTTGCGGTAGGTACTGCGGCCGTTGGTGTTGCTGGCCACCGCCAGCTCGTCCTCGGTGGTGGCGCGGAACAGCGCCGCGTCCCAACGGGCGCCCGCGGCGTTGCGCCACTTCGCGCCCAGTTCCAGGTTCTGGCTGCGCGCGGCGTCCAGGTCCAGCGCCAGGCCGGCGCCGCCGTCGCGGCGGTAGCCCAGCTCGTTGAAGGTCGGGGTCTCGAAGCCGCGCCCGGCCGAGGCGTAGAGCCGCAGGTCGTCGGTGACGCGGAACACCAGCCCGGCCACCGGCGTGGTCGCCGCATAGTCGGTGCGGCCGCTGTCGTCGGGATTGCGGCCGACGATGTAGGCGTCGTTCGAGCGGAACCGCACCTGGCTGTGGCGCAGCCCGGCCAGCAGCGACCAGCGCTCGGCGAACTGCCACCAGGCCTGGGCGAACTGGTCCACGTTCTCCACCCGGTCCTGCTGGTCGCGGCGCAGCCGACCCTTCACCCCCAGCGTGCTGCCGACGAAGTTCTCGTAGCCGGTGCGGTGCTGTTGCTGGCGGTCGGCATTGGCGCCGACGGTGAACTGGAACGGGCGGCCGCCCAGTTCGCCCTGCCAGGCCCAGCGCGCGTCGAGGCCGCCGTAGTCGCCGTCCAGGTCGATCACGCCGCCGGCATTGAGCGGGTTGCTCTGCGCGCCCACCGGGACCGAGAGGTATTGGGTGACGTCGCGGCGCCCGGCGTAGCCCATCAGCCGCCAGGTCTGCTGGTCCACCTGCTGGGTGAAGATCGCGCCGGCCTGCACCTGGCGGGTGGACTTGCGGGTGTCGAACTGGCCGGCGGCGGCAGTGGCCTGGCGCGGGTCGGCGGCGACCTGGGCGCGGCTCAGGCCCAGCGGATCCTGCGCATCGGGCGCCTCCAGCGCGTTGAGCAGCAGGTCCAGGCGCCGCCCGGGCGCCAGGTCGATGCCGATCTTGGCGTTGAAGGTGGTGCGCTGGGCGTGGCTGTGGTCGCGGTAGCCGTCGGTGCTGAAATGGGTGGCCGCCAGGTTGTAGTGGACGTCCCCCTGCTGGCCCAGCGCCTGCGCGCTGAGGGCGGCGGTGCCGTGGCTGCCGATCGCACTGCGCAGCCGCCACGGATCGTCCGGCTGGCCGTCGGCGCTCCACAGCTGCACCACGCCGCCGGAAGAGTTGCCGTACAGCGCCGAGAACGGCCCGCGCAGCACCTCGACGCGCTCGCTGCCGAACAGGTTGAAGTTGGACAGCTGGCCCTGGCCGTCCGGCATCGTCGCCGGGATGCCGTCCAGCAGCAGGCGCACGCCGCGTACGCCGAACGCCGAGCGCGCGCCGAAGCCGCGGATCGACAGCTGGGTGTCCTGCGCATAGTTCTGGCGATCGCGCGCGAGCAGGCCGGGCACCCCGACCAGCGCCTCGGACGCCTGTATGCCGAGGCGGTCGCTGTCGCCCAGGCCGGTGGTGGTCAGCGACGCCGGCAGGTCGAAATCGGCCACGCCGCCGACGCGGGCGGCCTGGACCTGGAGCACTGGCAAGGTGGTGGCCGGCTCCTCGCCGGGAGCGGCGTGGACCAGGGGCGACAGCGCCAGGGCGCAGGCCCCGCAGAGCAGGGCGGAGGGCAGGGAAGATGACATGGCCCATCATCGCCCAACTGCCGCCCGGCCGCACCCGTCCAAGCGCGGCAGCGTTTGTTAGGATGAGGTGTTTGACCGCGCCGGCTCCGGTCCTTCCGGCCCCCACCTCCGCCACCGAACGAGTACCGCCGTGTCCTTCTTTGCAAACGTGGAACAGGTCCCAGGCGACCCGATCCTGGGCCTGACCGAGGCCTACAACGCCGACTCCCGCCCGACCAAGGTCAACCTGGGCGTGGGCATCTACTACGACGAAAACGGCCGCATCCCGCTGCTGCGCGCGGTGCAGCAGATCGAACAGCAACTGGCGCAGGACGCCAGACCGCGCGGCTACCTGCCGATCGACGGCCTGCCGGCCTACGACCTGGCCACGCAGAAGCTGCTGTTCGGCGCCGAGTCGCCGCTGCTGGCCGCCGGCCGCGTCGCCACCTCGCAGACCATCGGCGGCAGCGGCGCGCTGCGCGTGGGCGCGGACCTGCTGAAGAAGCTGCTGTCCACCTCCACCATCGCCATCAGCAACCCGAGCTGGGAGAACCACCGCGCCGTGTTCGGTGCCGCTGGCTTCGACGTGGTCGAGTACACCTATTTCGATCCGGCCAGCCACGGCCTGAACTTCGACGGCATGCTCGCCGACCTGCGCCAGCTCGCCCCCGGCAGCGTGGTGCTGCTGCACGCGTGCTGCCACAACCCGACCGGCGCCGACCTGAGCCAGGCGCAGTGGCGCACCGTGGCCGAGCTGCTGAAGGAACGCAACCTGTTCCCGTTCGTGGACATCGCCTACCAGGGCTTCGACAAGGGCATCGACGCCGACGCCTACGCGGTGCGCCTGCTGGCCGAGGTCGGCATCGACAACTACGTGGTCGCCAGCTCCTACTCCAAGTCGTTCTCGCTGTACGGCGAGCGCGTCGGCGCGCTGTCGGTGGTCTCGGCCAACGCCGCCGAGAGCAAGGCGGTGCAGTCGCAGGTCAAGCGCATCATCCGCACCATCTACTCCAGCCCGTCCACGCACGGCGCCGCGCTGGTCGCCGGGGTGCTCAACAGCCCGGAACTGCGCGCGATGTGGGAGCAGGAACTGACCGAGATGCGCGAGCGCATCCACGCCCTGCGCGCCGGCATGGTGCAGAAGCTGGCCGCCCTCGGCGCGCCGGAGTTCGGCTTCATCCAGCAGCAGGCCGGCATGTTCTCCTACTCGGGCCTGAGCAAGGCGCAGGTGGACCGGCTGCGCGAGGAGTTCGGCATCTACGCGGTCGGCACCGGCCGCATCTGCGTGGCCGCGCTGAGCCAGAAGAACCTGGACTACGTGACCCAGGCCGTGGCGACCGTGCACAAGGGCTGAGTCCCCGCGGTCCCGCGCCGAGCCGGAAGCGCCTGCGCTTCCGGCTTTTTTGTGCCTGCATGGCGACCGTGTCGGCCCGCGCCGGCATGGTCGCGGAACACCGTTGATCGAAATCTGCGGCGCAACCCGCGACAATGGCGGCCCCCTTCTCACGCAAGGCCGTCCTGCCCATGTCGCGAACGTCGCTGACCCGCTTCCTGATCGAAGAACAGCATGCCGGGCGTATCGGCCCGGAGCTGCGCCAGCTCATCACGATCGTGTCCCGCGCCTGCAAGCGCATCTCCATCGCGGTCAGCAAGGGCGCCCTCGGCGGCGTGCTCGGCGATGCCGGCACCGGCAACGTGCAGGGCGAGGCGCAGAAGAAGCTGGACGTGCTCAGCAACGACATCCTGCTCGAAGCCAATGCCTGGGGCGGCCACCTCGCCGCCTGCGCCTCCGAAGAGATGGACCACTGCCAGCCGGTGCCCGACAAGTACCCCAGCGGCGATTTCCTGCTGCTGTTCGATCCGCTGGACGGCAGCTCCAACATCGACGTCAACGTCTCGGTCGGCACCATCTTCTCGGTGCTGCGCGCGCCCCCAGGCACCGACAAGCCCGGCGACGAGCACTTCCTGCAGCCGGGCACCGCGCAGGTCGCCGCCGGCTACTGCATCTACGGCCCCAGCACGATGCTGGTGCTGACCCTGGGCCACGGCACCCACGCCTTCACCCTGGAGCGCGAGGAGGGCAGCTTCCTGCTGACCCAGGCCGACATGCGCATCCCCGAGGACACCGCCGAGTTCGCGATCAACATGTCCAACCAGCGCCACTGGGAAGCGCCGATGCAGCAGTACGTGGCCGACCTGCTGGCCGGCAGCGAGGGCGTGCGCGGCAAGAACTTCAACATGCGCTGGATCGCCAGCATGGTCGCCGACGTGCACCGCATCCTCACCCGCGGCGGCATCTTCATCTATCCCTGGGACAAGAAAGACCCGGGCAAGGCCGGCAAGCTGCGGCTGATGTACGAAGCCAACCCGATGGGCATGCTGGTGGAGCAGGCCGGCGGCGCCGCCAGCACCGGCCGCGCACGCATCCTCGGCCTGCAACCGGAACAGCTGCACCAGCGCGTGCCGGTGTTCCTGGGCTCGAAGAACGAAGTGGCCGAGGCGGTGCGGTATCACCTGGAGCACGACAGCCACCACGGCTGAGCGTGGTGGCGCGGCAGCCGCGCGTCCGGGGACCCCGGACGATGGCGGCTGTCGCCAGCGCTGTCGTATCCTCGGTGCCGCATCGCCGGCATGGTCGCGGTGGGTGCAAGGGGGAGACCGCTACAGGCGGCACATTGCGATTGGGGGGCGAGATCCCCCTGTAGCGGCGCAGTCGCTTCGGGGCGGCGTCTTGGCTCGACGATGTGCGCTCACTGCCACAGCGCCGATGGCGGTAGAAAACTCAAACAGGGGAAATGCAATGAAGCGTGTCATCGGGCTATTGCTGCTGCTCGCCTCGGGTGTGGCCTGTGCCGACACCACGCAGCAGGGGAAGATCACCCGCGTCGTGGTCGAATCCAACTACGCTTCGGTCTGGCTGGAGAACCAACCGACCAACAACGAGTGCGCGTCCGATGGACGCTGGGTGATCGATTTTTCCGCGGACGCCATCGCCAAGGAAAAGTATTCGGCCATTCTCTCCGCCGCCACGTCCAGGACCCAGGTCGTGCTGCAGTACACGACCAGCGAGGGCTGTGGCGGTTTCGGCGCGAAGAAGATCCACTACGTCGATCTGCTGTACTGATCCCCGACGCTTGCCGCGCCCCTGGCCGGGCGCGCGGCGATGCGGCAGGATGCGCCGATCGAGACGAACAGGGAGGTTCCGATGCGCTGGTGCCTGATGCTGGTGGCGATGATGTCGAGCGGAACGCTGTCGGCCGCGGAACCCTTTCGCCTGCAGAACCTCATGCTGCTGCAGCCGGAATCGGTGATGCGCGATCGCGCCGAGAGCGTCGAAGACCTGGCGGCATATGTGAAAGCGCTGAATGCCACGGCGTCGCGCGAACTGGCGCGGGTCGCCACACCCCGACCGGCCGCCGGCTTCGTGGCCGTGGCGGTCCGCCCTGGCGGCCGGTCCCGGATCTGGCTGGATGTGACACCGGCACTGCCCGATGCGGTGGCGAACACGCTGGTCTCCGCTCTGGAGCGGGTACCGCCATTCCAGGCCAAGGGCGGTGCGGTGGTGTTCGCGCTCAACGTCACGCTGTGGGACGCGCCGCCGACCCAGCGCCAAGGTCCATCGCCAGCAGCCTGGCAGCGTGCTGCGGAAGGCGAACAGTCGCCGATCGAAATCGGCGACCTGGTCGATCGGGTCTGGCCAGCGAGTGCGGCGCACTGAGGCGCGGGAGCGGCGCTCGTCATGACGCACGACCGTGCGTCCGCTGCGACACCGCTCCTTTGCGCCGCTGGCGACGTGCCGGCGGTTGCCTCACGCCCTGGCTGCGGTAGGGTAGCGGCGTCCGGCGACAGCAGAGCGCGTTGATCGCCGGCGGTCGTCGCGTGCACCTGGTCGTCCCGGGCGGGAGGAACCCCATGAACCAGACCCTCGTCGTGTTGTTCTTCTTCGCCACCGCACCGGTCGCGCTGATGCCCACGGTCATCGCGCTGTTCACCCGCCACCGCTGGCGGCGGCGGATCGTGCTGGTCAACCTGGCGTTGTGGACGCTGCTGTTCTTCGCCGCCCGCAGCTTCACCCTGTACAACTCCAGCCGCTTCGAGCTGCCGACCCTGCTGGCGCTGGCGGTGTGGCTGGCGCTGTTGGGCATCGCGATCCGCGGCACGCCCGGGTCATCCGAGCGCTCCTAGCCACCGACAGCGCCCGCACGCCTGGTCGGTGCGCGATGGGGCGATCGCGGCGGGGGACCGCTATCGCCCAGGCCGATCTCAAGGCCACGCGGACCGCGCTCGCTGCGCGTTTGCGGTGCCGCAGCGCTCACGACCCTTGCACGCCATCGCGACGTCGGGCCCATCGCGCCCGATCCACAGTGAGGTTTTACTGACGGAGTCGGACCATGTCCCTGCGCGCCTTCGGCCTGAACTGCTCGCTCAAGCGCGGCACTGCGCCCTCGTCCACCCAGCGCCTGCTGGATCAGATCCTGCAGGCACTGGCCGCGCACGGCGTGCAGGGCGATTCGGCGCGTGTGGCCGACTTCGACGTGCGCCCCGGCGTACGTGCCGACGAAGGCGACGGCGATGCCTGGCCGCAGCTGCGCCAGCGCGTGCTGGATGCAGACATCTTCGTGCTGGCCACACCGATCTGGGTCGGCCATCCGTCGAGCCTGGCGCAGCGCGTCCTGGAGCGCATGGATGCGTTTCTCGGCGAAATCGGCGACGACGGCGTGTATCCGACCTTCAACCGCGTGGCCATGGTCGCGGTGGTGGGCAACGAGGATGGCGCGCACAAGGTCAGCGCCGATCTCTACCAGGGGCTGACCGACTTCGGTTTCAGCGTCGCCGCCGGCAGCCCGCCGTACTGGGTCGGCGAGGCGATGGGCAGCACCGACTACCAGGATCTGAAACAGACGCCGAAGGTGCTGGCCGACACCATCAAGACCGCCGCCAGCAACGCCGCGCACCTGGCGCGCCTGCTCAAGGCCAATCCGTACCCACCGCCGCTGGCCTGAGCGTTCCGCCGCGTCGGAGCGCCAGTGGCACGGAGCCGCTGCGCTGCGGCTGCAACCCTGCGAAATCGCTGGTAAGGTCGCGCGATGTCCGACCTGCATCCCGATTTCATCGAAGTGTTCGATGGCGCCATGTCCCGCGAGGACTGCGCCGCCATCCTGCGCCGCCTGCGCGGCAGCACCCAGTTGCGGCCAGGCGAGGTCGGCAGCGGCGTGTTCCCCGAGCTCAAGCGCAGCCGCGACCTGCGCATCAGCGGCCTGGAGCCATGGCGCGACGTGGAACAGCGGCTGCAGCAGGCCGTGTTCGGCGGGCTGCTCGGCTACCTGCGCAAGTACCCGCAGACCCTGATCTCGCCGCTGATGCTGCAGGTGCCCGGCGCCGACGGCCAGCCGCACCGGCTCGGCGCCGACGATTTCGCCCTGCTCGACGACGCCGCGCTGTCCAACCTGGCGCGCACCTGCCTGCGCCCGGGCGCGATCAACCTGCAGTGGTACGAAGCGGGCGAGGGCGGCTACCCGTACTGGCACTGCGAACTGTACCCGCGCGATCCGAGTGCCGAGACCCTGCACCGGCACCTGCTGTGGACCCTGTACCTCAACGACGATTTCGACGAGGGCGAGACCGAGTTCCTGTTCCAGCAGCGCAAGATCGTCCCGCGCGCCGGCAGCCTGCTGATCGCCCCGACCGCCTTCACCCACACCCACCGCGGCAACCGCCCGCAGCGCGGCGACAAGTTCATCGCCACAAGCTGGATCCTGTTCCAGTCGGCGCAGGCGCTTTACGGCAGGGAATAGGGAATGGGGAATGGGGATTCGTAAAAGCTGCTTTCTTGGTGGCTGAATTGCAGTGGCTGCGTCGGGCCGCCGCGACGCGCCGCTCTTGCTAATCCCCAATCCCGAATTCCGAATCCCTGCCCCATTACGAATCCCCAATCCCGAATCCCCAATCCCCGCTCAAAACAACACGCCCTGCGGCGACGGCGGGCGCGGCGGCAACGGTTTGACGAAGTGGCTGCAGTCCAGGCGGCGACGCGGGGACTCGGCATAACCCAGCCGCTTGTGCGCCAGCGCGAAGCGCCGTGCCAGCAGGTCGGCGTACACCCCTTCGCCGCGCATGCGCTTGCCGAAGGTGCTGTCGTAGTCCTTGCCGCCGCGCAACTGCTGCACCGTGCTCATCACGTGCGCGGCGCGGTCGGGATGGTGCGCCTGCAGCCAGTCGCGGAACAGCGGCGCCACCTCGTGCGGCAGGCGCAGCAGCACGTAACCGGCGGACTCGGCGCCAGCCTCGCGGGCCGCCTCCAGCACCGCTTCGAGGGCGTGATCGTTGATCCACGGGATCACCGGCGCCACCATCACCCCGACCGGCACGCCGGCCTCATGCAAGCTACGCATCGCCCGCAGCCGCGCGTGCGGCGCCGAGGCGCGCGGCTCCAGCTTGGCCGACAGCCGCGGGTCCAGCGAGGTCACCGAGAAGTACACGCTGACCAGGTTGTCTCGGGCCAGCGGCGTCAGCAGGTCCAGGTCGCGCTCGACCAGCGCGTTCTTGGTGATCAGCGAAAACGGGTGGCGGGTCTCGGCGAAGACCTCGATCAGGCGCCGGGTCAGCTGTAGCTTGCGCTCGATCGGCTGGTAGGCGTCGGTGTTGATGCCCAGCGCGATCGGGCTGGGCACGTAGCCGGGCTTGGCCAGCTCGCGGCGCAACAGTCCCGGGGCATTGGTCTTGGCAAACAGCCGCGTCTCGAAGTCCAGCCCCGGCGACAGGTTCAGATAGGCGTGGCTGGGGCGGGCGAAGCAGTAGCTGCAGCCGTGCTCGCAGCCGCGGTACGGATTGACCGACTGCGCGAACCCCACATCCGGCGACTGGTTGCGGCTGATGATGCTGCGTGCGGTCTCCTCGCTCACCTGGGTGCGCAGGCGCGGGGCGGCGAATTCCTCGCTGTCGTCGGGATGCCAGCCGTCGTCCTCGGCCTGGCTGACGGTTCGTTCGAAGCGGCCCGGCAGATGGCTGCCGGCGCCGCGGCCCTTGATGGCGGTGCTCATCGGCATAGGCTACGCGCCGACCGTCTCGGCGGATGCGACGGCACCGACGGCGGCGCTGAATCTTTCAGGCCGGCACGTACCATTTGGTTGCTTCCCCGGCTTGCGCAGGCATCGAAGGCGATGCCAGCGCCGCAGATCGTGCTCCTCGGTGGCCGGCGCGTCGACGCCGGTTTTCGCCGAGCCCGCACGCCGTCGCGCGCGAACGCCACACGGCAGGCGTCATCCGGCTGCCGCGTGCGCGTGTCATACACCGTGCAGTGCGGTGCCGGTTCGCAGAACCATGTGCCGCCAGCGAGCCAGACGGCCGCTGCACGCGATCAGGCCACTCGCCACCATGCCCAGCCGACGCCGCTTTCGCCGCAACCTCCGCGCCACCCTCTAGAATCCGCCGATGCTCGTGATCGCGACTCTGCAGAACACCTGGGACCGGCTGACCGGCATCCCTCACATCGGCGCCTACCTCACCGCCGCCTACCTGCTGTACATCCTGTGGCTGAGCGGCTGGATCGTGCTGCAGAAACGCGAGCCGGCGGCGACGCTGAGCTGGGTGCTGTCGCTGGCCGCCTTGCCCTACCTGGGCTTCGTCATCTACTAC
The DNA here is from genome assembly GCF_964278005.1 of uncultured Xanthomonas sp. Taxonomy (NCBI): domain Bacteria; kingdom Pseudomonadati; phylum Pseudomonadota; class Gammaproteobacteria; order Lysobacterales; family Lysobacteraceae; genus Xanthomonas; species uncultured Xanthomonas sp. Next base: position 102,206 of record NZ_CAXYKF010000012.1, read on the forward strand.
CTGCTGGGCCCGCAGAAGGTGAAACGGCAGCGCCTGCGCCGTGGCCGCTCGCGCTCGGGCATGGAGCACTACAGCAGCGTGTGCCCACCCGACGCCGACTGCACCGAGCTGGCCAAGATCGCCCAGGCCACCACCGGCCTGGCGCCGAGTTCGGCCACCGCGGTGCAGTGGCTGGTCGACGGCGCCGCTACCTACGAGGCGATCCTGCGCGACATCGGCGCCGCGCAGCACCATGTGCACCTGGAGTACTACATCTTCAATCCCGACCGCACCGGCACGCGCATCCGCGACGCGCTGGTCGAGCGCGCTCGCGCCGGGGTGCGGGTGCGCCTGCTGCTGGATGCGGTCGGCTCCTCGCAGGTGCGCAAGCGCTTCCTGCGGCCACTGCTGGAGGCCGGCGCCGAGGTGGCCTGGTTCCATCCCACCCAGTTGCTGCGGCCGTTCAAGTTCAAGCGGCCCTGGGTCAACCTGCGCACCCACCGCAAGATCGTGGTGATCGACGGCCGCATCGCCTTCACCGGCGGCATCAACGTCACCGACGAGGAGAACGAGGCGCTGCGCGCCGACGCCTACCGCGACCTGCACCTGCGCTGCGAAGGCCACGTGGTGCGCAGCCTGCAGCTGGTGTTCGTGGAGGACTGGCTGTACGCCACCCGGCAGGGCCGCGATGCCTTCGACATGGCGCGGATCTGGCCCAGCGACATGCCCAGCCGCGATGCCGGCACGATCCAGGCGCAGGTGCTGGTGTCGGGGCCGGATTCGTCGTGGGAGAGCATCCATCGCCTGCAGGTGGCGGCGATCCACGAGGCGCAACGGCGGGTGTGGCTGGTCACGCCGTACTTCGTGCCGGGCGAGGCCGCGCGCATGGCGCTGACCTCGGCGGCGCTGGGCGGGCTGGACGTGCGCCTGCTGGTGCCCAAGCGCAGCGACTCGCGGCTGGTGACCTTGGCCGCGCGCTCCTACTTCGACGAACTGCTGCAGGCCGGCGTGCGGATCTACGAGTACGGCCCGCGCATGCTGCACACCAAGGCGCTGATCACCGACGAGGACCTGTGTCTGGTCGGCAGCGCCAACTTCGACAACCGCAGTTTCCGGCTCAATTTCGAGGTCGCCACGCTGTTCCGCGACCGTGGGCTGACCCGGCAGCTGGCCGAGCTGCTGGAAGGCGAGATGGCCGACGCGGTGCGCGTGCGCGACGACCGCAAGCGCTCGCTGTGGCGCTACCGGCTGCCGGAGGCGGTGGCGCGGCTGACCTCGCCGCTGCTGTAAGCGCGGCGCCCCGGCGCCGGGAGCGGCGCGCGCCGGCCGCCACGCCACGTGGAACCGGCACGCCCGGCGGCGCTACACTGCGCCATCCTTGGGGAGATCGTCATGTACTGGCTCTTTCTGCCGCTCGCGCTGGGTGCTTTTGTTCTGGCGTTCACGACGCCGCACATGTGGTTGCTGGTGGTGAGCCTGCTGGCCGCGCTGGCCTTTCTGCTGGCCTGGGCACGCGGCTGGTACGTGGCCAAGATCGGCGACGCCAGCCAGCGCGACGCGATGCCGATGATCGACCCGGCCGAACTGCGCCGGCTGCGCGAGCAGGCCGAGGCGCGCCGCGCTGCGGCCGCCGCCAGCGACGACGCCGCGGCACCATAAGCGGTTCGCCGGCGATGACCAAGCTCAGCGTCAACGTCAACAAGATCGCGGTGCTGCGCAATTCGCGCGGCGGCGACCTGCCCAGCGTGCTCGACGCCGCGCGTGCCTGCCTGGACGCCGGCGCACACGGCATCACCGTGCACCCGCGCCCGGACCGGCGCCACATCCATGCCGAGGACGTGCTGGCGCTGGCCGAACTGACCCGCGAGCGCGGCGTCGAATTCAACATCGAGGGCAACCCGTTCGCGCCGCCGCGTCCCGGCTACCCGGGACTGATCGCCCTGTGCGCGCAGACCCGCCCGGCGCAGGCCACCCTGGTGCCCGACGGCGACGGCCAGCTCACCTCCGACCACGGTTTCGACTTCGGCCGCGACAGCGAGCGTCTGCGCCCGCTGATCGCCGAACTGAAAGCCCTGGGCTGCCGGGTCAGCCTGTTCGTCGATGCCGACAACCCCGACCTGGCGGTGGCGGCCGAACTGGGCGCCGACCGCATCGAGTTGTACACCGGTCCCTATGCCGCCGCATGGGAGCAGGGCGACAGTGCCGCGGCCGCGCCGTTCGCTGCTGCCGCACGCCGCGCGCAGGCTGCCGGGCTCGGCGTAAACGCCGGCCACGATCTGGCCCAGGCCAATCTCGGCGCGTTCCTGGAGACGGTGCCGCAGGTGCTGGAAGTGTCGATCGGCCACGCGCTGATCGGCGAGGCGCTCTACGCCGGGCTCGACGCCACGGTGAAGGCGTATCTGGCGGTGCTGGCCGGGGCACGCTGAGCGAGGCCGGCAGCGCGGCCTGGCTCCCTGGAACTTGCCCGCGTCGCGGGCGCAGCGATCGCGTCGCGATCGGCGCAATCCAATCATCCAGGGTCGTTCACTGTCTCCTGCAAGCGGGACCCCGCGGCTTCTCGCGCACGCGACGCCACCGGCAATGGTGGCGTCGCACCACAGACCGCCTGTTACTGCACGAAGCCGATGCGCTGGACGTCGGCGTTCTTGGCCGCCGCCAGCACCTTGGCCATGGCCTCGTAGTCGGCGTCCGGGCTGGCATCGATGCGCAGTTCGGGCGGATTGCCGGCCGCCTGCGCCATCGCTTCCTGCAGCCGGGGCTGCAGATCGCGCAAGGCCAGCGGCGCGGCATTCCAGAACAACTGGCCACTGGCGTCCAGGCGCAACTGGATCGGGTCCGGTGGCGGCAAGGGCCTGGACAGTGCCGGCGTCCGCTGCGGCAGGTCCATGGCGATCGTCCGCGTCAGCATCGGCGCGGTGACGATGAAGATGATCAACAGCACCAGCATCACATCGACCAGCGGGGTGACATTGATCTCCGCCAGCGGTCCCCGATTCCCTGCAGCACTGAACGCCATGGCCAGCCTCCTGTGGGTGTTGTGGTGTCGCGCCACCAGCCTACACCCGCGGCGCGGCGGGATGCGAGGGGCGGCGACAGGCGGGCAGGCTCGGGAGTGGTCCCGCATCGGACTGCTCAGGCCGGGAGGCGAGCAGGCGAGCGCGAAGCACGCCCGGCCAGGCGGACGACGCGACGCGCCACACGCAGGACCGCAGGCCGGCATCGTCGCAACGGGCAGGGCAGCCAACCATGCACGCACAAAAAAACGCCACCGTTTCCGGTGGCGTTTGCAGTCGCGTCATGACTGAGGTGTTGCGGTGAAGCGAATTGCGGTGAAGCTTATTGCTGCACGAAGCCGATCTTCTTCATGTCCGAGTTCTTGGCGGCGGCCAGCACCTTGGCCATCACTTCGTACTCGGAATCCGGATTGGCATCGATGCGCAGTTCCGGCTGGTTGGTCGGATCGCGCTGGACTTCGTTTTCCATCATCTGCGGGAGCGCACTCACCGCCACCGGGCTGTTGTTCCAGAACACCTGGTTCGACGCATCGATCCGCAGATCGATCGGCGGCGGCGGATCGCGCAACTGCGGCGGCGGGTTGATGACCCGCTGCGGCAGATCCACGTCGATCGGGTACGTCATGATCGGCGCGGTCACGATGAAGATGATCAACAGCACCAGCATCACGTCGACCAGCGGCGTGACGTTGATGTCGGCCATGGGACCACGGCCGCCTCCTGAGCTGAACGCCATGGCTCAGTTCCCCTTCTCTTTGGTCGCAACGAAGCCGACGTCCAGCATGCCCTGACTCTGCGCGATCTTGGTGATCTCGTTGATCGTGCGCATCTTGGTGGTGCGGTCGCCACGCAGGTTGAGCGGCGGCTGCGGGGTCTGCTGTGCAGCGGTCGAGAAGCGCGATTCCAGGGCTTCCTTGGAAATCGGCTCATCGTTCCAGTACAGCGACCCGTCCTCCTTGACCGCCAGGGTGATCGGATTCGAACGCTTGTCGTCCTTGTCCGGATCCTGCTTCAAGTTGGCTTGGGGCAGTTCCACCTTGACCTTGTGGGACATCAGCGGTGCCGTGATGATGAAGATGATCAGCAGCACCAGCATCACGTCCACGAGGGGCGTGACGTTGATGTCGGCCATGGGGCCGCCGCTGTTACCACTACTGAAAGCCATAACGGGCTCCGTTAACGTTGCGTGGACGACTTAGCCGGGATCAGCGAACGCGCGAACCGGTGGCGAAGAAGTCGTGCAGGTCGTGAGCGAAGGTGTCGAACTTGGCGATCACCGAACTGTTGACCTTGCTGAAGAAGTTGAAGGCGAACACGGCCGGGATCGCGACGAACAGACCGATCGCGGTCATGATCAGCGCTTCACCGACCGGGCCGGCCACGGCGTCGATCGAGGCGGAGCCGGTGGCACCGATCTTGATCAGCGCGCCGTAGATGCCCCACACCGTACCCAGCAGACCGACGAACGGCGCGGTCGCACCGACGGTCGCCAGCAGGGTCATGCCCGACTGCAGCTTGGTGCTTTCGCGGGTCACGGCCTGACGCAGGGCGCGGTCGACGAACTCCGAACGGCTCAGGGTCTCGCCCAGGCCGGTGCCGGTGCCGGCTTCGGCGCGCTGGTGGTGCGCGGCGGCCTGCGCAGCGTCCAGGGCGATTTTCGAGAACGGCTCGGAGGCCGGCTGCTCTTCCATCGCACGGATGGCGTCCTGGGCGTTCGGGGTGTCCCAGAACAGGCTGGTGACGCGGTCGGCCTGGCTCTTCAGACGGGTGGCGCGGAAGATGTTGATGATCGTCCAGTACCAGGACGAGGCGGACATGATGATCAGGGTGATGAGCACCACCCAGGAGACGGCGAAGTCACCCGGCTTGGAGGTCATTTCGGTGATCAGGTGCTCGAAGCCCATCTGCGACAGGGCGTTCGATGCGTTGTTGCCCCCCGCAGCAGCGGCGATGAAAATTTCCTGCAGCATGACGCTTACCTTTGTTGTGTGTGGTGGTGATGAGGGTGGTGCAAAGAGTAGACAGGGTCTGCGGACCGGCGGTGCGCCGGTCCGCGCAACCTTTGTATCAGTTCAGCGCGAAGTTGACCGGGACGCGGACGCGGCCGGCGGTCTTCTGTCCATTGACGACAGCGGCATTGAACCGCCACTTGCGCGCTGCTTCCATGGCGGCGCGGTCCAGGTCGCGGTTGCGGCTGGATTTCTCGACGGCAACGTTCGTGACGTTACCACTGGCATCGACATCGATGATCAGGATCACCTCACCCTGCGCGCCCGACCGGAATGCAGCCGGCGGGTACTTCGGCGGGTTCATGTTCTTCGACGAAATATCGACGCTAGCGCTGATGTCCGAGGGTGCGGCCGGCGGCGCAGGCGGCGACGGCGGGGTGGCCACGTCGTTCGGGCGCGGCTCCGGCACGTCGATCACCGGGGCTTCCGGCGGCGGCGGCAGCGGGGTCGGCTTCGGCGGCGCGAGGTTCTTCACCGGCGGCGGCGGAGTTTCCGGCGGCTTCGGCGGCGGCGGCGGCGGCGGCGGCGGCGGCGGCGGTGCGTCCACCAGGGTGACCATGATGTTGCGTTCCTTCTCCGCCACCGCCTTGGGCGCAACGGCCGGAATCAGCAGCAACATCAGCGCCGCAAGATGCAGCGCGATTACGAAGGCAATACCGATGATGCGCGGCCAGCTGAGGCCGGAGGCGTCATCTTTGTCGTACTGCCGATGGATGACCAGTTGTTCCGTCATGCGCCAATGACTCAATTAAAGGGGGGCGGATTCCGCTGTGGAGCGGAACCCAAGTTCACGCGGCAATGACACCGCAGGAACCTCCAAGCTTATACCAATCCCTGTTACCTGCACTACTTTCAGCACTGGTCTTCGGGGGCTTTTTTTGCGTGCTACTTCAGGTTGATGATCTTCTTGGCGTCTTCCGGCTTTTTGACGCCCTTGGCCAGTGCCTGCTGCGCGGCCTGCTTGGCCTCGGCAACGCGGCCTTCCGAATGCAGCACCTTGGCCAGGTTGAGATAGGTTTCGCCATCCTTGGACAGCGGCGCCGCCTTCTGCCAGTTCTCGATCGCCTGCGGCAGCTGGTCGGTGTAGTAGTACGACTGCGCCAACGCCAGGTAGGTCTGGTAGTCCGGCTTCAGAATGCCCTTCTGCATGCCTTCGTTGATGACTGCGATGACGTCCTTTTCGTGGCCGTCGGTGTTGGCGTAGATCGAGTACAGCTGCTTGTATTCCTTCTCGTCGGTCAGCTGACCGGCGGCACGCAGCTTGTCCATCACCGCCGCGGCCTTGTCCATCTGGTCGGCCTGCATGTACATGCTGGCCAGGTTGAGCTGGGCCTTCTTGTCGTTGGGCGACTTGGCGGCCAGCGCCTCGGCGGCCTTGACCGCTTCACCGGTCTGGCCGGCTTCGGCGTAGGACGCCATCAGCAGCTGATTCCAGCTGTCCTTCGGCTCCGGCGACGCGGCGATCGCCTGCTTCAGCGCCGGGATCGCTTCCTGGTAGCGCTGCGCCTGGTACAGCGCCTGGCCCTTGAGGATCAGGTCTTCCGGGCGGGTCGACTTGGTTTCGGCGAGGAACTTGTCGAGGGTGGCCAGGCCTTCGGCGGTCTGCTCGTCCTGCAGCTGCAGCTGCGCCAGCATCAGCATCGACTGGTAGTGGCCGTTGTTGTCCAGGCCGTTGAACTGGATCGCCTGCTTCAGGTACGCCTGCGCGGCCTTGCTGTCGTCGAGGTTGTAGGCGGCCTGCGCGGCCAGCTGCGCGGCGACCGACTTGTCGTATTCGTTGGCGCCGCTGTTGCCCAGGATCTCATCGGCCTGGCTGCGCACCGACGCGTAGTCCTCGCCCTTGTTGTAGGTGTCGATCAGCTTCTGCAGCTTGCTGCCGAGCTTGGACGAGGGCTTGCCGTTGGGCTCCTTGCGCTCGGCGTTGGGGAACAGCACCGCCGCCTTCTCGTTCTTGGCATTGCGCGAGGAACGGTGGTCGGTGCGATCGCTCTGCGCAGCGGCATCGGTCACCACCGCGCCACCGAGGGCGGCGGCGATCACCAGGGACAACAACGCTTGCTTGCGAATGCGGAATTTCATGGGTCACCTCGGTGGATACCGCCCGGAGCGGCACGGAAGACGGAGCGGCCGTTCCTCGGCCGAGCCAGCAAACCTATCAGAAACCTGTACGCCGTGAAAACGTTTTTGGATGCGTTTTCTGTGACAGTGCCGGCGACGGACACAGGGACGACGGACGACTCAGCCGCACTTGGGCGTCCTGCCGGCGCTGCGCGCCTGCGCATACACCGGTTCCAGCGCGGCGACATCGCGCTGCAGTTCGCCGATGCGGGCACTGGGATCGGGGTGGGTGGACAGCCACTGCGGCGGACGTGCGCCACCGGCGGCCATCATGTTCTTCCACAGATCCACCGCCTGCGCGGGATCGAATCCGGCCTGCGCCATCAGGCGCTGGCCGACGACATCCGCTTCGGTTTCCTGCTGGCGCGAACCGGGCAGCAGGAACAGGGTCTGCGCGGTCATGCCGCCGACCTGGCCGACGGTGTCGGCCGCGCCCTGACCGTAGCGGGCACCGGCCAACGCGCCAATCACGCTCAGGCCTGCCTGCGCACCGAGCTGGCGGGTGATGCGTTCTTCGTGATGACGCGAAATGACGTGGCCGATCTCGTGGCCGAGCACGGCGGCGAGCTGGTCCTGGTTCTTGGCCACGCTGAAGATGCCGCTGTTGACCCCGACCTTGCCGCCAGGCAGGGCGAACGCGTTGGGTTCCTTGTCGTTGAACAGCGCGGTTTCCCAGCCGGTGCCGCGCCATTGCTCGGGCAGCTGCGCGACCAGCGTGTTGACCACGCAGCGCACGTAGGCGTTGCGCTTGGGATCGGTGTCCAGCTGTTCCTTGGCCTTGGCTTCGGCGAACGCCTGCGCGCCCATCTGGTCGAGTTGTTGTTGCGAGATGCCGCCCACGACCTGGGTGCGCCCGGTTGGCGATGTCGTCGTCGCACACGCTGCCAGCAGCATCGCCAGCGATGCGCCAAGTACCACTTGCTTCATACGGTCCCCCCTCCTAACACGCGTCGCAGTGTGGGGCGCCGCGTCTTAACATTTCGTCAAACAAACCTTCAGGTTGCGCCAAACCAGTAGAGTCCGGCGACCGCGATGGCGTTGTTGAGCCCGTGCGCGGCGATCGGCGCCCATAGGGTGCCGGTGCGTTTGTACAGCCAGGCGAACGCGGCGCCCATGCCGCCGTAGACCAGCCACAGTTGCGCGGTGGCGGCCAGGCTGTTGCCGGTGGTCCCCGGTACTTCGTGCACCAGGGCGAAGGCGGCGCCGCTGAGCAGCATGCCCAACCGCGGCCGGCCTGCGTCCCACAGCCGCCCGAACAGCACGCGGCGGAACAGCAGTTCCTCGTAGGCCGGGGCGATCACGATCGCGAACACGCACAGGAACAGCGGCATCTGCGCCATCGCGTCCTGCATCAGCGGCAGGTTGGTCGGCACCGGCTTGATGCCGATCTGCGCCGCCAGCGCGGAGATCGTCGCGCTGCCGACGAACACCCCGACCGCGACCAGCAGCACCCAGCCCCAGGTCGCGGGTGCGCGCGCCGCCAGCCACGAGGCGCGGCGCTCGGCGGCGCTGGCCGGACGCCGCAGGAAGTACAGCAGCAGCGCCGCGGAGAGCGTGCTGACCAGGGCGATCAGCAGTTGCGCCAGCGCCCCCGGCTGGCCGACCTGCTGCGCGACCAGCGCGGCCAGGCGATCGGCAGGCACGCCCTGCGCCTTCAGTTCCATCGCCAGCTGGAAGCCGCGGATCACGCCCCAGACCAGGCCGCTCAGCACGCTCACCGCCAGCAGCACCACCGCCGCCAGCAGCACGTCGAGGAAGAAACCGAGGATCGGCCGGCGCGGGCGGGCCGGCGGCGCGGAAGGCAACGGCAGCGGGGTGGCGGGCAACGGCGGTGCGGTCATCGCGATCCTGTGCGGAAGCGGGCGGAAGGCACAGCGGGACGCCCGCCCCGGCGCACGCCAGGGCGGGGACCGCCAGGGTCAGATATCGAGGTTGGCGACCTTCAGCGCGTTTTCTTCGATGAAGTCGCGGCGCGGTTCGACCACGTCGCCCATCAGCGTGCTGAAGATCTGGTCGGCGGCGACCGCGTCCTCGATGCGCACCTGCAGCAGGCGACGCGTATCCGGGTTCACCGTGGTCTCCCACAGCTGCTCGGCGTTCATTTCGCCCAGGCCCTTGAAGCGCTGGATCTGGCGGCCCTTCTTGGCCTCCTCGAACAGCCAGGCGTAGGCCTGGGCGAAGCTGGTGATGGCCTGGGTCTTGTTGCCGCGCACGATCTGCGCGCCCTCGCGCACCAGCCCATGCAACTCCCGCGCGATCTCGCGCAGCGGCCGCAGCTCGCCGCTCTCGAACACCGCCATCGGCACCACATAGGTGGTCTCCTCGCCCATGTGCCGGCGCTCCACCAGCAGGGTGGCCGGGCGCTGCGCGTTGGACGCCTGGAAACGCAGGCTGTAGCGCGCCGAGCCCAGGCTGCCGCGGTTGAGCACCGCCTGCAGCGCGTCCAGGCTCGGATGCGTCTCGCCCTCGCTCTCGAGCTGGGCCACGTCCAGCGGCGGCAGGTCGATCAGCGCGCTCAGCAGCGCCGGGTCGTAGCGGTGCGCATTGCGCGCCACCGCCTCGTTGGCGCTGGCGAACAGCAGCAGCAGCTTCTCCAGCGCCGCACCGGTGATCGGTGGCTCGTTGCTGGCCGGAACCAGCGCCGCGCCTTCGACCGCGCTGCTGGCCAGGTAGGCGTTGAGCGCGTTGTCGTCCTTCAGGTACAGCTCCTGCTTGCCCTGCTTGAGCCGGTACAGCGGCGGCAGGCCGATGTAGACGTAGCCGCGCTCGATCAACTCCGGCATCTGCCGGTAGAAGAAGGTCAGCAGCAGGGTGCGGATGTGCGCGCCGTCGACGTCGGCGTCGGTCATGATGATGATGCGGTGGTAGCGCAGCTTGTCCGGGTTGTACTCGTCGCGGCCGATGCCGGTGCCCAGCGCGGTGATCAGCGTGCCGACCTGGTCGGAGGACAGCATGCGGTCGAAGCGCGCGCGCTCGACGTTGAGGATCTTGCCGCGCAACGGCAGCACCGCCTGGTTCTTGCGGTTGCGGCCCTGCTTGGCCGAGCCACCTGCCGAGTCGCCCTCGACGATGAACAGCTCCGACAGCGCCGGATCCTTTTCCTGGCAATCGGCCAGCTTGCCGGGCAGGCCGGCGATGTCCAGCGCACCCTTGCGACGGGTCAGGTCTCTTGCCTTGCGCGCGGCCTCACGGGCGCGGGCGGCATCGACGATCTTGCCGGCGATGGCCTTGGCCTCGTTGGGGTTCTCCTGCAGGAACTCCTCCAGGCGCGCGCCGAAGGCGTTCTCCACCGCCGGGCGCACGTCGGAGCTGACCAGCTTCTCCTTGGTCTGGCTGGAGAAGCTGGGGTCCGGCACCTTCACCGACAGCACCGCGATCATGCCTTCGCGCATGTCGTCGCCGGTCAGGTTGATCTTGGCCTGCTTGGCGATGCCGTTCTGCTCGATGTAGGTATTGAGCACGCGGGTCAACGCGCCGCGGAAGCCGGCCAGGTGGGTGCCGCCGTCCTTCTGCGGGATGTTGTTGGTGAAGCAGTACATCGTCTCCTGGTAGGAGTCGGTCCACTGTAGCGCCACGTCCACGGTGATGCCGTTGTGCTCGCCGGTGACCGAGATCACGTTCGGGTGCAGCGGGGTCTTCAGCTGCGCGAGGTGCTCGACGAAGCTGCGGATGCCGCCCTCGTAGTGGAAGTCGTCGCGACGCCCCTCGCCGCGCTCGTCGGCGAGCACGATCTTGACCCCGGAGTTGAGGAAGGACAGCTCGCGCAGGCGCCGGGCCAGGATGTCGTAGTGGAACTCCACGTTGTTGTGGAAGGCCACGACCGACGGCCAGAAGCGTACGGTGGTACCGCGCTGGGTGGTCTCGCCGAGCTTGACCAGCGGCGCGACGGCCGCGCCGTTGCTGAATTCCTGCTGGTAGTGCGAGCCGCCCTGGAACACGTCCAGCAGCAGCTTCTCCGACAGCGCGTTGACCACGCTGACGCCCACGCCGTGCAGGCCGCCGGACACCTTGTAGCTGTTGTCGTCGAACTTGCCGCCGGCGTGCAGGACGGTCATCACCACTTCGGCGGCGGAGACCTCACGGCCGAGCTTGGCGCTCATCTGCGCGTGCTTGCCGACCGGGATGCCGCGGCCGTTGTCCGACACCGAGACCGAACCATCGGCGTGGATCGTCACCGCCACGTGGTCGGCATGCCCGGCCAGGGCTTCGTCGATGGAGTTGTCGACGACCTCGAACACCATGTGATGCAGACCGGTGCCGTCATGGACGTCGCCGATGTACATGCCGGGCCGCTTGCGGACCGCCTCCAGGCCTTCCAGGGCGGTGATGCTGTTGGCGTCGTAGTTGCCGTTGCTGGGCGGGGTGTTCTGTTCGTCGGTCATGCGGGTGCCGTAGGCTCCACGAGGCGGCGAAGACAGGCCGGGGCCGGTTCGCGCCGCTGGATAGGGGATTGGCGGAAATTATAGCAGCCCGGGCCGCCCGACCCGCGGCGGCCTAGGAAACGGCCAGGATCTGGCCATGTTCCACGTGGAACCGGGCGATCGGCAGGCTGGCGTCGGCCAGCGCCTGCGGGGTTTCGGTGGCAGTGACGAAGACCTGCGCCGGCCCCGCACATAGGCGCTGCAGCACCCGGGCCTGGTGGTGGCGATCCAGTTCCGAGCCCAGATCGTCCAGGGCGATCACCGGCCATTCGCCGCGCTGCTCGGCGTAGTCCTCGGCCTGCGCCAGCAGGCAGGCCAGGGCGGTGAGCTTGGCCTGGCCGCGGGAGAGCGCATCACGGCCGGGAATCTCGGCAAAGCTGAGGCTCCAGTCGGCCCGGTGCGGGCCGGCGGAGGTATAGCCGAGCTGACGGTCGCGCTCCCGGTTGAGCAACAGTGCATCGGCCAGCGAGACCTCCTGACGGCGCCAGCCGGGCGCGAACTGCAGATGCGCGATGCCCAGCGACGGGGCGAGATCCGGGGCAAGGGCGAGCAGACGCTGAAGCAGGCGGTCCAGGTAGTCCTGGCGGCGCGAGGTCAACGGCTCGCCAGACTCGGCGAGCTCGTGATCCCAGGCATCCAACGCCGCGCCGCTGCCGCCGCTCTTGAGCAACGCATTGCGCTGCTTGAGCGCGCGGGCGTAGCGCCGCCACAGGGACAGGAAGTCAGGTTCCACGTGGAACAAGCCCCAGTCGACGAAGCGGCGGCGGGGCTCGCCGCCGCCGCTGACCAGCAGATGGCTTCCTGGCTCGAAGGTGACCACTGCCAGCGCGGCGCACAGCGTACCGAGATGGGCGACGTCCTCGCCGTCGAGGCGACCACGCCATTCTTGCCCGCTGTGGCGCAGTCCGGCGCGGCGCCGACGAGTCGCGCCGGCTTCAGCCGACTGCTCCTGCCATTCGACGAAAACGTCCAGCGCGTCCTGGCCCTGGCTGACCAGCCCATCGCGCACGCGTCCGCGGAAGCTGCGGCCATACGCCATCAGGTGCATCGCCTCAAGCACCGTGGTCTTGCCGGCGCCGTTGTCGCCGGTGATCAGGTTCAATCCAGGCGCGGGCGCCAGCTCGAGCGCCGCGAACCGGCGCAGGTGGTGGAAGTCGAGGCGGGAGACGTGCATGCGGGGATAGAGGCGAAGGCGCTCGCACCGGGCGCACGCAGATCGGGGCTTGGGGTAGGGCGGCAGCATACCCAAAACGGCTGATGGGCGCTGTCAGGACGGCCGCGCTCGGGAAATTGACAGCGCTGCGTGCCAGCAACCTCCGCATCATTGGGAGGACGGACTCCCGCGGGACGGTGGAGGCGTGGGTAAGAGGGTCGGCCAGGCGATCACAGGCACGTTGTCTTGCCGCACGGTCTCCTGGCGCTTCGATAATGGTGTGATCCCGCCGAGATGCCGGAGCCCGTCTCTTTGCAGACACAGTCACGGCCGATGCGTTTTGGCCGGGTAATGCAAGGGTGCAAGCTGCGCAGGCCTCCCGTGGCAACGGATCCCTCTCAGTGCAGGAGCGTTGATCTTGGAGCCCAACAAAAAGAAAACCCGGCACGAAGGCCGGGTCGCTTTCGCACGTGTTCCACGTGGAACACGAAACGGGAACCGTCAGAGACGCAGCGGCATCACCACATGGCGCGAGCGGGCGCTGCTGGCTTCCCGGACCAGCGCCGACGAGTTGGCGTCGCGCAGCTGGATCACCACGAACTCCTCGCGCAGCGCGGACAGCGCGTCGAGCAGGTAGTTCACGTTGAAGCCGATCGCCAGGTCGCTGACCTTGGTGTCCGCTTCCACTTCTTCCTGCGCTTCTTCCTGCTCCGGGTTATGCGCACTGATCTTCAGCTGGCCCGGCGAGACTTCCACGCGTACACCGCGGTACTTCTCGTTGGACAGGATCGCCGCACGCTGCAGCGCCGCGCGCAGGATCTCGCGATCCAGCTTGACCTCGCGGTCGGCACCGATCGGGATCACCGCTTCGTAATCGGGGAAGCGACCGTCGATCAGCTTGGAGGTGAAGGTGACATCGTCGCGCTTGACACGCACGTGCGCACGACCGACTTCCAGCTCGACTTCGCGCTCGCCGCCTTCCAGCAGGCGCTGCAGCTCGGTCACGCCCTTGCGCGGCACGATGATCTGGCGCTTGGCGCCGCCGGCGTTCTCCAGCTCGGTCTCGCACAGCGCCAGGCGATGGCCGTCGGTGGCCACGCAGCGCAGGGTCTGGTCGCGCAGGTCGAACAGCAGGCCGTTGAGGTAATAACGCACGTCCTGTTGCGCCATCGCGAACGCGGTGCGCTCGATCAGTTCCTTCAGCGCGGCTTCCGGCACCACCACGCGCTCGGTGGCTTCCACTTCGTCGACCGACGGGAAGTCGTTGGCGGGCAGCGTGGCCAGGGTGAAGCGGCTACGCCCGGCCTGCACGGTGATCTTGTCGCCGGACTGCGAGACGGTGACCTTGCTGCCGTCGGGCAGGGCCCGCACGATCTCGAACAGCTTGCGCGCCGGGATCGTGGTTTCGCCGTCCTGGGCATCGTCGACCGCAATGCGCGAGACCATCTCCACTTCCAGATCGGTACCGGTCAGCGACAGCTGGCCACCCTGCACCTGCACCAGGAAGTTGGCCAGAACCGGCAAGGTCTGGCGGCGTTCGACCACATTGACGACTTGCGCCAATGGCTTGAGGAAGGCTTCGCGCTGCAGTGTGAAACGCATGTGGTTCCGTGCCCCTATGCTTTAAAAGATGTGGAATAAATCAAAAGCTTGGTGGTGATGGTAGAGCGAAATTCGGTGCAAATGTAGCTCAAGCCACTGAAAACAAAAGATTTTTAGCGCCCTCAATCCCGTGTACTACTGTCCCGGAACTGGTGGGGAAACCTGTGGATAGTTTTGCCGTCGCCGCCGCGTCGCGCTTTATCCACAGTTTCTCCCGGATTTGTCGCGAAGTCATGCACCGATTTATCACGTGGCGCCAGGTGACCGCCGAACGCACACGCTGCGCGTGTGGATCGGCGTGCCGTCCCTGTCCTCTCCGGGCTCACTCGCTGAGCTTGCGGATCAGCTTGTCCCAGTCTTCGCGGAGCTTGCCGTCGGTTTCCATCAGGTGCTTGATCTGCCGGCAGGCGTGCAACACGGTGGTGTGGTCGCGCCCGGCGAACGCATCGCCGATCTCCGGCAGGCTGTGTTCGGTCAGTTCCTTGGTCAGCGCCATCGCCACCTGCCGCGGCCGCGCCAGCGAACGCGTGCGCCGCTTGGACAGCAGATCCTTGATCTGCAGGCCGTAGTAGTCGGCCACGGTCTTCTGGATGTTGGGGATGCCGATCGCCTGCTGCTGCGCACGCAGCAGGTCGCGCAGGGTTTCCTGGGCGAACTCGGTGGTGATCGCGCGGCCGGTGAAGTTGGCGCGCGCCGCCAGCGTGTTGAGCGCGCCTTCCAGGTCGCGCACGTTCGAGCGCATCTTCTTGGCGATCAGGAACGCCACGTCGTCGGGGATCTCCGCGCCGCGCTCGCGCGCCTTGGCCAGCACGATCGCCGCGCGGGTCTCGAAATCGGGCGGATCGATCGCCACCGACAGGCCCCAGGCCAGGCGCGACTTCAGCCGCGGCTCCAGGCCCTCGACCTCGCGCGGGTAGCGGTCGCAGGTCAGGATGATCTGCTGACGGCCGTCGAACAGCGCGTTGAAGGTGTGGAAGAACTCTTCCTGGGTGCGGTCCTTGCCGGCGAAGAACTGGATATCGTCGATCAGCAGCGCGTCCACCTGCTGGAACTGGCGCTTGAACTGGTCCATGGTCTTGTCCTGCAGCGCACGGATCATCGCGCTGAAGAACTGTTCCGAGCGCAGGTACATCACCCGCGCGTTCGGGTTCTGCTCGCGCATGGCGTTGCCGGCGGCGAACATCAGGTGGGTCTTGCCCAGGCCGGTGCCGCCGTACAGCAGCAGCGGGTTGTGCGCGCGGTCGCCGGGCTTCTGCGCGGCCTGCACCGCCGCGGCCAGGCCGAGCTGGTTGCTGCGGCCTTCGACGAAGTTGGCGAAGGTGTAGTGCGAATCGAGGTTGCCGGCGAACGGCTCCAGCAACGGCGGCGCCGGCGTGCGTGCGGCCGCGGTCTCGCTGGGCGGGGCGGCCGCCGGTTCCGGCGCGCGCGGACGCGAGCCGACCTGCAGCAGCACCTCGCCGCTGCCGGCGAAATAGGTCAGCAGTTCGCGGATACGCGGCAGGTAGCGCTCGCGCACCTGCTCGACGATGAAGGCGTTCGGGGCGTACAGCACCATGCTGTTGTCATGGCGCTGTTCGGCTTGCAGCGGTTTCAACCAAGTGTGAACGTCCTCGGCTGGAAATTCGGCTTCCAGACGTTCCAGGCAACGGGGCCAAGCATCCATCAGATCTAAATTCGTCGATAGACCGGGCATGAAGGGCGCGCTCGGGCGCGGCGCATTCGGCCGGTGGGAGAGGAAAGCGGATGGATCAGACTACCACCGGCGCGCAGGGTCGGGAATGGTTTTCCCACGGCTATTCACAGATCCATCCACAGGCCTGGCGTGGCCGGCCTGTGCCGTCGTCAATACAGGGAGTTGACCGCGGCGTGAGTGGTCCTATAGAATTTCCGGTTCTTTCCGCCCCATTCAGATCAGAGCGCCCCGATGGCCACCAAGCGCACCTTCCAGCCCAGCAACCTCAAGCGCAAGCGCGACCACGGCTTCCGTGCCCGTATGGCCACCGCCGACGGCCGCAAGATCCTGGCCCGTCGCCGCGCCAAGGGCCGCAAGCGCCTGAGCGCTTGATTGCTTCGCCGCCCCAGGCGGCGCCTGCAATCCGGACCGTGAATCATCCCGACCCGCGTAGGCGATTTCCTCGCTCTGCGCGGGTTCGCACGTCTGCGGAATACCGCGTCGTGTTCGATGCCGCGCGCCGCTGTTCCGAGCCGCTGATGAGCCTGCACTGGCGCAGTGCGCCGCACCCGGCGCGGCTGGGTCTGGCGGTGTCGCGCAAGGTCGACAAGCGCGCGGTCGTGCGCAATCGCATCAAGCGCGTGCTGCGCGAGGCCACGCGGCAGCTGTTGCCGTGGCTGAAGCCCGGCGACTACGTGGTGGTGGCGCGCAGCGCCGCCGCCCAGGCCAGCGGCGAGCAGCTGCGCCAGGCCTATCTGCGCCTGCTGCGTCGCGCCGGCGCATTGCCGGCCCCGGCCGCGGACGGCACAATGCCGCCGCCCGATCGTCCTTCTTCCCCCACATCCACGTCAGAACCTGCTTCTGGCTGAGCCGAGCTTGCCTGTCCGATGAACCAGACCCGCCTTTTCCTGATTTTCGCCTGGCTGATGGTCGCGGCGCTGTTGTGGATGGAGTGGAACAAGGAACACGCGCCGAACGCCACCGCGGCGACGGTCGCGGCAGCGACCACGGTGCCGCCGGCGCAGGACGCCGATGCCGGCGCCACGCATGCCCCGGCCGTTCCGCAGGCCACGGTGCCCGGCACCGCGCCGGCCAGCACCACGCCCGAGACCGCCGCGGCCAGCGCCGCGCCGCGGGTCACCGTCACCACCGACGTGCTGCGCCTGACCCTGGACGGCCGCAGCGTGTTCGACGCCGATCTGTTGCTGTTCCCGCAGACCAAGCAGCCCGGCAGCCCGCCGGTGCAGCTGCTGACCGAGGACGCGGCGCATCCGTACACCGCCACCAGCGGCTGGGTCGGCGAGCACAACTCGCCGTCGCCGGGCCCGGGCGGCTTCCGCCCCGAACACCCGGGCCAGGAGTACGTGCTGGCCAAGGGCCAGGACAGCCTGCAGGTGCCGTTCGTGTGGAATGGCCCGGACGGCGTGACCATTCGTCGCGTGTACACCCTGCAGCGCGGCCATTACGCCGTGCAGATGCGCGACGAGGTCATCAACCACGGCAGCAAGCCGTGGCAGGGCTATGTCTTCCGCAAATTGAGCCGGGTGCCGACCATCGTCAGCCGCGGCATGACCAACCCGGATTCCTTCAGCTTCAATGGCGCCACCTGGTTCAGCCCCGCCGACGGCTACCAGCGCCGCGCGTTCAAGGACTATCTGGACGACGGCCCGCTGAACCAGACGGTCAAGGGTGGCTGGATCGCGCTGTTGCAGCACCACTTCTTCACCAGCTGGATTCCGCAGAACGACCAGGATTCCCTGTTCGTGCTGTCCAACGACGGCCCGCGGCATGTGGTCGAAGCGCGCGGCCCCGGTTTCACCGTGGCGCCGGGCGCCAGCGCCAGCACCGAAGCGCGACTGTGGGTGGGCCCGAAGCTGGTCAATCTGATCGCCAAAGAGCAGGTGAAGGGATTGGATCGCGTGGTCGATTACAGCCGTTTCACCTTGCCTGCGATGCTCGGCCAGGGCCTGTTCTGGATCCTCAGCCATCTGCACAGCTTGATCGGCAACTGGGGCTGGTCGATCGTCGGCCTGGTGGTGCTGCTGAAACTGATGCTGTATCCGCTGTCGGCCGCGCAGTTCAAGAGCATGGCCAAGATGCGCAAGTTCCAGCCGCGCATCCAGCAGCTCAAGGAGCGCTACGGCGACGACAAGCAGAAGTTCCAGACCGCGATGATGGAGCTGTACAAGAAGGAGAAGATCAACCCGATGGGCGGCTGCCTGCCGGTGCTGATCCAGATGCCGATCTTCTTCGCCCTGTACTGGGTGCTGGTGGAGTCGGTGGAACTGCGCCAGGCGCCGTGGTTCGCCTGGATCCAGGACCTGACCGCGCGCGATCCGTACTTCATCCTGCCGGTGATCAACGTGGCGGTGATGTGGCTGACGCAGAAGCTGACGCCGTCGCCGGGCATGGATCCGGTGCAGGCCAAGATGATGCAGTTCATGCCGTTGGTGTTCGGCGTGATGATGGCCTTCGTGCCGTCGGGCCTGGTGTTGTATTGGGTCACCAATGGTTCGCTGGGCCTGCTGCAGCAGTGGTGGATGCTCAAGCGCCACGGCGAACCGGCCACCGCTGGTGGCGGCGGCGGCGGCAAGCCGCCGGCCAAGGCCAAGGCCAAGAAGTAAACCCGACAACGCCCGCCCTCCGGCGGGCGTTGCGCATGCGGCCGGGGAAGGCGCCGGCGTCTGCGCTGTTCCCGTAGCGCCTTGCTCGCGAGTCCGTGGTCATGCGCAAGCGCCATCGTCCGTTGTCGCCGTCCGTGGCCGTGATCGGCCTGCTCGCCTTGGCGCTGGCCGCGTGCCAGCGCACGCCTGCCGACAGCGCGGCGACGCCGTCCAAGTCCGCGACATCGGCGCCGGCGATCGCCATTCCAGGCTCTCCCGCATTGCAGGCCCAGGCGACGACGCTGCTGCAAGGCCTGCAGGCGCAGCTGGCGGCGCAGCGCAAGATCATCGTGTTGCTGGCCGACGAGGCCAAGCAGTCGCAGGCCGACCGACAGATCTCCAGCAGCGTCGGCCAGCAGCTGTTCCACGAGGGCCTGGAGCGCCGCGAGACGCTGGCCAAGCAATTCGATGCGCTGCTGGCGCTGCCCGACCCGCAGCGCTTCGCCGCGGTCGGCAGCCTGCTGGACTACGTCGAATCGGCGCCGGACCTGTACGACGCCGACCGCCTGGCATTCCGCGAGATTCTCGCCGACTGGCAGGTGCGCATCGGCAAGGACTCCTCGCTGCCGGCGATCAAGCTGCACCAGCGCATCGGCGAAGACCTGGAAGCGCTCGACGAGATCGAACGCACCTACAACCGCGAGATCACCGCGATCTTCAGCCGCTTCGATCGCACCCGCGCGATCGTGCAGAAGCGCGAGAAGTGGGAGGACTACGTCGCCCACCTGGGCACGCTGTACACGCGCGAGGCGATCCTGCGCGACTACGGCGTGATCACCCCATACCCGATGTCGATGAAGGACAGCGACCGCGAGGTGTTCGGCCGCGACCTGCCGCCGAAGACCGTGGTGCTGAGTTTCGACGACGGCCCGCATCGCGAGTACACCGACGAGATCGTGGCCATCCTCAAGCGCTACGACGTGCCGGCCACGTTCTTCGAAGTCGGCCGCAACCTGGGCAAGCTGGAGCCGGATGGCAAGGTCGACCTGTCGCCGCTGGCCAGCGTCAGCCGCAGCCTGATGGAGCAGGGCTACACCGTCGGCAACCACAGCCTGACCCACGCGCAGCTGTCCAAGGAAACCGGCGCCGCGCTGCGCAGCCAGATCCTGGACACCGACCGCATGCTGCGCGCAGTCGACGCCAAGCGTGCGCCGCTGTTCCGCTTCCCATACGGCGCGCGCAACGCCGAGGGCATGCAGATCCTCGGCGAGGCCGGGCTGAAGTCGGTGATGTGGAACGTGGATTCGCTGGACTGGGCCGACCCGGTGCCGGAGTCGATCGTACAGCGCGTGCTCGAGCAGGTCGGCCGCGAGCAGCGCGGCATCCTGCTGTTCCACGACATCCACGAACGCACGGTCAAGGCGTTGCCGCAGATCCTGGACCGGCTCAGCGCCGACGGCTACCAGTTCGCCGCGTGGAACGGGCGCGACTTCAGCGTGGCGCGCGCGGCCAGCAACGCTGCCGCACCGGCGGTGACCAGCGGCTACGACAAGTCGTGGGCCATCGTCATCGGTATCGACGACTACGCGCACTGGCCCAAGCTGCAGTACGCGGCCAACGATGCGCAGGCGATCGCGCAGACGCTGACCGGCAGCTTCGGTTTCCCGTCGTCGCAGGTGATCGTGCTGAAGAACCAGGAGGCGACCCGCAACAACATCCTGGCCGCTTTCCACGATCGCCTCGCACACGGCGGCGTCGGCAAGAACGACCGCGTGTTCGTGTTCTTCGCCGGTCACGGTGCGACCCGCAAGCTGGCCTCCGGGCGCGATCTCGGCTACATCGTGCCCGCCGACTCGGACCCGGCGCAGTTCGCCACCGACGCGATTCCGATGACCGAGATCCAGGACATCGCCGAAAGCCTGGAAGCCAAGCACGTGCTGTTCGTGATGGACGCGTGCTACAGCGGCCTGGGTCTGACCCGCGGCGGCGGTACCAGCGCCTACCTGCGCGAGAACGCGCGGCGCATCGCCCGACAGATGCTCACCGCCGGCGGCGCCGACCAGCAGGTCGCCGACAGCGGCCCCAACGGCCATTCGGTGTTCACCTGGGTGCTGCTGCAGGCGCTGTCGGGCAAGGCCGACCTCAACGGCGACGGCCTGATCACCGGCACCGAGCTGGCCGCCTACGTGGCGCCGGCGGTGTCGAGCATCTCGCAGCAGACGCCCGCGTTCGGCAGCCTGCCCGGTTCGCAGGGCGGCGAGTTCGTGCTGCAGGTACCGGAGGGCGAGGAATTCCTCACCGCCAGCACCCAGCAGCTGTCCTCGGCGGCGATCGCGATGAACGACCGCGTCGATGCGGCGGCGCCGGCATCGACCGCGACCGCGACCCCGAACGCCGGCGCCAGCAGCGCCGATGCACCGCCCGCTGCGGCCAAGCCGGCGGTGGTGGTCAAGGATCTGCAGGGCGGCGAGCGGCCGCTGGCGGTGCCGGCCGCGGCCGGTCCGGTGTCCGACCGCCAGCGTGCGCAGCGCGCCAACGACCGCGGCCTGCAGTTGTACAAGGAGAAGCGCTACGACGAGGCCGAGGCGCAGTTCACCGAGGCGCTGAAGCTGCGCCCGGACTTCGCGCTGGCGGCCAACAACCTGGGCTTCATCTACTATCGTCAGGGCAAGTACGCGCAGGCCGTGCGCTGGCTGGAGAACACGCTGAAGATCGATCCCTCGCGCGCGGTGGCCTACGTCAACCTGGGCGACGCCTACCGCCAGCTCGGCGATGCGGCCAAGGCCAAGCGCGCCTTCCAGACCTACCTGGAGCTGCAACCCAACGGCGCGTCGGCCGCCTACGTGCGCGGCCAGCTGCAGACGCTGTGATCCATCGCGCCGCCGAACCTGTCGCCTTCGCCATGCCCTCTTCCGCCACCGAGACCATCGCCGCCATCGCCACCGCTCCCGGCGCGGGTGGCGTCGGCGTGGTCCGCGTGTCCGGTCCGGCGGCGGCGGCCATCGCCGAGGGGCTGGGCCTGGGCGCGCTGGTGCCGCGCAGCGCCCGCTACGCGCGTTTTCGCGACGCGCACGGCGAGATCGTGGACGACGGCATCGCGCTGTGGTTTCCGGCGCCGCGCAGTTTCACCGGCGAGGACGTGCTGGAACTGCAGGCGCATGGCAGCCCGGTGCTGCTGCGGCACCTGGTGGCGCGCTGCTGCGAACTCGGCGCACGGCCGGCACGCCCGGGCGAGTTCAGCGAGCGCGCCTTCCTCAACCGCAAGCTCGACCTGGCCCAGGCCGAGGCGATCGCCGACCTGATCGCCGCCGGCGACTTGCGTGCGGCGCGCGCCGCACGGCGCTCGCTGGACGGGGTGTTTTCGCGTCGCGTCGACGACTTGGCCGAACAGCTGATCCGACTGCGCATCCACATCGAAGCGGCGATCGATTTCGCCGACGAGGCGCTGGACACGCTGGGCGGCGAGCAGGTCCGCGCCGGCCTGGCGCAGGCGCGCACGGATCTGACGCAGCTGCGTGCCGACGCCGAACGCGGCCGGCGCCTGCGCGATGGCCTGCACGCGGTGCTGGTCGGCCCGCCCAATGCCGGCAAGAGTTCGCTGCTCAATGCGCTGGCCGGCAGCGACCGCGCCATCGTCACCGACATCGCCGGCACCACCCGCGACACCTTGCACGAGACCGTGCGCCTGGACGGCGTGGAACTGACCCTGGTCGACACCGCCGGGCTGCGCGAGGGCGGCGATGCGATCGAACGCGAGGGCATGCGCCGCGCGCGCCAGGAACTGCAGCGCGCCGACCTTGCGCTGATCGTGCTCGACGCGCGCGAGGCCGAGGCCGGCCAGGCGGCGATCGCCGACGCCATCGCCGACGTGCCGCAGCGCCTGTGGATCCACAACAAGAGCGACCTGCTCGCTGCGGTGCCTGCCGCCAGCGCCGAGCGCGTCTACGTTTCCGCCGCCACCGGCAGCGGCCTGGAGCAGTTGCACGCCCAGTTGCGCGCGATCGCCGGCGCCGCGGCCGGCGAGGGCAGCGACGGCGAATTCTCCGCGCGCGCCCGCCACGTCGACGCGCTGCAGCGCGCCGCGACGCATGCCGACGCGGCGGCGGTCGAACTGAAACACGAACGCCTGGAACTGGCCGCCGAAGAGCTGCGCCTGGCCCATGCCGCGCTCGGCGAGATCGTCGGCACGCTCAGTGCCGACGACCTGCTCGGGCGGATCTTCTCCAGTTTCTGCATCGGCAAATAGCCCGTCGCGCCGCTGAGTGCGCTTACGGCTTCAGCCCCGCCAGTTGCGCGCGATTGTCCTGCAGCCACTGTTCGAACGGCAGCGGCGCCTGCCCGGTCAGCGCCTGGTAGTCGCTGGTGACGGTGGCGACGTGGCCGGCCGCGGTGTTGGTGTCGAACGAAGCATAGATGCGCGCGACCGGTTCGGGCAGGCCTGCGCCGACCATGCCCTGTACCAGGCCCTCGACCGGTACCGGCACCACCTGGATCTGCACATCCAGCACCTGCGCGACCAGCGCGGCGATCTCGGCGGTGGTGTAGGCGCGCGCGCCGCTGAGGGTGAGCGTGCGCTTGCCGTCGCCGCCGGCCAGGGCAATCGCGGCGGCGCGGGCCAGGTCGTCGCGCGCGATATGGGCGATGCCGCCGTCGCCGGCCGCGCTGTACCAGTGGCCCGAGGCCAGCACCGACGGCAGGCTCATGAACAGGTTTTCGAAGTACCAGTGGTTGCGCAGCACGGTCCAGGCGGGCAGGGTGCTGGCGGCCAGGCTGTCCTCGGTGCCGGCGTGATCCGTGGCCAGCAGCAGCGGCGAGTCGTGCGGTTCCGGGCAGGAGGTGTAGACCAGGTGGCCGACGCCGGCACGCTCGGCGGCGGCGATCGCGGCCTGGTGCTGCTGCAGGCGGTGGCCGGGGCGGTCCAGTGCGTCGGTGCTGATCAGCAGCACGCGGCCGGCGCCACGGAATGCGGTGTCGAGCGAAGCGGCGTCGTCGAAATCGCCGTGGCGCACGTCCACGCCGCGCGCGGCCCAGGCGGCCAGGCGGTCGGGCTGGCGGGTCATCGCCACCACCCGCGACGGCGCCACCTTGAGGGTATCGAGCAGGTGCGCGAGCACGCGCTGGCCGAACTGGCCGCCGGCGCCGGTGACGAGCAGGGAATCGGAAGATGCGGACATGACAGGTCTCCTGAGGAAGGGCGGCGTCGCAGGACGCAATGGTCTGGAAAAGGAACCTGGTCTATCCTAGAGACCTTGGCCGACCTGTAAAGACGGCACTTTTTCCGCCCCTGCTTACCCCGAGGTAACCACCATGGACACCGTCGTACCGCCGGTCGCCGCCTGCGACGCGCTGTTGAGCCAGCAGTTGCAGGACTACCAGCGTGCCGGCATGGCCATCGACCAGTGCCCGGTGCGCGACGTGCTGGCGCAGATCGGCGACAAGTGGAGCACCCTGTTCGTGATGCTGCTGGCCGAACGCCCGCACCGCTTCGGCGAACTGCGCCGCGCGGTGCCGGACATCTCCCAGCGCATGCTGACCCAGACCCTGCGCGACCTGCAGCGCGAAGGGCTGGTCGCCCGCGAGGTGCTGCCGACCGTGCCGCCCGGCGTGGAGTACCGGCTCACCCCACTGGGGCAATCGTTGAGCGTGGTGCTGGCACCGCTGGTGCGCTGGGCTGCCGACCATCATGCGCAGATCCGCAGCGCACGTGCTGCGTTCGAGGCCGATGCACCGGCGCGGGCGGCGGGCGCCACGTACCGTTGACGCGTCCCGTACGAGCGGCTTTACCGAGAACGCCCGGTCGCGGCGGAAGCCGCTCCTTACGGACATTCCCGCATTACCCGCAACCCCGACGGACCCAAACGGCCGAATTCGGCAACCGCGGATCAGCTCTCCGCAATCACCCGCGCGCTGTAGCTGTCGCCGTCGCGCTGCACCCGTACCGGTCCGCCGAACACCGCCGACAACGGCGCATCGGCCAACAACTCCTCGCGCGCGCCGTCGGCGTACACCTGGCCCTCGCGCAACAGGATCACCCGTGCGATTTCCGGCACGATCTCTTCGATGTGGTGGGTGACCAGCACCAGGGTGATGTCCTGACGGGCGAGGTCGCGCATCGTCGCCAGCAAGTGCTCGCGCGCGACCAGGTCCAGGCCTGTACTGGGTTCGTCCAGCAGCAGCGCCTGCGGCCGGTTGACCAGGGCGCGCGCGATCAGCACGCGCCGGGTCTCGCCGGCCGACAGCTCGGCATAAGGACGCCGCAGCAATGGCAGCGCGTGCGCGGCCTGCAGCGCCTCGCGCGCGCGGCCGCGCATCGCCTCGGTGACCTCGCGGTGCGGCGGCACCACGTAGCTGGCGAAGAACCCGGACAGCACCGCGCTTTCCACGTCCAGCCCGGGCATGTCGGCGAGATTGACGCTGAGGTCGCCGGTGACGATGCCCAACTGGCTGCGCAGCCGGTCCACCTGCCAGCGGCTCTGGCCGAGCACCCGCACCGCCGGCTCCTCGCCGGCGCGCGCCAGCGGATACAGCTCGCGGGTGATGAGCTTGATGAACGAGGATTTGCCGCAGCCGTTCGGGCCGAGGATCGCGGTGTGCTGGCCGAGCGCGATGCGCAGGCTCAGCGAATGCAGCACGCGGACCTGGCCGCGGACGACGCTGGCGCGATCGAGTTCGATCAACGGCGTGGCCGCTGGCACGGGGGTTGCTTGGGAAGAGGCGGCTGACATGGAACCGAAACCGTTCTGTGATCGGAAGCGCTTGGCGGCTGAATACCATACGCGAGCGCCGGGTGAAGTTTGCGCCCGCAACCCCCATCATGTCGTCATCCCCTCACGCCGTCTTACGCTCTGGAGCTTCTGGCAATGTTCGACGCGATCCTCGACTTCCTCGGCAACGGCCTGCTCGGCGTCGGCTGGTGGGGCATGCTGGCCGTGCTGCTGCTGTTCACCCAGCTCACCATCTTCGCGGTGACGCTGTATCTGCACCGCAGCCAGGCGCATCGCGGAGTGGACTTCCATCCGCTGCTGTCGCACTTCTTCCGCTTCTGGACCTGGTTCACCACCTCGATGATCACCAAGGAGTGGGTGGCGATCCATCGCAAGCACCACGCCAAGGTGGAGACCGAGGAAGACCCGCACAGCCCGCAGACCAAGGGCATCGCCCGCGTGTTCTGGCGCGGCGTGGAGCTGTACCGCGAAGCGCGCACCCAGCGCGGCGACATCGAGCAGTACGGTAAGGGCGCGCCGGACGACTGGATCGAGCGGCACCTGTACACCCCGTACGCGAACCTGGGGCCGGTGGCGCTGTTCGCGGTCAACTTCGCGCTGTTCGGCCTGCCCGGCATCGCGCTGTGGGCGCTGCAGATGGCGTGGATCCCGTTCTGGGCCGCCGGCGTGATCAACGGCCTGGGCCACTGGTGGGGCTACCGCAACTTCGAGTCCGCCGACACCTCGACCAACCTGACCCCGTGGGCGCTGTGGATCGGCGGCGAAGAACTGCACAACAACCACCATGCCTTCCCGAGCTCGGCGCGCTTCTCGATGCGCCGTTGGGAACTGGACATCGGCTGGATCGCGATCCGCGCGCTGGCCGCCCTGCGTCTGGCCAAGATCCTGCGCGTGGCGCCGACCCTGGACGTACGCCCGAACATCGCCGTGCCCGACGCCGACACCCTGCGCGCGCTGCTGTCGCATCGCTTCCAGGCGATGACCGATTACCAGCGCAACGTGTTCAAGCCCGCGCTCAAGGAAGAAGCCGCGCAGGCCGGCGCCAAGCTGCGCAAGCTGCTGCCGCGGCGCCTGCGCAAGGGCCTGGTCGACGATGGCCGCTGGCTCAAGCCCGACGCGCGCGAACAGCTGCAGCACTGGGTGGCGCAGCGCCCGCGCATGCGCACGCTGGTCGAGCATCGCGCCCGCCTGGCGGCCCTGCTGGAAGCGCGCACCCACGACGCCAGCGAACGTCTCAAGCACCTGCAGGCCTGGTGCCACGACGCCGAAGCCAGCGGCATCGCCGCGCTGCAGGCCTACGCCGCGCGACTGAAGGGCTACGCCCTGGCATGAGCCGCGGCGCACCGCATATCCCGTCGCACGAACGCCGCCTTGCGCGGCGTTCGTCGTTACTGGTCGGACTGACGCTGCGCATCGCCTGCACCCTGTTGGCCGGCGGTATCGTCAGCGCCCACGCGCAGGCGATCGACAGCACCACCAGCTACCTGCAGCGCATGGACCGCGACGGCGACGGCCGCGTCAGCTTGGACGAATACCTGGCCTGGATGAGCTACGCCTTCGACGCGCGCGACCGCGACCACGACGGCGTGCTCAGCCCCGCCGAACTGTCCGGCGGCCGCGGCCCGCCGATCACCCGCGCACAGCACCTGGCCACCCTGACCGCCCGCTTCCGCAAGCAGGACACCAACGGCGACGGCTACCTCAGCGCGCGGGAGCTGGCGGCGCCGCCGCAGTAGGGGATAGCTCTGATGGTACGGCTTCTATTGCCGAGCTGGTTGCGCAAACCGATGCATCCCATCGATCTGAGCATCGCCATCGTCGATATGCATACATCTCGATGCAGCCTGCCTGGCGGATAGTGATGCCTGTAGGCACGGCTTAGTCACGGCGCCGGCTTAGGAGATTCTGGTTGCAGGCTCCTTTCCCTGACTAGATAACGGCGCTTTGGACCAGCGCTTTCCTGTTCGAGACCACAGGAAGTAAGTCGCCACAATCTCCAACACCTGCCACCACCAATATGCGCCACCCGTATGCGCATTCATCACAGACACCACAAAATGCAAGAAAATCAGCGCCGGCAGGCACAGGAAGACGGCGATAACAAAGTGGGACCATGTCTGCGCCTTACTGAGCGAAAAGGCAAGATAAAAACATAGCGTTATTCCTGGAAAGAAAATCAGGTAGCGAAAATAGTCTCCAATGGGTGCATTATTAAATAAGTGCCTGTTAGCAAAAAAACTATCTAGGCCGATAACAAAAAAAAGCAAGAATGAAAGAACTACGGGAATCCACTTTAGGATATTCATTAACTACCATCCTGTCTCGCATTCGTTGTCGCGGGAAGCGCCAAAGGGCGTTTTCCCAATAATTTCTTGTAGGATCCCTTCAGATCCATCACCAACCTGCGGAACATAATTTGGATATACTCCTCTTGGCCACAAGGAGCCCCCATAAAAGAGGGGGCTAATTCCCGCCTCCTGAAAAACTTTATAGTGGTATTCATCGATGAAGTTGCCATACGGCTCTCTTACAACACGGCCTTGCTCGTCACGAATTGAATAACGCCTGTCTTCACGAGCTAAGCCATTTCTAATTTTTGTTAATATAACACTTGCTGAGTCGGATGTCCGATTTGTAGCCCATGCATGAATAATGCCAGCTCTTATTGCCTCGTTAATGACTAGGTTTTCACCCTTGCATGTTCTGGCTGCTCGTTTGTAGTAAAGAGATCCAGTTTTTCTATAAAGAGATTCATAGTAGCTGCATATAGATTTATCGCCTGGCCCATCAAAATCCCACTTCTTAAGACCTTTGGGGTCGTAATTATTTAGTGGATATGAATCCACATAAGAAAAAGTCGAAATGCCACCTTCTAGCCCAATCGGATCACTCTGCACGTACCGCCCCGTACCGGCCTCGTAGTCGCGGAAGTAGTTCTGGTTCAGCCCGCTCAACGCGTCATAGCGCTGCCCTGGGAAACGCATATCGAACACGAACGCGGTGCCATCCTTGTCCGGGTCCTGGTCCGGCGCGGTGGTGCCGAAGGCTTCGCCCTTCAGGTCCCAGTGCCAGATTGCCACGTCACGGACCGGGTCGATCACCGCGCGCGGCGTGCCCAGGTGATCCGGCTGCACGTAGCGCAGCGTGGTCTTGGCCAGCACGCCGACCGGCAGATCGTCCAGCCAGATCGCCTGCTGTACGACTGCACCGTTGTTGTCGTAGTCGCCCAGCCAGTGACCGTTCTCGTCGTACAACGTATAGGTGTTGGTACTACCCACACGCCGCACCTGCTCGCCACGGCCGTTGTAGGCATAGTTCGCCACGGTGGTGCCACTACGCTTGACCTGCGTCAGTCGGCCATTTGCTCCATACACGTACTGCACGGCCGTGCCGCCGATCGCGGTGGTGTTGCCGGCCGCGTCATAGCTGCGCGCGGTACCGGCCACGCTGCTCAGGCGGTGGCTGGTGGTCGGATAGGTGTAGGTCTGCGTGGCGGTGTTGACCTTGGCGCTCAGGCGGTTGCCGGTGGCATCGTAGGTATAGCCGTCGATCACCGTATCGGTCGGGCCGTCCTTGAACGCGGTCAGCCGGCCCAGCGGGTCGTAGTCCAGTTTGATGACCGGTGCGGTGTTGCCCGGCGCGGTCAGTGCGCTGAGGTTGCCGACCGGGTCGAAGGCAAAGCCCACCGCCAGGCCATCGTTGCGGGTGTCGTTGACCGTCAGCGGGCGATAGTCCTGATTCAGCACGCGCTGCGTCGGACGGCCGTTGCCGTAGGTCCACCCGGCCACCGGGCCGAACGGATAGTAGGTGGCCTGATTCAGCAGCACCTGTCGCGTGCCGCCGGGTGGTGTCACGCCGACCTCGGTGGTCTGGCCCTGGGCGTTGCGCACGTAGTCCACCACCGCCCCATCCGGGTAGGTCAGGCGGCTCAGCTGCCCGGCCTTGGTGTAGGCGTAGCGGACCACGAACACCTTCCCGTTGGTGGTCTGCACCTTGCGCACCAGATCGCCGAAGCGGTCGTAGCAGTAGTCTGTGCTGCCGCTGCCGTCCTGCATCCGGGTCAGGCGGCCCACGGCGTAGGTCTCGCCGCTGGCGCAGGTCGTCTGACTGACGTCGTAGGTATAGCTGACGTTGAGGCTGGTGGTCGGATAGGTGACCTGAGTCAGGCGGTTCAGCGCGTCATAGCCGTAGCTGATCTTGATGTTGCGCGCATCGGTCTGAGTGGCACGGTTGCCAGCGCTGTCGTAGGTGTAGGTCGTGCTGCCGGTGTCCGGGCTGGTGAGCTTGGTCAGGTCGCCCAGGCCGTTGTAGGCGTAGGTGGTGTCCAGGCCCTTGGGATCGGTAACCTTGGTCAGGTTGTCCAGGGCGTCGTAGCCGAAGGTGGTTTCGGCGGCGATGCCGCCCACGTCCTGCAGCGTGCGCGCCAGGCGGTTGAGCGGGTCGTAGTCGTTCTGGGTGGCATGACCGAGCGCGTCGGTGACGGTCTTTGTGTTGCCGTTGCCGTCGTAACCGAAGTCGGTCGGATCGCCCTGCGCGGTGGCCTGCGTGGCCAGTTGGCCGAGCTGGTTGTAGATCCGAGAAAGCGAGCGCTTGAGCGTACCCGATGCGTCCTTGGTGTCTTCCTTGAGCCGGTTGCCGGCATTGTCCAGGGTGTAGTGGATGGTATTGCCGGCGTTGTCGGCGATATCGGCCAGCCGGTGCGCCGCATCGTAGGTGAAGCGGGTGAACGCCCCATCGGGCTGGGTCACCTGCTTGACCAGGCCGGTCGGCCAGTAGTCGATGGCGGTGATGCGGTCATCGCTCTCGCTGCTGTCGTCGGCCCCACGCACCTTGCTGGCGGTCAGCCAGCCGCGCGGGTGGTAGGTGTAGTCGGTGATGACGCCATTGGCATCCTTCGCCGACAGCACGCGGCCGGCGCCGTCGTAGGCCAGGTACTCGGTAACCTGGCCAAGCGCGTTGGTCACCCTCCACAGGTCGCCCTTGCGGTGCGGACAGGTGGTCGGGGACGTGGCGCAGGTGCTGTCGTCGGTGGGGTAATACGTAAAGCTGGTGATGTCGTTGACGTCGGTGCGCGCGCCGTCGACCGACTTGGGCAGGCCCAGGATCGGGCAGGTGCTGTCGGTCGCGGCTACGTCGGACGCTTCGCAGTAGCTGTAGGTGATAGTGCGCTGCTTGCCTGAAGCCGTGTCGCTGCTCGTCATCTGCACCGGCTGCAGGCGATCGTTGTAGCTGTAGGACACGGTGCGCCCGCCGGTCTGCACCGACAGCAGGCGATTGCTGCCAGCCGCCGTACGTGTCGTCGTAGTGCGCTCCTGCGGTTGCCCGACCGCCTCGCGTACGGTGTGGATGTTCACCGCGACACCGTTCTCGGTCGCTTCGGCGTAGCTGTGCTGGGTCTGGATGCCACGGCGATCGGTGACGCTGCTCAGCCGGCGGCGGAAGTCGCTGGACTGGTCGTTGTAACTGTACTGCAGCGTGCCGTCGGTCCTGGCAACGGCACCAACCTTCGGCGACGCGCCACCGGCGTTAGTCATCGTGTAATCGATGACGTCGCCCAGTGCGTCGGTGACGCGAGTGCTGGCAGCCGAGTACGCCAGGGTGATCCCATCGATGCCACCTGCGTGCTGGCTGGAGATCGCACGGCCAGCCTCGTCGTAGGCGAAGGTGCTGAAGCGCTGACCGTCTTCGCCGGTAAATCCGGTCAGATTTTCAGGAAAGCGAGGGTCCTCATAGTGGTAGAGCTTTTGGGTCCCGTCCGGGTATGTGGCGGTTTCCACCTGGCCACGTTGAGTATACGTATAGGTAACCAATGGCATGCCGAAGGTAGTAATCGTTCCGATCAACGCCCCACTTGTCGCTGACAGGTAGTGGAAATCGAGTGTACGACCACTGCTATGTAGGATCGTGGTCAAGCGACCCAGATCGTCATAGTCGTAGTGCAGAAATGTACCGTCCCGGTTTTCCCGTTCAAGAAGCTTGCCATCAGCATCGAAGATCAGCACGGCATCTCTGCGGTAAAGCTTCCATGATGTGCCGTCGGCGATAAGCCGGTCGCCGCCATTGTCCGAAGCGAAATACCCATCGCCGACTTGGTGATATCGGGTATGGAAGCCCCCACCATCGATCAATCCTATGCTGTCGGCGCCAATTGCAAGCCTGATCGCATGCGAGTGCGTCCAGCCATAGCCGAAGCCACCAGTGTCATTCGAGATGCCCGAGTGGTAGTGCCGTTCAAGCGCAATCCAACCAAGATCGAAATCCGGGGCAACTTCATACTTGTCACCGGTCTTGGTATCGCATGGATTGCCCTCGTAGCCGCAACCGCGTTCAAGGGTCTTGGTGACGACGAATGCGATGGCGTATTCGTTGACGCACGCCTGGTACTTGTCGCGCCAAGACATCAGCTTTTCAACCGGGCACTCGGTCCTGCGATGGCGGACAAGCTCCATCTGCTCGCTTTTAGGTACGCACTCGTCGGCACCGAAATAGTTATAGTCGAGCCTGTAGGTCTTCTCTCCCCACTCGCCACCATCGTTGCCATCGGTGCGTGTGTCCTGCCATCCTCCCAAAAGCGTAATTTTCGCCGTCGCCGGACAAGGGCTGTTACTTTCGTTTGCTACTTGCTCAAGCGACCGTATCGCCTCCTCTTCAGTTGAGTATTCCTGATCACCGACATACATCCACTCCGGATCCGTCGGTAACTCCTTACCGTTCCAGTATGTGATCTTGACGTCGCCGTTCTCCAGGATTTCTTGGCTCTTTATCTGATCGGCGTATTTGTAGAATTCGGGAACGTATGCATCGGGAGGCGGCAAGTCCTTGATGGCGGCCGCAGCCTGCTCTTGCGTCGTGTACTGGCCATGACTTGCCCCGTCGGAATCGACCAGCGTCCATGTCCGCTTGCTTTCTTCTGCCTGCGCCACATTGACCAGCCCTGCTGCCAACGGCATGAGGAGGCATAGGCGTGCTAGCCACGTCCGCGGTCCTTTGACGGTGGCCTGAATATGGCAGTTTCCTTTCTGGTGCATTTCTTATCCCTAAGTGAGGTGGCACCTGCGCGCGGCAACGTGCAACTTCTTTTCGCGCACGCTTCCGTGCGCGGCCAATGTCACTACTGGAGTGGCAGATCACCTGCCGAGCGGATTGCTCCCTTCCCATTCACCGCCGCGCCGCGGCGGCTTGCGTCCAACGCTCTCGCGAAATGGAAACCTATCACAGATAAATTTGTCAACTAATGACTAAGTCGTGGCCATTCCATGTCAGCAAGGTGACTCAAACGCGAAGGCGTGGCTCTTACCTTTAAACGGGTATGCAGTCGCTGTCCACATCGCTCGGAGGTGCGACTGCGTGGCTCTCGGGTGTGGACCAGGGATGTTAGAGTTTCAATGTCATCTGCCGCCTCATTACGCTGTTCAAGCCATGCCCGAACTCCCCGAAGTCGAAACCACCCGGCGCGGCCTGGAGCCGCATCTGTCGGGGCGGCGCATCCATGGGGTGATCCTGCGTCGGCCGGATCTGCGCTGGCCGATTCCGCCTGACGTGGCGGAGCGGCTGCCGGGGCAGCGCATCGACGGCATTCGCCGGCGCGCGAAGTACTTGTTGCTGGATACCGCGGTCGGCAGTGCGCTGTTGCATCTGGGCATGTCCGGCAGCTTGCGCGTACTGCCGGGCGATACGCCGCCGCGGGCGCACGACCACGTCGACATCAGCCTGGAAGACGGGCGCGTGCTGCGCTTCAACGACCCGCGCCGGTTCGGCTGCCTGCTGTGGCAGGCGCCGGGCGAGACCCATCCGCTGCTCGCCGAGCTGGGGCCGGAGCCGTTGTCCGATGCGTTCGACGGCGATCATCTGTTCCGGCTCAGCCGCGGCCGCACTGCGCCGGTCAAGACCTTCCTGATGGATCAGCGCATCGTGGTCGGGGTGGGCAACATCTACGCGGCCGAGAGCCTGTTCCAGGCGGGCATCAGTCCGCTGCGCGAGGCCGGCGACGTCTCGCGTGCCCGTTACGCACGCCTGGCCGAGGCGGCCAAGGCGATCCTGGGTTATGCGATCCAGCGCGGCGGCACGACCCTGCGCGATTTCATCAGCCCGGACGGGGCGCCGGGCTACTTCGAGCAGGAGCTGTCGGTCTACGGCCGTGAGGGCGAGGCCTGCAAGCGCTGCGGGCGCACGCTGCGCCACGCCAGCATCGGCCAGCGCGCCAGCGTCTGGTGTGGCCACTGCCAGCGCTGAGCAACGAACGCGATCGCGCTGCACGCACCGACGAAGGCGGTGCGGCGTCTGCAGGGACACCGCCAGCACCGCGCTTCTTGCAGCGTCTCGGCACGATGGGCCGTCGCGACCGCGAGCGCGATTCAGCCGCGCCCGGCCTTGCCGGTAACGCGTCGGCTCAAGCGCACATGTCAGTGGGCTTTTCAACGGGCCTTGTCGCGTCGTTAGCGGCTCCCGAAGGCGCCTTGCCCACTCGGGCATAGCGACGCCGATGTGGTCGGGTCGGCAAAGCGTGTCTCCCGGGCCTGCCGGCCCACTCCTGCACGTCTGCGCCCGGGACGCACTCCCACGGACACCATCACCGCCACCTTCGGCGCCGCTTGTCTATGATGGGCGTCCTTTTCCGTTTCGATCCCGGCCATGCAACGACGCGATTTCCTCAAGAACGCCGCCGCCGCCTTCGCCGCCATGGGCTTGCCGGCGATGCCGATGCTCGGCCAGGCGGCCCCCGCGGTGGGCCTGCGCCGCCTGGGCAAGCCGCAGCCGTTCGACTACGCCTGGCTCAAGGGCCACGCACGGGCCATGGCCAACGCGCCGTACCAGAGCCACAAGCGGGTGCTGCCGGCGCCGGTGGAGGGATTGACCTGGGACCAGTACCAGTCGATCCGCTATCGCCAGGACCACGCGCTGTGGGCGGCCGAGCAGGGCCCGAAATTCCAGGCCAAGTTCTTCCACCTGGGCCTGTACTTCAAGACGCCGGTGCACATGTTCGACCTGGTCGACGGGCAGGCGCAGGAACTGGCCTACGACAGCGCGGCGTTCGATTACGGCAGCAGCGGGCTGAAGGGCAAGCCGCTGCCGAAGGAACTGGGCTTTGCCGGTTTCCGCCTCAACACCAAGCAGGACACCGAGCGCGACTTCGCCGCCTTCCTCGGTGCCAGCTACTTCCGTGCGGTGGGTAAGGAGGGCCAGTACGGGCAGTCGGCGCGCGGGTTGGCGATCGATACCGGCACCGGCGGCCCGGAGGAATTCCCGGACTTCATCGCCTACTGGCTGGAGCAGCCCAAGGCCGGCTCGGACACGGTGGTGGTGTACGCGCTGCTGGATTCGCCCAGCGTGGCCGGTGCCTACCGCTTCGCGATCACCAATGGCGACGTGTTGCTGATGGACATCGACAGCGCGCTGTATCCGCGCAAGACCATCGAGCGCCTGGGCCTGGGGCCGTGCACCAGCATGTACCAGGTGGGCGAGAACGACCGCCGCATGGATTGGGACTGGCGCCCGGAGATCCACGACACCGACGGCCTGGCGATGTGGACCGGCGGCGGCGAGTGGATCTGGCGGCCGCTGTGCAATCCGCCGCACCTGCGCTTCAACATGTTCGTCGACGAGAACCCGCGTGGTTTCGGCCTGCTGCAGCGCGACCGCAACTTCGATCATTACCAGGACGACGGCGTGTTCTACGAGAAGCGCCCATGCCTGTGGGTGGAGCCGAAGCAGGGCTGGGGCAAGGGCTCGGTGCAACTGGTGGAGATCCCCACCGTCGACGAGACCTTCGACAACATCGTCGCGTTCTGGAATCCGCAGGACAAGCCGCAGCCCGGCCAGGAGCTGCTGTTCGGCTATCGCCTGTACTGGGGCGCACAGGCGCCGGCGTCCTCGCCGCTGGCGCACTGCGTGGCCACGCGTACCGGCCTGGGCGGTGTGGTCGGGCAGAAGCGGCATTACTTCTCGTGGCGCTTCGCGGTGGATTTCGTCGGCGGCGAACTGGCCAAGCTGGGCAAGGAGAAGGACGCCAAGGTCGAGGCGGTGCTGCAGCTCAATCGCGGCCGTACCGAGATCGTCTCGGCGCGGCCGTTGCACGAGATTTCCGGCTACCGCGCGATGTTCGACGTGGTGCCGCCGGACGACGGCACCGAGCAGATCGACATCCGCCTGTACCTGCGCAGCGGCGAGCGCCCGCTGACCGAGACCTGGCTTTACCAGTGGACGCCGCCGCCGGCGGCAGAGCGCAAGTTGTACTGAGCCGCGAAGCGCTCGGCGCCGGCCGGCATCGGGCGCTCGTTGGATGGGGCGGTTGCGCTGGTGTTTCAGTCCCGACGCAGTCGGGTGTGCGAGTGCGGTGCGCCTCGCGCGTCGCGGCTGGAGCCGCTTCCACAGGGGCGCACAGGCCCGGCACTGGGCTGCTGTGGGAGGGACTTCAGTCCCGACGCGGAAATGGCGCCGCGTTCAGTGCTTGCCCGGCTCCTGCGGCGGCGTTGGCGGTGCGCCTTCCGT
Source organism: uncultured Xanthomonas sp. (assembly GCF_964278005.1). Classification (NCBI taxonomy): domain Bacteria; kingdom Pseudomonadati; phylum Pseudomonadota; class Gammaproteobacteria; order Lysobacterales; family Lysobacteraceae; genus Xanthomonas; species uncultured Xanthomonas sp. The sequence goes on from NZ_CAXYKF010000012.1 coordinate 137,990, forward strand.
GCTGATGTCCTCGACATCGCCGATGTCGACCCGGCCCGGGGTGCGCCCGTCCCACACCTGGTCCTGCAGCTTCCAATACGCGCTCGGTTCCCAGAACTGCTTGGCGTAGAACACTTCCGGATCGATGCTGCCGCCGCGCGGGCCGTTGATCGACAGCGGGCCGGCCGCGCCGGAGTGGCCGAGCAGGCCGCCGGTGCTGCGCATCGCTTCGCGCCGCAGGACCGCTTCCTGGCGCGGCTTGGCGACCTGATCGCCGTAGTCGGCGAGCATCGACTTGTCGAGCTTGGCCGCGCGCTTGCGCTCGTCCGGAGTCAGCTGGTTCCAGTACTCCATCTTGCGCGCGCCGAACTGGTCGTAGCCGCGCTCGGCGGCCAGCGCCATCCACAGGAAGCCCATCGTATGGTCGGCGGCGCCGCCCTGGCCTTCCCAGTACATCTCGCCCAACCGCGCCTGCGACGGCTTGTCGGCGTAGCGCGCGGCCAGCTGGTACTGCTTCCTGGCCTCGGCGTACTCGCCCTTCTTGTCGGCGCGGATGCCGGCGCGGCGATAGAACAGGTCCAGGTGCGCCTCGAGGAAGCCGTCGGTGAGCACCTGCGCCGGGATGTCCTGGAAGGTGTGGTCGCCCGGGGCCGCAGCGGCGGGGCCGGGCAGGGCGAGCAGCAGGGCACAGGCCAGGACGGTGCTGCTGCCGGCGAAAAATCCTTTCAACGAAACCATGTTCCTCATCCCATGAGTGTGATCGGCGCGATTCTAGGCATGCCGCCGGGTGCGCTCCATAGACTGATGGCATAGGCACAGGCGCCTGCGCGGCAATCGTCAGCGGCGGTTCATCGCGGTCCGATCAGACGCACCAGCGCGGTGCGTCGCGCGTTGCATCCGGGTTACAGCGGCAGGGCGATCTGCAGCGGATCGATGCGCCCTTCGCCGCGCATGATCTTCTTGAACTCGGGGCGGCTGACCGACACGTAGCGCTCGTTGCCGCCGATCTCCACCTGCGGGCCGTCCTGCACCGCATGGCCGTTCTCGTCCACGCGCACGGTCATCGTCGCCTTGCTGCCGGTGTGGCAGATGGTCTTGATCTCCTGCAGCTCGTCGGCCCAGGCCAGCAGGTACTGGCTGCCTTCGAACAGCTCGCCGCGGAAATCGGTGCGCAGGCCGTAGCACAGCACCGGGATGCGCAGCCGGTCGACCACTTCGCTGAGTTGCCAGACCTGGGCGCGGCTGAGGAACTGCGCCTCATCCACCAGCACGCAATGCAGCGGGCCGCGGCTGGCGATGTCGGCTTCGATGGTGGCCAGCAGATCGGTGTCGGCGACGAAGGGCATGCCGTCGGCGCGCAGGCCGATGCGCGAGGCGACCACGCCGCTGCCGGCGCGATGGTCCAGCCGCGGCGTCAGGATCGCCGTGCGCATGCCGCGCTCGCGGTAGTTGTGCGCCGACTGCAGCAGCGTGGTGGTCTTGCCGGCGTTCATCGCCGAATAGTAGAAATACAGTTTCGCCATGCCGCCGATTCTAGCGCGGCGGCCGCGCGCCCCGGCCGCCGGGCGGTTCGCGAACCGGTTCAGCGCCGGCGCGGCGGTGGGGCGTCGGCGCCGGCCGGTGCCCGTTACAATGCGCGGCCAAGGGAAGTCTTCATGCACGGTCTCAATCCTCCCCAACGCGCCGCGGTCCTGCATTGCGAGGGTCCGTTGCTGGTGCTGGCCGGCGCCGGCAGCGGCAAGACCCGCGTGATCGTGGAAAAGATCGCGCACCTGATCGCCAGCGGCCGCTACCCGGCCAAGCGCATCGCCGCGATCACCTTCACCAACAAGTCGGCCAAGGAAATGCGCGAGCGCGTGGCCAAGCGCATCCGCAGCGAGGCCGCCGACGGCCTGACCATCTGCACCTTCCACGCCCTGGGGCTGAAGTTCCTGCAGATCGAACACGCGGCGGTGGGCCTGAAGCGCGGCTTCTCGATCTTCGACGCCGACGATGCCGCCGCGCAGATCAAGGACCTGATGCCCGGCGCCAAGCCCGATGCCATCGAGGACGCCAAGAACCTGATTTCGCGCGCCAAGAACGCCGGGCTGTCGCCGGAGCAGGCGATGGCGGCGGCCCGCAGCAACCGCGAGCAGGAGGCGGCCAGCCTGTACGAGCGCTACCAGGCGCGGCTGAGCACCTTCAACGCGGTGGACTTCGACGACCTGATCCGCCTGCCGGTGCAGGTGCTGGAGGAAAACGAGGACATCGTGATGGCCTGGCGCGAACGCATCGGCTATCTGCTGGTGGACGAGAGCCAGGACACCAACGATGCGCAGTACCGGTTGCTGAAGATGCTGGCCGGCCCGCGCGGCAACTTCACCTGCGTGGGCGACGACGACCAGAGCATCTATGCCTGGCGCGGCGCCAACCCGGAAAACCTGATGCAGATGGGCCGCGACTATCCGGCCCTGCAGATCATCAAGCTGGAGCAGAACTACCGCTGCTCCAACCGGGTGCTGCGCGCGGCCAACGCCCTGATCGCACACAACCCGCACGAGCATCTGAAGACGCTGTGGAGCGACCAAGCCGATGGCGAGCGCATCCGCGTGTGGGAGTGCCGCGACAGCGAGCACGAGGCGGAGAAGGTGGCCGCCGAGATCGCCTATCTGGGCACCGCCAAGCAGGTGCCGTGGAGCGATTTCTGCATCCTGTTCCGCGGCAATTTCCAGTCGCGGCCGCTGGAAAAGGCGCTGCAGATGGCCAGCGTGCCGTACCACATCACCGGCGGCACCGCGTTCCTGGAGCGGCAGGAGGTCAAGGACGTGCTGTCCTGGCTGCGCCTGCTGGTCAATCCAGACGACGACGCGGCGTTCCTGCGCGCGGTGCAGGCGCCCAAGCGCGAGGTCGGCGCGACCTCGCTGGCCAAGCTGGCCGAACTGGCTTCTGCCAAGCACCTGCCGATGTCGCGCGCGGCCGAGTCGGTGGGCGCGCTGCAGCAGTTGCCGCCGCGCGCGGCCAACGGCCTGAGCGACTTCGTCGACATCCTGCACGAACTGCGCGCGGCCTCGACCACGCTGTCCTCGGCCGACGTGGTGCGCCAGCTCGCCGAGCAGTCGGGGCTGATCCGCGAGCTGCGCAGCCAGTGCAAGGACGAAGCGAGTTTCCAGCGCCGCCGCGGCAACCTGGAGGAACTGGCCAAGTGGTTCGAGGGCGGCCCGCGCGGCGCCACCGTCGGCGACCTGGCCGCGCAGTTGGCGCTGCTGTCGCGCAACGACAAGGACGACGGCGGCAACCAGGTGCGGATGATGACCATGCACGCGTCCAAGGGCCTGGAGTTCCGCTACGTGTTCATCGTTGGCTGCGAGGACGGCGTGCTGCCGCACGAGGTCAGCCTGGAAGAGGGCAATCTGCAGGAAGAGCGGCGTCTGCTGTACGTGGGCATCACCCGCGCCAAGGAGCAGCTGTGGATGAGCTACAGCAAGCTCACTCGCAAGTTCGGCGAGCACATCCGGCTCAAGCCCAGCCGCTTCTTCGACGAGATCCCGGCTGAGGAAATGCAGCGCGACGGCGCCGACCCGGTGGCCGACGCGGCGCGCAAGAAGGAACGCGCGAATGCAGGGTTGGCGGCGATCCAGGCGTTGTTTGATTGAAGGCCGGGATTGGGGAGTCGGGATTGGGGATTCGTAATGGCGGGGTACGTTGTGAGCGCTGTGGCTGGGAGGGGGCGTGCGGATGTGCGCAGGGGCTAGTCGGCTGTTCCTTCTCCCTGCGGGACCACGGCCCCCTTTTGGGGGAAGGTGCCCCGTAGGGGCGGATGAGGGTACGGGCGAAGCCTCGTGTCTTCAATCTCTGCATGTCGCTTCGCGCCGGACCCTCACCCCAACCCCTCTCCCGGAGGGAGAGGGGCTAGTCGGCTGTTCCTTCTCCCTTCGGGACCACTGCCCCCTTTTGGGGGGAAGGTGCCCCGCAGAGGCGGATGAGGGTCCGGGCGAAGCCTCGTGCACTCACACTCCGCGAGTCGCGTCGCGCCGGACCCTCACCCCAACCCCTCTCCCGGAGGGAGACGGCTAGTCAGCTGTTCCTTCTCCCTTCGGGACCACGGCCCCCTTTTTGGGGGAAGGTGCTCCGCAGAGGCGGATGAGGGTCAGGCGCAGCCTCGTGCACTGACACTCCGCAGGTCGCTTCGCGCCGGACCCTCACCCCAACCCCTCTCCCGGAGGGAGAGGGGTTAGTCAGCTGCTCCTTCTCCCTTCGGGACCACGGCCCCCTTTTTGGGGGAAGGTGCCCCGTAGGGGCGGATGAGGGTACGGGCGAAGCCTCGTGTCCTCAATCTCTGCGGGTCGCTTCGCGCCGTACCCTCACCCCTACCCCTCTCCCGAGGGGAGAGGGGCTTAGGGCGGGCGCTTGCACACGCTTGTTGTGACGGACACAAGCAACGCGCCTGCAGGGGCTTGCGGACAGCAGTGAGCTTGCACTGTGGGAGGGACTTCAGTCCCGACGCATTGCGGTGTGCCGAAGCCATTGGCGCCGAGCATTGCCGCAGGAGCTCCACCCGAAAAACGAGAACGGGCCGCGCAAGGCGGCCCGTCTCTGGTTCGACGCTTCTGCTGCTTACGCCGACAGGTGTTCGATCGCCGCGACGCTGCCGAGACGGTCGCCCAGGCGCTTGAGCAGGGCCAGGCGGTTGCGACGCAGCGCCGGGTCGTCGGCGTTGACCATCACCCCGTCGAAGAACGCGTCCACCTGCGGGCGTAGCCGTGCCAGGAAGTTCAGCACGGTGACGTAGTCGTGCTGGCGCAGCGCGCCGTCGGTCTCGGCAATCGCCGCTTCCACCGCCTCGGCCAGCGCGCGCTCGGCCGGCTCGCGCAGCAGGCCCGCGTCGACCTGCGCCGGAATCTCGCCCTCGGCCTTGCGCAGGATGTTGCGGATGCGCTTGTTGGCCGCGGCCAGCGCCTCGGCCTCCGGCAACGCGGCGAAGGTGCCGATCGCGTCGATGCGGCGGTCGAAGTCGTACAGGGAGGCTGGCTTCAGTTCTGCCACCGCGTTGAACTGCGTCGCCGGCACGCCCTTGTCGGCGTAGTAGCCGCGCAGGCGGTCGAGGATGAAGTCGAAGATCTCCTCGACCTGCTCCAGCGAAACCGCGCCCACCTGATGTTGCACGGGTGCAGTCTCAGCACCTTCGCGCTTCGCCTCTGCTGCTGCGTCCAGCTTCTTCAGCAGGGCGGAACGCCGAATTGCCTCCATCGCCTGGGTCGCAGCCGTCGACAGGAGCGCCTTCACATCCACATCAAACCCACTCTCAATCACCGTCCGCGCCAACCCCAGCGCATTGCGCCGCAGCGCGAACGGATCCTTGTTGCCCGTGGGCTTCAACCCCGCGGCGAACCCGCCGGCCAGCGTATCCAGGCGTTCGGCGATCGCCAGCACCTTGCCCAGCGGCGACAGCGCGATGTCGTCGCCGGCGAAGCGCGGCTGGTAGGCCTCGTCGATCGCCAGGGCGATCTCGCTCGGCTCGCCCGCGGCGAGCGCGTAGTGGCGGCCGGCGATGCCCTGCAGTTCCGGGAATTCGTTGACCATGCGCGACTGCAGGTCGTTCTTGCTCAGTTCGGCGGCGCGGCGCGCCTGCGCCGGGTCCACGCCGACCTGCGCGGCGATCGCCTCGGCCAGCGCGGCCACGCGCTGCACCTTGTCGGCGATGCTGCCGAGCTTGGCCTGGTAGGTGACGCTGGCCAGGCCGGCGCCCATCGCCTGCAGGCCCTGCTTGAGGTCTTCGTCGAAGAAGAACTTGGCGTCGGCGAAGCGCGGGCGGATCACCCGCTCGTAGCCCTTGGCCACTTCGGCCACATCGCGCGAGACGATGTTGGCGATGCCGATGAAGTGTTCGGTGAGCTTGCCGCCGTCGTCCAGCACCGGGAAGAACTTCTGGTTGCTCTCCATGGTCTCGATCAGCGCTTCCTGCGGCACCGCCAGGAACGCCGGCTCGAACTTGCACAGCACCGCCGATGGCCATTCGACCAGGTTCACCACCTGCTCCAGGTTGTCGGCGGCGATGCGCGCGCTGCCGCCGGCCTCACGCGCGGCCTGCTCGACCTCGGCGACGATGCGCGCGCGGCGCACGTCCGGGTCCACCAGCACCTGCGCGGCCTGCAGTGCGGCCACGTAGTCGCCCGGCTGCGCCAGCGGCACCGGCGCGTCGTGCAGGAAGCGGTGGCCGCGGCTGTCGCGCCCCGCCTCCACGCCGAACAGCGGCATCGGCACCACCTCGCTGCCGAACAGCAGCACCAGCCACTGCACCGGCCGCGCGAAGCCATAGTCGTGATCGCCCCAGCGCATCGGCTTGGGGATCGGCATCGCCGCGATCGCCTCGCGCAGGATCTCCGGCAGCAGCGTGGCGGTGCGCGCGCCCGGGTTCACCGCGCGGTGCACGAAGCGTTCGCCCTTGGCGTCGCTGGTGCGCTCCAGCGCGGTCCAGTCGATCCCGGCCTTGGCGGCGAACCCCTGCAGCGCCTTGGTCGGCTGGCCATCCGCGTCCAGCGCGATGTTGAGGTAGGGGCCGAGCACTTCCGCGCGCTGCTCCGGCTGTTCGACGGCCACGCCCGGCAGCAGCACCGCCAGCCGGCGCGGCGTGGACAGCGGCTTGGCGTCGCCGCGCTCGACCGCGATGCCGCGCTTCTCCAGCCCGGCGATCACGCCGTCGAACAGCGCCTGGGCCAGGCCCGGCAATGCCTTGACCGGCAGTTCCTCGGTGCCCAGTTCGATCAGCAGGGGAAGGTGTTGGCTCATGTGTCGGACCTTGCTAGCGGTTTTTCCCTTCTCCCTGCGGGAGAAGGTGCCCCGAAGGGGCGGATGAGGGTGCGGGCGCCTGGGGAGTCGGAGCACCCGGCTACTCGTGCCGGCGTACCCTCACCCCAACCCCTCTCCCGGCGGGAGAGGGGCTTGCATCACTTCTTGACGCCGGGGAAGCCCAGCTTCTCGCGCTGCGCGTAGTAGGCCTTGGCCACCGCCTGCGCCAGCGCGCGCACGCGCAGGATGTAGCGCTGGCGTTCGGTCACCGAGATCGCGCGGCGTGCGTCGAGCAGGTTGAAGGCGTGGCTGGCCTTGGTCACCTGCTCGTACGCCGGCAGCGGCAGCCCGACCTCGACCAGCGCCTGCGCTTCCTGCTCGCACGCGTCGAAACGGTGGAACAGTTCGGCCACGTTGGCGTGCTCGAAGTTGTACGCGCTCTGCTCCACCTCGTTCTGGTGGTAGACGTCGCCGTAGGTGACCGGGGTGCCGTCGGGGCCGTAGGTCCACACCAGGTCGTAGACGTTGTCGCAGTTCTGCAGGTACATGCACAAGCGCTCGAGACCGTAGGTGATCTCGCCCAGCACCGGCTTGCACTCCAGGCCGCCGGCCTGCTGGAAGTAGGTGAACTGGGTGACTTCCATGCCGTTGAGCCACACCTCCCAGCCCAGGCCCCAGGCGCCCAGCGTCGGCGATTCCCAGTTGTCCTCGACGAAGCGCAGGTCGTGCACCAGCGGATCGATGCCCAGCGCCTTGAGCGAATCCAGGTACAGCTGCTGGATGTTGTCCGGGTTCGGCTTCATCGCCACCTGGTACTGGTAGTAGCGCTGCAGGCGGTTCGGGTTCTCGCCGTAGCGGCCGTCGGTGGGGCGCCGGCTCGGTTGCACGTAGGCCGCGTTCCACGGCTCCGGCCCGAGCGCGCGCAGGAACGTGGCCGGATGGAAGGTGCCGGCGCCCACTTCCAGGTCCAACGGTTGGATCAGCACGCAGCCGTGCTGCGCCCAGAACTGGTTGAGGGTCTGGATCAGACCCTGGAACGTGATCGGAACGGACCGGGAAACGGACATCTCGCAGGGGGCCGGTTGAGGGGTGCGCTAGTATAGCGACCGACTCGCGGGGACTTCCGCGCACCGGACCTGGACCATGGATTCGCGCCCTGCCGCGCCGCCCGCGTCGTCGCCCGCCGAACCCACCGTGGCGTTGCTGCCGGGCCGGTTGAGCTTCGAGCGCGTGGCCGCCGCATTGCTCGCCGACGGCCTGGTCGCACCGGCCGAACGCGGCCGCGTGCAGTTCTCGGCACAGACCGCGCGCACCGTCAGCGACGTGCATCCGCTGGTGCTGTTGTCCAACCTGAAACTGGCCGCCACCCGTCCGCCCGGCAGCGAACTGAGCCTGGAACGGCTGACCGAGTGGTTGGCGCAGCGCTGCGGCCTGCGTTACCTGCGCATCGATCCGACCCGGGTCGACGTGGCCGCGGTCACCGGCGTGGTCTCGCACGCCTATGCGCGCCGCCACCGGATCCTGCCGCTGGCGTTGCAGCCCGAGCGCCTGCTGGTGGCGACCAGCGAACCGCTGGCGCTGGACTGGCTCGGCGACGTGCAGCACCTGGCGCGGCGCCGCATCGAGGTCGTGGTGGTCAACCCGCTGGACCTGCATCGCTACACGATGGAGTTCTTCGGCGTGACCCGCTCGGTGCGTGGCGCCAAGGACGGGCGCACCGAGCAGAGCAGCGGCCTGCCCAGCTTCGAGCAACTGGTGGAACTGGGCCGCGGCGGCGACGTCAACGCCGACGACCATCACATCGTGCACATCGTCGACTGGCTGCTGCAGTACGCCTACGAGCAGCGCGCCAGCGACATCCACCTGGAGCCGCGGCGCGAGGCCGGGCGCATGCGCTTCCGCATCGACGGCGTGCTGCACAAGGTGCTGGAAGTACCGCCGGCGGTGATGACCGCCATCGTCAGCCGCATCAAGGTGCTCGGGCGCATGGACCTGGCCGAGCGGCGGCGCCCGCAGGACGGGCGCATCAAGACCCGCTCGCCCGGCGGGCGCGAGACCGAGATGCGCCTGTCGACCATGCCCACCGCGTTCGGCGAGAAGTGCGTGATGCGCATCTTCGACCCGGATGCCGCGTTCAAGAGCGTGGACCAGCTCGGCTTCAGCCCGCAGGAAGCGGCCGGCTGGAACGCGCTGGTGGAGCGCCCGCACGGCATCGTGCTGGTCACCGGCCCCACCGGCTCGGGCAAGACCACCACGCTGTACTCCACGCTCAAGCGCCTGGCCACGCCGGACGTGAACGTGTGCAGCGTGGAGGACCCGATCGAGATGATCGCCACCGAGTTCAACCAGATGCAGGTGCAGGCCAACATCGACCTGGACTTCGCCAGCGGCGTGCGCACCCTGCTGCGGCAGGACCCGGACATCATCATGATCGGCGAGATCCGCGACCTGGAAACCGCGCAGATGGCGGTGCAGGCCTCGCTGACCGGCCACCTGGTGCTGTCGACCCTGCACACCAACGATGCGCCCTCGGCGATCACCCGCCTGCTCGACCTGGGCGTGCCGCATTACCTGGTCGCCTCCACCCTCAACGGCGTGCTGGCGCAGCGCCTGGTGCGCACCCTGTGCAGCCACTGCAAGCGCCCGCACACCCTGGAAGCGCACGAGTGGGACGCGCTGCGCGAGCCGGGCGAGGCCCTGCCCGAGCCGCTGCACCCCTATGCGCCGGTCGGCTGCCTGGAGTGCCGTCGCACCGGCTACCTGGGCCGCGTGGGCCTGTACGAACTGCTGCCGGTGACCCCGCGCCTGCGCACCCTGATCCGCGCCGACATGGACCTGGCCGGCTTCAGCCGCGCCGCCCAGGACGAGGGTGTGCGCACGCTGCGCCGCGCCGGCCTGGAAAAGGTGGCCGCCGGGCTGACCACCATCGAAGAAGTGCTGTCGGTGCTGCCGCCGCGGGAGTGAAGCGCGGGGCGCTTTCCCGTCTCATGATCGCCAGTTATATGGCTATGCCGCCACCGCCGCGCGGCCTTGAACAATCCACGGCGACGGCGTCTAGAATCCCCCCATGCCGTTCGCTTCTCCCGTCCGTCGCCGTGCTGCGCCCTTCCTGATCCTCGAAACCGGTGAACCGGTGGCGACGATGCGGCGCTACGGACGCTTCCCGCACTGGATCCGCGTCGCCGCCGGCCTGGCCGAGCGCGAGACGGTGGTGACGAACGTCGCCGCCGGCGAAGCCTTGCCGGCGCGGGGCGACTTCGCCGGAGTGATCGTCACCGGCTCGGCGGCGTTCGTCACCGACCGGGCCGAGTGGAGCGAACGCTCGGCGGCCTGGTTGCGCGAAGCCGCCGAGGACGGCACGCCGCTGCTGGGCATCTGCTACGGGCACCAGCTGCTGGCGCATGCGCTGGGCGGGGAGGTCGCCTACAACCCGGCCGGGCGCGAATCGGGCACGGTGGACATCGAACTGCACCCGCCCGCCGCCGAGGATCCGCTGTTCGCCGGCCTGCCGCCTCGCTTCCCCGCGCATGCCACGCATCTGCAGACGGTGCTGCGCGCGCCGTCCGGCGCCACGGTGCTGGCGCACTCGGCGCAGGACCAGTGCCACGCGTTCCGCTGGGGCGAGGCGACCTGGGGCCTGCAGTTCCATCCGGAGTTCGCCACCCACCACATGCGCGGCTACGTGCAGGCGCGCGCGGACTGTCTACGCAGCGCCGGACGCTGCGCCCGTACCATCGCCCGCGAGGTCAGCGCCGCACCGCTGGCACGCAAACTGTTGCGGCGCTTCGTTCAGCACGCACGCGGGCAGCACAGCAGCGGCCAGGCAAAACCGCGATAATCTGTGCAGTCGCCGCCGCTGTACGGCGTCCCCCACTTCGGATTGGCAATGATCGAGATTCGCAAGCTGCCGGCCTCGGCCGGCGCGGAATGGCTGTTGGGCGGTGTGTCCCTGCTGCGACGGGCGCCGTGGGCGCTGGGCCGGCTGGGGCTGATCTGGGGCCTGGCGACGCTGATCGCCCTGTTCCTGAGCGCGCTCCATCCGACCCTGGGCATGCTGGCGCAATTGCTGATGGGCCTGGCCGGGCCGTTGCTGTTCGGCGGGCTGGTGTGGGCCGCGCGCGAGGTCGACCAGGGCCGCAGCGCCGAGCCGGCGCACCTGTTGCAGGGCCTGCATGGCAACCGCGCGCCGAACCTGCTGGTGGCGCTGCTGCCGCAGGTGGCGGTCGGGCTGGCGCTGGCGCTCCTGGCCGTGGTGGTGATCGGCCCGAGCGGGCTGCAGCAGCTGAATACGGTGATCGACAAGTTCAACGAAATAGGCCAGTCCGGCGTGCAACCGGATCCGCTGCAGGTGGAGCAACTCGTCGCCACCCTGCCGGCGCTGCGCATCCTGCTGTGGCTGATGCTGGTGGCGGTGGGCGTCGTGGCGGTGGCGCTGACGCTGTTCCTGTTCGCCCCGCAGGTGATGTTCGACGGCCGCAACGGCATCGCTGCGATCGGTCTGGGTTTGCGTGCCTGCCTGCACAACCTGCCCGCGCTGCTGGTGTTCTTCGTGCTCGCCTTCCTGGCCATGTTCGCGTTCTACTTCGCGCTGACCGTGGTGATGCTGGTGCTTCAGCTGCTCGTCGGCACCACGATGGCGGCGCTGATCGCGCAGGTGCTGCTGATGGCGGTGTTGCCGCCGACGATCGCCGGCATCGTGTACGTGGCCTGGAAGCAGATGTTCGTGCACGCCGGCGATGCAGCGGCCGTGGCGCGGCCCTCGAACGTCATCGAAGCCTGATCGCGGCTGACTCAGCGGCCGCCGCTGCCGTCGCCGGGAGCGCGCTGGGCTGCCCGGGGAATCGCCTTCAACTCGTCGATCACCCGCCTGGGGGCGCGCAGGCGGATCTGCACGGGGAACGACTCGTACACCACGACGCCCTCCACCACGCCCCGCTCCTTCAGCTCCATGACCCGGGCCAGCACGGGGTCCGGGGATTGCGCGCTGCCGATGATCAGCGCGGACTCCAGCGGCTCGCGATTGGCGGCCGGCCCGCTGCCGAGGCTGCAGCCGGCCAGTAGCGTCAGCGTCGCGGCAAGCACCCGTCTCATCTGCAACTCCTCTGGCATCGTGGATTCGGCGAACGCCGTGGTGCGCAGTCGCCCGCAGCACCACGGCGATGTCGCTCAGGATCGGGACCGCGCGCGCGTCACGGGTTGTCGGCGATCCAGTTCTGCAGCGTGTTGAAGACGGTACTGGTCAGCCGCGTCCCGCAGTTCTGGCTCGACGAGCCGGTGGTGTGCACGCCGCGGACCACGTAGCCGCTGTCGTAGATGCCGCTCCCGCTGTTGCCGCCGCTGGTGTCGATGGTGTAGCAGAGCCGGTAGGAGCCGCTGGTGGAGACGCCTCCGGACGCACTCCACATCGTTCCGAACGGCTTGTCGCCCGGATATCCGGTGATGGTATGGGTGCCTCCCGAGTAGGTGCCCCAGCCCGCATTGCCGCCATGGGGCGCCGTGCTCAGGACGATCAGCGCATAGTCGTAGTTGCTGTCGCCGTTGTTGAGCCATGCCGTCGTGGTGATGGCACGCGCCCACGTCGCCGTTCCCCACGGCTGGTAGCTGCCGTTCTGGGCCACGGTGAAGTCGAGGCTGGAATACCAATTGCCAGCGCCGTCGGATACGCAGTGGCCGGCGGTCAGGACGTGCTTGGGTCCGATCAGCGTTCCGGTGCAGCCGATGCCGATGCGCCCGATGTGCCAGTACGGCGCGTTGGTGGTGGTGGTCACCTGGACCCGTTCGTCGGTGCCGATCACCACGTTGGGGACGGCGCGGCCGGCGCCATCGCCAGTGGGGCGCGTCGGTGGCGTGCCGGGCACGGAGTGCGGCAGGCGGCCGAGCAGTTCCATCGCCTTGATCGCCTCCTCGAAGAGCGCCACGTCCTCCGCGCTTGCCGACGAGACGTATTGGTCGCCATTGCGGGTGACCATCACCGCGCTCAGGCCAGCGGCCTTCTGTTGCGGGCTCTGCAAGCGCGTGTCCGCCGGCGTGGCCGTCTCCGCGTACACGCCGGTCACCAGATTGTCGCCGTTGATGAACTTCGCTTTCCCGCCCTGTTTCTGGAACGATGGCGTACCTGCGACCGCCGCGGTCGCCGCGGTCGAGACCAGCAAGGTAAATCCCAGTGCAGCCAGACGTTTCATGACGTGCTCCTTGGTCATTGGGATACTGCTTCATTGCGAGAGAAGCCGGGTCGACGCGAACTCCTGCGCGCTTCCGGCCTGCCCGTCCGCCAGGGACCGGGGGTGGCGGCGTAGACATGCGCACCGCCACGAATACGGTCTTCCATGACCGTGTCGGCAGGGCCGGAATGCGGCCGGTGCCGATGCTCCTGTGATCGGGTGCGGCTCCGACGCCGTGTATGCGGATCGCGCGATCCAGCGTCGGCCACAGCCGACGACACACCTTGCTCTGACTCAGCTGCAGCGTTGGCGAAATGGCGGGGCGTGGCGCACCGCAACGAGGTCCGCGCCGCGCCGTGGAAGCGCATCGCACCGCTGAATCCGCAGATCACGTCGTCGCGCAAGCGACAGCACCCGCGCATGGGCGATCAGCGTGCGCGCAAGGGAATGGTCTTGGTCGTGTGTACCGGCAGTCATTCGCACGCGGCACCTTCCTTGGCGTATTCGCGGCCCCCAGGGGGCATCCGTTGCGGTGTGTTCGGAACGACGGCGTGCAGTCGACCTTGAAGACTTTTATACGTCACGCGCCAGGGCGTTGCCGTAATTCGCATCCCAGATCACCGCAAGCGATCGCGCGGTCTACCGCCGCATTTGCCTACTGCGTCCGCGCCTGGCTCGACACCAGCCAGCTCGACGCCAGGATGCCCAATTCGTACAGCAGGCACATCGGGATCGCCAGCATCAGTTGCGAGACCACGTCCGGCGGGGTCAGCACCGCGGCCAGCACGAAGATGCCGACGACTGCGTAGCCGCGGCCTTCGCGCAGTTGCTGCGGGGTCACCCAGCCGAGCAGGGCCAGGATCACCAATGCCACCGGCAGTTCGAAGCTGGCGCCGAAGGCGAAGAAGATCGCCAGCACGAAGTCCAGGTAGGCGCCGGCATCGGGGGTGAGCTGGATCACGTCCGGCTTGAACGTGGTCAGGAAGTGGAACACCGCCGGCAGCACCAGGAAGTAGGCGAAGCCGCAGCCGAGGTAGAACAGCAGCACTGCCGAGGCCAGCAGCGGCAGCGCCAGGCGCTTCTCGCGCTGGTACAGGCCGGGGGCGACGAAGGCCCAGGCCTGGTACAGCAGCCAGGGGGCGGACACGAACAGGGCCAGGAAGAACGCCAGCTTCAGCGGGGCGATGACCGCGCCGGCCGGGTGCGTGGCGATGACGCTCTGGCCCACCGGCAACTGCGCCAGCATCGGCTCGGCCAGCCAGGAGTACAGGCGCTTGGAGAAGGGCAGCAGCGCCACCACCACCACGCCCAGGCCGATCAGCGCGCGCATCAGCCGCGCGCGCAGTTCGATCAGGTGTTCGATCAGGCTGCTCTCGGCTTCCACGTTCATCGCGGCGCCTCCGGATCAATGGAGGGCGGCTGGCCGGTGTGCGCCGTGGCGGTGGACGCCGGATGCGGTGCGGCGGCACCGCGCGCGGCGGCCGGCACCGTCGCGGCAGAGTGCGTGGGCAGGGCCGTGGCCGTGTCGGGAGCATGCGCAGTCGGGGCGTCGATTGCGGCGGCTGTCGCTGGCGGCACGGTCGACGGCGCGCTGTCGGCAGGCGGCACCGGCGGGTTCGGATCGATCTCGCGGCGCAGCGCCTCGGTCTGCCGCTGCAGTTCCTCGCTGCCGTCGCGAAACTGGGTCTCGGCCTGGCGCAGCGAGCTCTGCACGTCGTGCAGGCTGCGCTTGAGTTCCTCGGCTTCCAGTTCGCGCTCCAGTTCCTGCTTCACCGAGTCCCACTGCGCGCGGGCGCGGCGCACCCACAATCCGGCGAAGCGCGCCGCCTTGGGCAGGCGCTCGGGACCGAGCACCACCAGGGCCACCACCGCGATCACCAGCAGTTCGCTGAATCCGATATCGAACACGCCGGCGGGGTCCCGTCAGTGCGCGTCGCGGTCGCGCTCGGCCTGGGTCTGGCGGGACGGCTCGCTGCTGCTGCGCGTCTCGTCGCCGAGCTGGCCGGCAGGCTTGTCGTCGTCGCGCATGCCTTTCTTGAATTCCTTGACCGCGTTGCCCAGATCCTTGGCGCCGCTCGTCAGCCGCTTGGTGCCGAACACCAGCAGCACGATCACCAGCACCACCAGCCAGTGCCAGATGCTAAGACTGCCCATGATCCGCTCGCAGAAAAGTCGTAAGGAACCCGCAGGATAACGCACCGCGCCGCGCCGCGTTACCTTTCCCGGCCGTGCAGGGAGGGCTGCACGGCGCGATGGACAGGTGGCGTTGGGAACGGCGCTCAGCGATCGCCGTCGAGCTTCTCGGTGCGGATCTCGCCGTCGGACACCGGCTGGAAGCCCTGCTGCGCCGGTGGCGCCTGGCCCTGCAGGGGGACGGTGCTGGCAGCGGCGTCGGGCGCGGCGGTCGGTTCCGGCGTGGCCTGCGGCGCCGGCATGGCCGCCGGTGCCGGGGCGGCGCCCGGGCTGCCGTTGCTGTCGGTGCCACGGCTCTGCCGCGCAGCGTAGGTGGCTTCCTCGAGCTTGTCGCGGAAGGCGACGATGTCGTTGGACGGCCGGTTGGTGGTGCGGCCTTCGAAGATCATCCGCGGGGTGGTGTTGCTGCCGTAGGCGTTGAGGTCGGCGGCATCGTCGATCTGCAGCGCGGCGCCATCCAGGGCGACGCCGGCGAACAGGCCGCGCGCGCGCGACCACGACCAGATCTCGGCCTTGAGCTGGCCGTCGGTGGCCGCGGCGGCGTTGCGCCCGACCGGGCCGGCGGCGACGCCGGCATCGGCGCCGAGGGTGAACTTGCCGTTGACGATGTTGTCCAGGCTGCGGTCGTTGCGGAACACCAGCACCACGTCGGAGGACTGCACGCCGACCTGGAAGCCGATGCTGCCGCCGGTGAGCTTGACGAACACCGGGTTGGACCAGGTGCCGTCGGGGCGCTTGACCGACATCAGGCCGTGGCCGCGACGCCCGCCGATCACCAGGCCGGCCTTGAGCGTATCCGGGATCACCACGATGGCGCGGCCCTCGTCGAGCAGCTTGTCGGGGATGGCCTGCTCGGGAATCTTCTGGATGTCGGTCAGCACGCGCAGCGCGTTGCGGGCGCGCTCGTCCTCTTCCGGTCCAGCCACGGCGTGGCCGACGAACAACAGGGTGCTCAACAACAGGGCGAGGCGCGGCAGGAGGGGCATGGCGGGCTCCGAAATAGGTCCGCAGCAAGATACTGCAAGTGCTTGAACTTAGTCACAGGGCAATGAATCGGCAATGAGTGGTGCCGGCACCGCATGCAGGCGCCGTCGATCGCCGCGATCGAACGGATCGACACGCCGCAACGCCCGCGCTCTGCCACAATGCGCGCATGTCCGACGCACCCGAGACCGCCATCCTGGTGGTGAATCTAGGCACGCCCGAGGCGCCGACCGCGCCTGCGGTCGCCCGTTACCTGGCCGAGTTCCTTGGCGACAAGCGCGTGGTCGCGATCCCGCGGCTGTTCTGGTGGCCGCTGCTGCACTGGGTGATCCTGCCGCGGCGCTCGCCGAAATCGGCGGAGAAGTACGCCCAAGTGTGGCTGGCGGACGGCTCGCCGCTGGCGGTGTACACCCGCCGCCTGGCCGAGGGCATGCAGCGCGAGCTGCCCGGGCACCGCGTGGCCTGGGCGATGCGCTACGGCGCGCCGGCGCTGGCGCCGGCCCTGGACGCGCTGCGTGAGGCGGGCGTGCGCCGGATCGTGGTGCTGCCGCTGTACCCGCAGTATTCGACCACCACCACCGCCTCGATCGAGGATGTGGTGCAGGCCTGGCAGGCGCGCCATCCGCAGCTGCCGGTGCACCTGATCGAGGACTACCCGACCGATCCGGCCTGGGTTGCGGCGGTGGCCGACAGCGTGCGTGCGCACTGGGCGCAGCATGGCCGCGGCGAGCGGCTGTTCTTCTCCTTCCACGGCCTGCCGCAGCGCGTGGCCAACAACGGCGATCCCTACCCGCAGCGCTGCGAAGCCAGCGCGCAGGCGATCGCCACCGCACTGGGCCTGGAGGCGGGCCAGTGGGAGCTCGGCTACCAGTCGCGCTTCGGCGCCGAGCGCTGGCTGCGCCCGTACGCCGAGCCGCGGCTGTGGGAGCTTGCCGGGCAGGGGGTCAAGCAGGTGGACGTACTCTGTCCCGGCTTCGCCACCGACTGCCTGGAAACCCTGGAAGAAGTGGCGATGGGCTTCGTCGAGACCTGCGCCGAACGCGGCATGCAGGTGCGCTACATCCCCTGTCTCAACGACGCCCCGGCGCACGCGCGTGCCCTGGCGCAGCTGGCGGCCCGCGCGGCATGAGTTTGCGTGCTTTTGCCTGCCCGTCGCGGGTGGGCGCGCTGGCCGGACTGCGCAGCGGCGACCCGGAGGGGCCCAAGGCGCTGGCCTTGCACGGCTGGCTCGATAACGCCGCCAGCTTCGTGCCGCTGAGCCGGCACCTGCCGCAGCTGGACCTGGTGATGCTGGATCTGCCCGGCCATGGCCACAGCAGCGACCTGCCCGATGGCGCCGAGTACCTGCTGGCCAGCGCCCTGCACCCGGTGCTGGACGCGGCCGATGCGCTGGGCTGGGAGCGCTTCGTGCTGATCGGCCATTCGATGGGCGCGGCCATCGCCAGCCTGCTGGCCGTCGCGGCGCCGCAACGCATCGAGAAGTTCGTGGCGATCGAGATGCTGGGCGGCTTGGCCGAGAGCGAGGCGGGCGCGGTGGAACGGTTGCGCAACAGCGTCGCCAGTACCCGCCGTGCCACCGCCACGTCGTTGCGCGTCTTTCCCGATCTGGCCGCGCCGGTGCGGGCGCGGATGCTGGCCAACCAGCTCAGCGAGCCGGCCGCGCGGCTGCTGGTGGAACGCGGCGTGCGCGCGGTGGACGGCGGCTACGTGTGGCGCAGCGACCGCCGGCTGACCCTGCCCACCGCGATCCGCCCGACCGAGCCGCAGATGCAGGCGCTGCTGGCCGGCATCGAGTGCCCGACCGCGGTGGTGTTCGCCGATCCGGCGCAGGACATCCTGCCCGAATCGCTGCGCCTGACGCGCGCGGCGTGCCTGCGCGACGGCCGCGTGCACACGCTGCCCGGCACCCACCATCTGCACATGGAACAACCGGCGGCGGTGGCCGCGTTGCTGCACGGCTTCCTCTGACGCAGACGCGGCGCTGACCGCGTCGCCGTGCGTCTGCGCCGCCGCGACCATCGCATCCGGGCATCGCGCACGCACACTGCGACGCAGTGGGCGCCGGCGCTGCGCAGGCCGCCGCAATTGTTCCTTTCGCGGCGTCACAGTTCGCCATGTTGTCGCCATGCCGTCGCGGTTCGGAAAACTTCGGCGCACAGCGTAGCGCGCACCTTTCGCCCTGACGCCGCGCTTCCATGATCCGCCTCCTTCGCCGCTACCGGGTCGGCCCACGCCTGACCTTCGCCTTCGCTGCCCTGCTGTTGATCTGCGGTGCCCTGATCGTGGCCAGCCTCGCGTCGATGGCGCTGGCGCGCCAGCAGCTCGACGACATCGCCCTGGACAAGATGGAGAAGATCCGCCTGTCCAACGCCATGGTCGCGGCGCAGGCGCGGCTGGAGATCGGCCTGCTCAACGACGTCATCCTGACCAACCCTGACGAGAAGCAGGCGGTGGTGCGCGCGATCGGCCAGGCCCAGCGCGACTACGCGCAGGCACGGCGCAAGCTGTTCGCGCTGCGCCTGGACCCGGCCGACCGCACCGGCGCGCAGCTGCGCGCGGCGATCGACAAGGCCTATGTGCAGGTGCAGCCGTTCCAGTCGCAGGTGCTGGCGATGGCCGCCGACAACCAGAACCTGGATGCGCAGACCTTGCACCTGTACACCTTGCAGCCGCTGCTGGCGCAGTGGCAGCAGGCGATCCAGCGCAACGCCGCGCACCTGCGCACGCTCAGCGACGGCTCCTATGCGCAGGCGGTGACCACCATGGCCCGCGCGCGCTGGTTGCTGCTGCTCGGCGGCGGCCTGCTGCTGGCGGTCAGTGCGTGGCTGGGCTGGTGCATCACCCAGAGCCTGGTGCGGCCGCTGCGCGAAGGCACCCGCGTGGCCGCGGCGATCGCCGCCGGCCAACTCGACGCGGTGTTGCCGGCACAGGGCAACGACGAGGCCGCCGAGCTGCTGCGCAGCATGCAGACCATGCAGACCCAACTGCGCGCGGTGCTGGCCGAGCAGCGGCGGATGGCGCAACGGCATGCCGACGGCGCCATCGCCTGCCGCGGCGATGCGGCCGCCTTCCCGGGCGACTATGGCCAATTGCTGCGCGACGCCAATGCGCTGGTCGACCTGCACGTGGGCACCGCGCAGTCGATGGTGGCGCTGATGCGGCGCTACGCCATCGGCGATCTCAGCGAGGACATGCCGCGCCTGCCCGGCGAGCAGGCCGCGATCTCCGAGGCGATGGATGCGATCAAGGCCAACCTCGGCACGCTCAGCCGCGACATCTGGCATCTGGCCGAGGCCGCCGCGGCCGGCGACTTCAGCGCGCGTGCCGATCTCGGCGCGCACCAGCACGATTTCCGCATCATGCTCGAGAGTCTCAACCAGCTGATGGCGACGGTGGACGGCAACCTGGACGAGTTGTCCGGGCTGTTGCGCGCCATCGCCAGCGGCGACCTCGGCGTGCGCATGCACGGCGATTTCCATGGCGTGTTCGCCGACATGCGCGACGACGCCAACGCCAGTGCAGACCAGCTCGCGGCGATCGTGGCCGGCATCCAGCATGCGGCCGCGGCGATCGATGCCGAGGCCGGCGCCATCGCCGGCGGCCACCAGGACCTGTCGCAGCGCAGCGCCGAACAGGCCGGCACGCTGGAGCGCACCGCCCGTGCGGCGGCGCGCCTGACCGACACCGTGCGCCAGAACGCCACCCATGCGCACCATGCCAACCAGCTGGCCGACGCCGCGGCGACCGTGGCCGGCCAGGGCGGTGCTTCGATCGATGCGGCGGTCGGTGCGATGCAGGGCGTGGAAGCGGCCTCGCGCAAGATCGGCGAGATCATCGCGGTGATCGACGGCATCGCCTTCCAGACCAACATCCTGGCGCTCAATGCCGCGGTGGAGGCCGCGCGTGCCGGCGAGCAGGGCCGCGGCTTCGCGGTGGTCGCCAGCGAGGTGCGCGCGCTGGCGCAGCGCTCGGCCGATGCGGCCAAGGAGATCAAGCGCCTGATCGAGGCCTCGGTGGACCAGGTCGCGGTGGCCTCGGCACAGGTGCACGACGCCGGCCGCACCATGGGGCGCGTGCTGGCCTCGGTGGACGAGGTCAATGCCCTCATGGCGGGCATTGCGGCGGCCTCGCAGGAGCAGGCCGCCGGCATCGACGAAGTCGGACAGGCGATGGCGCAGATGGACCGCAGCACCCAGCAGAACCTGGCGCTGGTGGAGCAGGCCACGGCCGCGTCACGCGCCTTGGAGCAGCAAGCCGGCAGTCTGAGCGAGGCGGTGGCGGTGTTCCGGCTGGCCGACGCGGCACCGTCGGTCCCGCCGGCGGAGCAGGCGTTGCCGGTGCTGGCGATCCAGCCTGCGCCAGCCGGCTTCGACTATGCGCGCAGCGCCTGATGCGGAAGCGTTCGCAGGAGCGGGGCGCCGCGGGCAGTGCGGTTGACGACCGCTACGGCGTCCATCGCCAGGCCGAACGCACCCACGTCAGGGGCATGCGGACAGGCCTGTAGGTGTGTTCCCTACACACCCATCGTCAAGCTTGTGTGTAGAAAAATTTTCGCTTAAGTTGCGCCCACGCCTGCCGTCAACAGGCGTAGACGCGATACGTCCTGTGTACGCGGCTCGATCCCGGCGTCCTGACATGCCGGCGTAGTGCCGCACGGACCGTACCGCCTCGCTGGCGCCGGAGGTCGCGCCTGATCCGCGGTAGGCGGGAGGAGAGGGGGCCTGCCGGGCGCTGCATGGAGTTCTGCTTCCGCAGCGCTGGGCCAACACACCGCAATGCGACCGCATCGGCGCGCCCACCCGCCTGCTCATTCCCCCCCTTGTTCGCATCCCTGTTTGCGCCATGTCGTGCCGCAGCGCAGCATGCGTGTTCTCGCCGCTCGACCGCAGCCTCGCCGCAGCCGTCGATCGCGCCGCTATGTTCGGTGTTCGGCCGTGGTCCTGGCGCACCCGCCGCAGCGTCTTCGAGCGCTTCGACGAACGCGCTCTCGCCCAAGCCGATCTGTCGGATGCAGCCTGTCCTTCAGAAGCGGCTTCCGCCGCGATGCGCTTTGCCGAGAACGCGCATCGCGGCGGAAGCTGCTTCTACGGAGTGTTTCCCACCATTCGTGGATGGACCCTTCAGTCGCGATCCGGCCGCAGCAGCCAGCGCAGGTGCGCCTTGAGCTGGCGGCCGTGCTGGTGGAACCAGGTGCGCTCGGCGCGCCAATCGGGGAAGCGCGCTTCCACTTCGTGCCAGAACGCCGGCGAATGATTGGCCTGGATCAGGTGGCAGAGCTCGTGCACCAGCACGTACTCGAACGCCGAGGGGCGTCCCAGCACCAGCGCCAGATCCAGCGCCATGCTGCCGTCGGGCGCCAGCGAGCCCCACTGCGAGGACATGACCTTGTAGCGCACCGCACGCGGGGCGCGCGGCAGCGACGGCAGGTACTGCGGCAGCCAGCGGCCGACGTCGGCGCGGGCCTGGGCTTCGTAGAAATCGCGCAGCGCGCGGCGCAGTGCCGCGTCGCCGCCGCGTGGCGGCAGGTGCAGGTGCGCCACGCCGTCGGCGACCTCGATGCGCGCGTAGCGGGCGTCGTGCCAGGCCACCGGCAGCGACTGCCCGCGCAGCGGCAGTTCGCCGGCCTCGCCCGGGCGCAGCGGCGTCAGCGTCTCGGCGGCGACATAGCGCGAGAGCTGCTGCGCCAGCCACTGGCGGTTCTCCAGCAGGAAGCGCTCGCCGGCGATCAGGCTGGCCCGCAGCGGCAGGGTCAGGCGTGCGCCGCGTTCGTCCACGCTGAGCTTGATGCGCCGCGCGCGCGGGTCGCGCACGCGCAGCACCTCGACCTCGCGCTCGTCCAGGCGGAAGCGGACGAGGTCGCGTTCGACGGCCGCCGGGGGCGGCGCGATCAGGCGACGGAGCAGATCGGGCATGGGCACAGCATACCGCCGGCGCGGGTGCGCACGGTGACAGCCGCGTGCACCCGCTTGCGCCGCGGCATCAGTCGGCCTTGCTCAGCTTCAGCGCCGCTTCCAGCAACAGGAACAGGCGCCGCACTTCGGCGCTCATCAGCGCGAAGCGCGCGTCCAGTTCGGCGCGCACGCCGTCCTGGTCGGCATGCTCGAGCTGGTCCAGCGCACCGTCGAGGAACTTCAGCTTGCGGATCACCAGATCGTCGCCGAGCACGAAGGACACGTGGTCGTCGAGCACCAGCGCCAGCTTGGTGACCTGCTTGCCGGCTTCCAGGTGCTTGTCGATCTCGTCGCAGCGCAGCTCCTGGTGCTGGCACTTGACCACCGCGCCGCCTTCGATCGGATCCTTCATCTCGCATTCTTCGCCCAGGCTCAGGCCTTCGGGCAGCGGCTCGCCGGCGATCCAGCCGGTGAGGATCGAGCGCGGCGCCACTTCGGCGTTGAGCGGCAGCGCCGGGAAGCTGCCGAGCAGGCCGCGGATCTCCGACATCACGTTCTCGCCGGTCTTGCGGCTGGAGGTGTCCACGGCGACGTAGCCGTGCTGCAGGTCGAGCATGGCGTCGGTGCGCGAGGATTTGACGAAGGCACGCGGCAGCAGCTCGTGGATCAGGTCGTCCTTGAGCCGCTTGCGCGCGCGGCCGCCGGGGCGCCGGCCTTCCTTCTCCTCGATCTCGGCGACCTTGCGCGCGAGCAGGTCGTTGACCACCGAGCCGGGCAGGATCTTGTCCTCGCCACCGACGGTCAGCCACAGGAAGTCGGCGATGCGGTGCGACAGTGCTTCCTGCTCGTCGCGGCCGAACGGGGAGATGAAGCCACGCGAACTCATTTCCAGCGGGCCGACCGACTTGAGTTGGGCCTCCGGCAGGAGCGTCTCGACCTCGGAGAAATCGAGCGTGGTGGGAAAGCGGAACAGGGTCAGATTGCGAAAGAACATCGAGCATCCAGCGGAAGGAAACGGAACGGTCCGGCGGCATGCGCCGGAGAGCGGCGGCCATTGTCGCATCGCGCCCGCCCCGGCACCGCATCGGGCGGTTCAGCGAGATGGATCAGCCCGGCGGGTCGTCCGCCCAGGCGCCGGCCGTGGCCGTGGCCGCGCCGCCGAGCGCGGCGAAGTCGAACAGCGCGCGGTCGGCCAGCTGCGCCGGATGCACGTTGCCGAGCGCGCGGGCGATCTGCTCCACCCGCCCCGGATGCTCCCGGTCCCACTGCTGCAGCAGCTGGCCGACCTGGCGGCGCTGCAGCGTCTCCTGGCTGCCGCACAGCGTGCAGGGGATCAGCGGGAAGCCCTGCGCCTGCGCATAGGCGGCGATGTCGTCCTCACGCACGTAGGCCAGCGGCCGGATCACCACGTGGCGGCCATCGTCGCTGCGCAGCACCGGCGCCATCGCCGCCAGCTTGGCGTGGAAGAACAGGTTCATGAAGAACGTGGCGACGATGTCGTCGCGGTGGTGGCCCAGCGCGATCTTGGTGATGCCGTTCTCCGCCGCGTAGCGGTACAGTGCGCCACGGCGCAGCCGCGAGCACAGCGAACACAGGGTCTTGCCTTCCGGCACCACCCGGGTGACCACCGAATAGGTGTCCTGTTCGATCACATGCCAGGGCACGCCGCGCTGGCGCAGGTAGGTCGGCAGCACGTCGGCGGGAAAGCCCGGCTGCTTCTGGTCCAGGTTCACCGCCACCAGCTCGAACGGTACCGGCGCCTTGCGCTGCAACTGCAGCAGGATGTCGAGCAGGGTGTAGCTGTCCTTGCCGCCGGACAGGCACACCATGACCTTGTCGCCGGCACCGATCATGCCGAAATCGGCGATGGCCTGGCCCACCTGCCGGCACAGGCGCTTGCCCAAAGCCACGGCGTTGCGGGCGGCAGGCGGTGCGGGATCGGCGAGCGGGTGCAGCGGCGGCAGGGGCAGGGGCGAGGTCATCGGCGGTAGTGTAGTCGGCGCGGCCGGCGCAGCACCGCGCGGTCGGCGTTGCCGGTCATTCCAGTTCCGCCACCTCGACCGTCCCGAACGTGCTGGTCAGGCGGGCGATGACGGTGCCGAGGCAGCGCAGTCCCTCGCGGGTGTTCGCGCAAAAGGACAGGCCGTCTGCGGTGCACCAGAACACCGCGTCCGGCATCGGTCGTGCCAGCGCGGCGGCGCCGGCATCGCGCGCGTCCGCATCTTCCACGCCCGGCAGCTGGCCGATGGCTTGCCGTGTCTTTGCTGGATCGGCGTCGGCAAACGTCAGGCAATACTCATATCCCATGTGCTGCTCCGATTCGGGGCGGTGCCTAGCGGCGTGCGACGTCACCGCTTCGCGGATGCGATGCCCCGGCACAGCCTACACGCCAATTTCGTAGTGCTGATGTTCGGTCGGAATGGGCCTTCGTACACCGTCGAGTCTTACGCGCCGACGCCGACCGGGTCTTGGGTCAGCGTACCGTCGCGGCGCCGCGCGCGGCTCCACGCCTCCGCTACACCGGACGGAAACGCGGCCCGCGGCCCACAAACATCCACACCGACGACAGCGTTATGGCGTCGTCCCCTGGTCCGTCGCAACGGAGATGGATGTGTGCGTCATCAGCGCAAACAGTTCGGCCACCCGCTGCTCGGAGATCCCTTCACGCTGTTCGACTGCGAGCGGGTGCGCGGTCGGCTCCAGTTCGATCCATGGGCGAATGCCGTCGTTGCGCAGATGGACCTGCACCTTGAGACCGGCGGTCTCCGGATACGGCGACAGGCGTGTGTTCAGCCAGCCGAAGAACGGCCCCACATGCGCACGCTGCGGCTGATCGAAACAGTGGACCCATTGCAGGTAGCTGGCTTCGCTGAGCGAGACCCAAACGCCCCAGGAAAACGGTTCGGCGTGGCCATGCACGGGGATCTCGATGCAGCCGCGGACGAAGAAGTGAGCCTCATCGATCACGCAATCGTCCGAGCCCAGCTCGCAGCGGGTGGCGCGCTGCGCCTCCGGAATCAGCGCATAGCTCAGCGGCGACGCCACGCTGAAGCCGGGCATGCCTTCGTGGAGCTGATCACAGGCGCTGCAGGTGAAGCGGAACGTCATGGCTGGGGTCGAGACGGCAAGAAGGCTGGCCAGTGTAGCCGCCTGCGGCATTGCCAGCCCCCGCGCGCGGCAGGCGTCCGGCGACCCTGTTTTTGTCATCATGCCGAGCCAGGACCGCCCCGCTACACTCGCCACTGGTCACGGACGCAAGGTCGCTCCATGTTCAAGAACCTCATTCCCAAGATCTTCTACGCGCGCATGCAGGACGGACTGGATTTCTTCGTCGGCGGCCTGGGATTCCAGGTGCTGTACCAGGACGCCACGATGGCGGTGATCGCGCGCGACGGCGCCAAGGCCTATCTGGTGGAGAACGCCGAGTGGGCGGCGAAGGACCGGCCGGAACTGGGCATCGAAACCGACAGCATCGACACGATCTATGCCGAGTTGTCCGCACGTGCGCCGCAGTGGCTGCATCCGAATTGCCGTACCGTCGCGCTCAAGCCTTGGGGCGCACGCGAGTTCGCGATGCTGGACCCCACCACGGTCTGTGTGGTGTTCCGCGAGTGGCTGGCGCAGGAGTGAGGGCGCCCGGGTAGATGCCATGCACGTTAGGTCCGTTCATCGCACCGGCGCGTGGTAGACCTCGGACAGAAAGGCCTTGTATTCGGCGATCGGCGGCAGGCCCATCGTCGCGCGGCGCGCATCCAGGCCGTTGATGTCCTGGGTCCTGTCCAGGGCCATCGTGCCGTCCGGCTCGGTTTTGAACTGCGTACCGTAAAGCTGCGGCTTGCCTTGGTGCAGCAGCACGCGATCCTGCAGCATTGCCACGTCGGAAGGATCCGCCTCCTTCTGCGCCAGGGCGGCCTGCATCAACGCGAGGACATGCTCCTGGAAGGCGGGGTCCAGGGTGGCGTGCTGGGCGATCAGGAACGCGGCCTTGGATCCGTCTTCGCCCACCGATGTGCGCGTCGGCCATCCCTTCTTCGCTACTATGGTCTTCAGCCAAGTCGTGCTGTCCTGGTCCACCACTACCGTCTGCTGCCATGACGCGGGGGTGTTTCCCTCGTCGATGGCCTTCTGTCGGACGGCCTGATCCTTCTCCACACGCGCCAGCAATGCCTGCCGCAGTGGCTGGTCGAGGCGCGCCTGGCGTGTGGCATCGAGCGTCTCGGCATGGGCGATCAGCGATGACCACGACGGTAAGGTGCGCAGCCGGTTCAGGCCGGGTCGGTCCTTGTGCGTGAGTTCCTGTATATCGATGCGGCCTTGCGCCAACCGCGCGTCGAGTACCGCCAAGGCCGCATCCGTTCTCCCGGCAGCGGCCAGGCATTCGACGTAGAACAGATCGCCTCCGCTCGGTAGGCCGGCCGGCGCTGCGTCGATGCGCGCCAAGGTATCGGCACAAGTGCCGTAGTCCTTCGCATCGTAGGCCGCAAGCGCATCGTCCAACCGCGCAGGCGCCGCAGCGGAGACAGGCGCCGCGCTCGCGGCCAGCAATGCGACAAACAGCGCGTATCCCTGGTGCATAAACGATCCACTCTGGCGGGGCCGCGCGGCGCGTAGCCTGGGCGGACAGTAGCGCAGTCCGGTGTCATCGGCAGCACGCGGTCGCGACTGCGCCTGGGTCGCGGCGGGAGTGTCCCGTCGGGGACCTGGCGGGGCACACTATGCACTCGGTTGCCGGCCCCGGCCGCGCCGGTCCGTCCCATATCGCCGCGGGATCGCGCATGCGCAAGAAACAGGATCTGCCGGAAAAGCCCTGCCTGCACTGCGGCCGGCCGTTCCGCTGGCGCAAGAAGTGGGAGAAGGTCTGGGACGAGGTGAAGTATTGTTCCGACCGCTGCCGTGGCGAACGCAAGCGCGTGCGTGCGCTGGAGGTGCCATGAGCCGGGTCGTGCGCTGGCGCACCGCATGCCAGCAGGCGTGCCGCCCCGCATGAGTTCGCTGCCCCCCACCGCCCACACCCTGCGCCTGGTGCTCGGCGACCAGCTCGATCCCGCGCACGCCTGGTTCGACGTGCGCGATCCCGGCGTGGTGTATGTGCTGATGGAAGTGCGGCAGGAGACCGACTACGTCCTGCACCATGCGCAGAAGATCCTGGCGGTGTTCGCCGCGATGCGCG
Organism: uncultured Xanthomonas sp.; assembly: GCF_964278005.1. Lineage (NCBI taxonomy): Bacteria > Pseudomonadati > Pseudomonadota > Gammaproteobacteria > Lysobacterales > Lysobacteraceae > Xanthomonas > uncultured Xanthomonas sp. Next base: position 165,133 of record NZ_CAXYKF010000012.1, read on the forward strand.
ATTTCGCCCGCCAGCTGCGGGCGACGGGCCACCGCGTGCGCTACGTGGCGATCGATGACGCCAGCAATCGCCAGTCCATCCCCGCCAATCTCGAGGCGCTGATGGCGCACTACGGTGCGCAGCGCCTGCAGTATCAGGATCCGGACGAATGGCGTCTGGACCAGCAGCTGCGGCAGTGGGGCGCGGCGCAGGCCTTCGTCGTCGAGGCGGTGGACAGCACGCACTTCTACACGCGCCGCGGCGAGCTGGCGGACTTTTTCCGCGGGTGTGGGCAGTGGCTGATGGAGCACTTCTACCGGCACATGCGCAAGCGCCACCGCATCCTGCTGGCAGCGGACGGCACGCCCGAGGGCGGGCAGTGGAACTACGACCACGACAATCGCCAGCCCTGGCATGGCGAGCCGCCACCACCGCCCGATGCGCGCCCGACTCACGATCACCGCGCGCTGTGGGCCAGCATCCAGGCCGCCGGCGTGGACAGTTTCGGTCAGCCGCAGGCGGAGGCGGTGCGCTGGCCATTGAACCGGGCCGAGGCGCTGGCCTGCCTCGATCGGTTCATCGTCGACGCCCTGCCGCATTTCGGCCGCTACGAGGATGCGATGAGCACGCGCAGTCCGCGCCTGTTCCATTCGCAGCTTTCCTTCGCCCTCAACACCAAGATGCTGCGGCCGCAGGAAGTGGTGCAGTGCGCGCTGGAGGCCTATGGTGCCGGCGCCGCGCCGCTGGCGGCGGTGGAAGGTTTCGTGCGGCAGATCCTCGGCTGGCGCGAGTACGTGCGCGGCATCTACTGGGCGCACATGCCGGACTATGAAGCGCGCAACGCGCTCGGCCACGACACGCCGCTGCCGGCCTGGTTCTGGACCGGCGAGACGCACATGCGCTGCCTGCAGCACGCCATCGGCCAATCGCTGCAGGATGCGTACGCGCACCATATCCAGCGGCTGATGGTGATCGGCAACTTCGCCCTGCTGGCCGGACTGGATCCGGCGGCGGTGCATCGCTGGTACCTGGGCGTCTACATCGACGCGTTCGAATGGGTCGAACTGCCCAACACCGTCGGCATGAGCCAGTTCGCCGACGGCGGCCTGCTCGCGACCAAGCCCTACGTCAGCAGCGCGGCCTACATCGACCGCATGAGCGACTACTGCCAGGGCTGCCGTTACGACCGCAAGCAGAAGACCGGCGCGCGTGCGTGTCCCTACAACGCGCTGTACTGGGACTTCTTCGCACGGCACCAGGACACGCTGGGGCGCAATCGTCGCCTGGACATGGTCTACCGCCAGTTGGGCAAGCTGCCGGCCACGCAACTGCAGGCCTTGCGCGCACAGGCGCAGCAGTTGCGCGAAGGTCTGGACGCGCTGTAGCGCGGGCCAGGCGACTCGTGCGCATCCGCAGCGGCCGGATGCGATGCGGGAACGTGCCCTGCGACGCACCCAAAGCGTGCCGCGCGCCGCGTATCGGCACACTGTCGCATCGGCGGACCGTGCAATCGCGCGATGTGCTACCTGCGTTCTGGCCGATCGACACGCGCTTGAGCACCCTATGCCGCCGGTCGGTTCAGGCCGCCGGTTGCACTCGAGGTGTCAGCGACGTGGATGACAGTTGGATGACTGTCGCGCGTCGTGTTGTTCCCCCGCAACCCTATCGAGCATGATCATGACCACGACGCTATACCTCACCACCAGCGCACGCGCGCTGGGTGTCCTCGCTCTCATGACCGCCGCCACGGCGATCGCCGCCGTCCCCGCGGCGCCGCAATGCAGCGTGCCGCAGGCCTGGGCGCTGCCGACCGCGACCACCGTGGTCGGCACCGGCACGCAGGCCAGTTGCACCGCCAGCGCGCTGGCCACCGCCGCGGCGCAGGGCGGCTACATCACCTTCAACTGCGGCACCAAGCCGACCAGCATCGCCGTCACGCGTTCGATCACCATCGCGGCGACGACGCCCACGGTGATCGACGGCCAGGGCAAGATCACCCTGGACGGCCGCCAGTCCGCCCGGATCCTGCTGGTCAATGCCGGCAGCGCGCTATCGGTGCGCAACCTGAAACTGCAGAACGGCAGCTCCGTGCAGCCGGCATCGAACCAGGCTTACGACCCGGGCACCTGGGGCGGCGGCGCGGTCAAGGTCGGCTACCGCGGCAAGCTGGAAGTCATCAACAGCCAGTTCCTCGCCAACCGCAGCAGCATCGGCGGCGGCGCCATCTTCGCCGGCAGCGACGCCGAGGTGACCATCGTCCGCAGCGGCTTCTACAAGAACAGCTCCTGGCTCGGCGGCGCGCTGTACACCCAGCTCAGCCGGCTCACCATCGTCGGCTCGGAATTCGCCAACAACCAGGCGATCAATGCGCCGCAGGGCTTCCCCGATGTCGGCAACTTCGGCGGTGGCGGGGCGATCGACACCGACGGCGCATCGCTGGCCGGCTATCTCAAGGGTGGCGTCGGCAGCGGCGGCACGCTGGCGGTATGCGGCACCGTGGTCCGCAACAACGTCGCCGCCAACGGCTCCGGCGGTGCCACGTTGTGGGCGTACGCGCCGGACACCATCGACGTGAAGTACTCCACCTTCGCCAACAACGTCGCCACCGGCGGCCCCGGCGGCGGCGCGCGCATCAGCATCGGCTTCACCGACACCTCGCATGCCGGCACCGCCATCACCACGCCGGGCACCATCAACGTCGCCGAGACCAGCTTCCTGTCCAACAAGGCCCAACAGGGCAACGCCGGCGCGCTGTACCTGGATTGCTACGGCGCCTGCGACGTCAGCAACAGCACTTTCTACGGCAACTACGCGAAAGGCGTGGGCGCGGCCATCCAGCACGTCGGCTGGCAGCCGGCCAACGGCGACCAAGGCAGCCCCAGCGTGCGCTTCAACAACGTCACCTTCGCCGAGAACACGCCGTGGGTGACCCTGTTCGGCGACAGGTTCGACCTCCGCAACAGCATCCTGTACTCCAAGACCGAGCGCGTGTTCTGCAACAACCAGAGCAACACCGGCAACAACCTCATCGAGTACTCGGCCAAGGGCGCGGTGTGGCCGAATGCCTGCCTGGCCGCGGGCACCCTGAAAGCAGCCGATCCGCTGCTGTCGGCCCCGGCCAGCAACGGCGGGCCGACGCTCACCCAGCTGCCTGCGGCCAACAGCCCGGCGCTGAATGCCGGCAGCGGCTGCGCCGCCATCGACCAGCGCGGCAATCCCCGCAATACCGCGGTGTGCGATCTCGGCGCGGTGGAGGTCAAGTAGGCCGATTCACGGTCATGACGTGCATGGCACCGCGCGGTCGCGCCGGCTTGGCCGCTGCGACCGCGCGCTCTGCATGCGCGCAGCTTGTCCGGTGCGCCTGACGACGCGTGCCAGGCGACGGCCGATGCCGCGCAGACCGCGCCGTTGCAGGCATGACGCGCGTTGTGGTGGGCGCCAACAACGCCGTCGCGACTGTCGCGCGCGCTGCGGACGATACGGTGGCGTATCTGCTTTCCTGGGCATCGGCGGTGCCGCGCGGTGATGCGACGCCAGCGACATCTGCGCCTGCGAATGTCCGGATTTGGGACCTGGGTCGCTCGCTTGGGGTCAAGTTCGCGGGGCTGAGACCGATAGAGGTACCCCCCCTCGCGAGTCCCCCACGATGCACTTCTTTCACTCCTTCAAGGTGAGTCAGCGCCTTGCGCTGTCGTTCGGCCTGCTGATCGTACTGCTTGGCGCTTCCTCTACCTTGGCGCTCTACCAGTTACACAACGTGCGCCAGGCGGTCGACAAGATCGTCCACGAGAACAACCTGAAGACCGAACTGCTGTACACCATGCTGCGCAACAATATGAGCGCGGAGCGCTATCTGCGCGACATGATGCTGTCGCCGGCCGACAAGCGCCCGGCGCTCGCCGCGAAGATCCAGGAGATCCGCGTCGACAACGATCGCCGTCGCAAGGCGCTGGACGCCCTGCCGGGCACGCCGGCAGGTCTTGCCATGCGTAAGCAGATCCATGACGCGCAGGCGGCCGCACGGTCGGTCAACAGCCGGGTGCTGGCGCTGGCCAGTTCCGGCGAGATCGAGGCGGCCAAGCAGCTGCTGTACGGCGACGCCGCGCCGTTGCTGGCGCGGCGCGTGCAGGTGATCCAGAACGCGGTGGATCTGCAGATCCGGCAGAACGCGCTCAGCTCCGAGCAGATCCAGGCGGCCCTGGTCTTCAGCAATCGTGCCCTGATCGGGTTCGGCCTGCTGGCGGCGGTGCTCGGCGCGACCTTGAGCGTGCTGATCACCCGCAGCCTGGCCGGACCGCTCGGGCGCGCGACCGAAATCGCCGAATCCATCGCCCAGGGCCGGCTGGACCATCGGATCCCGCCGCAGCCCAAGGACGAGACTGGCCGCCTGCTGACCAGCATGGACCGCATGCAGGCGCAGCTGCAGGCGGTGATGGCGGCACAGTCGCAGGTGGCCAGGCACCACGAGCGCGGCGACGTCAGCCAGCGCATGGACGAGGACGCGTTCCCCGGCGAATACGCACGCATGGTGCGGGAGAGCAATGCGTTGCTCGACATGCACGTGAGTCTCCAGCAGCGCCTGCTCGAGATCATGGGACGCTACGCGATCGGCGACCTGTCGCAGGACATGGATCGCCTGCCCGGCGAGCAGGCCGCGCTCACCGAGACCATGGACCAGGTCAAGCGCAATCTGTCGGCGATGAATGCCGAGATCGGGCAACTGGTCGACGCCGCGGCCGCCGGCGATTTCGCCGTGCGCGGCGACACTGCGCGCTTCCAGTACGACTTCCGCGACATGGTCGAGGGGTTGAACCAGTTGATGGCGACCACCGACGGCAATCTGCAGGCGCTGTCCAAACTGCTGCAGGACATCGCGAGCGGCGACCTGACCACGCGCATGGAGGGGCAGTTCCAGGGCGTGTTCGCGCAGATGCGCGAGGATGCCGATGCCACCGTGGCCCAGCTGACCGGGATCGTCGGCCGCATCCAGCATGCGTCCGGGCAGATCACCGGCGCCGCCGGCGAGATCGCCGCCGGCAACACCGATCTGTCGCGTCGCACCGAGCAACAGGCCGCCAGCCTGGAGGAAACCGCCGCCTCGATGGAAGAGCTGACCTCCACCGTGCGCCAAAATGCCGAACGCGCCAGCCAGGCCAACCAGTTGGCCATCGGCGCGACCGCGGTGGCGTCGCAAGGCGGCGCGGTGGTGGCCCAGGTCATCGACACGATGAACGGCATCCAGACCTCGTCCAGGCGGATCGCCGACATCATCGGCGTGATCGACGGCATCGCCTTCCAGACCAACATCCTCGCGCTCAACGCCGCGGTAGAGGCGGCGCGTGCCGGTGAGCAGGGCCGCGGTTTTGCCGTGGTCGCCAGCGAAGTGCGGGTGCTGGCGCAGCGCTCGGCCGAGGCCGCCAAGGAGATCAAGCAGCTGATCGACGACTCGGTGAGCAAGGTGGACGCAGGCTCGGTCCTGGTCAACAACGCCGGCAGCACCATGCACGAGATCGTCGTCAGCGTGCAGCGTGTGACCGACTTCATGACCGAGATCTCGGCCGCCTCGCAGGAGCAGTCGAGCGGCATCGAACAGGTTACCCAGACCATCACTCACATGGACCAGGCCACCCAGCAGAATGCCGCCCTGGTGGAAGAAGCCTCGGCGGCTGCTCAGGCGATGGAGGAGCAGGCGATCCAGCTCAGCGAGGCGGTGACGCTGTTCCGCGTGGCGGGCAGCAACGGCGACATGCCGGCGCGGAGCCAGGCCAAGCTCTTGGGCAAGGCCGGTACCTCGAACTCGCGGCGTGGTCCGCGTCAGGTGGCGCCGTTACTGGTCGAACACGCCTGCTAAGGGCGTAGACACGGCGCGCGCCGCTGACCGCAGCGCGCTCGCCACGCCTCTCCCCGGGTTCCCCGGGGAGAAGGCTGCACGGCGTATGTTCGCAGCGCGGAAGCGTGGTCCGCAACGACACCGCCGCCAACGGCTCCGGCGGTGCCACGCTGTGCGCGGTTGAACGTCCATCATCAGACGGCGGGGTGGAAGTGCGACGTCAGCCGCCAAAATGAGAGGGACACCACCAGAACGGCAGTGCCGGCGACGTGCCATGGCCTGCAGGTCTTCTTCAGGATCAGCCAACGCGCACCGCAGTAACTCAACAACACACCGACACTCGCGATGATGGGTGTCGTCAAGGCGGACCATTCGCCACGGCGATCGTGGGCTAGGTTGATCAGGCCATCACTCGATGCGAGGTCGTTCAGGACGGCTCCCAGCATCCAACTGCTGGAAAAGAGCAACAGCCAGCCGACGACGCTCTTAATCAAATGCTGATCCCCGCACCATCCAGCAGCGGCTGACTCTGGCGAACGTCATCGGAAGCGTCTGGATCCCAAGGCCAGACTCCTCCAAGTGTCGGATAGACAATCTGCAGGGCAGCATAGTCGGTACCACCATGAAACCAGGTTGCAGACAGCATGTAGGTCTCGCGATGAACCTCCAGGACTTGGCGGAACTGCACCGGAAACCCTTCGAGAAAGCCCGTATATGGGAGGCCCGCTACGAAAAGCTCGCCGTTGCGAGCACGCTCCATGTAACGGTTGATCAAGGCGCTGCCAAGGTCGGAGCGAACCCCGACGACAATGACCTCTGGGATACCGAGGGTTTTTGCCAAACCGATGGAGTAGGAGAAGGGCTGCTGGATCTGACTCGGATCGAAAACGGAGGTGATGTGACAACCGAATTTCTCGACGTTGTTGAGTATCCGCTGCTCCATTCGATTCATGTCGGTGCTGGTATTCGAGAGGAGCGCGCCGAGCGGCACGGGTGTGTTGAAAGATCTCGCGTATCAGTCTAATTCCAAAGCCGATAGGAACAACAGGGTCATGGTGGTCGCAGAGGCCGTGGGTGATGCTTGCGTAGCAGATGCCAGGCGAACTCGCTAGCGCCGGATCGTCAGCAACGCGACTGGATGGCCCTGCTACAGTGCGCGCGGCATGCGCCGAAGACCGCAGGAGCGACCATGAACGAATCCGACGCCTACGTGTACGACGAGATCCGCAAATGGGTCTGGTCCGGGTTCTACTCCCAGGACGAGATCCAGGAGATGCTCGAGGACATCCTCGAAGACGACTGCGACGAGGCCATGTTGCGCGCCTCGGTCGCCAGCCAGTGGCAGGCCAAGCAGCAGGCGGAACAGACCTGGCCGGCGCAGACCGATTGCGACCGGCTCGAGGCGCTGTTCGAGCGGCTGCACGACGCCGGCATCTGCGCGCTGGCCAATGCCGGCTACACCATGTCCGACGGTCACGTCGAAGTGAACCAGGCGGTGGCCGACACGCCGGACCGGCGCTACCACGGCTACTGCTTCTATCACGGCCAGGACATGGAGCGCGCGATCGACGGCGGCGGGCTGATGCTGGCATTCGGCGATCTGGAGGGGCGCGAAGAGGCAGACCTGGTGGTCGGCCAGCAGGTCGCCGCGGCGTTGCGTGCGGCGGGCTTCACCGTGGACTGGGACGGCACGCCGCGCAAGCGTATCGATCTGCCCGGCTTCGTCTGGCAGCGCCGCGCCGACTGGGACTGACGCGCCAGCGCAGCGGCGGGCTGCGCGACCCTGGTGCGCTGGCTACAATCGCACACCCAAGCCTGGCCGCGCTGCGGTGCGCGGCAGGCGCTCGACGGAGAGGCGATTCATGGAGCGGATGTTTCATCGCAATGGCCGCATGCCGCGCCGCGCAGCCGGCATGCGCCCGGCGCCGCGTACGGCCCTGCTGCTGGCCACCGCGCTGCTGGCCGCGTGTGCCGGCGCGCAGTCCTCTTCCTCCTCGATCACCCCTGCACACACGGAGCGGACCATGTCGGAGATGACGCCAGAGCACCTGGCACAAGGCGTAGTACGGTTGATCCTGGCGATCGGCGGCAGGCAGGACCTGGTCGCCGCCCAGGTCGCGGCGCAGACCGGTCTGCAGGTCGAGGACGAGGGCGGGCATACGTTCAGCGCATCTGGCACGCTCGCCGGCGGTGGCGGCTACACGCTGGAATCGGTCGCCGATGCCGACGATGCCCCGCCGTCGCGGCTGGACCTGCGCTTCACCCCAGCGCCGGGCGCGGCGCCGGCGCGGTGCACGCAATCGTTGGACGCGTATCGCCAGGCACTGGTCGCGGCCGGCTTCGTGCCGCGCTGGATCGCACCGCCGCGTCAGGGCAGCGCCGGTCGCTGGCATTTCGAACGCGGCGCGGTCGCCGTGTACGCCTTCGTCGGCAAGGACGCTGGCGAACACGACGCGCAGGCGTGCGTGGAGATGCTGCAGATCCTGGTCGACGCCTGAGGAGCGCGGAGATGGCACACGACGACGAACGCCTGAAGGGCATGGTCGACACCTTCGCGCAGGCGCATCCGAAGGAAGGCCAGGCGCTGCGGCAGATGCTGGACAACACGCCGGAACTGCGCACGCGCGTGGAACAGGCGATCGGGCAACAGCAGCTGTCCGGCTTCGCGCCCAGCCCCGAGGCGGGTACCGGCGCGTACAGCCCGCGCACGGGGCAGATCGAGTTGCCGATGGACGTGCTGGCGACAGCCAGGATGAACGCGCCGCGCGACGATTCGGCCAACACCGCCCGCATCGTGCTGGGCCACGAGATCGGCCATGCCATCAACAAGGACGCGATCGACCGCAGCGATGCCGCGTTCGCCGCCAAGGTCGACGGCATCGCCGCCTCGCCCTCGCCGCACGACTACACCGCCACGCTCAAGGCCTACGGGCAGGAACAGCGCACCCGCGAAGCCAAGGACGAGATCGCCGGGGTCAACACGCTGGCCGACTACGTCACCCGCAACAACCCCAAGGCCACGCTCAAGGACCTGTACAACGCCAGCAGCGAGATGGCGAGCTACATCGACAAGCAGGGCGTGGGCAGCAAGGCCACCTACACCGCCAAGGACGGGCTGAGCTTCGGCAAGGATCTGAAGATCGACGCCGACAATCCGCGCAACGTGGAGGCGATGGGCAAGCTGTTCTACGACGCGCGCGGCTATCCGCAGAACTATGGCGAGCGCGCGCTGGCGCAGATCGCCGATGCCGAGGACCGGGCGCAGGCGCAGCACCCCGAGCGCACGCCGCCGGCGGTGCATGCCGACCTGAAGGCGCTCGGCATCGACGCCGCGCAGGTGCCGCGCGATGTGCTGCCGGCGGGATTCCGCGATGGACCCGCACCGGCGCCCGCGCCCGCGCCGGCACAGCAGCCCGAACCGCCCGCGCCGCGCGCCAGCGAGCCGGCCGCCGCGCCGGCTGCCGCCGATCGCGCCCTGCACGAGCGGGTCCGCAGCGGCGTGGCCCAGGCCGAACAGGCGATCGGCAAGGCTTGGGACGACAACAGCGAGCGCATGACCGCCAGCCTGACCCTGTTGGCCAGGCAGAACGGCTTCAGCGAGCGCGACCAGCTGGCAGTGGGCTTCAACCGGCCCACCGCCGCGCACCAGGGCGGCGAACTGGCGTTCGTGTACCGCAACGGCGGCGACGTTTCGCCCGATCCCTACGCCAACCGCGCGCACATGCCCACCAACGAGGCGATCGCGCGGCCGGCGCAGGAGACCTACCGGCAGCTGCAGCAACTTGGCGCGCAGCAGGGCCAGGCGCAGCGCCAGGCACAGGAGCAGGAACAGGCGCTGCAGGCGTCGCAACAAGGCCCGACGCGGAGCGATCCGCCGCAGGTGCTGAGCCGCTGAGCGCAGCAAGGCGGTAGCGCGCGCACTGTACCGCCGCCTCGGTGGGCCATGGTCGCGGCAAGCCGCGGCCACGGCAACCCGCTCGCGCCGCCTCCCATCGCGTCGGGAGCGCGGCGCCAGGGCACACTGGGCTTACGGTTGCCAGACCAGGTTCTGGGTCTTCGGATCGGCGGTGACCTTCTCGACCTTACCGGCGCCGTCGAAGGACACCTGGAACTCGTTGAAGCTGTCGAGCCAGTAGCGCCACAGCGGCGCGTCCAGGCTCGGGTTCTCGCTGGTGATCGGATAGCCCAGCGCCATCAGCACCTGCTCGCGGGTCATGCCCTTGGTCACGCGGTTGGCGGCGATCGCCTCGCGGATCTTCGGCGGGTAGGCCGCCAGCTTCGCCGTGGGATCCTGCGCGACCACGTAGCGCTGGGCGAAGGCCTCGTTGCCCAGGTCGCGGCTGTAGTCGTTGCCGATCGACTGCTTCTTGCCATCGATCAGCACATTGACCCGGTAGCGGCCGTAGCCGGTCACCTGCACCGGCGTGCCGGCCGGGATCACCCGCTTGCCGTCTTCGGCGTAGTTGCTGTCGCTGATCCAGCTGCCGTCGCTGCGCATGTTGCAGCACAGGAAGCCGGAGAACTTGGCATCGGCCGCCGCGGCCAGCTGCGGCAGGGCCGCCGCCAAGGCGAGGGCGAGAACGAACGGGGAACGGAACGAACGCATGGCTGACTCCTTTCGGCGCGGCGATCCTGCCGCGGGTGGCACGAGGGTGGGAGGGCGCCGCCTCCGCCGCGGCGCCCGCGCGCATTGTGCCGGCTGTCCTGCGCCCGGCATAGCGGCGCGTTGCACGGTGACGGCGGACCGGTGGCCTGTGTATGCTCGAACCTCGTGGACACCCTGACGCCCGCCGAGATCTCCCTGCGCATCGACGCCCTGCGTCGCGAGCACCGCGCGCTCGACGAACAGTTGCAGCGCATCCCGGCCAATCTGGACGACGAGCTGGAAGCCAAGCGGCTGAAGAAGCGCAAGCTGCAACTGAAGGACTGCATCCTGCGCCTGGAGCATCTGCTGATCCCCGACGAACCGGCGTGAGCGCGGCGACCTTCTTCAGCGTCGGCCATTCCACGCGCAGCCTGGAGACCTTCCTGCAGATCCTGCAGGGCGCCGGCGTCACCCGGCTCGCCGACGTGCGCGCGTTTCCGTCTTCGCGGCGGTTCCCGCAGTTCGACGGCAGCGCGCTGGCACCGGCGCTGGCCGCGGCGGGCATCGCCTACCGGCACTTCCGCGCCCTGGGCGGACGCCGCGGCAGGCAGCCGGGCGTCGATCCGCAGCGCAACGGTCACTGGCGCAGCGTCAGCTTCCACAACTACGCCGACTACGCGCTGGGCGACGAATTCGCCGAGGCGCTGGCCGAGTTGCAGGCCTTCGGCGAGGACGGCGCATGCGCGGTGATGTGCGCCGAGGCCTACTGGCGGCAGTGCCACCGCCAGATCGTCTGCGACCATCTGCTGCACCACGGCCACCCGGTGGTGCACCTGATCGACGTCGCCCGCCAGGAACCGGCCACGCTGAACCCGGCCGCGCGCAGCGACGCGCAGGGGCAACTGGTCTATCCGCCGGATGTGGCGGATGCCGGACTGCGCACCGGGGACCTGTTCGAGGCCTGAGCCGCGCCGTGGTCGCCGCGTCAGGGTGTCCGCCGCGTCGCCACGCGCCGGGATTCCACTGCGGGTCGCGCCACGCGCAGCGGCGTCAGACTCAGTCCTGCGGAACCGACGGCACCGCGATCGCATTGCTGCGCGGCGTATCGTCGGTGCTGACGAGCGTGGTGGTGCTCTGCCCGCTCGCTCCGTCCTGGTTGGCGGCGAGCAGGCGCAGGGGCTGGCCGCGATAGCGGTACTCCAGCGCCTGCTGCAGCTGGTCCAGCCGCGCCACCCGCGCGCACAGCGCCTGCGCCTTGGTTTCGATCCCCTTGCTGCGCGCATCCAGCCGCGCCTCGAGGGCGGCGTCCATGCGGTCGGCGCGTTCGCCGATGGCCTCCGCGCGGCCCGTCACGACCTGCCAGAGCACGTGACGGGTGATGCTGCCCACGAAGCTTTCCGCCTGCGTCTCGACATAGTCCTCGAACCGGTCGTCGAACGCCTCCTGGTCCCAGCGCCCCTTGCCGAGGGTGCCGTCGACATAGGCATTGGCGTGCGTGCGCAGCCGTTCGATCTTGCGCGCGTTGCCGGCACTGCCGGTCAGCATCTCCACAACGGAACCCAGCACGTCGTAGCTGAGATCGACCACCTCGTGCGAAAGGTCGGCCACCTGCGGCATCAGCGCGCGGGTTTCGCGTTCCATCTCCAGCAGCCGCTGCGCATCGGCGTCGCCGATCTGCTGCACCTGGCGATCCACGCTCAATTCGCCCGCATGGAAGAAGATCTCGCGCGGCCCGTCGCCATCGCTGCGGGTCAGCCAGATGCCGCCAGTGTCGGCGAGCACGTTGAACGGTGTGCTCAGGCCGCACTGGCGCGAGGACACCTGCGGCCGATGGTCGTGCTTGCCAGCGTCGTCGCCTTGGTCGGCCCACGCGGGCCCGCTGGAGGCGGCAAGCAGCAACAGAGCGAAAAGAGGAGCTGTGCGCATCGCCGGAACCCGCAGCAGGGAGTTTGGAGCATGCTCGGGCCGCACAGGCCCACGGTCGCGTGTCGGAAGTCACTGTGCCGCGGCGTCAACCGCCGCGCCGCAGTGATACCAGGGCGCCCTTCTGTTTGGCGCGTCGCCACGCGCCAGGATCTCACCGCATCACGACTGCAGGTGCGGCGACTGCCGCCTCAATCCTGCGGAACCGGCGGCTCCTCCACCTTCGCCGCTTCCGGGCTGACGCGCTCGATGGTGTGGCGCAGCTCACGGCCGAGGATGAACTTGGCGTCCTTCGCCCACGCATCCAGCCGTTCGTCGAACACCAGCTTGCTGTTCTCGTCCGGCCACACCAGCTTCAGTTCGCGCAGCTTCTGGATGAAGCCGCGGAACAGGGTCTTGTCGAAGAACTCCGGCGCCGCCGGTGCGTACAGCAGGCTCAGGCGTTGCGCGGCCTGCTGGCACAGGCTCTCCAGTTCGCCGGCGCCGAGCTTGCCCGGGCCGTTCTTCACCAGGACCGAGATGGCGATGTAATAGCGCTCGAACGCCTGTTGCAGCGAGTGGCCGATGGCGCGCAGGCGGAACACCTCGTCGGTCTGGCCGGTGTTGCGCGCCAGCACGCTGCCGTCGTCCTCGGCGAGCTGCAGCAGCAGGCCTTCGCGCACGAACACCTCGATGGTGCGTTCGATGCGCTCGGCGAACTGGTCCTCGCTCCACGGCAGGAACAGTTCCGCCTGCAGGAACGGATACACGGTGCGGCCCAGCCGCAGCAGGCCGGCGCGGCTCATGCGGCGGTTGTTCTGGAAACAGCACGCCACCCACGAGGAGGCGGTGAACAGGTGCAGCACGTTGTTGCGGAAGTAGCTCAGCAGCACCGCGTTGTCGCCGTTGACGCTGAGCACGTCGCCGAGCGGATGCGGCGTGCGGGTGAGCACGTTGATCTCTTCGGCGTGGGCGATGATGCGCTCGGGCGAATGCGGGGTCACCGTGACCCGGTCCGAGTACGGCAGTTCCGCCAGCAGCTTCTTGCACAGTTCGATCTGCGCGATCAGGTCGGCCTCGCCCATGGCGTGCTTGGGCGTGGACAACAGCGCCAGCGCCAGCAGGTTGACCGGGTTGACGTCGGCGGCGGCGTTGATGTGCACCTGGATCTGCTGCGCCAGCGCATCGACGGTGCCGTTCAACCAGGCCGGTTTCTCGTCCTCGCCCAGCGGCTGGCCGTCCCATTCCGGCGCGCGCTGCGCCAGCACCTGGCTCAACGGAATCGGCTCGCCGAAGTTCACCACCACCTGGCCGTAGTTCTGCTTGAGCACCTTGGGGATGCCCCACAGCAGCGCCCAGATCGATTCCTTCTCCTTGGGCCGGCCGCTGAGTTCGTCGAGGTAGCTGTTGCCCTCCATCAGCTTCTCGTAGCCGACGTAGATCGGCTGGAACAGCACCGGCTTGCGCGGCTGGCGCAGGAACGCGCGCAGGGTCATCGCGATCATGCCGCCCTTGGGCTGCAGCAGGCGGCCGGTGCGCGAGCGTCCGCCTTCGACGAAGTACTCGATCGAGTAGCCGCCGGCGACCAGTTGCGCCACGTACTCGCTGAGCACCGCCGAGTACAACGCGTTGCCCTTGATCGAGCGGCGGATGAAGAACGCGCCGCCCTTGCGCAGCAGGGTGCCGACCACCGGCAGGTTGAGGTTGATGCCGGCCACGATGTGCGGCGGCACGATGCCGCGTTCGTACAGCAGGTAGGACAGCAGCAGGTAGTCCATGTGGCTGCGGTGGCTGGGCACGTAGATCACTTCGTGCCCGGGCGCTGCGTCCTTGAGCTTGTCCAGGTGGTGGACCAGCACGCCGGCGTAGATGCGGTTCCAGACGTGGGTCAGCAGAAAGCTGGCCGAGCGCACCACCGGGCTGGAATAGTCGGCGGCGATCTCCCAGGCGTAGGCGTGCGCCTTGCGCCAGGCGTCCACCGGCTTGCTGTTGTCGCGCTTGGCCTGTGCGGCGATCGCCTCGCGCACCGGCTCGGCGGCCAGCACCTGGTCCACCAGCAGGCGCCGGGTCGACAGGTCGGGGCCGATCACCGCCTCGCGGATGCGCCGGAAGTGGGTGCGCAGCACGCGCTGCAGCTTGCGCACGGTGCGCTCGGGCGGCAGCCCTTCCTCCACCGTCTGCCGCATCGACACCGGCGGGGCGAAGCGCACGATGGTGCTGCGGCCGTTGAGCAGCACGCCGAGCAGGCGCCGGAAGCTGCCCACCAGCGCCCAGTTTTCCGAGAACAGCACGGCGAACCAGCCGCTCTGCTTGTCCGGGGCGCGGCCGACGAAGATCGACACCGGCACCAGGTGGATGTCCAGGTCCGGGCGCTCGCGGTGCGCCTGCAGCAGCTTGGCCAGCGAATCGGAGTGGGTCTTGGCGCCGCGCTGCTCCGGCAGCAGCGCGTGGTTGCTGCTGCGCCGGGACAGCGCCAGGTAGGCGCGCTTGCGCCCCAGCGGGTCGCCGGGCAGCGGCACCAGCGGCGAGGGCAGGCCGGATTCGCGGCAGGCCTTGTCCAGGATCAGCGCGTTGGACAGGCCGTAGTCCTCCAGCACGTACACCACCGGGCGGCCGTCGTTGTACTGGCCCGGCTCGGCCGGTTCGATCTTCAGGCCCAGCCAGGGATCGGCCAGGCGGCCGAGCAGGCGCGCCCACAGCGGCCCCTTGGCCTGGCGCGCGGCGGTCGCGGCCACCGGCAGGGTGGAGGGAGCGGCGGTCGAGGAAAGAGACGCGCCGGGGTCGGCCGGGGAGGCGTCGGCGGGCGCACGTGCCGTGTCGGCCGCGCGTGCGGCCGCGGCGTCGTCGGGGAACGGTAGGGGATTCTGTTCTGGCATCGGGGCCATTATCGCTTAGCCGGCGGGACGGGGTCGGCGGCGGGCGCCGCGGCCGCGGCGGCGGTGCCGGCGCTGGCCGCCAGCAGCGCGTCCACCTCGCTGAGGGTGTCGCGCAGGTACCAGTGCCCGTCACGGCGCACCAGCACCGCGGTGGTGTCGATCTGTTCGCCGTCCAGCGGGTACTGGATGCGCACCACCGCCTGGTCGCCCTGCTGGTTGACCAGGCCGGTGCGCAGCGCGCCGGCGCTGGCGTCCAGGTCCAGGCCGTAGTCGGCCAGCACCGCCTTGAGGTCGGCCACGAACGGGCCCAGCCGGCGCAGGCTCTCGTCCATGCCCAGGGTGCGCAGGTCGGCATCGTTGCGCACGCCGGTGCGGCGCGCGCCCGCGCACAGCCGCGCGAGCGCTGCCTGCGCACGCTTGCGCTCGGACAGCGGCGCGCGCGCGGCCCAGGCGCTCAGCGCCTGCACCAGTTGCACGTAATGGCCGCGCTGCTCGGGCGTGTAGTGGCCCTGGTTGCGCAGGAACTGCACGCCGAACAGGCCCAGCGAGTGCGCCGCCTGCTTCAGGCTCGCCGCCTGGCCGCCGAACTGCGCGTCGAAGGCGCGCTGCAGCTGGCGCTCGGCGTCCGGCGCGGCGAGGGTGTCGAGCACCTCGGGCAGGCGTTCGGCCAGCGGCAGCTCGGTCAGCGGCCAGCGGCTGCGGTCCTCGCTCCAGGCCTGTTGCAGGCGCTGGTACTGGGCCGGCGGCACCGCGGCGCGGGCGTAACCGAGCAGGTCGTTGCGCTGCAGCGCGTGCGCCAGCGTGCGCACCGCGGCGGCCGGCTCGGCGCTGGCGCCGGGCAGTTCGGCGGGCGTGCGCTTGCATCCGCCCACGGCCAGGGCGAGCATCGCCAACAGCAGGACGCACAGCGCGCGCGAGGAGATGACCCGGGTCGGGCAGGACGACATACGATGCGGGCTCGTTCCCCAAAACGTCCCGCATCTTGCTGGGCGCGGGCGATTCCGGCAAGCCGGGCGGGGCGGCGGTGCGGGGACGACCGGCAGGCAGCCAGGGGGCTGGGCTTGTCGCGGCGGGACATTTCATGACCCGGCGTTGGGGCGTCGGGACAGGCATGTCGGCATATGGCCAGATGTGCCAGTGGATTGCGGATGTTGCAACGCATCATGTAACCGCTTGCAGTTGCTGCTAACGTCCGCCCACCTCGATTGAGGCGGTGCTGGCCGGGGGACCCAGTGCGATATTCGTCAGAGATCATCCGAGTGCTCGGTCACGGTGGCGCGCGCCGCTGCGCCTGGGTGTTGTCCGCAGTCCTGTACGGACTTGCGATGACGGCCCCGGTGCAGGCGCAGGACGGCCGCCTGCCGCCGCGTGCGCAATGGCAGGCGTCCAGTTCCTCCAAGCAGGTCAAGGCGCAGGCGATCGGCTATCTGATCGACGGCGACGCCAGCACCCGCACCGCCGGCGCCTTCAGTCCCGGCCACTGGTTCCAGATCGACCTGGGCCGCGCCGCGCAGGTCGGCGGCGTGCGCCTGCAATGGGACACCTCCAATCCGGAAGGCTTCCTGCTGCAGACCTCGCGCGATGGCCAGCGCTGGGACACGGTGTACACGATGGCCGATTCGCTGGGCGGCACCGAGACCGTGTTCTTCGCGCCGCATCTGGCCCGCTACCTGCGCCTGGCTGCGCCCGCGCGCAGCGCCGACTGGGGCGTGTCGATCTACGAGATGGAGCCGCTGGGTGCCGGCGCCGTGCAGTTGCGTGGCGTGTCCGCGGCCGACGCCGCGGCGCTGTGGCAGGGCGGTGCCGCGGTGGCGATGCCGGGCAGCGGCGTGCAGGCGCGGCAATTGGACATCGCCTTCCCGCGCGCGTTCGACAGCGCCGGCCTGATCGTCGAGTTCGCCAGCGCGCATGGCGCGGCGCAGCTGCAGGCGCAGGACGCCGCGGGCCGCTGGCGCACGCTGGCCGACGACCCGCAGGCCGGCGACAGCGACAGCGCCTACCTGGCCGGCACCGCGCCGCTGCCGGTGCGCGCGCTGCGCCTGCGCGTCGACGCCGCGCCCGGTGGCGTCGCGCCGACCCTGGCGCGCCTGCGCCTGCTGGGGCCGAAGGCGGTGATCACGCCGATGAAGCGCTACCAGGTCGCCGCGCAGCGCGGCACCACGCGCGCGCTGTTCCCGGCCTCGCTGCACATGCAGCAGACCTATTGGACCGCGGTCGGCATCCACGCCGGCCGGCAGAAATCGATCTTCGACGAGTACGGCAACCTGGAGGCGTGGAAGGGCGCGCCGCTGGTGCAGCCGCTGTGGCGCGACGCCTCCGGCACCGCCGCCGGCGCCGACGGCCATGCGCTGACCCACGCCTTGCGCGACGGCTGGAAGCCGATGCCGTCGGTGCGCTGGTCGCCGCAGCCGGGGCTGGAACTGCGCAGCGAGACCTTCGCGATCGAACGCGACGGCCAGCCGGTGACGCTGCTGCGCCATCGCCTGCGCAACACCGGCACCACCCCGGTCAGCGGCACCCTGTCGCTGCTGGTGCGGCCGATGCAGATGAATCCGCCGTGGCAGAACGGCGGCCTGTCGCCGATCCACGACGTCGCCGTCGACGGCGACGTCGTGCGGGTCAACGGCCGTGCGCTGCTGACCTCGCTGAGCGCGCCCAGCGGCGGCGGCGCCGAAGCGTTCGGCGCGAACGGCGCCACCGAGATCACCCGCCACGTCGCCGCCGGCACGCTGCCGGCGCAGCGCCAGGCGCACGACGCCGACGGCCTGGCCGCGGCGATGCTGAACTACACGGTGCGCCTGGCGCCTGGTGCGCAACAGGATGTGGTGCTGGCATTCCCGCTGGGCACCGCCAGCGCCGATGCCCAGGGCCGTCTGCCGCCGGCGCCGCCGCTGGACCGCGACGCCCTGCTCGCCGCCGGCCGTGGCGACGCGGGCCGCAGCTTCGACGCGCTGGCCGAGCAGGTCTCCGCGGACTGGCAGCAGCGCCTGGGCAACGTCGGCCTGCGCCTGCCCGACGCCAGCCTGGTGGACATGCTGCGCGCGCAGGCCGCGTACATGCTGATCAACCAGACCGGCCCGGCGATGCAGCCGGGGCCGCGCAACTACAACCGTTCCTTCATCCGCGACGGCATGGCCACCTCGGCGATCCTGCTGCGCATGGGCCAGGCGCAGGTCGCGCGCGACTACCTGCAGTGGTACAGCGACCACGCGGTGCACCCGAACGGGCTGGTCTCGCCGATCCTCAACGACGACGGCAGCGTCAACGATGGCTTCGGCTCGGACCTGGAGTACGACAGCCAGGGCGAGTACATCACCCTGGTCGCCGACGTCGCGCGGCTGCACGGCGGCCCGGAAAGCGTGCGCGCCTACCTGCCGAAGGTGAAGCTGGCGATGCAGTTCCTGCAGGAACTGCGCGAGCGCACCCTGGTGCCGGGCTACATGGCCGAGCAGCCGGCGCCGGAACGCTTCCGCGGCATCCTAGCCCCGTCGATCAGCCACGAAGGCTATTCCAGCCCCACCCACAGCTACTGGGACGACTACTGGGCGCTGAAGGGCTGGCACGACGGCGCCTGGCTGGCCGAATCGCTGGGCGATGCCGCCACCGCCGCCTGGGCGCGCGAACAGTACGCGGCGCTGCGCAGCTCGCTGGCCGCTTCCATCCGCGCCACCATGGCGTGGAAGGGCGCGGACTACATTCCCGCTGCGGCCGACCTGGGCGACGGCGATCCGACCAGCGTCTCGATCGCGCTGGATCCCACCGGCCAGCAGGACCTGCTGCCGGAGGCGGCGCTGCGCACCACCTTCGCGCGCTATCTGGAAGACGTGCGCCAGCGCAAGCAACCCAATGCGCTGTGGGCCTACACCCCGTACGAGATGCGCAACGTGCTGACCTACGTGCATCTGGACCAGCCGCAGGTGGCCGACGAACTGCTGCAGGACCTGCTGCGCGACCGCCGCCCGTTCGAATGGCAGGTGCTGGCCGAGGTGGTGCAGTCGCGGCTGCGCTTCCCGCGCTACCTGGGCGACATGCCGCATACCTGGATCGGCGCCGAGTACGCGCGCACCCTGTTCGGCATGCTCATGCACGAGGGCGACGACGCGCTGGTGCTGCTGCCCGGCGTGCCGCCAGCCTGGCTCGCCGACGATGGCCTGGCCGTGCAGCGCCTGCCCACCGCCTACGGCACGCTCGGCCTGCGCGCGCGCCAGCGCGACGGGCGGCTGCGCGTCGAACTCGACAGCGGCCTGCGCGCCGGCACCGCCGTGCGCGTGGTCTGGCCGACGCGCACGCGGCCGACCCAGGTGCGCGTGGACGGCCGCCGGATCGACCGATACGACGCCGGCGGCGTGACCCTGTCCAAGCCGTTCCGGACCCTGGAGGCACGCTGGTGAGCCCGCCCCCCGTCATGGCGCCGGACCAGCGCGCCAACATCACCATCAAGGACGTGGCGCGCCTGGCCAACGTCTCGGTGGCCACCGTGTCGCGCACCATGAACGGCCACCAGCACGTGGCCGAGTCGGTGCGCGCGCGCGTGCTGGAAGCCGCGCGCACCCTGCACTACGTGCCGCACCACGCCGCGCGCAGCCTGAGCAGCCGCCGCACCCACACCATCGGCGTGGTGCTGCCGGACCTGCACGGCGAGTTCTTCTCCGAACTGATCCGCGGCATCGACACGGTGGCGCGCGAGCGCGGCCTGCACCTGCTGGTGTCCAGCTACCACGGCGAGCCGGAACAGCAGCGGCTGGCGGTGCGGCGCATGCCCGGACGCGTCGACGGACTGCTGATCATGTCGCCGTCCATGGCCAGCGATGCCGAGGACCCGGCCGACATGCTGCCCGGCACGCTGCCGGCGGTGCTGATGAACTGCGCCGAGCGCATCGGCGAGGCGCAGGTGCTCAACGTCGACAACTACGGCGGCGCGCGTGCGATGACCCGCCACCTGCTGGACGTGGGCCATCGCCGCATCGCCTTCATCGCCGGGCCGGACGACAACTTCGATGCGCGCGAACGCCTGCGCGGCTACCGCGATGAACTGCGCGAGCGCTGCCCGCAGGTGGCACCGCTGGTGCTGCCCGGCGCCTTCGACGAGGCCTCCGGGTACCGCGCCGGCGAAGCCCTGCTGCAGGGGCAGCGGCCGGACGTGGTGTTCGCCGCCAACGACATGATGGCGCTGGGCTGCCTGTTCGCCTTCACCCATGCGGGGCTGCGCGTGCCCGAGGACATCGCCCTGGCCGGCTTCGACGACGTGCCGATGGCACGCTACGTGCATCCGGCCCTGACGACCATGCGCGTGGACATCGCCGGCTTCGGCGCCCGCGCCATGCAACTGCTGCTCGGTGCGCTGGAGCCGCATGCCGCTCCGGCGGCGTCGGCGGCAGCGGCCAATGCGATCGCTCCGCAACTCATCGTTCGTGCTTCCAGTGCCCAGCGAGGGACCGCCATGGACTGACACCGACGCATGCAGCACCGATGTCGTTTTTTTGCACCACCTAAAAGAACACAACAATGATCCCGTTGACCGCCCTGGGAGGGCTTTAGTCATGAAGAAATCGCGTTCCGCCTCCAACCTGCCCGCACGCAGCCTGCTGTGCTGCGCGCTGGCCACCTGCCTGTTCGCCACGATGCCGGCGATGGCCCAGTCCAGCAGCGCGACCCTGCGCGGCCAGGTCGCCGCCGCCCAGGCCGGCACCGAAGTCACCGTCACCAACGTCGCCACCGGTTCGGTGCGTCGCGCGCCGATCGCCGCCAACGGCAACTACACCGTGGTCGGCCTGCCGCCGGGCACCTACAAGGTCGAGGCCAACGGCGTCACCAAGACGGTGACCCTGCAGGTCGCGTCCTCGTCCACCGTCGATCTCGACGCCGGTACCACCGCCGCCGGCGGCAACGCGACCACCCTGGACACCGTCACCGTCAGCGCGCCGCTGCTGAAGGACGTCAAGACCTCGGAAGTGGGCAACGTGGTGTCGCTGCACCAGATCCAGCAGCTGCCGCAGGCCACCCGCAACTTCCTGGAGTTCGCCGACACCGTGCCGGGCATGGTGTTCCAGATCGACGGCAACGGAAACACCAAGCTGCGCGGCGGTGCATCCAATGCCAGCGCCGGCAACCTGTACATCGACGGCGTCGGCCAGAAGAGCTACGTCAAGGGCGGCGGCATCGCCGGCCAGAGCGACACCCAGGGCAACCCGTTCCCGCAGTTGGCGATCGGCGAGTACAAGGTCATCACCTCCAACTACAAGGCGGAGTACGGCCAGATCAGCGGCGCGGCGATCACCGCGGCCACCAAGTCCGGCACCAACGAGTTCCACGGCGAAGCCTTCTACCGTTACACCGACCAGGATCTGCGCGACAAGCGTCCCGACGAAGCGAACGGCAAGATCGATTCGCAGACCAAGGAATACGGCTTCGCCCTGGGCGGCCCGATCATCCAGGACCGCATGCACTTCTTCGTCGCATACGAAGGCAAGGAGAACGTGGTGCCGAAGAGCGTGCAGGCGGACAGCACCGCGCAGCCGTACGTGGGTCTGCTGCCGTCCAACCTGTCCAGCCAGTTCGGTGCGGCCAACATGCCGTTCACCGAGGACCTGTACTTCGGCAAGATCGATTTCGAACCGACCGATCGCGACCGCATCGAACTGAGCGGCCAGTACCGCGACGAGACCCAGACCGGCAACGTCGGCGGCACCAGCACGCCGGAGCACGGCACCAACAAGATCAACAAGGACAAGCGCGCCAACATCCGTTGGCAGCACAGCGCCGACAACTGGTTCAACGAGCTGATCGTCGGCACCGAGGATTCGGAGAACAACCCGAATCCGAAGAGCATCGGCAATGGCGTCGTCTACAAGTACCTCAACTACAACGATCCCAACGTCGGCGAATACACCTTCCTGGAAACCGGCTCCGCTGGCGGCCTGAACGTGCAGCGCAAGAGCCAGAAGGGCTGGTTCCTGCAGAACGACCTGACCTTCACCAGCTTCCAGTGGCATGGCGAGCACACCATCAAGATGGGCGTCAGCTACAAGGACATCAAGCTGACCTCGCAGGATGCCGCTGCGCTCAACCCGCAGTTCAGCTATGCGGTCAACAACAACGGCGTCGCCGCCACGCCGTATCGCGTGGACTACGTCGCGCCGTACAACACCCCCGGCCAGAAGGCCACGGTGGAGTCGCCGTCCAAGCAGTACGGCATCTACATCCAGGACGACTGGGCGGCGACCGACAAGCTGATGATCAACGTCGGCGTGCGTTGGGACTACGAGGACAGCCCGGCCTACACCGACTTCGTCACCTCGCAGGCCTTCGTCAACGCGCTGTACTCCAACGATCCGGCCAACCCGGGCCAGCCCTGGGCCAACCGCCTGCTGCCCAGCGGCATCAATGTCGCCGACTACATCAGCACCGGTCGCAACCGCAAGAACTTCAAGGATGGCTGGGCACCGCGCCTGGGCTTCTCCTACGACTTCTTCGGCGACGAGAGCTCGGTGCTGCACGGCGGTGCCGGCCGCTCCTACGATCGCAACCTGTTCGAACAGCTGGCGCTGGAAACCAGCAAGGCCGCGCTGTCGCCGGTCGCGGTGTACTTCCAGAACCCGGCTACCGGCCAGTGCTACCGTGGCGACCGCGTCTGCACCGCGTGGGATCCGCGCTACCTCAATGGCGTGGACCAGTTGAACACCATCCCCGGCGTCAGCGGCAGCGCCGAACTGTTCATGTTCAACAACCACCTGAAGACGCCGTACAGCGACCAGTACAGCATCGGCATCACCAACCAGGTCGGCGACTGGCAGACCGACGTGACCTTCCAGCGCGTGCTCAGCTACGACGGCTTCGCGATGTCGCTGATCAACCGCTACCCGGATGGTTCCTACTTCCAGAACGGCAGCGCCCCGTGGGGCCAGCCGGTGCCGGGCTACCAGAACACGATCATCGGCATGAATGGCCTGGAGCAGCGCAGCAGCCAGGTGCTGCTGTCGGCCGACAAGCCGTACACCAAGGAATCGGGCTGGGGTCTGACCCTGTCGTACACCCACACCAGCGCGCGTCAGAACCGCAACATCGACGAGCCGTACGCGTTCGACAAGGCGACCATCCACGACTATCCGTTCGTGAAGTCCGATGCCGTGTCGGCGCACCGCTTCGTCGCCTCCGGCTCGATCGACGGTCCGTGGGGCCTGACCTTCGGCGCGAAGGTGGTGCTGGCGACGCCGGAGCCGATCAACACCATCGCCTGCTACGGCCACACCGATGCGGACGGCGCGACCTGCCAGCAGGTGGCGGCGGTGCCGCCGGGCAGCGGCAAGTTCCTGGTCGGCGGCAAGATCTGGGGCTACCGCACGGTCGACTTCCAGGCGACCAAGGACTTCACCGTGTACAACGACTTCAAGTTGACCGCGCGCGTGAACCTGCTCAACGCCTTCAACTTCAAGAACTACGCGTCGTACTCGTACAACGATTTCGGCTCCGATGGCCGTTTCGATCCGAACATCACCATCAACAAGACCGGCGACATCATGTACGTGCCGCGCACCGTGACCTTCGAGATCGGCGCCAAGTTCTGATCCACCGCATGACCCACGCGCGTGCCCGACCGGCGCGCGTGGGGTTTCAACGGACGGGGCCGCGTGGCCCCGTCCGCGTTTGCGGTCGCCCCTTTCCTCGGTACAGGACCCTGCACGCATGATCGCCGCCCCTCTTCGCAACCTGGTCATCGTCGGCGGCGGCACTGCCGGCTGGATGGCCGCTGCCGCGCTGGCGCGTGTGCTGGGCCCCGAGTACCGCATCACCTTGATCGAGTCCGAGCAGATCGGCATCGTCGGCGTCGGCGAGGCCACCGTGCCGCACATCAAGGCCTTCAACAACCTGCTCGGCATCAACGAGGCCGAGTTCGTGCGCCACACCCAGGGCAGCTTCAAGCTCGGCATCGAGTTCGCCGACTGGCAGCGCCCGGGCACGTCCTACGTGCACGGCTTCGGCACCGAGATCGGGCATCCGCTCGGGTTGCTGCCGTTCCAGCACTACTGGTTCAAGCAGGCGCTGGCCGGCAAGGCCAGGCCGCTGGGCGCCTACACGCTCAACACCGTCGCCGCCAAGCGCGACCGCTTCATGACTTCGGCCACCGACGTGCCGCCGAATTCGCCGCTGGCCAACATCGCCTACGCCTACCATTTCGATGCGGCGCTGTATGCGGGCTTCCTGCGCCGCTATGCCGAGCAGCGCGGGGTGACCCGGCGCGAGGGCATCGTCGAGGAGGTGCAACTGCATCCGGAATCGGGCGACGTGCGCGCGGTGCGCCTGGCGTCGGGCGAGGCGATCGCCGGCGACCTGTTCATCGATTGCTCCGGCTTCCGCGGCCTGCTGATCGAGCAGGCGCTGCACACCGGCTACCACGATTTCAGCCACTGGCTGCCGTGCGACCGTGCGCTGGCGGTGCCCTGCGCCAAGGTCGGCCCGCCCACGCCGTACACCCGCGCCACCGCGCGCGCCGCCGGCTGGCAGTGGCGCATTCCGCTGCAGCACCGCACCGGCAACGGCTACGTGTACTGCAGTGCGCACATCAGCGACGACGAGGCCGCGGCCACGCTGCTGGCCAACCTCGACGGCCCGGCCCTGGCCGATCCGCGGCCGCTGCGCTTCGTCACCGGCCGCCGCAAGCAGGTGTGGAACCGCAACGTGGTCGCGCTGGGCCTGGCCAGCGGCTTCATGGAGCCGTTGGAATCGACCAGCATCCACCTGGTCCAGTCCGGCATCTCCAAGCTGCTGGAGTTGTTCCCGCGCGAGGGCATCAGCCCGGTACTGGTGCGGCGCTACAACGAGCGCATCGCCTTCGAGTTCGACCGCATCCGCGACTTCCTGCTGTTGCACTACCACGCCACCGAGCGCGACGACAGCACGTTCTGGCGACACTGCCGCAGCATGCCGATCACCCCGGAACTGGAGGAGACGCTGGCGCTGTTCCGCGACAGCGGCCGCTTCTACCGCAACGGCGACGAGATGTTCGCCGAGATCAGCTGGGTGCAGGTGATGGTCGGGCAGGGCATCCTGCCGCGCGCCTACCATCCGCTGGTGGACCAGGTGCCGCAGGCCGACCTGGAGCGCTTCATGGCCAGCGTCGAGCAGACCATCGGCCATTGCGCCGACGCGATGCCGCCGCACCAGGCCTTCATCGACCGCTACTGCGCGGCCCGGCCCGCCTGAGCGCGACGCGGGCACAAAAAAAGAGGCCACGCGCACCAGGCGCGGGCCTCTTCTAATCCGACCGAAGCCGGAGAACGGTATGGCACATCTCCGGCAACGCCGGACGCTGGGCATGCTACCGCCACGCCGAAGCTAAAGCAATGCTTTAGAAGTTGCTTTCTAAGTCATTGATTTGAAATCAACTGACAGCGCCGCCGGCCAACGTCAGCGCGATCTCCCGCTGGATCGCCTCGGCGGCAGCGCGCGGATCGGCCGCCTGGCGGATCGGCCGGCCGACCACGATCGCATCGGCGCCGTCGGCGAAGGCCTGGGCCACGCCGACGGTGCGCTGCTGGTCGTCGCCGACCGGGCCGCCCGGGCGGATGCCGGGGCAGACGATGGAGAAGCCGGCGCCGGTGGCGCGGCGGATCGGCGCCGCTTCCTGGCCGGACGCGATCACGCCGTCGATGCCGGCCGCCTGCGCGGCCAGCGCGCGCTCCACCACCACGTCTTCCGGTGCGCGGTCGATGCCCATCGACGCCAGGTCGGCGCGGCCCATCGAGGTCAGCACGGTCACCGCCAGCAGGCGCATGTCGCTGCCGTTGGCCTCGGCCGCGGCCTGCATCATCGCCGGGTGCCAGCCGTGGATGGTGCAGTAGTCCACCGGCCACTGCGACAGCCGCCGGATCACCCCGCCCACCGTGGCCGGGATGTCGAAGAACTTCAGGTCCACGAACACGCGCTTGCCGCGCCCGGCCAGCGTGTCCAGCACGTCGAAGTATTCGCCGGAGGCGAGCAGTTCCATGCCGATCTTGTAGAACGCCACCGCCTCGCCGAGCTGCTCGATCCACTCCAGCGCCTCGCTGCGCCCGGGCACGTCGAGGGCGAAGATCAGGCGCTCGTGCGGCGCCAGCGCCAGCGGCGCGCGACTCACTGCGCCAGCTCCAGCGCCTGCACCTTGGCCTGGTGGCGGGCGGCACGCGACTGGGTGAAGTCGTTGTTGAACAGCGCCGGCTCCCAGGAGCCGTAGCTGGGGTTGGGCAGCATCCACCAGCGCTCGCCGAACCAGTCGTGGTACTGCTGCAGCAACTGCGCGCGGCCTTCCGGGGTATTGGCCACCACCTGCGCGAAGTCGCCGAGCTGGTCGCCGAACTGCATCAGCACGCGATACTGCTGGCCGACCAGCTTGCGCCGGCAGTTCTTCTCCGAGCCGTTCTGCTCGCAATCCTTGACCACCGTGCCCAGGCCCAGCAGCACGCTGTTGTCGGCCACCGGCAGGCCGGCGCTGCGCAGGTTGGCCAGGGTCGCGTCGGTCAGGTGCACCGCGCGGTTGGTCACGTACAGCACGGTGACGCCCTTGGCGGTGGCGGCCTTGGCGAAATCGACCACGCCGGGAATCGGCTTGGCCTTCTTCTCGGCGACCCACTGGTCCCAGGTGACCTCGTCGTATTCCTTGCCGTTGCGGATCAGCCGCGCCTGGTACGGCGAGTTGTCCAGCACGGTTTCGTCCACGTCCATCACCACCGCTGGCTTCAACCCCGCGGCGGCGTTGCCGCGCTCCTCCGGCACCAGCGCGTCCCAGTTCGGCTCCTTCAGCGCCGCATCCAGGCGGTCGGCGGCGGCGCGATAGGTCTGCTCGGCCAGGGCCTGGTACTCGGCCGAGCGCTGCATCCACAGCACTGCGTTGAGGTTGTCGTCGGCGGCGCCCGGCGTGGCAGTTGCGGGCGTGGCGGCAGCTGCAGGGGCGGCCGGCTTGGCGGCGGGGTCGGCGACCTGCGCCTGCGGCTTGCAGGCGGACAGGGCGAGCACGGCGCAGGCCAGTGCGGTGCGGGCGATCGGCGTCATCGGGTGTGGAAACCTGGGCAAATGAACCGCGGATTTTAGCCGGTTGCGATGACAGGCGCGGCGCGCGGTGGCGCAGGCGGGCTGCCGCGCTCAGGGTGCGAACGTCAGTCCGTGCAGGTCCGGGGCGAGCACCGCCTCGATGGGGTCGGCATCGTCGTGGCCGGCATAGGCGCTGAAGCGGATGCGCAGGCGGCCGTCGCGGACCGTGTAGGGCGTCAGGTCGTCGAGGTCGGGCGCGTCCAGATCGATGTTGTCCAGGCAACTGGACACCGGCACCCGCGCCAGGATCGACGGCGTGCCGTGCAGGTCGACCACGGTCAGCGCCATCTCCGCCCCGGCGCCGCAGTAGCCATGTCCGTCCCCGGGCGAGGAACGGCGCACCGACAGGTACAGCAGGCGGTCGCGCGCCAGATACGGCTGCAACCGGGTCGGCAGCAGGCGGATGGCGCGCGCGCTGCCGATCAGCTCCGGTGCGTAGGCGCGCGGGATGGTTTCCAGCACGGTGGGTGCGCGCCCCGGCACCTGCAGCACGATGCGGCCGGCGCGATAGGCCAGATGCAGGACGCCGCGGCGTGGATCGCAGACCTCGGTCTCGGCCAGCGCGGCCGATGCCGCGCCGCAGCCCGTCGGCGTCGGCGTCGGCGTCGGCGTCGGCGTTGCGGCGCTGTGGGCAGCGGGCGAGGCCAGGGCCAGCAGGAGGAGGAGCGGCAGCATGCGAGGCCTTCGAGGTGTGAGCCAAGAGTGTGGCAGCCGCCGTGGATCGCGCGCCAGTTGTGACCTGGGTCCTTTGCGAGGGTGATGAAATTCTCGCAAGCGCCTGTTTTGCAGGGGATTTACCGACAGCGTGTCGGGAGCTTCCCGATGCCGCCGCACTGTGGTTTCCACCACACTTCCAAGTATGGAAAACCGTGCGGCGCGGCGCCTGGTGCGCTGCGGCGCAATCGCGCCTGCACCGCAGGCAAACGCGGGAAGCGTCACAGGGGACGTCGCAGTGAATCGTCGGAGAAAAGGAGCTTCTCGCATTGTGCTGGCTGCGTGCCTGTTCGCCAGCGTGCCCATGGCGCAGGCGCAGGACCCGCCGAGCACGCTCGACCGCCAGGAACAACTGCGCCAGGCCGAGCAGGTCCAGCGTCAGCAGGAGCAGGACCGGCAGGCGCCGTTCGTGGGCCCGCGCGAGACCGAAGCCCCGGCGGACATGCGCAGCATCGCCTTGCCGACCGAAGCGCTGTGCTTCCCGATCCAGCGCGTCCGCCTCAGCGGCGCCGGTCCCGACGCGGCGCGCTTTTCCTGGCTGTGGCAGTCGCTGCGTCGTTACGAGGGCCGCTGCATCGGCACGGCCGGCATCGACCTGATCCGCCGCCGCGCGCTCGACCAACTGGTCGCGCGCGGCTTCGTCACCACCCGCCTCGGCGTGCCCGCGCAGGACCTGTCCCGCGGTGAGCTGCGCTTCGAACTGCTGCCCGGGCGCCTGCGCCAGGTGCGGGTGCAGTCGGCGGACGGCCGTGTGTTCTGGCGCGGTGCGCTGCCGCTGCGGCCGGGCGACGTGCTCGACCTGCGCGCGATCGAGCAGGGCGTGGAGCAGTTCAAGCGGGTGCCGTCGCAGGACGCCAAGATCGATATCGCGCCGGGCGAGCAGCCCGGCGAGTCGGACCTGCTGATCACCATGCAGCGCAGCAAGCGCTGGCGCGCGGTGCTCAACGCCGACGATTCGGGCGTGCAGGCGACCGGCCGCTACCAGGGCGGCGTCGATTTCGCCCTGGATGCGCCGCTGGGCATCAACGACCTGCTCTCGATCGGCTACAACCACGACCTGGTGGACGATGGCGCCGCGCGCGGCACCCGCGGCAACAGCCTGTCCTACAGCGTGCCCTGGGGCTGGTGGACGTTCTCCCTGTCGCTGTCGTCGTATCGCTACCACCAGCAGGTGGACGGCTTCCGCCAGAGCTTCCAGTCCAGCGGCAGCTCCGACAGCGCGCAACTGGATGTGCAGCGGGTGATTCACCGCACCGGCACCAGCAAGACCACGCTGGGCATGGTGGTGGCCAAGCGCGCCGCACGCAGCTACCTGGACGGCGTGGAGATCGGCATCCAGCGCCGCCACACCACCAGCGCCGAGCTCTACCTCAGCCATCGCCACTACCTGGGCAAGCTGCAGCTGGACACACGCCTTGGGCACCGCCGCGGTACCCCGTGGTTCGACGGGCAATGGACCGGCTACGACCCGGCGGTGGGCTTCCCCGGCTACCGCTACGGCGTCACCACCCTGGATGTCAGCGCCGGTCTGCCGTTCGCGCTGGGCCCGGTGGCGATGAGCTGGGACAGCAGCCTGCATGCGCAGACCTCCCCGCACCTGCTGCTGGGTTCGGAATTCATCACCCTGGGTGGGCGCTACAGCGTGCGCGGCTTCGACGGCGAACGCACCCTCGGCGCCGAGCGCGGCGCGTACTGGCGCAACAGCCTCAACCTGCCGGTGCAGCGCCTGGGCATCACCCCGTACCTGGGCGTGGATGCCGGTCGCATCGCCGGACCCAGCGCCGCCGCGCAAGCCGGGCGCAGCCTGGTCGGCGGCTTCGTCGGCGTGCGCGGCGCGCACGGCGGGCTCAGTTGGGATGGCTTCGCCGGCTGGGACCTGCACGCACCGCGCGACTTCCACAGCGCGCAGCCGGCCTACGGCGTACGCCTGATCTACCAGTTCTGACACGGCCTGCCGCCGGCCGGCGGCAGGGGATGCGATGGGTTTTGCCGCCAGTGGCGGCACGAGAGACACGACGATGCACATGGACCGTACCGACGACCGCCGCCACCGCCTGCTCGAGCCGCTCAAGCGCGGCCTGGCCGCATTGTTGTGCTGCACCGTCACCTGGACCTCGCTGCCGCTGTACGCGCAGGTCGCACCGGTCGCCAATCCGGACGGGCGCCAGCCCGGCCAGCAGGCCGCCGCCAACGGCGTGCCGGTGGTCGACATCGTCGCCCCCAACGCGCGCGGCGTCTCGCACAACCGCTATTCGCGCTTCGACGTCGGCAGCAACGGCCTGATCCTCAACAACAGCGCGCAGATCTCCAAGACCGAACTCGGCGGCTACATCGCCGGCAACGACAATCTGAAGAACAGCGGCGCGGCCACGCTGATCCTCAACGAAGTCACCTCCACCACCAGCCGCCTGCAGGGCTATACCGAGATCGCCGGGGCCAAGGCGCAGTTGGTGATCGCCAATCCCAACGGCATCGTCTGCGACGGCTGCGGCTTCCTCAACACCTCGCGCGTCACCCTGGCCACCGGCACCCCGCTGCTCGGCGCCGACGGCGCCTTGAACGGGTTTTCCATCACCGGCGGTGCGCTGAGCATCGGCAGCAACGGCCTGGACGCGTACAACGTGGACCGCCTGGATCTGCTGTCGCGGCAGTTGAGCGTGGGCGGTTCGGTGTGGGCCAAGGATCTGCTGGCCAGCGCCGGTGCGCAGCGTATCGGCTACGACGGCATGCTGCTGGAGGTGCTGCCGGGCAGCGACGGCGCACCGCCGGCGATCGGCATCGACGTGGCGTACCTGGGCGGCATGTACGCCGACCGCATCCGCCTGATCGCCACCGAGGCCGGCGTGGGCGTGGTCAGCCGCGGCACCCTGTCCGCGCAGAGCGGCAGCCTGCAGATCGACAGCGCCGGCCAGCTCAGCCTGGCCGGCACCGCGGTGGCCCGCGACGACGTCGACCTGCGCGCGGCCGGCGCGCTGAGCCAGCAAGGCGTCCTCGGCTCGCAGCAGGCCGGCGTGCGCCTGCGCGCCGCGCAACTGGCGCTGAGCGGCGACACCATCGCCCATGGCCTGCTCGACGCCGCCGCCAGCGGCGCGCTGGCCCACAGCGGGCGCAGCAGCGCCGGCGCCATCAGCTTGTTCGGCTCGGAGCTGGACGCCGGCGGCAGCCTCTACAGCGGCGGCGATCTGGCGCTGAGTGCCAGCGGCGAGTTGCGCAGCAGCGGTAGCGCCTACGCCGGTGGCGCGGCGCAGTTGCAGGCCGGCGCGGCCTGGCTGCAGCGCGGCGGCACCGTGCAGAGCGCCGGCAGCCTGGCGGTGCAGGCGGCGCGGATCGATGCCGCCGGCGTGCTCGACGCCGGTGTGGGCCTGCGCCTGCGCAGCGACGCCGACATGCGCCTGTCCGGCCTCGCGCAGTCCTGGCAGGACGCGAGTGTGCAGGCCGGCGGACGCCTGGACACGCTCGGCCAGCTCAGCGCCGGCGGGCGCCTGGACCTGGGCGCGGCAGCGATCGGCAATGCGGCCGGTGCGGTGGTCTCGGCCGGCGGCGACATCGCGCTGGCGACGCCGGGCGCACTGGACAACGCCGGCACGTTGTATGCCGGCCGCGACCTGCGCATCGACGCGGCCAGCGTCGGCAACTCCGGCGGCAGCTACGCCGGGCGCAACGCCACGCTCGCCAGCACGGCGGCGCTGAACAACAGCGGCAGCCTGGTGGCCGGCGCGGCGCTGAGCGTGGACGCGGCGCAGCTGCGCAGCAGCGGCGAACTCGGCAGCCAGGGCGGCAATGTCGCCCTGCGCAGTCGCGGCGACCTGGCCCTGGCCGGGCAGGTGGCGGCAAAGGGCGCGCTGACCGCGCAGGCCGGCGGCGCCTTGCTGCAATCGGGCACCCTGGGCGCGGGCAGCGCGCAACTGCGGGCGGCCGGCGACGCCACGCTGGACGGTGTGGTCCGCACCGATGGCGATCTGCAGTTGAGCGCCGATGGCCAGTTGCGCAGCAGCGCCACCCTGGCGGCCGGCGGCAATGCCACGCTGCATGCGCAGGGCGCATTGCTGCAGAGTGGGCAGGTGCAGAGCGGCGGCGCACTGGCGCTGGATGGCGCCAGCATCGCCCAGGCCGGCGTGCTCGATGCCGGCACCACCCTGGCGCTGCGCAGCGCCGGCGACCTGTCGCTGGCCGGCACCGTGCAGTCGCGTGGCGACCTCGCGCTGAGCAGCGCCGGGGCGCTGCAGAACCAGGCCCAGGTGGTGGCCGGCGGCGCGCTCAGCGCCAACGCCGTCAGCCTGAGCAACGCCGCTGGCGCCAGCCTGTCGGCCCTGGGCGATGCCAGCCTGAGCAGTGCGACCGTGCTGTCCAACGACGGCCACCTGTACGCCGGTGGTGCGCTCGGCCTGCGCGCCGGCAGCCTCGCGCAGACCGGCTCGGCCAATGCCGGCACGACGCTGACGCTGACCGTCGATGGCGCCGTCGCCAACCAGGGCGATCTGGTCGGCGGTGACGCCGTGCAGCTCGATGTGGGCAGTCTCGCCAGCAGCGGCCAGCTCGGCAGCCAGCGCGGCCAGGTCGTGCTGAACAGCCGCGGCGACATGCAACTCGACGGCGTGGTCGTGGCCGCCGTCGCCTTGAACGCGCAGGCGCTCGGCGATCTGCAGCAGCGCGGCAGCCTGCGTGCGGCCGGCGTGCAGCTCGCTGCCGCGGGCAGCCTGGGCGTGGCCGGCACGGTGCAGAGCACCGACACCCTGCAACTGCAGGCACAACGTGCGCTGCGCGTGGACGGCCAGGCCAGCGCGAGCGGCGCGGTCGGCGTCAACGCCGCCAGCGTCGCGCTGGGCAGCGGCGCCATCCTGCAGAGCGCCACCACCCTGCAGGTGGACACCGCCGCGCTGGACAGCCAGGGCACACTGGATGCGGGCACCGATCTGCGCCTGCACAGCACGGGCGACATGCAGCTGGCCGGTCTCGCCCAGGCCGGGCGCGACGTCGCGGTGCTGGCCGATGGCACCCTGGACAACCAGGCCAAGGTGTTCGCCGGGCGTGCGCTGCAACTCACCGCCGCCAGCGCCAACAACCAGGCGCAAGGCCAGTGGCTCGCCCAGGGAGCGCTCGACGCCAACGTGCAGGGCAGCTTCGACAATGCCGGCCTGGTGCAGGCCGGCCAGGCCGCGAGCTTGACCGTGGGCAGCCTGCAACAGAGTGGCCGCACCTATGCCGGCGATACCTTGACCGTGCAGGCGGCCACCGCACTGACCAACAGCGGTGACTTGATCGGCAAGCACGATGTGGCGATCAGCGCCGCCAGCGTGGCCAGCAGCGGCCAGCTCGGCAGCCAGGATGGACAGCTCGGCGTCGTCAGCGCCGGCGATCTGCAAGTGACCGGCACCCAGATCGCCGGCACCGCGCTGCGCCTGCAGGCGGCGGGCGATCTGCTGCACGGCGGCATCAGCAAGGCGCAGTCCGTGCAGCTGGAGGCGGGGCGCGATTTGAGCATGGCCGGCACGGTGCAAAGTGCGTCGACCCTGCAGGCGCAGGCGCTGCGCGCGCTGCAACTGGACGGGCAGGCGCTGGCCGGCGGCAACGTGCAGCTGCGCGGCGCCAGCGTCGGCACCGGCAGCGCCGCGGTGCTGCAGAGCACCGCGGCCATCGCCGTGGACGGCGGCAGCATCGACAGCCAGGGCGCGCTCGACGCCGGCACCGACCTGACCCTGCACAGCCAGGACGCGTTGCACCTGGCCGGCATCGCCCAGGGCGGCAACGACGTGCGGCTGACCGCCGCCGGCGCGTTCGACAACAGCGCCCGCGTGGTGGCCGGGCGCGATCTGCAGGTGCAGGCGGGCAGCGCGGTCAACCGCGCCGCCGGCACGCTGGCCGCCGGCCGCGGGCTGGATCTGCACGTCGCTGGATTGCTCGACAACGCCGGCCTGCTGCGCGGCGAGCAATCGCTGCAACTGCAGGCGGGCAGCGTGCAGCACAGCGGCACGCTGTCCACCGGCCAGGCGCTGACGCTGCGCAGCAGCGGCGCGATGGACAACCGCGGCAACGTGATCGCCGGCGGCGACCTGCTGGTGGACGTGGGCAGCCTCAGCAACAGCGGCCAGCTCGGCAGCCAGAACGGCCAGGTCACGCTCACCAGCCAGGGCGACCTGCAGCTGGGCGGCAGCGTGATCGCCGCGCAGGCCTTGAACGCCACTGCGCTGGGCGACCTGCGCCTGGACGGCGTGGCCAAGGCGCGCGCGATCGCCCTGAACGGGCGCGATGTCGGCGTCGCCGGTGGGTTGCAGAGCGCCACCGGCGCGACGCTGCAGGCGCAGCGCGCGCTCAGCGTCGATGGCCAGGCATTGGCCACCGGCGACCTGCAACTGCAGGGTGCGAGCGTGACCACCGGCAACGCGGCGGTGCTGCAGAGCGCGGCCGGTGCCATCACCCTGCAAGGCGGCAGCCTCGACAGCCGCGGCACGCTCGACGCCGCCACCGATCTGGCCTTGCGCAGCGATGGCGCCCTAACCGTGGCCGGCGTCGCCCAGGCCGGGCGCGATGTCGCGCTCGCCGCAGGCACCCAACTGACCAATGCCGCGCAGGTGCTGGCCGGCCGCGACCTCAGCGTCGCCGCCACCGGCATCGCCAATGCCCAAGGCGGCAGCCTCGCCGCGAAGGGCGCGCTGGCCCTGACCACCGCCGGCACCCTCGCCAACGCCGGCACCTTGCAGTCCGGCCAGGCCATGACCCTGCAGGTCGGCGACCTGCAGCACAGCGGCCAGGCCTACGCCGGCGACACGCTGAGCCTGCGCGCCAGCGGCGCCATCGACAGCCAGGGCGAGCTGATCGCCAAGCGCGACCTGCAGCTCGACGCCGCGCGCATCGCCAGCACAGGCCAGCTCGGCAGCCAGAGCGGCCAGGTGACGCTGACCAGCCAGGGTGATCTGACATTGGGCGGCACCGTCGCCGCCGCCACCGCACTCAGCGCGCAGGCGCAGGGCGATCTGCTGCAGACCGGCACGCTCAGCGCGCAGGCGCTGGACCTGCGTGCGGGGCGCGACCTGACCCTTGGCGGCCAGCTCGCCACGACCCAGGGACTGCAAGCGCAGGCGCAGCGCGATCTGCAGGTGAACGGCACCGTCAGCGCCGGCCAGAGTGCCACCCTGCAGGCCGGCGGCACCCTGCGCAGCGGCAGCCAGAGCGTGCTGCACAGTGCCGGCGCGCTGCAATTGAACGGCGCGGCCATCGACAGCCAGGGCACCGTCGACGCCGGCACCACGCTGGCGATGACCAGCACCGGCGATCTCGCTCTCGGCGGCCTGGTGCAGGCCGCATCGACCATCGACCTGCGTGCCACCGGCGCGCTCACCAACGCCGCTCAGGTGGTCGCCGGCAGCGACCTGAGCCTCACCGCCGCCAGTGCCACCAACAGCGGCAGCGGCACGCTCGCCGCCCTGGGCAACGCCACCTTCACCGTGAGCGGCCTGCTCAGCAACGCCGGCGCGCTGCGTGCGCGCCAGCGCCTGCAGCTGGACGTCGGTTCGCTGCAGCAGACCGGGCGCAGCTACGGCGTGCAGCGCCTGGCGCTGACCGCCAACGGTGCGGTCGACAATCGCGGCGACCTGATCGCCGGCAGCGCCCTGCGCGTGCAGGCAGCCAGCGTCGCCAGCAGCGGCCAGCTCGGCAGCGAAACCGGCGACGTGGCCCTGGTCAGCCAGGGCGACCTGAACCTGGGCGGCACCCTGGCCTCGGCCGGCGGGTTCAGCGCGCAGGCCGGCGGCGCGCTCAACCAGAGTGGCGCCTTGAGCGCGGCGACCACGCTGCAACTGCAGGCGCACGGCGACCTGACCGTGGCCGGCACCCTCAACGCCAACCAGGTCCTGCTCGGTAGCGACGCCAGCGTGCTCCAGCACGGCACCGTCAGCGGTGCGGACATCGCGCTGCAGGGCCAGCGTATCGACAACGCCGGGCAGACCCTGTCCAGCGGCAATCTGCGCCTGAGCGGCGGGGATGTCGCCATCGGCGGCGTGGCCGCGGCCGGCGTGCGCGCCGATGGCAGCCTCGGCAACAGTGGCGCGCTGACCCTGCATGCCGATGGCACGCTCAGCGCCAGCGGCCGCCTGATCGCCGCCGGCAACCTCGCCGCCGATGCCACGCAACTCGCGCTGGCCGGCAGCACCGCCCGCGTCGGCGGCAACGCCACGCTGACCGCAAGCGGCGACGTGGACCACCGCGGCGCCGACCTGCTCGCCGGCGGCCTGCTCACCGTGCGCGCGGGTGGCGCGCTGGATAACAGCGCGCTCAACGGCGTCGGCGGCACGCTGCAGGCGGCGGGCCTTGACCTGGGCGCGGCGACGCTGCGCAACGGCAGCGGCAGCCTGGTGCAGAGCGGCAGCGGCACCACCCGCATCGCGGTCACCGGCGCGTTCGACAACGGCGGCGGCCGCCTGGTCAGCAACGGCAGCGACCTGCAGCTGGGCGCGGCGTCGATCAACAACGCACAAGGGCGCATCGAACACGCCGGTGGCGGCACGCTGATGGTCAGCAGCAGCGGCGCCCTCGGCAATGCCGGCGGGCGCATCCTCACCCAGGGCCAGCTGCAGCTCAGTACCGGCAACACGCTGGACAACCAGGGCGGCGCCATCGCCGCGGCCGGCGATGCCAGCGTCACCGCGGCCGGCCTGGGCAATATCGGCGGCAGCGTGTCCGGACGCGGCTTGAATGTGCAACTGGGCAGCGGCGCGCTCGACAACCGCCTCGGCGTGGTGCAGGCCACCGGCGGCAGCCTGGTGCTGCGCGCCGACAGCCTCGAAAACCGCGGCGGCACCATGCAGGCGCTGAGCAGCGGTGGTGCGGGTGGCGACCTGCGCGTGGATCTGGCGCATACGTTGAACAACGACGCGGGCGTGATCGGCGCCAGCACCGATCTGACGCTGAACGCGGAGAACGCGAGCAACAGCGCCGGGACCCTGCAGGCCGGGCGCGACCTGGCGCTGACCGCGCGCGGCCAGCTCGACAACCACCAGAGCGGCCGCATCGGCGCCGCTCGCGACCTCAGCGTCGCGGTCACCGGCGCGCTGCTCAACAGCGGCGGCCAGCTCGACAGCGGCAACGCCATGACCCTGTCCGGCGGCCGCATCGACAACAGCCAGGGCAGCGTCGTCAACAACGGCGGCGGCCTGACCCGGCTCACCACCGGCGGCGAGTTGCGCAACGTCGGCGGCAGCCTGGGCGGGCGCGGCAGCGTCGTGCTCGACGCCGCCAGCATCGCCAACGGCAGCGGGCAACTGGTCGCCGGCGGCGACCTGATCGCCAACACCAATGCGCTCGACAACCAGGGCGGCAGCGTCTACGCCGGCGGCAGCATGCTGTTGCAGCGGAGCGGCGCCACGCTCGACAACCGCAACGGCAGGATCAAGGCCGAACAGGCGGTGCGCCTGAATCTGCAGAGCCTGAGCAACAGCGGCGGGCAGATCGGCGCCGGCAGCAGCGCCGGCGGCGCGGGCGACGTGGTCATCGACACCGTCGGCTTCGACGGCGGCGGCAGCATCCTCGGCCAGAACCTGCTCGACCTGACCATCCGCAGCGATTACACCCATCGCGCCGGTGCCGACATCACCAGCAACGGCGACTTCCGCCTGGCGGTGGGCGGCAACTTCGTCAACGCCTCGACGCTGCAGGCCGGGCGCAGCCTGGGCATCAATGCCAGCAGCATCAACAACGTGGCCGGCGCCAGCATGCGCTCGGGCAACGTGCAGTTGAACACCGGCGGCAGCGTCAGCAACGCCGGCGACCTCTCCGCCAGCGGCAACCTGCAGGTCACTGCCGGGTCGGTGTCCAATACCGGCAGCCTGGTCGGCGGCAACGTGCTGGTGGACACCGGCACCCTGGTCAACGGCGCCGACCTGGGCGGCGCCACCGACAACGCCGCCTACGGCAGCGCGCTGATCGGCGCCACCAGCGGCATGACCCTGCTGGTGCGCGACCAGTTGGTCAACCGCGATGCGCGCATCTTCAGCCTCGGCAACATCGCCATCGGCGCCGCGCGCGACGGCAACGGCACGCTCACCGCGCGCACCGGCACGCTGGACAACGTCTCCGGCAGCATCGAGGCCGATGGCAGCATCCTGATTGCGGCGAACCAGATCAACAATCGGCGAAGGGTGCTGAATACCCAGACCGGCCCGCTGTCGGATGCGGACAAAGCAGCGGCTAATGCAGCGATGCCGAGCGAGCGGATCGACAGCGGAAGCATCGTCTATCCCAAGGTCCCGTACTACATCTATTACCCGTATCGTGGCGAGGCGCCAGGCGTATTCCGCAGCTATTCTGTTGAGCAGCGCGAACGCCTGATCGCGGCTAGCGCCGAAGGGCGCATCGCGGCCGGTGGCAACATCGCCCTGTCCGGCAGCGTGACCAACAATGCATCGACGATTGCTGCTGCTGGCGCGCTGATGGTCAACCAGCGCGGTGTCGCAGGTCTTTACGACGGCATGGTCACTGGCAACGAGTCCGTGGCGAACCAGGCGCTGGCGCTGAAGCAGCAGGTTGTTCAGCGCGATGTGGAGCACAAGGTCACTGCCTACATCGACGACTGTGCGGGAACGCCTGTATCGGGAATCAACAAGGGCAAAAAACCGATCTGCGGGTACGACGAGACGCAGGTGGAACTATCCAGCACCACCGTCGACTCCAGCTACATCGCCCTCGCCGCCAACATGACCGGTGGTCAGGGCGTGGCGATCAGCGGCGCCACCATCAGCAACGGCGCGGTCGGCAGCGACGGCCGCAGCATCGGCGGCGCGTCCTTCAACGCCACCCAGGGCGGGGCCCTGAACCGGTACGGCACGATGAGCGCCGACGGCGCCGGCGGTATCGCCGTGCAGGCGCAGACCGCTGCGACCCCGACCAAGGCCAACGTGGGCAACCATATCGCCACCGCCAGCCTGGGTGCCATCCGCATCGACGACGGCCAGGCCACCCTGGTCGGTGGCAGCAGCGCCACTGCGTCCCAGGTCCAGGCCAGCGGCGTGCAGGCCCAACTCGGCGGCGCCAGCAGCGGCAGCCGCAGCCAGGTCCAGGCCGGCACCGCGCAGGCGGTGTTGACCGCCGGCACCGTGCCGGGCCAGTACCAGCAGATCGATCCGGGCACCGGCCAGGTGCCGCAGGTGGTCGGCGGCGTCGGCGCGCCGCTGGGCAACATCGTGCTGCCGATGGGCGGGCTGTACCGCCTGGTCGGCAGCAACGGCGCCAGCGTCAACACGCTGGGTCGCGCCGCCAACGGCCTGGGCGGGGTCAAGGCCAACACCAGCGCCCCCGGCCGCCGCTACCTGATCGAGACCGATCCGCGCTTCGTCGACTACAACAATTTCATCAGCAGCGATTACCTGCTCGACAAGCTCGGCGTGGATCCGCAGTGGACCCAGACCCGCCTCGGCGATGGTTTCTACGAGCAGCGGCTGGTGCTGGACCAGATCACCCAGCTCACCGGCCGCCGCTACCTGGGCAACTACGCCGACGGCGTGGCCCAGTACCGCGCACTGCTCGATGGCGGCGTCGCCGAGGCCGGCACCCTGCACCTGAGCGTGGGCGTGGCGCTGACCGCCGACCAGGTCGCCGCGCTGACCCACGACATCGTGTGGATGGTGGAACAGGAGTACCAGGGTCAGAAGGTGCTGGTGCCGGTGGTGTACCTGTCGTCGAAGACCGCGCTGACCCTGCGCAGCGACGGTGCGCTACTGGCCGGCGGCAATGGCGACACCGTGCTCAATGCCGCGGCCGGCCTGAGCAACAGCGGCACCATCAGTGGCGCCAATGTCAGCGCCACCGCCGGTAACCTGCTCAACCAGGGCCGTATCGTGTCCGGCGGTACCGTGGCGTTGCAGGCCAAGCAGGACCTGCTCAACCTCGGCGGCCAGATCGCCGGCCGCGACGTGCTGCTCGGTGCCGGCCGCGACCTGACCAGCACCACCCGCGACGCCCTCGCCGGCGGCGACCTGCGTTCGGGCATCACCGCCAGCAACAACCTGCTGCTGCAGGCCGGTCGCGACCTCAGCCTCACCGGCACCACCGTGCAGGCCGGCAACAGCGCGGCGCTGCAGGCGGGCAACAACCTCACGCTGCAGCCGACCGCGCTACGCGATGAGTCCGGCCTGGTGCGCGGCGGCGATGGCACCAGCCTGACCGTCGGCAACAACCTGTCCCTGCAGGCCGGCAACGACCTGCAATTGCACGGGGTGGCGATCGCCGCCGGCGGCAACGCTGCGTTGCAGGCCGGCCACGACCTGTCGCTGACCCCGGTCGCCGACGCCAACGGCAAGGCCACGGTGCGCACCAGCATCGCCACCGGCGGCAGCCTGCAACTGGCCGCCGGCAACGACCTCACCATCCGCCAGGCCCAAGTGAAGGCCGATGGCAACCTGATCGCCGCGGCCGGACACGATCTCAATGTCACGTCGGTGCTGGGCGACAGCCACACCGTCACCGACCAGACCCGGCAGGGCAAGACCAAGGTCGTCACCACCACGACCACACAGGACATCGACCAGCAGGCGCTCACCGCCGGCGGCAACCTGGTGCTCAGCGCCGGCCACGACGTCAACCTGACCGCCGCCAAGCTCGACGCCGGCAAGGGTTTGGCGGTGGTCGCAGGCAACGACC